>NZ_CP029008.1:1972500-2630000 GCF_024585165.1 Bradyrhizobium sp. WBOS07
GTTCGAGAGGCCGCCGCCGCCGCCGCCGAAAACGTAGAAGCCGGTCCAGTTGGCGACGGGCGCCGGCATCGGGGCCTTCGCGTAGGGACGGGCGCCGAGGTCGGCGGCCGAGGCCGAACCGGTCATCGCGGCAACCGCGGTCAGTGCGAGCAAAATCTTCTTCATGTCAAAATCCCCAACCTTGGTCTGTCGTAGCGCGAGCGCACTGAAGTTCGTGTCATCTGATGACCCGGACTATAGACGTTTCCCGCCGAAATGCTGTTGCCGGGCAGGCACAGTCGCCCGAAAACGCCAGGAGCGCGCATTTGGGGCCTGAAGTGCCAAAATCAGCAATAACGATGTAGATTCAATGCCTTGAGAAAAATATCGCGCGGCCAATTCGGGTAGGGTTTCGTTAGGAAATTCGGCCTTCTCCGAGATCGATGCCGTGCCGCCACGGTCCGATCACCGTGAGTCGGTGGCCGAATCGCAGCCACCGTGCCGGGAATCGCCCGACACGAAGCGGCGGTAGGCCGGTATACCCTGCAAAGAACGAGGGCCGCCCAAAACGAAGAGCCCCGGCGTCCGGCCGGGGCTCTCGAGTGGAGTGCGACAATGCTGGCGCTCAGACGTCCAGCAGCTCTTCGCTGGCAAATTCAGCCTTGTCCGAGATGAAGGCAAAACGCGCCTCCGCCTTGGTGCCCATCAGGCGCTCCACCGAATCGGCGGTGGTGTCCCGGTCGTCGGGCAGCAGGACCACCTTGAGCAGGGTCCGCTTGGCCGGATCCATGGTGGTCTCCTTGAGCTGCGCCGGCATCATCTCGCCGAGGCCTTTGAAACGGTTCACCTCGACCTTCGCGTTGGCGTTGAAGACGGTCTTGATCAGCTCGTCCTTGTGCTTGTCGTCGCGCGCGTAGACCGACTTCGTGCCGTGGGTCAGCTTGTAGAGCGGCGGCACCGCGAGAAAGAGATGTCCTTCGTCGATCAGCTTCGGCATCTGCCGGTAGAAGAAGGTGATCAAGAGCGAAGCGATGTGCGCGCCGTCGACGTCGGCGTCGGTCATGATGATGATGCGCTGGTAGCGCAGATCCTCTTCGCGATATTGCAGCAGCTGGCCGCAGCCGATGGCCTGCACCAGATCGGAGAGCTGTGCGTTGGCCGTCAGCTTGTCCTTGCCGGCGGACGCGACGTTGAGGATTTTTCCGCGCAATGGCAGCACCGCTTGCGTCTTGCGGTCGCGCGCCTGCTTGGCGCTGCCACCGGCCGAGTCGCCTTCGACGATGAAGAGCTCGGAGCCTTCGGTGCCGGCGTCGGTGCAGTCGGCGAGCTTGCCGGGCAGGCGCAGCTTCTTGCCGGCGGTCTTGCGCGCGGTTTCCTTTTCCTGGCGGCGCCGCAGCCGCTCCTCGGCGCGGTCGATCACGAAGTCGAGCAGCCGGTTGGCCATGTTCGGATTGCCCGACAGCCAATGGTCGAACGGATCCTTCATGGCCTGTTCGACGATGCGTTGTGCTTCGGCGGTGGCGAGACGGTCCTTGGTCTGGCCCTGGAATTCGGGCTCGCGCACGAATACGGACAGCATCACGGCCGCGCCCACCATGACGTCTTCAGAGGTGATGGACGAGGCGCGCTTGCCCTGGCCGACGCGCTCGGCGTGATCCTTCAGGCCGCGGAGCAGCGCGCTGCGCAGGCCGGATTCGTGCGTGCCGCCGTCGGGCGTCGGGACGGTGTTGGTGTACGACGAGAGGAAGCCGTCCGCATCCGCGGTCCAGGCCACCGCCCATTCGCAGGCGCCATGCGCGCCGTTGCGGCCCGACTTGCCGGAGAAGATGTCGGGATGCACCAGCGTGTCGGCGTGGATCGCCGCCGCCAGATAATCCTTGAGGCCGCCAGGGAAATGGAACGTGGCTTCCGCCGGCACGTCCTCGACGCCCTTGAGCAGCTCGGGCGCGCAGTTCCAGCGGATCTCGACGCCGCCGAACAGATAGGCCTTCGAGCGCGTCATCTTGAACAGGCGCTGTGGCTTGAAGGCGGCCTTGGGCCCGAAGATGTCGGTGTCGGGCTTGAAGCGCACGCGCGTGCCGCGGCGGTTGTTGACCTTGCCGAGGTCCTCGAGCTTACCCTTGGGATGGCCGCGCTCGAAAATCATGCGGTGCAGCTTCTGGCCGCGCGCGACCTCGACCTCGAGCCGCGAGGAGAGGGCGTTCACCACGGAGATGCCGACGCCGTGCAGACCGCCGGAGGTCTCGTAGACCTTGCTGTCGAACTTACCGCCCGAATGCAGCGTGCACATGATTACTTCGAGCGCCGACTTCTTCGGGAACTTCGGATGCGGATCGATCGGGATGCCGCGGCCGTTGTCGGTGACGGTCAGGAACCCGTCCGCACTCAGCTCGACGCCGATGAAGGTCGCATGTCCGGCCAGCGCCTCGTCCATCGAGTTGTCGATGACCTCGGCGAACAGATGATGCAAAGCCTTCTCATCGGTGCCGCCGATATACATGCCCGGCCGGCGCCGCACCGGTTCCAGGCCTTCGAGCACCTCGATGTCGGCGGCGGTGTAGTCGGCTTCGCCGCCGCTTCCGCGCGGCGCCGGCCGGGCGGCCCGGGGCTTCGGCTCGTCGCCGCCGAAAAAATCGTCGTTTGCTTTGGGTTTCAACTGCTTGGACATATATCTTGATGCGTTTTGAGGGCCGCATAAGCGGCGAATCGATTTGGCCGACTATGCCACTTCTGACCGGGAAAGGTTATCGCAGGGGCGGGCCGGGCGCTGTGTTGGGAGCCAATCCCGACGATTTTACGCCGCAGACCATCCATTCCCGGCAATTTGACGGTTCGCCAGGCGTCTTGTGGGGCTTTGTGACTTGATGTCACACAAGTGCTTGGCTTACCAGTCTTTTTGATCGAGCAGCACCTTGAGACGGGGCGGGAAGGCTAATTTTTGATGGAGCAGTTTGCGCACGCCCTGGTCGATTTTGTGCGCGTTCACCAGGCTTGGGCAGCCCCGATTGTGTTCCTGCTCGCCTTCGGGGAGTCGCTCGCCTTCATCTCGCTGCTGGTTCCGGCCTGGGGCGCGCTGGTCGCGATCGGTGCGCTGATCGGCGTGAGCGGCATCAGCTTCTATCCGGTCTGGATCGCCGGCGGCCTCGGCGCGGCGCTGGGCGACTGGGTCTCCTACTGGTTCGGCTATCGCTACAAGGAAAAGGTCGCCGAGATGTGGCCGCTCTCGCGCTATCCGGGACTGTTGCCCAGAGGCGAGGCCTTCGTGCGCAGCTGGGGCATCCCCAGCATCTTCATCGGCCGCTTCTTCGGCCCCTTGCGCGCCTCGGTGCCGCTCGCGGCCGGCATTTTCGAGATGCCCTATTGGAGCTTCCAGGTCGCCAATTTCGTCTCGGCCCTGCTCTGGTCCGCCGTGCTCCTGCTGTTCGGCGACGTGCTCGCCAAGATCATGGAATGGATCTGGCGGGTGATCTAGGTCCCGTCATTCCGCGTTCGATGCTCTGCATCGCCCCGGAATGACGATCGTCACCTTGACGGGAACCGGATCTCGCTTTATAGCCGCGCGCCATGATCAACGCCGCGACCATCCTGTTCGCCCGTCGCCGCCGCCGCATCTTAGCGGTTTGGGCGGTCGATCGCGTTTGAGATCATCGTCTTTGCCGCTGGATCCGATCCGCGGCATTCTCTCTCCTGTCAGCGCGATCTGATCCGGTGGCTCCCCCGAGGAGGCCCAGCAGGAGACCACGATGTACACGCCACCCTTTTTCAAGCAGGACCGCGCCGCAAGCCTGAAATTCGCCGAAGCGCGCGGCTTCGGCACCATGTGTGCCTTCGACGGCAGCAAGCCGATCGCTTCGCCGCTGCCGTTCTATCTGACCTACGCCGCTGACGGCACGCCGCAGGCCGCCTTTCATGTCGCGCGTCACAATCCGCTGTTAAAGCTGGCGGGCAGTGATGCGTCCTGGCTGCTCGCGGTCAACGGCCCCGATGCCTATGTTTCGCCGGACTGGTACGTCTCGCCGGATCAGGTTCCGACCTGGCTCTACCAGTCGGTACATCTGAGCGGGCCCGTACGCCTTCTGACGGACGACGAATTGTCGGTGCAGATCGACACGCTCAGCGACAAGTTCGAGAGCTGGCTGCTGCCGAAGAAGCCGTGGACGTCGGGCAAGATGGCGGCGGGCCGCCTGGAGACGATGAAGAAGGCGATCGTGGGTCTGGTGATGAATGTTGAAGAGGTCGAAGGCAGCTTCAAGCTCAACCAGCACAAATCGGACGCCGACTATGCGGCGATCGCCAATGCGCTCAGCGCCGGCGATGCCGACGCCAGGCAGATCTCGGATTTGATGCGGCAGGCAAGGCCGCAGGTTTTCGCAAACGACACGAACATGCTCGAAGGGAGCGCGTCATGAGCCTCGCCGACACCACCAAAGCTCCGACCACCGGTGCGGCCAAGAAGCCCGCCACCGTCTTCGTCGACGGCGGCTCCGGCACGACCGGCCTCGGCATCAATGAGCGGCTGAAGCTCCAGAACGACGTCGTCGTGAAGGCGCTTTCCGACGACAAGCGCAAGGACCCCGCAGCCAAGAAGGCGCTGATGGAGGAGGTGGACCTCGTCATCCTCTGCCTGCCCGACGATGCCGCCAAGGAGACGGTCGCCCTGGTCGACAGCATGGGAGCTCGGGCGCCGAAGGTGCTGGACGCCTCGACCGCGTACCGGGTCGCGCCTGACTGGGCCTACGGTTTTCCCGAGCTGACGCCGGACCAGGCCGGCAAGATCAAGGCCGCCAGCAAGGTCTCCAATCCCGGCTGCTATCCGACCGGCGCGATTGCCCTGCTGCGGCCGATCGTCGATGCCGGTCTGCTGCCATCAGATTATCCCGTCACCGTCAACGCGGTGAGCGGTTATTCCGGCGGCGGCAAGTCGATGATCGCGAGCTTCGAGGACGGCAGCGCGCCGTCGTTCGAGCTCTACGGCCTCGGCTTCGAGCACAAGCATCTGCCCGAGATGCAGCTCTATTCCAACCTGACGCGGCGGCCGATCTTCATCCCGTCCGTCGGCAATTACCGGCAGGGCATGCTGGTCTCGGTGCCGCTGCAGCTCGACACGCTGCCCGGCAAGCCTGGCGGAGCCGACCTGCAAGCCGCGCTCGCCAAGCGTTATGCCGGCTCGAAATACGTCAAGGTGATGCCGCTGCAGAACGAAGCGTCAAAGGGCGGCCGGCTCGAGCCGGAGGCGCTCAACGACACCAACATGCTCGAGCTCTACGTCTTCGCCAGCGACAAACATCACCAGGCCGTGCTGGTCGCCCGGCTCGACAATCTCGGCAAGGGGGCATCCGGCGCGGCGGTCCAGAACATGCGGCTGATGCTGGGCCTGGCAGAGGCGTAACCGATCCAGCGTTAGAGGAGCGTGTGATGAGCACTAAGAAGATCGGCATTCTCGGCGCCTCCGGCTACACCGGCGCCGACGCGGTGCGCCTGTTGGCGCGGCATCCGAATGCCGAGATCACCGCACTCACTGCCAATACCCATGCCGGCAAAGCCATGAGCGAGGTGTTTCCGCATTTCTTCATGCTGAACCTGCCTAAACTTGTGGAATGGGAAACGGTCGACTGGAGCAGGCTCGATGCGGTATTCTGCGGACTGCCCCACGGGACCACGCAGGAAATCATCGCCGCGGTCCTTAAGGTGAATCCTGAGATCAAGGTCCTCGACATGTCCGCCGATTTTAGGCTGCGGGACAAGACCACCTATGCGCAATGGTACGGCCATGAGCACCGGGCACTCGAATTGCAGGACGAGGCGGTCTATGGTCTGACCGAATTCTATCGCGAGAAAATCGCGGCGGCGCGGCTGGTCGCCTGTCCCGGCTGCTACCCCACGGCAGCGCTGCTCGCGCTGGTGCCGCTCGCGAAGGCCAAGCTGATCGACGTCGACGACATCGTCATCGACGCGAAATCGGGCGTCACGGGCGCCGGACGCGGGCTGAAACAGAACACGTTGTTCAGCGAGGCGGGTGAGGGGCTATCGCCCTATTCGGTCGGGACCCACCGGCACGCACCCGAGATCGAGCAGGAGATCGGCCTCGCCGCCGGCTCTGCCGTGACGGTGAACTTTACGCCGCATCTGATCCCGATGGCGCGTGGCGAACTCTGCACGTGCTATGTAAAACTCAACGGCGCGACGCCCGACGATTTGCGGGCCGCTCTCGAGAAAGCCTACGTCAACGAGCCCTTCGTGCATGTCGCCAAGAAGGGCGTGCTGCCGCAGACGCAGAATGTGCGCGGTTCCAACTATGTGCAGATCGGTGTCGTTGCCGACCGCATCAATAACCGGGCGATCGTCATTTCCACGCTCGATAATCTGGTGAAGGGCTCGGCGGGGCAGGCGATCCAGAATATGAACCTGATGTTCGGACTGCCCGAGACGGAAGGGCTGGAGCAGATCGCGCTGTTCCCGTGATGTGAGTGCGACAGTGGACGAAGAGACGCTGCAATTCTACCGCGGCAACGCAGAGGCCTATGCTGGGCGCGAGATCACGTCGCGCCAAGCGCGGCTGACGGCGTTTCTCGCCCGGCTCGCGCCAGGTGCTTCCATTCTCGAACTCGGATGCGGCGCCGGCGGCGATACCGCGGAATTGCTGGCGCGCGGCTTTGCGGTTCGCCCGACCGACGGATCGCCGGAAATGGCGAAGGTCGCCTCCCGCCGTCTCGGGCGTCCCGTCCAGACCCTGCTGTTCGAGCAGCTCCACGAGACCGAGGCCTATGACGCCGTCTGGGCCAATGCGTGCCTGCTGCACGTGCCCAGACCCGAACTCGCCGAGGTTCTCGCGCGAATCTGGCGCGCGCTGAAACCGGCCGGCTTCTTCTACGCTAGCTACAAGGCCGGCGAGGCCGAAGGGCGTGACACGTTGAACCGCTATTACAATTATCCCTCGCCGGACTGGCTGCGGGCGACCTACATCGAGGCGGGCAGCTGGAGCGGGGTGACGATCGATACCGGCGAGGTCAAGGGCTTCGACGACAAGGCCGCATCGATGCTGTTCGTCGTCGCGCAGAAGAGGGGCTGAGCGCGGCGCCCCCTCAGAACACCCTGAAGATCGCCAGCGCCAGCACGGCCTGGGCAAGGAAGCCGACGGTGAAGGCGAGAGTGCGGAACACCGGAATTCCGAGCGTGTAGACGATGGTGTGCGCGACACGAGCCCAGAAATAGACCGCGCAGGCGAGCACCGTCCATTTCGTGGAATAGTCGATCGCGTTGAGGATCAGCACCAGCGGTGCGAAGACGATGAGGTTCTCGACCGCGTTGTCGTGCGCGAACATCAGCCGGTTCGCCCAGTCCGATTGCGGCTTGTCGTTGCGAGAGGGGTTGGCCATCGCGCCGCTGAGACCGCGGACCTGACACCGGTTGATCGTATAGGGAATCCAGAGGATCCCGGTCAGGATCACCGTCAGTGTCAGCCAGAACAATTCGCGCGTCATAGTCCGGTCCCCTCTGTCGTCGCTGTGGTGAGCGCGAGTCTATACGAAAGCGCGGGAGATTTCGCCATGCGCAAAGAAAGCTTCGTTGCTTGTTTGTGCATGATCCAATCGGAAAACCGCTCCGCACTTGTCCGGATCATGCCCTATGCGCGGACCCTGACATAGCTGCCGGGCGCATCCTCGATCGGCGGGAATGCTTCGCTCCCCGGCAGGCGCGCCGGAACCTGCTCCGGATCGAGCTCGCCCAGCCATTGCCGCCAGTCCGGCCACCACGAGCCCTTGTGCTCGACCGCGCCCTTTATCCACTCGGTGACGCTGACGTCCTTGATGTTGTCGTTGGTCCAGTACTGGTACTTGTTGGAGGCCGGCGGATTGACCACGCCTGCGATATGGCCCGAGCCCGACAGCACATATTTCACCGGACCGCCGAAGAATTGCGAGCCGTACAGCACCGATTCCGCCGGCGCGATGTGGTCCTCGCGGGTGGCGAGGTTGTAGACGGGGACCTTGACCTTGGAGAGATCGAGCAGGGTGTTGTCGAGCACCATCGTGCCGGTGGAGAGCCGGTTCTCCAGATAGCAATTGCGCAGATAGTAGGAATGGTTCGACGCGGTCATGCGGGTCGCGTCGGAATTCCAGTGCAAGAGGTCGAACGCGCTCGGCTGCTGGCCCTTGAGATAATTGCTGACCACGTAGGACCAGATCAGATCGTTGGAGCGCAGCATGTTGAAGGCCATCGCCATCTTCGAGCCTTCGAGCACGCCGGCCGCCTTCATGTCCTGCTCGAGCGAAGAGATCTGCTCCTCGTCGACGAACACCAGGAGGTCGCCGGCATGGGTGAAGTCGACCTGGGCCGCGAAGAACGTCGCCGACGAGACGCGCTGGCGGCGCTTCTCGGCGAGCCAGGCCAGCGTGGTCGCGAGCATGGTGCCGCCGACGCAATAGCCGGCGGTGTGCACCTTCATCTCGCCGGTGACCTTCTCGATCACGTCCATCGCCGTGAGCGGGCCTTCCTTCATGTAGTCTTCCCAGCTCTTGTTGCCGAGCCGCTTGTCGGGATTGACCCATGAGATCACGAACACGGTGATGCCCTGGTCGACGCACCACTTGATGTAGGATTTCTCCGGCTTGAGATCGAGGATGTAGAACTTGTTGATCCATGGCGGCACGATCAGGAGCGGGGTGCGCAGCACCGTCTCCGTGGTCGGCGAATACTGGATCAGCTGCATCATCTCGTTCTGATAGATCACCTTGCCCGGCGTCGTCGCCATGTTGACGCCGACGACGAGATTGTCCGGGTTGGACTGGCGGATCTTCAGCATGCCCTTGCCGGCCGCGATGTCCTCGGCCAGCATCGAAAGGCCGCGCGCCAGGTTCTCGCCGCTGCTCGCCAGGGTCTCGCGCAGCACCTCCGGATTGGTCAGCACGAAATTGGACGGCGACAGCGCGTTGGTGACCTGCTGGACGTAGAACTCGGCCTTGCGGCGGGTATGCGGATCGAGGCCTTCGGCATCGCGCACCAGATCCTGCGCCCATTTGGTCGTGAGCAGATAGAGCTGCATGACGAAATCGAAGAACTGGTTCGACTTCCATTCCGGATCGGCGAAGCGCTTGTCGCGCGGCGAGGGCGCGATCGCAGGGGCAGCGTCCTGGCCGGCCATGCGGCGCACCGCCGAGCCCCAGAGGTCGAGATAATCCTTGGCGAGCTTGGTCTGCAGATCGGACGAGCGGGACGTATCCGACAACCAATATTCGGCAACCGAGGTGAAGGTCTTGACGACGTCGGCAAGCTCTGCCGGCGGCCGATCCTGCACCTCGCCGCTCTCGCGCGGCTTGAGGTAGGCCGCAAGCGCCTTGCCGCCGCTCTCCATCGCCCGCGCGACATTCATCGCGAAGGCTTCCGCATCGAACTTCGTCTCGGGTTTAGGCGTATCGGTCGTGGCCATACTCATGGGCAGAACAGTAACGAGTCATTCCTTATTCGTCACCGCGAAGCTCGCATGTTTGACGTTAAACACGCTCGAAGATGTGCTGCACTGCGACAAAGTTTCTTGGTTTTGTCACAATCGCGGTGCAACCCTCCGGTCGTGGGCCTTTGGTGTTTTCTCGCTCGTTCCATTTGTGGGCAGCAATGGTTTGAGCTTGGGCAGGTTGTCGGGTTAGTGTGCGGCAGCTTGCATTGGGACGAGCAGGGGATTTCCCAAAGTGTTGGCGTTGAGGGTCCTACAGAGATCGCTGCTGATCGGTGGCGCGCTGCTGAGCGTGGCATTTGTGCTGGGCGGCTGTTCGAGTCAGTTCGCGGATATGACGCCGATGGACGCGCAGGCACCTGCAAGGGAGCCCGGGAGCTATCTGCCGGTGCACGACCTGCCGCCGGATCGCGATCAAGCCGTCATTTCGCTGGAGCAGCGCGCCAAGATCGAGGCCGAGCTCGCCGCCGCGCGCGATCGCCAGGCGGCCGCCGCCAAGGACGCGAAATGAGGCGGTGCAACGTAATCTCTGGCGCCCCCGCCTTGCCGTGCTAAAAGACCTGGGTTCAGCCGAGAGTCAGGGCGAACGACCTCAGCCTTCGCTGTCGATGATTGCTCTAAGTATTTGATTTTGAGTGATTTTCGCAACGGGACCGAGCCCTTTTCCGTAAAGCCGTCCTGTCTTTCGATTCTGTCCTGACCGGTTGCCCGGGAGCCCAGAGAGCCATGGAAGAATTTTACCGCATCCGCCGCCTTCCGCCTTACGTGTTCGAGCAGGTCAACCGGGCCAAGGCGGCCGCGCGGAATGCCGGCGCCGACATCATCGACCTCGGCATGGGCAACCCGGATCTGCCGGCCCCGGCACATGTGCTGGAGAAGCTCAAGGAGACGCTGGGCAAGCCGCGCACCGACCGCTACTCGGCGTCCCGCGGCATCCCCGGACTGCGCCGGGCCCAGGCCGGCTACTACGCCCGCCGCTTCGGGGTGAAGCTCAACCCTGACACCCAGATCGTGGCGACGCTCGGCTCGAAGGAGGGCTTTGCCAACGTGGCGCAGGCGATCACCGCGCCCGGCGACGTCATCCTCTGTCCGAACCCGAGCTATCCGATTCACGCCTTCGGCTTCTTGATGGCGGGCGGCGTGATCCGCTCGGTGCCCTCCGAGCCGACGCCGCAATTCTTCGAGGCGGCCGAACGGGCGATCATCCATTCGATCCCCAAGCCGCTCGCGCTCGTGGTCTGCTATCCCTCGAACCCGACCGCCTATGTCGCGAGCCTCGATTTCTACAAGGACCTCGTCGCCTTCGCCAAGAAGCACGAGATCCTGATCCTGTCCGATCTCGCTTATGCCGAGGTCTATTTCGACGAGAGCAACCCGCCGCCCTCGGTGCTCCAGGTGCCCGGCGCGATGGACTGCACGGTCGAGTTCACCTCGATGTCGAAGACCTATTCGATGGCCGGCTGGCGCATGGGCTTTGCGGTCGGCAACGAGCGCGTGATCGCCGCGCTCGCCCGCGTCAAATCCTACCTCGATTACGGCGCGTTCACGCCGGTCCAGGTGGCCGCGACCGCGGCGCTGAACGGTCCGGATGATTGCATCAAGGAGATGCGCGACACCTATCGCAAGCGCCGCGATGCGCTGGTTGAATCGTTCGGCCGTGCGGGGTGGGAGATCCCGCCGCCGGAGGCCTCGATGTTCGCCTGGGTGCCTCTGCCGGAGGCCTTCCGCAGCGTCGGCAGCATGCAGTTCGCCACCCTGATGGTGGAGAAATCCGGCGTTGCGGTCTCGCCCGGCGTCGGCTTCGGCGAGCATGGTGAAGGATATGTCCGCATCGCCATGGTGGAAAACGAGCAACGGATCAGGCAGGCCGCGCGCGGCGTGCGACGCTTCCTTGAAAGCGGCATCGAAACGTTGCACAACGTGGTTCCACTCGCCAATCGGCGCTAATTCTCTTCTGCAGGTTTTCTGAAGTATCATGGTCGCACCCCTGAAAGTGGGCATAGCGGGGCTCGGCACCGTGGGTGCCGAAGTCATCCGCTTGATCGAAACGCAGGCGCGCGTGCTCGCAGGGCGCAGCGGCCGCGGCATCCGCGTGGTTGCGGTCACCGCGCGCTCGAAGACGAAGAAGCGCGGCATCGATCTGCGCGGCTTCGAATGGGCGAAGGACCCGATCGCGCTTGCCACCCATCCCGGCATCGATTGCTTCGTCGAGCTGATGGGCGGCGCCGGCGATCCCGCGCTGTCGGCGGTCGACGCCGCGCTGAGCGCCGGCAAGTCGGTCGTCACCGCGAACAAGGCGCTGCTGGCCAAGCACGGACTCAAGCTCGCCAAGGCGGCTGAAAAGCACGGCGGAGCGCTGAATTTCGAGGCAGCCGTCGGCGCCGCGATCCCCGTCATCAAGACGTTGCGCGAGGGGCTTGCCGGCACCGGCATCAACCGCGTCTACGGCATCCTCAACGGCACCTGCAATTACATCCTGACCCGGATGGAGCAGGAGGGTCTGTCCTTCGCCGAATGCCTCAAGGACGCACAGCGGCTCGGATATGCCGAGGCCAATCCATCGTTTGACGTCGACGGCCACGATACCGCGCAAAAGCTCGCGATCCTTGCCAGCCTCGCCTTCGGCACGAAAGTTGCTCAAAGCGCGGTGTATGTCGAAGGCATCTCATCGATCGCACCGGAAGATCTGCGCGCGGCATCCGAGCTCGGCTACCGCGTCAAGCTGCTCGGCGTTGCGGTGCGCACCGCCAAGGGCATCGAGCAGCGCGTGCATCCGACCATGGTGCCGAAATCTTCCTCGATCGCGCAGGTGATGGGTGTCACCAATGCGGTCACGATCGACGGCGAGGGCATTCCGCCGATCACGCTGGTGGGACCAGGCGCCGGCGGCGCCGCCACCGCGTCAGCCGTGGTCGCCGACATCGCCGACGTCGCGCGCGGCATCCGCGCCAATCCGTTCGGCCGGCCCATTGCGCAATTGCGCGACACCAAGAAGGCGCCGATGGAGCGCCACGAGGGCGGCTATTACATCCGCCTTCTGGCACGCGATTTCCCCGGCACCGCGGCTGCGATCGCGACCCGGCTTGCCGAGCAGAAGATTTCGATCGAGTCGATCGTGCAGCGTCATCCCAATGGAGGCGCTGCGCCTGATAGCGGCAAGGCGGTCCCCGTGCCCGTCATCCTGATCACCTATGCCACGCACGAGGATGCCGTGCGCCGCGCCCTTGCGGCCGTGCAGAAGGACAAGGTGATCAGCGGACGGCCGCAGGTGATCCGGATCGAGAAGAACTGAGGCGGTTCGTTCGAACGAATCGTGGGCGTTGCGAATTGATGCGGGCAGAGAATTCTGTCCCAAACCGGTTTGAAGGAGTTAGCCGATGTCGACCCATATTTCAGTCCCGCCGCAAGCGTTGCTCGAGCGCATCCTGACGCTGGAGATCGTGCGGGTGACGGAGCGGGCGGCAGTGTCGTCGGCGCGCCTGCGCGGCCACGGCAACGAGAAGGCGGCCGACCAGGCCGCGGTCGACGCCATGCGGCGCGAGCTCAACAAGCTGCCGATCCAGGGCACCATCGTGATCGGCGAGGGCGAGCGCGACGAGGCGCCGATGCTCTATATCGGCGAGCAGGTCGGCCTCAAGGCCGGTCCCGAGGTCGACATCGCGGTCGATCCGCTCGAAGGCACCACGCTGTGCGCCAAGAACATGCCGGGCTCGATCGCCACCATGGCGATGGCCGACGGCGGCACGCTGCTGCACGCTCCCGACGTCTACATGCAGAAGCTCGCGATCGGTCCCGGCTACGACAAGGGCGTGGTCGAGCTCGATGCGAGCCCGGCCGACAACGTCCGCCGCCTCGCCAAGGCCAAGGGCGTCAAGCCGGAGGGGATCACCGTTCTCGTGCTCGACCGTCCGCGTCACGCCAGCATCATCGAGAGCGTGCGCTCCACCGGCGCCGCGGTGCGCCTGATCACCGACGGCGACGTCGCCGGCGTGATCCACTGCGCCGATCCCGACAACACCGGCGTCGACATGTATCTCGGCACGGGCGGCGCGCCGGAAGGCGTGCTCGCCGCCGTGGCGCTGCGTTGCATCGGCGGCCAGATGCAGTGCCGTCTGATCCTGGATTCCGGGGAGAAGATCGAGCGTGCCGCCAAGATGGGCGTCAACGACCCCAAGATGATCTACGGCATCGAGGACATGGCGCGCGGCGACTGCCTGTTCGCCGCCACCGGCGTCACCACGGGCTCGCTGCTGTCAGGCGTCAAGTTCCGCAAGGACGGCGTGATCGAGACCGAGACGGTGGTGATGCGCTCCGTCACCGGCACCGTGCGCTACATCAAGGCCGAGCACCGCGAGCTCGCCAAGTTCCATCTGGACTGAGAAGTCCGTCATTCCGGGGCGACGGGACCGCGCAAAGCGCGCGGCCGGGAGAACCCGGAATCTCGCGCCACAACTTCTGGATTCCGGGCTCGATGCTGCGCATCGCCCCGGAATGACGACAAGAATAACAGGGAAGCGCGCCATGTCCGATCTCTCCGCCGTCAAAGCCCTGGTCTTCGACGTGTTCGGCACCGTCGTGGATTGGCGCACCAGCCTGATCACCGACTTCATGTGGTGGGCAAAGGGCCGCGGCATCAACGCCGACTGGACCGCCCTGGTCGACGGCTGGCGCGGCATGTACATGGCCTCGATGGACGACGTGCGCCAGCATCCCGAGCGCGGCTACGTCATGCTCGACGATCTGCACCGCCGCTCGCTGGAGAAGCTGGTCGCACAGTTCGCGATCAAGGGTCTCACCGACGCCGATCTCGATTACCTCACCAAGGGCTGGCACCGGCTCCATCCCTGGCCGGACAGCGTCGCCGGCCTGACGCGGCTGAAATCGAAGTTCGTGATCGCGCCGCTCTCGAATGGCAACGTCGCGCTGCTCACCAACATGGCGAAGTTCGCCGGCCTGCCGTGGGACCTGATCATGTCGGCCGAGCTTTTCGAGCACTACAAGCCCGATCCCGAGACCTATCTCGGCGCAGCCAAGCTGCTGTGCCTGAAGCCCGAGGAGGTCATGATGGTTGCCGCCCACAATGGTGATCTCGCGGCCGCGCAGAAGAACGGGCTGAAGACGGCGTTCGTGGCACGGCCGACGGAATACGGTCCGCTGCAGAAGGTCGACTTCGAGGCGACCGGCAAGTGGGACATCGTCGCCAAGGATTTTGGCGGTATCGCCGACAGGCTGGGGTGCTAGCCGCCGTCCTCGATCGAGGTGCGCGGCAACAGCGGTCCGGGCAGCGCGAGCGCCGCCCGGAGGTGATCTGCGCTACAGCGTCATCTTCATCGGTTCCGGATAGTAGTGGAATCCGTCGCCCGCCTTGGCGACATGACCGTAGCCCGGCCAGGCGAAGTGATAGGACATCACCGGGGTCTTGTTGGCCGCGAGCATCGTCAGCAGCTTGACCCGCGTATCCGCCGCCTGCTTCGGATCGGTGTCGTAGGAGAACTCCATCCGCGGCCGCTCCAGCAACAGCACGGAATGGTGCGAGAGGTCGCCGAGGAAGGCGAAGGATTTTCCGGCCGACGACACCATGAAGATGGTGTGGCCGACGGTGTGGCCGGGCGCCGCGATCGCCTGCACGCCGGGCAGGAATTCCTGGCCGTCCTTGAAGAACACGATGCGGTCGCGCACCGGCAGCAGGTTCTTGCGGGCATGAACGACGAAGTCCTTGGCCGGGCCGCCGAGCTTGGCCTCGTCGGTCCAGAAGTCGAAATCGGTCTGCGAAATGTAGACCTGGGCGTTCGGAAACAGCGGCTTGCCGCCCTCATCGACGATGCCGCCGATATGGTCGATATGGGCATGCGAACAGACCACGGCGTCGATGTCGCCGGGCTTGATGCCGGCCTCCGTCATACTTTTCTGCTGCCGGCCGGTGCTGGCGCCGAACATCTTCGATGAGCCCATGCCGGTGTCGAACAAGATCAGCTTGTCGCCGGTGTTCACGATCGGCGAATTCTGTTCGAGCACGACGTTGTCCGGCGACAGGAAATTGTCCGCCAGCATCTTCTTGACCTCTTCCTTGGGGACGCCGGTGAAGGTCCCGGAGGGGTCGCCGAGCGGGAGCGGTCCGTCGGACACCACGGTCACCTCGGCGTCGCCGAGAACGAAGCGGTGCCAGTACGGCGTCTGGGTGCCGAGCTTGGGAGCCCGCGCCAACGCGCTGCTGCCGAGCATCGCGCTCGCCCCAAGGCCAGCTCCAAGGCTGGCTCCAAGTGCAAGTAAAGATCGACGTGAGACATCGATTGTCATGCGTTTCCTCCGCCTTTGTCTTTTGCTTTGCGCGATTGTTCGCGCGTTGCGACCGGCCCCAGCGGCCATGCGGCCAGAGGTCGGCAGAAGCCATGCTGCGCCGCTTACGACAAGCTAGCAAGTAGAATTGGTTCGCGGGTGCATCCGACCGCGGAATTGCGCGTCACGCAATTCTCAGTGCGAGATCGTTGCCTTCCGTTTCGGCAAAGCCGGCCTGCAGCACCTCTTCGCGCTTGTGGCGCAGATGCGCGCGCAGAATATGCGAGAGGCCGGCCCCGTCGCGCCTCTGCAGCGCGTTCAGGATCGCCTCGTGCTCCTTCACCGCGAGGGCCCAGCGCTGCGGTGTCATCGGCGTGACGTAACGCGCGCGGCGGATGCGTGCCGTCACCGATGTGTAAAGTCCCGCGAGCACGGGATTTCCGGCCGCGGTCACGATGGCTTCGTGAATGGCGCGGTTGCCGCGGTAGTACTGGATCAGGTCGCCGTCGCGATAATGCTGCACCATGGCTGCATGCGCGGCGGCAATTGCGTCGATCTCGGCGTCCGTGATGCGCTCGCAAGCGAGCTCGCCGGCGAGGGCCTCCAGGCCCTGGCAGACTTCGAACAGGTCGCGCATGTCCTTGTCGGTCAGTTTTGCCGCGCGCGAGCCGCGATGCGGCAAGAGCTGCACGAGCCCTTCGGCGGCGAGCACCTTGAGTGCTTCGCGCAGCGGCGTGCGCGAGATGCCGAGCCGCTCGCACAGCTCGCGCTCGGGAATCCGGGCGCCCGGCGGAATTTCGCCGTCGAGCAGGATCGCACGGATACGGCTGACGACATCCTCGTGAAGCATGGGACGGAGCGCTCCAATTTGAATGCAAAACGTGAATTTCGGATCGAAATATCGAAGTTCCAGCTTGCTAATCGCCGATTTTGCATTCAAAAATGTAAAAAACAAGAGGATATGAGGAAATGGACCTGGCGGCGGAGGCGGACGACCTCGTTTTTGAATGCAACGACGGCATCGGGCGGATCACCTTCAACCGGCCGCAGGCGCGCAACGCCTTCACTTTCGCGATGTACGAACGGCTCGCCGCAATCTGCGAGCAGGCCAACCGCGACCAGACCATCAAGGTGCTGGTGCTGCGCGGAGCCGGCGACAAGGCCTTCGCCTCGGGCACCGACATCAACCAGTTCCGCGCGTTCAAGACGCCGCAGGACGCGATCGACTACGAGAACCGCATCGACCGGGTTCTGACCACGCTGGAGCAGTGCCGGGTGCCGACCATTGCGGCGATCAACGGGTTCTGCACCGGGGGCGGGGCGGGCATTGCCGCGGCCTGCGACCTGCGTATCGGCACGGCAAGCGCGAAGATCGGCTTTCCGATCGCGCGGACGCTCGGCAATTGCCTGTCGATGTCCAACGTCAGCCGTCTCACCGCGCTGGTTGGCGCGGCGCGCGTCAAGGACCTGATTTTCACCGCGCGCCTGGTCGGCGCCGCGGAAGCTGCCAGCGTCGGGCTGCTCGGCGAGGTCGTCGAGGATATCGCCGCGCTGGATCGCCGTGCCGACGAGGTTGCCCGGCTGCTCGCGAGCCACGCGCCGCTGACGCTGAACGCGACCAAGCAGGCGGTCGCCCGCCTGCAGCGGCGGCTGTCGCGGGACGAGGGCGAGGACCTCATCCTGATGTGCTACACGAGCCAGGATTTTCGCGAAGGGCTCGATGCTTTCCTCAACAAGCGCGCGCCGCAATGGCGCGGCCAATAGGACGCCCCGATGCAAAGTTCGCCATCTACCTCGCGCCGTTCGGGACCGCTCGCCGGCCTCAAGGTCGTCGATCTCACCCATGTCATGGCGGGGCCGACCTGCACCCTGATGCTCGCCGACATGGGCGCCGACGTCATCAAGATCGAGAAATCGCCCAACGGCGACGATACCCGTCATTCGGTGCCGCCGAAGATCGGGGATGAGGCGGCCTCCTTCCTGATGATGAACCGCAACAAGCGCGGCATCGTGCTGGACCTCAAGACCGAGGGCGGCAAGCAGGTGCTGCGCCGCCTGATCGCGGAGGCCGACGTGCTGGTGGAGAATTTTGCGCCCGGCGCGATGGAACGTCTCGGCTTCGGTTACGAGGCGCTGCACGAGCA
Source organism: Bradyrhizobium sp. WBOS07 (assembly GCF_024585165.1). Taxonomy (NCBI): domain Bacteria; kingdom Pseudomonadati; phylum Pseudomonadota; class Alphaproteobacteria; order Hyphomicrobiales; family Nitrobacteraceae; genus Bradyrhizobium; species Bradyrhizobium sp. WBOS07. The sequence continues at coordinate 1,990,351 of NZ_CP029008.1, forward strand.
ATATCCATCGCTGATCTATTGCTCGCTGTCGGGCTTTGGCCGCACCGGTCCCTACAAGCACCGCCGTGGTTTCGATCTCGTCGCGCAGGCCATGAGCGGCATCATGAGCTTTACCGGCGAACGCCCCGACGGTCCGCCGGTGAAATGCGGCCCGCCGCTGTCCGACATCACTGCCGGCCTGCTCGCGAGCATGGGCATCCTTGCGGCCTACACGCACCGTCTCAAGACCGGCGAGGGGCAGTGGGTCGAGACCTCGCTGTACGAGGCCGCGCTGGTGCAGACCTATTGGCAGTCGACCATCGCGCTCGCCGCAGGTACCGCGCCGCGCGCGATGGGCTCGGCCCACCCGCTCAACGCGCCGTACCAGGCGTTCGAAGCCTCGGACGGCTGGCTCGTGGTCGGCGGTGCCAACAAGAAGCACTGGCTGTTAATGCTGGAGGCGCTCGGCGCGAGTGAACTCGCCGTCGATCCGCGCTTCGTCAACGGCGCCGACCGCATGGCGAATCTTAGGGAGCTCGAAGCGGTCTTGAGCGAGCGCTTCCGCACCCGATCGCGGGCGCACTGGCTCGCCGCGCTGGACGAGAAGGGCGTGCCGTGCGGCCCCGTGCACGACATGCTGGAGGCGCTCAGCGATCCGCAGACGCTGGCGCGCGAGATGGTCGTCGAGGTCGAGCATTCCACGCTCGGTCCCGTGAAGACGATCGGGCTTCCCGTGAAGTTTTCGGAGACCCCAGGCAAAGTGCTGTCAGGCGCACCGGTCTACGGTGAGCACACGAGAGAGGTGCTGGCCGAGCACGGGTTCGACCAGATGCAGATCGAAGCGCTCGCCAAAGAAGGCGCCATCGTCCTGGGCTCGGCAAGACGCGAGGAACGCGTCGCCTGACCGGACGTCGATACGACAAGGCCAAAGATAAAAAAATTCCAGCTGGAGGAAATCATGGGTCGGACGTCAACATTTCTGCTCTCCGCGGCCGCGACCGTGCTCGCCGGCACCATGCCGGCGCTCGGTGCCTGGCAACCGCAAAAGCCGATCGAGTTCGTGGCGACCGCCGGGCCGGGCGGCGGCACCGACAATCTCGCCCGAGCGGTGCAGAACATCATCACCAAGCACAAGCTGACGGAGCAGCCGGTCGTCGTCGTCAACAAGGGCGGCGGCAGCGGCGCCGAAGGCTACGTCTACGGCAAGGCGTCGGCCGGCGATCCCTACAAGGTGATCTTCGGCACCTCGAACGCCTGGCAGCAGCCGCTCGTCTCCAAGGTCGCCTTCAACTACACCGATCTCACCCCGATCGCGGCGATGGCGCAGGACGAGTTCCTGCTCTGGGTCAAGCAGGATTCGCCTTACAAGAATGCCGGCGATTATCTGAAGGCGGCAGCAACTGGCGAATTCAAGATGGGCGGCGCGCAGTCCAAGGACACCGACGAAGTCCTGACGCGCATGATCGAGAAGGTCGGCAAGGTCAAGCTGACCTACATCCCTTTCAAGAGCGGCGCCGAGACCGCCGTGCAGCTTGCCGGCGGACATCTCGACTCCCACGTCAACAATCCCAGCGAGAGCCTCGGGCAATGGCGCGGCGGCACGCAGCGTCCGCTCTGCGTGTTCAGCCCGAAGCGGTTGCCGCAGGGGCCGAAGGTCACCGCGACCGAAGGCTGGAGCGACGTTCCGACCTGCGTCGAGCAGGGCCTCGACATCAAGCAATATGAGCAGCCGCGCACGGTGTGGCTGCCCGGCAAGGTCACGCCGGACCAGGCCGCGTTCTATGTCGACCTCATGAAGAAGGTACAGGCAACGCCGGAATGGAAGGACTACATCGAGAAGACGTCTCAGGTCGACACCTTCCTGACCGGCGCCGAGTTCGACAAGTTCATCAAGGCGGACCTCGAACACGTCAAGCAGGTCGCCGGCGAGCAAGGCTGGCTGGTGAAGTGAGGCGGGGTGGGCAGGTCGCCTGCGGCCATCCTTCGAGACGCCCGCCTGCGGCGGGCCCTCAGGATGAGGTCGTGCTTTGCGGCGCGATGTCAGACCCTCATGGTGAGGAGCCCGCCAAAGCGGGCGTCTCGAACCATGTAGGCCTAGCTGGTTCGGCAGGCTCCTCGCTGTCGCATGGGACCGCGCAGCCTTCGAAGGTTTTACGTCATGATCTCCCGCCGCGCGCTTGAACTCGCCACTGCCGTCCTCACCGGCGGCTTCGGCGTGACCGTCGTCATCTCCAGCCTCGACAACGGCATCGGCTGGTCGAGCGCGGGCGTCGAGGCCGGCACCTTCCCGTTCCTGACCGGCATCATCATCGTGCTCGGGAGCCTCTACAATCTGGTGCGGGGCGTGCTGCCGGTGGCGTCCCTGGCCAACGTCCCGGTCGCGATCACACAGGTGGAATTGCGCCGGCTTGCCGGCCTGTTCGTGCCGGCCGCGATCTTCGTGGCCGCGATTCCGCTCGCTGGGATGTACGTCGCCTCGGCGCTCTATGTCTTCGCCGTGCTGGCGATCCCGCGGCACCAATCCGTGCCCCGCGCGCTCGCCATGGCGGGGGCGACCGCGCTGGCACTCTATGTCGTGTTCGAGCGCATGTTCCAGGTCAGCTTGCCGCACGGTGCGCTCGCCGCCGCGTTCGGGTTCTGACGGAGAAGCCGATGGACAATCTCGCGGAGCTGCTGCACGGCTTCACCATCGCGGTCACCGTGCCGCATCTGGCCCTGATGGTCGTCGGCGTGCTGCTCGGCATTCTCGTCGGCGTGCTGCCGGGGCTGGGCGCGCCGAACGGCGTGTCGCTGCTGTTGCCGCTGACCTTCGGCATGCAGCCGGTGTCGGCGATCATCCTGCTCTCCAGCATGTATTGGGGCGCGCTGTTCGGTGGCTCTGTGACCTCGATCCTGTTCAATATTCCGGGCGAGCCGTCGTCGGTCGCGACCACCTTCGACGGCTATCCCATGGCACGGGACGGCCGGCCGACCACGGCGCTGGCGACCGCCTTCGGTTCGGCGGCGTTTGGCGCGCTGGTCGGCGTGGTCCTGATCACGTTCCTGGCGTCCTGGGTGGCGCAGGTCGCGCTCGCCTTTGGTCCCGCCGAATATTTTGCGGTCTACTTCCTGGCCTTTGCCAGCTTCGTCGGCATGGGCGGCGCGGCGCCGATCAAGACGGTCGTGGCGCTCGCGATCGGCTTTGCCATCGCAGCGATCGGTATCGACACCGTCTCCGGCAGCGTGCGCCTCAACATGGGCATCGACGAGCTCGTCAAGGGCGTCAGCTTCGTTGTCGCGGTGATGGGCCTGTTTGGCATCGGCGAGCTGCTGGTCGCGGTCGAGGAGGAGTTTCATGCCCGCGCCGTGTCCTCCAAGATCGACTGGCGCGAAGTGTTTCGTGCGGTCGGCCGTCTGCCGCGGCATGGCGTGGCGCTCCTGCGCAGCGCTGCGATCGGCTGCTGGATGGGCATTACGCCGGGCGGCCCGACCGCGGCCTCGTTCATGAGCTATGGCATTGCGCGCCGGTTCTCGCGCCGCGGCCGCTATTTCGGCACGGGCGAGGTCGAAGGAATCGTCTCGCCGGAGACCGCCGATCATGCCGCCGGCACCAGCGCGCTGCTGCCGATGCTCGCGCTCGGCATTCCGGGCTCGGCCACCGCGGCCGTCATGATGGGCGGGCTGATGATCTGGGGCCTCAATCCCGGACCGATGCTGTTCGTCGACCAGAAGGACTTTGTCTGGGGCCTGATCGCCTCGATGTATGTCGGCAACATCGTCGCCGTCGTGCTGGTGCTGCTTACCGTTCCGGTCTTCGCCGCCTTGATGCGGATTCCCTTCGTGGTGATCGCGCCGCTGATCGTGATCATCTGCGTCGTCGGTGCCTATTCCGTCTCGAACTCCTATCTCGACGTCATCATGATGCTCGGCTTCGGCGTCGTCGGCTATCTGTTCAAGAAGCTGTTCTATCCGCTGGCGCCCCTCGTGCTCGCCATCGTCATCGGCGACAAGGCCGAGGACGCGTTCCGGCAGTCGATGCTGATGTCGAAGGGATCCCTCGGCATCTTCTTTGCCAACAAGCTGGTGACATGCCTGATCGTGGCCGGGATCGCGCTGCTGTTGCTGCCGCTCGTGCTGCAGCTCGCGCGCCTTTGGCGCAAACCCGCATCCCCCGACGCGACAAGCCAGGAGAAAGCGATCATATGACCGCAAAGCCGCTGATTGCGCTCGCCATGGGAGACCCCGCCGGCATCAGCCCCGAGCTGACGGCCAAGCTGGTGGCGCAGGACGACATCCGCGCGCGCTGCCGGCTCGTCGTGATCGCCGATCGCCGCATCTTCGACGAGGGCGCGCGCGTTGCCGGCGTCAAGCCGGCGCTGGCGACCGTGGAGCAGGGCGCCGACCTTCGCGCGGCAGCGGGTGAGGCGCTGTTCGTCGACCTCGGCCATCTCGACCCGCGGGAGGTCGAGCCGAAGACCGCGACGCTTGCCGGCGGAAAATTCGCGCTGACCAATTACCGGCATGCCCTCGCGCTGGGCCGCGACGGCCGCGTCGACGCGGTCTGCTTCACCCCCTTCAACAAGCAGGCGATGCGGCTTGCGCGTGCCGAGTACGACGACGAGATCGCATTCTCCGCGGAGGTGGTCGGCCTCGAGACGCCGGCCAGCGAGTTCAACGTGCTGGACCGGCTCTGGAACGCGCGGGTCACCTCACACATTCCGCTGAGGGACGTCGCTGCAAGGCTGTCCAGCGAGCGCATCCATCGTGCGCTCGCGCTGACCGATGCCTGCATGCGCAAGGCCGGCTTCGCGCGGCCGCGCATCGCGGTCGCCGGTCTCAATCCGCATGCCGGCGACGGCGGCAATTTCGGCCGCGAGGAGATCGACGTGATCGCGCCCGTGGTCGCAGCCGGCCGGCGCGAGGGCATTGCGGCGGAGGGACCGTTCCCGGCCGATACAGTTTTCCTGCGCGCCAAGGCCGGCGCCTTCGATGCGGTGCTGACGATGTATCACGACCAGGGCCAGATCGCGATGAAGCTGATGGGCTTCGATCGCGGCGTCACCTTACTCGGCGGCTTCCCATTCCCGATCTGCACGCCGGCGCACGGCACTGCCTACGATATCGCAGGGCAGGGCATTGCCTCGATCGGCGCCAGCCGCGCGGCGGTGCTGCTTGCCGCGGAGATGGCGGCGCGTCACCGTTCCTGAGCCAACCGTGAACCACCAATGCGGTGATACTCTGAAACAAAACGATCGTTCGGCAGATTGCCGTCCTCGTTACGCGAATATTCCCTCTTCAGGCCATTGAGAAAGAACATTTCGTGCGCACGCGCATGCTTGGCCTCGATGGGGCCGCGCGATTCCAGGTCGAATAGCCCATGGACGTGCCCTGCCACGGTGTCCGAGACGTTGATCCGTCCCGCTGTTCCGAACGCTTCCATGAACCACGCGGTGTTGACCGCATCACCCCAGATGTCGAAGGTCATCCTGCGGTTGCCGACGACACCGGAGATGACCGGGCCGGTGTGTATCCCGATGCGCAATTGCAGGGCCCGTTGGCCGGTCGCTTCGTATTGCGCTCCGAGATGGTCGAGCTGGCCTCGCATCTCCAGCGCCGCCAGGCAAACGTCGATCGAGTGCCGCCGGTCGGGCGAGAGCACCCCGGCAACCGCCATATAGGCATCGCCTATGGTCTTGACCTTCTCCAGACCGTGTCGGGCACCGATGTCGTCCAGAGCCGAAAAATATTCGTCGAGGAGATTGATCAGCCTGGCCGGCTCGGTCCGTTCGGCGAGCAGGGTAAAGCCCTGGATATCCGCGAACAGAATGGTGGCCGACCGGGTGTATCTCGGCTGGACCCTGCCGTGGCGCGTCAGCTCGGTGGCAACCGGTGCCGGCAAGACGTTACGCAGCAGCTGCTCGGCACGCTCTCTTTCGGTAGCAGCCTCGAGGCGTGCCTGCTCCAGCTGCTCGATGATCTGACGGGATTCGATCAGCTTGCGGCGCAGTTCCAGTTGGGCCAGCACCTGATGCGACAGCATTCGGAGAGCTTCCGTCTGCTCGAAGGAAAGCTGCCGCGGCTCGAAGTCCATCACGCATAGCGTTCCGAGCGCATAACCTTCATCGGTGATGAGCGGCATGCCGCAATAGAATCGGCAGGATGGCTCCAGCGAGACCATCGGGCTGTTTTCGAAACGCGGATCTCGTTTCAGGTCGGGAATGACGAGCAGCTCGGTGCCGCAGATCGTCGTTGTGCAGACTGCGTTCTCGCGCGGAGCGTCGGTGACTTCAGCCGGTAGGCCATACTGCGCCTTGAGCCAGCGCCGCTCGTCGTCGATGAAGCTGATGTAGGAGACCGGGCAGCCGCAAAGTTGCGCCGCGAGCTCGGCGATCTCGTCATAAGCGGCTTCAGGCGCGCTATCGAGGATGTCGAGCGCGCGTAGGGCGGCCAATCTCTCAGCCTCATTTGCGGGTGCCGGTGACGGCATGCTGGTCTCCGTCGCGGAGAACCTCGGATGGCCCGCCGGTTCGAAAGCCGGCGATCGACCACCCCGTTCATTTGGGACGTGCCGGACGTGCCACAAGTGGTGTTCCGCCAGAGCTGCGCCGGTTCCATCGTCGCGCAGTCTTGTACGCATCTCAGGCCCGGCGCGCCATGGAGTCGGGGGCGATCCGAGCCGAACACCACATCGTGGCGATCAGCGATCTGCGCTGTGGGGGCCTTCACTGCGGTCGTTTCGTGATGGCAGGTCTCACAGGCTTGCGAGCCATGTCGCGAGCGGTGTTTTTCCGAGTCGCGCCGCGCCGAGCGGGTTCAGCGATGTATCGTCGATAAGGCCGCCGTAATACGGCGCCTTCGGGTCTCCGACCACCGGTCGCGTGTCGCCGGATGCCTTCAGGCGGCGTGCGATGAATTCATTGAAGGGAGCCTTCTCGGGACCCGCGATGTCGATCGTGCCGTTGAGCGGCTTGCCCGTTGCCACCTCAGCGAGGTGAGCGGCGACGTCGTCGGCAGCGATCGGTTGAAACAAGGCCGATGGAACGACGACCTTGCCGTCAATCGTACTCATTTCGGCAATGGCGCCGAGGAATTCGAAGAACTGGGTGGCGCGCACGATCGAGTAGGGGATCGGCGAGGACTTGATGATTGTCTCCTGCGCGAGCTTGGCACGGAAATAGGCGTTGTCGGGCGAGCGCTCGGTCCCGACGATCGACAGGGTCACGTGATGCTTCACCGCCGCGGCAGCCTCTGTCGCAACCAGAATTTCGCTTGAACGCTCAAAGAATGCGAGCACGGCGGCCGGCTCCCACGACGGCGCATTAGCAACATCGACGACGACATCCGCGGCTGCCAATGCCGCAGCGAGGCCCTCGCCGGTCACGGCATTCACGCCTGATTTCGGCGAGGCTGCCACGGCCTCGTGACCTTGCTGCTTGAGCCGCGCCACGAGCTTGGATCCGATCAATCCGGTCCCGCCGATCACGACAATCTTCATGAAAGTCTCCTCAGCATGGGGCAAATGTGAGCTTGGAAGGCGTGAAGCGACGCTCGGTCCGCCGCTCAACGCGAGCGCTACCCGAGCAATGCGGCGAGCTTTTGCCCGGAATCGGCCTGGTTCGTCGGAAAATGCTCAATCGCGCATGTGGGAATGCGAGCTGGTCGGTCGGGGATCATTCCCCTCTTGTAATAGAGTGGGGGCATGGTCATGGCCGAGCCAGGAAGGCCGGCGTTTTGCCCGACGTGTCAAAAGAGCTTGGCGAGACGGCGTTCGGGCGGGCGCAAAACGCCAATGAAAACAACCCCGAGTCTACTGTGCATGGGGTTGTTTTCGCGTTTTTTGTATCGGCCCGCTGGCTCACGCCCCGCAGATGATGACGCCGTACCAGCCGAGCCCGCGATAGGTCTCGTAGCCCGGCGTCGCATGGAAGGCGATCAGTGAACCGTTGTGGTCATGATAGAAGCCGGAGCGCTGGCCGTTCAGCGCGATCGAGATGCGCTCGCTGAGGATGCCCTGGCCGTCGGACGCCGCGATCACGCGCAAGTTCGAATCGACCAGCAGCACGCGTGCCTTGTCGCTGTCGCCGACGCGCACGCCCTGGACGATGGCACGGGCCTGCGGCTCCCAGTCGAAATGGATGGCGAGCACGCCGATCGGCGCGCCGTTCGCCTGGCCGCCGGCGCGGACGCTGGCGCAATAGGTCGCCACCTGCGCGTTGCCGAGCAGCGGCTGGTTCTCGACGTCGCCTGCGACGTAATCGTCGCCGGAGCGCAGGCCCTTCGCCTCGCGAAACCATTTGGTGTGGGCGACGTTCTGGCCGACGACGCGGAAGCGGTCGGCCCGGCCGTTGGCGATGACGTTGCCGTCGAGGTCGCAGAGCCAGAGGTCGAGATAGACGGTGTAGGCCCCGAGGATCACGCCCAGGCGCTGCGAGGCGTGGGAAACGGCTGCGGCGCTCGGCGATGCCGCACAATCGACCACGGCGGAATCGGTCGCCCACCAGCGCACGTCGCAGGTACGTTCGTAGAGGTTGCGGTCGATCAGCTCGATCGCGTTCAGCGACAGGTCCATCATGCGCTCGCCGCGCGAACGCTGGCTCATGCGTTCGATCGAGGAGACGAGGTCGCCGGTGCGCTTCGTCAATTGGGTTTCGAGCTCGCGTGCGATGGTCTCGACCTGCTGGCCGACGCCGCGCACCTCCTGCGCCACCACGGCAAAGCCCGCGCCTTGCGCGCCGGCGCGCGAGCTCTCGATCAGCGCGTTCAGCGCCAGCATCTTCATCTGGTTGGTGATCTGCTGGATCGACTTGGTCTTGTCGACCGCGATCTGGTTGACCTCCGCGGTGAGGCGGTTGATCAGCGCGGAAATGTCGGAATCGTCCTCAGCGGGTTCGGGGGCGATCGGCTTGGCCTTCAGACCCAGCGCAGCAGACATCGGGGGCATCCCTTGGCAATGAGGTCTGATCTGCAACGAACCCGGAACTACAAATTACAGATCGAATACGATTCTTTTTCGAAGATTCCGCCTAACGCCTGCTTAATTTGCTGTTCGGCGGATTGCCCAAATGATAGTCACTCAGCGCAGTAAATCGGCAATCCCCCGCTTTGTGCGCCGCGGAGATTGCAAATGCCCGGAGATTCCGGGTCAATCACTCCGCAAGCCGGACCGGCACGACCTCGTCGACTGCGGCTTCCTCAAACCAACTGCGATCCATGACGCCGCCTGCCACCGCCTTGCCCGTCGAAGCGCCCCAGGCGTTCCTGGGCGTCGCGCGCTCGCTGACCGACAAGCTCTGGCGCGACCGGCTGGATGCCCGGGGGGCGGCCCAGGCGCTCGCGATCGTGCAGCGGCACCAGCTTCCGGAATTGCTGGCCCGGGTGCTGGCCGGCCGCGGCGTCGACATCGACGCGGTGCCCGACTTCCTCGATCCGACCATCCGCAAGCTCATGCCGGACCCGTTCACGGTGACGGAGATGGAGGCCGCGGCGAAGCGGATCGCGGATGCCGCAGCCAAGGGCGAGAAGGTCGCGATCTTCGGCGACTACGATGTCGACGGCGCGACCTCGGCGGCGCTGCTCACCTGGCACCTGCGCCATTGCGGCCTGGATCCGTTGATCCACATTCCCGACCGCATTTTCGAGGGCTACGGACCGAACACCGAAGCGGTGCGTGCGCTCGCCGCGAAGGGCGCCACGCTGCTCGTCACCGTCGATTGCGGCACCACCAGCATCGAACCGCTCGCCGAGGCCAGGCGCCTCGGCATGTCCGTGGTCGTGATCGATCATCACCAGGCCGGCACCGAGCTGCCGGAGGTCGACGCGCTGGTCAATCCGAACCGGCTCGACGATCTCTCGGGCCTCGGCCATCTCGCGGCGGTCGGTCTCGTGCTGGTGACGCTGGTGGCGGTCAATCGCGAGCTGCGTCAGCGCGGTTTCTGGAGCGCGGAAATGCCCGAGCCGGATCTGCTCGGCATGCTGCATCACGTCGCGCTCGGGACGGTTGCCGACGTGGCCCCCCTAATCGGTCTCAACCGCGCCTTCGTCGCCAAGGGCCTGATCGCAATGCGCCGGCGCGACCATGTCGGCCATACCGCGCTGATGGACGTGGCGCGGCTCAACGGGCCCCCGGAGGCCTGGCATCTCGGCTTCATGCTGGGGCCGCGCATCAACGCCGGCGGCCGGATCGGCCGCGCCGATCTCGGCGTGCGGCTGCTGCTGGAGGCCGACAGCGTCGAGGCGGCGCGGATCGCGGCCGAGCTCGACCGCCTCAACAGCGAGCGCCGCGTCATCGAGCAGGCCGCCGAGGCGCAAGCCGAAGCCGAGGCGCTGGCCTCGATCGGGCTGGAGGACAAGCTCGGCGTCATCGTCACGGCCTCCGAAGGCTGGCATCCCGGCGTCGTCGGCCTCGTGGCCTCCCGCCTCAAGGAGAAGTTCGCGCGGCCCGCCTTCGCCATCGCCCTGGAGCCGGGCGGTATCGGTACCGGCTCGGGCCGCTCGATCGCCGGCGTCGATCTTGGCAAGGCGGTGCGGCAGGCGGTGGCCGACGGCATTCTGCTCAAAGGCGGCGGGCACGCGATGGCCGCGGGCGTGACGCTGCGCAAAGAGAAGCTCGCCGAATTCCGCGCCTATCTCGAGAACGCATTGGCGCAGGACGTCGCCGAGGCGCGCCACGTCAACGAGCTCTATATCGACGGCGCGGTTTCCGCGCGGGCAGTGACGACGGAGCTTGCGGCGACGCTCAACCGCGCCGGTCCCTTCGGCAGCGGCAATCCGGAGCCCGTGCTGGCGCTGCCGGCGCACCAGCTCGTGTTTGCCGACGAGGTCGGCCAGGCTCACTTGAGGCTGCGCTTCAAGTCGGGCGATGGCGCCATCGTCAACGGCATCGCGTTCCGCTCGGTCGGCCAGAAGCTCGGCAACGCGCTGCTCGCCAATCGCGGCCAGCAATTGCATGTCGCCGGCTCGCTCTCGGTCGACCGCTATCAGGGTGCCGAGCGGGTGCAATTCCGCGTCGTCGACGTCGCGCTACCGGACCAGGGGCCGTCCGTGATTAGATGACGCATGATCCGGACCCGAAGGTCCGCGCAAGCGCAAAGTGTGAAGCGGTTTTCCGAAGAGATCATGCGTGAAAGTTGACGTCTCGAACAACAAGAAAAGGGAGAGAACATGGCAGGGCAGGTTGAGGGCAAGGTCGCGCTGGTGACGGGCGGGGCCTCCGGTATAGGCGAGGCCATCGTCGAGCTGTTCGCGCGCGAGGGCGCGACAGTCGTCATCACGGACATCGACGAGCTGCGCGGCCCGGAGCTCGCCAAGCGCGTGACGAATGCCGGCGGCAAGGCGCTCTTTCTCGAACAGGACGTCACCAGCGAAGAGCGCTGGATCGAGGTCGTCGCCGAGATCGCCAAGCGCTACGGCCGGCTCGATATTCTGGTCTCCAATGCCGGCATCGGCATTGCAGTGCCCTCGATCGTCGACATGACACTCGCTGACTGGCGCAAGCAGAACGCGATCAATCTCGATGGTGTCTTTCTCTCGGTCAAGCATTGCCTTCCCCTGATGCGCAAGCATGGCGGCGGCTCGATCGTCATGATGTCCTCGCTAGCGGGCCTGCGCGGCGCGCCCGGTCTGTCGGCCTATTCAGCGACGAAAGGTGGCGTCCGGCTGTTCGCCAAGTCGATCGCCATGGAATGCGCGGCGGCCGGCGACGGCATCCGCGTCAACTCGGTTCATCCCGGCATCATCGACACGCCGATCTGGGGCAAGATCCCGACCGGGGCGACCGGCGCCGGCCAGAACGCGCCGATCGATCCGGAGGAACGGGCCAAGGTCGCAACTCCGCTCGGCCGCGCCGGGCAGGCCGCGGAGATCGCCTCCGGCGTGCTGTACCTGGCCTCCGACGCCTCGCGCTACGTCACTGGCAGCGAGCTCGTGATCGACGGCGGCATGAACGCAGGCGGCGTGCCCCGGCGGGCCTGAAGCCGCGCAGGGCAGGGTGGCACCGCGCAGGGGCTGACGCGCAGGCGCCGCCGCTGTACAACGCGAATAGCTCCCGACCGACAGAGGTGTCCTCGCCATGGCGCACAGCCTTCACGCTTCCTCATCCGCGCCCGCGCCATTCCGCTCGAACCGGCCGGACCTTGCGACCGATGCGATCCGCACCGCGCGCGAGGACCTAGCCGCCTGCTTCCGCATGGCCGCACGCAACGGGTTTGAGGAAGGCATCTGCAACCACTTCTCGGCCGTGGTGCCTGGTCATGACGATCTGTTCCTGGTGAACCCTTATGGCTACGCCTTCCGCGAGTTGACCGCGTCGAAGCTCCTGATCTGCGACTTCCACGGCAACGTGCTCGACGGCGAGGGCGTGCCCGAGGCGACCGCGTTCTACATCCACGCCGAGATGCACAGGCTGCTGCCGCGCGCCAAGGTCGCGTTCCACACGCACATGCCCTACGCCACGGCGCTGTCGATGACCGAGGGCGATCCCCTGATCTGGGCCGGCCAGACCGCGCTGAAATTCTATGGCCGGACGGCTGTGGACCGCGACTATAACGGCCTTGCGCTCGACAGCCGCGAAGGCGCGCGGATCGCCGCGGCCGTGGGCGATGCCGATATCGTCTTCATGAAGCATCATGGCGTGATGGTGCTGGCCCCGACCATCGCGGAGGCGTGGGACGACCTCTATTACCTCGAGCGTGCTGCCGAAGTGCAGGTTCTGGCGATGTCGACGGGACGGAAGGTGCAGCCGGTCGATCCCGCCGTTGCGGCGGAGACCTACCGGCAAATGCGCGAGGGCGATTCCGAATCCGCCCGGCTGCATCTCGCCGCGATCCGCAGGCAGCTCGATGCAGAGGAGCCGCAGTATCGGCATTGACCACGGTGCCATTCCGGGGCGCGCTTGAGTTGCGCGTGCGTATCAGCGGGCCGCCTCGAATTCTGACTTCAGCCAGTGTCGTACAGCCTCGACCGGCTCGGTGAGCGGCCGGTCGCGGCTGCGGACCAAGTGCAGCGAAAAGCCTTCCAGCTCCGGCCCGAATGGTGCGACCAGCGTTCCCTGCGAAAGTTCGTCGGCGACGAGCACAAGACTGTGCAGAGCGACACCAGCGCCGGCGACGGTTGCCTGGATGGCATGGGTTTCATCGCTGAAATGCACGCCTGCGCGCGCATCAACGTCGTCAATACCGGCCATCCTGAGCCAGCGCCGCCAAGTCGGATTTCCGGCATCACGACGGCGCCAGTCGAAATGTAGCAGCGTTGCTGAGCGCAGGTCGCTCGGTCTTCGGATGCCCAAGCGCGGACTGGCGACCGGCGCGAAACGATCGACCGTGAGCGGCTCGGCAATCAGATCGGGATAGGGACCGGAACCGTAGCGAAGTGCGAGGTCCGCGGTCGAATTGAGATCGACCACCTCCAAGGTCGCAAGCAATGTGAGATCAATGTCGGCTCTGCTCTTTCGGAGCCCAGGAAGACGCGGCACTAGCCATTTGGCTGTGAAAGCCGGCGTCGCCGAAAGTGTGACCACCGCCCGGCGCCGCTTCCGGCTCAATCCCTCCAGAACACGCGCAAAGGCATCGAAGCCCTCGCGCAGGACCGGAAGCAGGACCTGACCTTCGGCGGTGAGCAGGACCTGCCGCGTCCGGCGCTCGAACAGCCTGACCCCGACCGTCTGCTCCAGCTGTCGCACCTGATGGCTGATCGCGGTCGGCGTGACGTGAAGCTCATCGGCGGCGCGCTTGAAGCTGAGGTGACGTGCCGCCGCTTCAAATGCACGCAATCCCGCCAGCGGAGGAAGCCTTCTCATCGCGAACTCGAGGATGAATGCAGTTCATCCATAAGCTGAGCAACTTTCGTTTGTCAACGACGGGGCCTGAACCGATCTATTGGTCAAACAGATGAGAGGAGTTCTGCAATGCAACTGCTACAGATCGATTCAAGTGCGCGGTTGGAGCCTTCAGATGCAAATCCGCGTGGTTCGCATACGAGGCGTCTGACTCAGCGTTTCGTCCAACGATGGCTACAGTCGCGGCCGGGGGATCGCGTCGTCAGCCGCGACCTCGGTTGCTTCGCACCGCGGCCGGTGACCGACGACTGGGTCAAGGCGGCCTTCGCGAAGCCCGATCGGCGCGAGCCATGGATGAGAGAGGCTTTGGCGGAAAGCGATGCGCTGGTCGACGAGCTGATCTCAGCTGATCTGATCGTCGCGGGCGTGCCAATGTACAACTTCGGTGTGCCAGCGCAGTTCAAGGCATACATAGACAACGTTGTTCGGGTCGGACGCACCTTCGGCTTCGACCGATCATGTCCGGACAATCCATATACGCCGCTGCTTGCGGGCATGGACAAGCATCTTGTCCTGCTCGGTTCGCGCGGAGACTACGGGTACGATCCGGGCGGGCGTATGGCCGCCGTCAATCATGTCGAAGGAGCCGTCCGGGACGTGTTTGCTTTCATCGGGATCACGGCGTTCCACGGCATCGCAGTCGAGTACGACGAATTCGCCGACGATCGGTTGCAGGCGTCGATTGCCGCGGCCGAGCGTGCCGTGGATGACCTGGTCGATGAGCTGCTGAAGCTGACAGAACAGCGAGACGCGGCTTGAGGGTCGGCTGCAAGCTCGGGGGAGGCGCCAGCGCCGGCGCTTCCGGCCGTGCTAGTTGGTCTGCCGCAGCTTCGCCAGCACCTTCAGCCCGCCATAACCGTCCGCCGGCGTGATGCCTGCGCGCTGCTGGAAATCCTTGACCGCCTTCATGGTGTCGTTGCCGACGCGGCCGTCGGTGCCGCCGGTGTCGAAGCCGGCCTTGGTCAGGCGCGTCTGCATCTCCTGCACCTCGGCGAGGGTCAGTGCGCGTTCGGAGCCGGGGAAGGGCTGGATGAACGGCGGCGCGCCGAGGCAGCGGTCGCCGAGATGGCAGATCGCCAGCGCATAGTTCATCGAGGGGTTGTAGCTCTTCACCGAGTAGAAGTTCGGTCCCAGCAGGAACGTCGGCCCGCCCGCGACCGGCGTCCACATCTGCGCGGATGCATTCGGTTGCGGGAAGGGCTGGCCGTCGGCGCGGGTGACGCCGGCCGCCTGCCAGGCCGCATAGGTGCGGCTGCCGCTGATATTACCGGGCGCGCGCACCTCATAGCCCCAATGCTCGCCGCGATGCCATTTGCCGCGATTGACCAGATACTTTGCGGTCGAGCCCAGCGCGTCGTCGGGCTTGCCGAACGGCGACACCTTGCCGTCGCCGTCATAGTCGATGCCGACATTGAGCCAGACCTCCGGCATCCATTGCGAGTGCCCCATCGCGCCGGCCCACGAGCCCTTCATCTCCTCCGGCGTGCTCCAGCCCTTGTCGACGATGCGCAGCGCGTTGATGAGCTCGGTCTCCCAATAGGTCTTGCGGCGCGGCTCGTTCCAGGCGAGCGCCGCGAGCGAGGGAAACACCGGTCTCATGTGATTCTGCTGCACCAGGGGATCGCCATAGGCGGACTCGACGCCCCACAGCGCCAGCAGCGTGCCGCGCTCGACGCCGAAATCGCGCTCGATGCGGGCGAACAACGACTCGTTGTTCTTCAGCGCGATCTTGCCGTTGATGATGCGCCAGTCGGAGACGCGGCGATTGATGTACTGCCAGACCTGTTCATGGAATTCGGGCTGGTTGCGCATCTGCTTGAACACGCTCATGTCGGGTTCGACCCGCCCCATCACGCGTTGCCAGGTCGCAGCGGAAATGTTCTTCGCCATCGCACGTGCACGAAAGCTCTCGCGCCATTCCTCGAAGCCGGGAGGCGCAGCGAAGACATCGGCGGGTGTGGCGAGCAGAGCCGCCACGCCGACCGCGGATTTCAGCAGATAGCGTCGGGTGTGATCGGTCGAGGAATCAGTGTGTTTCATGGCGCCATTCTAGCGTGAAACAGCGCTCCTGTGAGCCGGTTCCTGGAGCGGCCGGAACCGGCATTTGCCTGGAACCAATGGTCGCAGCTTCGCATTCCCTTCCCAGCACAACCAGGAGGACATGATGAGAAAGTATCTGTTTGCCGCTGCCATGGTCACCGCCATTGCGGCCCCTGCCTTGGCCGATGAAGTCGGCGTTCGCGTCGGTCCGGTCGGTGCCGGTGTGACGGTTGGCCAGTCGCCGGATTATCGCGTTCGGGAGCGTGATCGCACCACGGTCATCAAGGAGCGCGAGCCGTCGAGCCGCACCACCGTGATCAAGAAGGAAGATGAATTCGGCAATCGCAGCAAGACCGTGATTCATCACGACAACGACTGACGGAACAGGCCCCGGCCCGAGTGCCGGGGCCATTTCGATTCATCGAGAATCGGGGTGGAATGAAGATACGCACGCATGCGGAAAGCCATTTCGTCGAGCTCGACGACGGATCGCAATGGCAGATCTTTCCCGGCGATCTCGCGACCACGCTGAGCTGGAAGCCCGAAACCGATCTGCACCTGGAGCCGAGCGGAGACCGGGTGAGTTCGCATGTGCTGGTCAACGCTGACGACAAAACCCGCGTGCGGGTGATCGCTGCGGGCGAAGCCTGGCCCGACGGCGAGGTCAAGGATGCGCTGAAGGGCGGGTAGAGGCCCTGCGGATCGCTACTTGCAGGTCGCAAGCGGCGAGACGGGGCCGTCTAATCCTCTTGCAGCTCGGTCGCGATGCCCGTGAGCCAGCGCCGGATTGCAGTCTCCGTCTTCGTATCCAGGCTCCGAGCAAGGCGCTTCTCCAATTCGATCACACGCTCCCGGCAGGCTTTCAGGAGCGCCGTACCGCGCGTCGTCAGCGTCCATTGCTGGATGCGGCCGTGAACGGGATGGGGCGTCATCACGATCGCGCCATCACGTTCGAGATTGCGGATGATGACCCCGACGGTCTGCGGCGTCAGGAAGGTGAGGCGGGCAACGTCGGCGCCTGACAGACCCGGATAGGCATTCAGCATCGTCAGCACGGCGAATTGCGGCGAGGTCACGCCGAGATCGGCGAGGGCCCGCTCCAGCGTCAGCCGGACCGCGGCATGCGCCTGGCGCAGCAGATAGCCGAGATAGCCTTGCTCGCCGCGCTTGCCTTCGCCGGGAGCGGGGACGCGCACTGTGCCGCCGCCGGCAGCTTCTTGCACCTTATGGGCGGTTTTCGATCTTGTGACGACAGCGGTCTTGCGCGACATATCAGAGCTCTTATAAGATATAAGGACACTTACAATAAGACGAGGTGAACCGCAATGTCACAGGCCCGCAGCGAATACGAGGATTTCAAGAAGATCGCGCCCGACGTATTTGACGTGGTGCTGGCGCTGGGGCAGCTTGCGGGCAAGGCCGGCCTGGACAAGCAGCTCGTCGAGCTCGTCAAGCTGCGCGCCTCGCAGATCAACGGCTGTGCCTTCTGCGTGCAGCACCACGTCCTGCTGTCGGAACGGATCGGCGTTCCCGTCGACAAGCTTCATCTGGTCGCAGTCTGGCGCGAGGCGCCGATCTTTTCGCCGCGCGAGCGGGCCGCGCTGGCCTGGGCCGAGGCCTTGACCTTGCTGCCCGATGGCGTCAGCGAGGAGGTCTACGCCGAAGCCGCCCGGGAATTCTCCGAGAGCGAGCTGATGTACCTGACTTCGGCCGTCGCCTCGATCAACGTCTGGAACCGCTTTGGTGCTGCGTTTCGTTGGACGCCGGCGTTGCGGCCGGCGGCCGCGCATGCGGCTTCTTGAGCGGCGCGCGGGGAGGTCACCATGACAGCCATGAGCTTCTCTGCCGTGCAGCGCCCGGCACCGTCACGTTCCCCGGCGGTCGCCGTCGTCGCAGGGCTCGCCTGCGCGCTGGCGATCGGCAAAGCGCTTCCTGTGACGATGGACACCGTCTCGGGCGCACTGGCGCCGCTCTGCGCCAGTGCTGCGGATGGCTCGTCGCTCGACAAGGTCGAGCCGATCGGCTCCTACGCGCTGCCCAACGTCCCGGGCAAGCGCGTCACCATCGTGCGCGTCTCCTACGGTCCCGGCGGGTTTTCGCGGCCACATCGTCACGCAGGCTCGGTGACGGCCCATGTCACCAAGGGCGAGATCCGCTCCCAGCTCGGCGGCGGCCCGGTCGAGACGTTCGGCGTCGGCCAGTCGTTCTTCGAGCCGCCGGGCTCGACGCATCTGGTCTCGGCCAATGCCAGCGCGACCGAGCCGGCGGAGTTGATTGCGGTGTTCGTGGCGGACGAGGGCGCGCAGCTCACGACGTTCCTGGATTAGCTCGCGCTCCTCGGTCGGATGCGGCTAAGAGGCTCGATCCCGCGATCGCCTCAACCGTTTCCAGGCCGGTGCAAGTCCGTATTCGACGGCCGGAATCGCAAGCGCACCGATGATCAGCCCAAGCACGCCCGAGATGGCGGCTTCGACCGACCATTCGACGATACCGGCAACCGATGGAAGGAGATGCGCGGCAGCCTCGGTCGCGGCATGGACCGTGTGGCCGACCGCGGGCGGGCCGTATTTTTCGATGCCGTGCAGGATGATGCCGCCGCCGACCCAGATCATGGCGGCGGTGCCGATAGTGCTCAGCACCGCCAGGAAGGCGGGCATGCCGCGGACGAGCGCGCGCCCGAGCAAGCGGATCGCGCCGCCAACGAAGGAGGCGCTGTCATAACGCGCAAGGGCCAGGCCGGCATCGTCCGCCTTCACGATCAGCGCGACCACGCCGTAGACCCCGACCGTGATGGCGAAACCGACCAGCGCCAGCACCAGCGCCTGTGTCCAGATGCTGCCCACGGGGATCGCCGCCAGCGTGATCGCCATGATCTCCGCCGACAGGATGAAATCCGTCTTGATGGCGCTCGCGACCTTCTCGTCTTCGACCGAGCTTGCATCCGCCGCGATCGGCTCGAGCTGGGCTTCGTGATGGTGCGCGTGATGCGGCATCACGGCTTCGAGCACCTTCTCGGCACCCTCGTAGCAGAGAAAGACGCCGCCCAGCATGAGCAGCGGCGTGACCGCGGCGGGAAGGAAATAGCCGAGCAGCAGGGCGATCGGCAGCAGGATCAGCAGCTTGTTGCGCAGCGATCCGACCGCGATCTTGCCGACGATCGGCAGTTCGCGTTTCGAGGCGAAACCAATGACGTAATTCGGCGTGACGGCCGCGTCGTCGATGACCACGCCGGCGGCCTTTGTGCCCGCTTTGGCCGCCTGGCCCGCGATATCGTCGAGCGAGGCCGCCGCCACCTTCGCGATCCCCGCGATGTCGTCGAGAAGACCGATCAGTCCGACACTCATCAACCCTTCCTTTGCTCGTTGGAGCCGGTGTGTACGACGACAGCTCTTGCAAGCCGTCAGTTGTCCTCGCCGCTCGATCCTTCGCGCAGGTCCGGCTTGAGCACGTCGTCCGGCAAGGCGTGTGCGACCGGCTGCGCCGTGACCGCGATCTCCGGGCCGACCTCGCGGCCGCGGGCGCGGATCAGGCGTTCATAGGCGGAGACCAGGGTGACGTAGGGGCTGACCCAGATCCAGCCGTCGCGTGTGAACACCTGCACGTCGAAATGCAGATGCAGCGACGTTCCGGCGGGACGGTCGAGATAATTGGAGATCACGCCGATTTTCTCGCCCTCGGTGACGCTACGGCCGTTGAGCACGCCGTCGGCGTTCATCGCGTTCGGGTTCATGTGCATGTAGCGGAAGCGGATGTGCTCGGTCCGGCTGTTGACCTGGAGCGTCACGGCCTGGTCCTTGGCTGCGCGGATCACGATCGCGTCACGCACGGCTACGACCGCGTGCTGCTTGGGATCGCAGGGCTCGCGGCGCTCGCCGGCGGGCGGGCAGTCAGCGGCACGGATGTCCTCGCCCTGGTGGCCGTAGCCTCCGCCGCATTGCCACACCTCGAAACTGCGCGACTCGCAGAAATTGTCGCGCCAGTAATAGGCGGTCGGTCCCTCGCTCTTCTCGCGCTTGCCGTAGGATTGCGAGCGCACGAAGGCGGGAGCCTTCTCGAGAGGAAAGCGGATCTGGGCATAGGCCATCACGTCGGGATGGCCGCCCTGCTTGCGGTAACCGGTGTTCGGGATGATGTCGCCGCTTGGCCTGTAGCTGAAGTCCGGGGAACGCGCCGCCGGGCGATCGACCACAATGGAGGCGATGTCCGTCAATGGCCGCGCACGCTGGCCGCCGGCCACGCGCAAGGCCTTCAGGAAGCGCTCCGCGACGGGATAGGCCTCCTTGCAGGCGAGCCGCCGCGGCTTGGCGACGCTGTCGAGGCACTGGATCGACACCACATAGGCGACGCCGAAACGGGTGAAGGCGTAGCGGACATAACCTTCGCGGATGAAACGTCGCAGATCCGGATAGAGCGTCGCGAGCGGCTTGACCTGCTCGCCCTTGCCCCCTGAGGGATCAGCGATGTCGTAGACGAGCGCCGAGCCCGTGATCTGCACTTCGACCGGCCGTGCGAACACACGGGCCGGCATGCCTTCGCCAGCGCCGGGCTCGAACGAGAAGGTCGCGCTGTAGCCGGCGGGGCCGGCATCGAACATGTCGACGGGATTGAAGTCGGCCTGGTAGCGCGAAAGTGCGAGCGTGGCGGGCGCGCCGCCGCGTTGCCCCTCGAGGTAGGCTGCAGCGTCGAACGGCAGCAGCACGGGCACCGGGCTGCGGGTGATGCCGATGAAGAAGCGCGAGGAGACCGCGTTGAGCTGCACCAGTGCGGGCGTCGCGCGCGGATCGTAGCGCGGCACGGAACGGCGAGGCGCGAAGACGAAATCCTCCGCGACCCGGGGGCGGCTGTTGATTTCGGTGCGGAACTGGTCGAGCGCTGCGCGCCAGTCGACGCGCAGGGCCGTGAGCGAGGGGCTGCGGAATTCATCCGCAGCGAGAGCAGAGGCGCTGAAGAGCGAAAGCGACGCCAGGAGTTGCGAGACGAAGCGGAAACCTTTCCCAACCACTGTCCCGCCCCCCGGCGCCATCTGTTGCGACCGCTCTGGTCCCCGTCAGTCCTTGGCGCGCTCGGAATAAGAGCCGTCTTCGGTCATCACCACGATGCGGGTGCCGACCGAGATGTGCGGCGGCACGGTGGTACGCACGCCATTGGAGAGCACCGCGGGCTTGTAGGACGACGATGCGGTCTGGCCCTTGGTCACCGGCTCGGTCTCGACCACTTCCAGCGTCACGCGCTGCGGCAGCGCGATCGAGACCGGGTTGGTGTCGTGCATGGACAGCTTGACGGTCATGTCCGGCTGAAGATACGCGGCCGCGTCGCCGACGACGTCCTTGGAAACTTGGACCTGGTCGTAGGTTTCCGGGTTCATGAAGTGGTAGCCGTCGCCATCTTCATACAGGAACGTGTAATTGCGCTCTTCGATGGTGGCCTTTTCGACCTGGTCGGTGGTCTTGTAGCGCTCGGAGATCTTTACCCCGTCCGAGATTCGGCGCATTTCGATCTGGCTGACCGGGGTGCCCTTGCCCGGATGGATGTTCTCGGCGCTGACGACGACATAAAGCTTGCCGTCTTGCTCGATCACGTTGCCCTTGCGAATAGAACTGGCGATGACTCTCAAAGTGATATTTCCTGCTTGCTTGGCCCGGCACCGGCCAGGACGTGGTCAAATCGATGGGGGACTTGGGGCCTCAAATCGGACCTCGGCGCCCGTTTCGGGCCGCAACATACTGATTTTGCCGTTAGATGCCAGCGTTTTGCTCGCGCCTGGGGCGGTCGGTTAATGACTGGGGACAAGCCGATCTCACCGTTCTGGTCGCCTGACCGGCACGTCGACCGGCGGCCCTTCCTCAGGGCAAGGGGGGCCATTACCAGCGCAATACGGGGCTTTTTCGCCGAGCAGGGCTTCGTTGAGGTCGAAACTTCCGTTCTCCAGGTCTCCCCGGGCAATGAGACCCATCTGCACGCCCCCCGGACCGAGCTGATGCGGCCGGACGGCAGCCGCGCCAGGCGTTACCTGCGGACATCGCCCGAGTTCGCCTGCAAGAAGCTGCTGGCGGCGGGCGAGACGCGGATCTTCGAGCTCGCCCGCGTGTTCCGCGACCGCGAGCGCGGCGACCTGCATCTGCCCGAATTCACCATGCTGGAATGGTATCGGGCAGGCGCCTCCTATGACGCCATCATGGCCGACACCGTGGTCGTCATCGCCCGGGCCGCGCAGTCGACCGGGATCGGGACTTTCTCATTCCGCGGCCGGACCGCCGATCCCTTCGCCGAGCCGGAACTTCTGACGGTCGCGGGCGCTTTCGAGCGGTTCGCCGGCATCGACCTCTTGTCGACAATCTCGGGCAGCGAGGGTAACCGTGCCACGCTCGCCTCGGCGGCCGACGGAAAGGTTCGGATAGCTGAGGACGACACCTGGTCCGACATCTTCAGCAAGGTCCTGGTCGAGCATGTCGAGCCGCATCTGGGGCAGGGGCGTTTGACCATCTTGTTCGAATACCCATCTCCAGAGGCGGCGCTGGCGCGCGTCAAGGCGAACGATCCCAGGGTGGCCGAGCGCTTCGAGGTCTATGCGTGCGGCGTCGAGCTCGCCAACGGATTTGGGGAACTGACCGACGCCGAGGAGCAGCGCAAGCGCTTCACGGAATCGATGACGGAGAAGCAGCGCCGCTACGGCGAAGCCTATCCGCTGGATGAGGACTTTCTGGCCGCAGTTGCGGCAATGCCGGAGGCGAGCGGCGTTGCGCTCGGCTTCGACCGGCTGGTGATGCTGGCGAGCGGCGCATCGCGAATTGACCAGGTGGTGTGGACACCGCCAGCAAATGAAACGTCTAGTGAGACATGACGAAGGCCAATCTTGCACGTACCTTGCGTGAGCCGGCCGAGCTTGTGGCCGAGCATCTTGCTCCGGCGGCAGCGCTGCCCGCGCTCGAGCGCGTGGCCGCGCGCTATGCGGTCGCGATCACGCCGGCGCTGATCGAGCTGATCGACCCGTCAGATCCCGACGATCCCATCGCCCGTCAGTTCGTGCCGACCGCTGCGGAGCTGGAGATGCAGCCGGGCGAGAATGCCGATCCGATCGGCGATCATCCGCACTCGCCAGTATCAGGGATCGTGCATCGCTATCCCGATCGCGTCTTGTTCAAGCTCGTTCACGTCTGCGCGGTCTATTGCCGCTTCTGCTTCCGCCGCGAGATGGTGGGACCGGGCAAGGAGAGCGCGCTGTCGGACGATGCCTATCGCGCGGCGATCGACTACATCCGATCGCATCGCGAGATCTGGGAGGTGATCCTGACCGGCGGCGATCCGCTGATGCTGTCGCCGCGGCGGATGAGCGTGATCATGGCCGACCTCGCGGCGATCGAGCACGTCAAGATCATTCGTCTTCATACCCGTGTTCCGGTGGCCGAACCCGGGCGCATCAGCGAGGAGATGGTTGCGGCGCTCAAGGTCGAGGGCGCGACCACGTGGGTGGCCGTGCATGCCAATCATGCGCGCGAATTGACGGGGCCGGCGCGCGCCGCCTGCGCGCGGCTCGTCGATGCCGGCATTCCGCTGGTGAGTCAGTCCGTGCTCTTGCGCGGGGTCAATGACAACATTGCGGCCCTGTCGGATTTGATGCGAGCTTTCGTCGAATGCCGGATCAAGCCCTATTATCTGCATCACGGCGATCTCGCGCCGGGCACGGCGCATCTGCGGACGACGCTGGCGGAGGGGCAGGACTTGATGCGGCAGTTGCGCGGTCGGGTGTCAGGACTGTGTCAGCCGGACTATGTCATCGACATTCCCGGCGGCGCCGGCAAATCGCCGGTGGGGCCCAGCTATGTGCTGGCGCAGCAAAATACCGCAACCGATGCACGTGAAGCGGAGACGAAAACGAGCTATCGTATCGTCGACTATTGCGGCGACGTTCATCTCTATCCGCCTGAGACCTGAGCGGTGGGATGCGCGGCTTGAGAATGGAGGATCGGACATGAAGAAGATCATGCTGGCAGCATCGCTCGTGGTCTTGCTCGGCGGTGCGGCGATCGCGCAGACCGGCGCCAAGGGCTCGACGTCGAGCGGCGCGAACTCCGGCTCGGTGCCGCCGGCTCCCGTGGGCCATCGCCAGCCGCGCGCCGCGGACGTGCCGAGCAAGACTGTGAGCGACCCGAACGATCCACTCAGCAAGGAAAATCAGGCGCTCGACAAGAAGATCAAGAGCATCTGCCGCGGCTGCTGATCGCTTCCACCTCTCCCCGCTGGGGAGAGGTGATAAGCGCCGATCTCGCTCGCGTCCTATGCCGACCGCTCGTGCAATCCGGCGCCACGGGTGTTGCGGCGGACCTCGACCGCGTCGGCGAGCTGCTCGAGCACGGTTGCCGTGGTCGGCCAGTCGATGCAGCCGTCGGTGATGCTCTGGCCGTAGACGAGCGGCTTGCCCGGCACCACGTCCTGGCGGCCGGCGACGAGATTGCTCTCGATCATCACACCCATGATGCGGTGCTCCCCGCTGGCGATCTGGCCGGCGATGTCCGCCATCACCAGCGGCTGGTTCTCCGGCTTCTTGCTCGAATTGGCGTGGCTCGCATCGACCATCACCAGCGGCGCGACACCCGATCTGGTCAACTCGTTGCAAGCCGCCGCAACGCTCGCCGCGTCGTAGTTCGGATGGCTGCCGCCACGCAGGATGATGTGGCAGTCCTCATTGCCGGCGGTCGAGGCGATCGCCGAGCGGCCGAGCTTGGTGACGGCCATGAAATGATGCGGATGCGATGCCGATTTCACTGCATCTGCCGCGATCCGCACATTGCCGTCGGTGCCGTTCTTGAACCCGACCGGACACGACAGACCGGACGCCAGCTCGCGGTGGATCTGGCTCTCGGTCGTGCGCGCGCCGATCGCGGCCCAGGACACGAGGTCGGCGATGTATTGCGGCGTCGTCATGTCGAGAAATTCGGTGCCGGCGGGCAGGCCGAGATTGTTCACGGCCGACAGCACGTTGCGCGCCAGCCGCAGGCCCTTGTTGATGTCGAAGCTGCCGTCGAGCTCGGGATCGTTGATCAGGCCCTTCCAGCCGACCGTGGTGCGCGGCTTCTCGAAATAGACCCGCATCACGATCTCGAGCTGATCGGCGAGGTCCTCGCGCATCTTGGCGAGACGCTCGGCGTAGTCGAGCGCGGCCCTGGGATCATGCACCGAGCAGGGGCCGACGACGACCAGCAGACGGTCGTCCTGGCCGTTCAGGATGGCATGGATGGCGTTGCGCGCGGCCATGACCACGCGAGTGGCGGTGAGCGTGCGCGGGACCTCGCGCATCACCTCGTCCGGGGTGCTCAGTTCTTTCAGTTCGCGGATGCGAAGATCGTCGGTCGTGCTCAGCACGGCAGGCTCCTGTTTGTTTCGAACCTGCCGGCCAATAAAAAAGCCGCCAGGTCTGGCGGCTTGTTCGGACGTTTGCTGCAATATTTCAGATTGAGCGCGATCCTCCTGCCGCCAGCGAGCTGTCGTAGCTAAAGTACCAAAAATAGCTGGTGGCGACGGTGATCATGGCAGGCCATATAGCGCGCCGTTCGAGGGTTGTCACCCCCCAATCGGCGCAGCAGGCGACGAGGCGCGTCAGGTGTTGCTCTTGCGCGCCGCCAGCGCCATGCCGATCAGGCTGGCGCCGCCGAACAGCAGGTTGATACCGACGAGGATGCCGATGGCCCATTCCGCGGAGCTCGGCAACCCCGTGATCACCATGAACGAGATCGCGATGTCGACGAGGCCCGAGATCAGCAGCCACGACCAGCGGCTGCTCAGGTCGCGGCGGTGCTCCAGCGCGTACATGATGGTCGCAACCCCCTCGGCGAGGAAGTAGGCGCCAAGCACGATGGTCAGCGTCAGCACGGCCTGGACCGGCCGGGCCAGCAACAGGATGCCGGTGAGCACGGCGAGCGCAGCCGAGATCAGCGACCACCAGAAGCCCGGCGTGTTGCGCGCCCAATAGGTCACGATCAGCCCGCCGATGCCGCTGATCAGGAACATCCAGCCGAGGAAGATCGCGATCGCAAGGCTTGCGAGCGGCGGCAGGATCAGCGCCGCGACGCCGAGAACGGCGAGCAGGATGCCTTCGAACAGGAACGCCTTCCAATGCGTCTTGACGGTCTGGTTCATCGCGGATTGAAGCCGTGAATAATCCTCGGGCGATGTCATCGGCAGGCTCCAGATCGAAAGGTCAACGCTCAATCTAGTACGCGCGGGGCGTGCGCGCCATGCGGTGGATCAACCGCTGCCGGACGCCGACGAAAAACCTTCCGCGCTGGTACGGATGCGGTTGCGGCCGAGAATGTAGATCGCGGTGGTGACAACCAGAAGCGCAAGGCCGAGCAGGATCGAGACGAAGCCGATCGGGATCAGGGCCAGCGTCAGGTTGCGCTCGGGATTGATCAGCCAGTGATGGATCGAGGTCAGCACGAAGGCGAGGCCGAGAAAGCCGACGCCGCCGCCGGCGAGCAGCAGCGCCCACATCCGGCGGAGCTGGCTGAGCCGCTCCCGCGCAATATCGGTCCGGGGGGCGTGGTGGCGGGCGACGCGCCGGACCAGGCGGATTGCGAAGGCGATCGAGCCGAAGCCGACCAGCAGGCTGGCCGCGCCCAGCCACATCCGCAGCGTCGGATCGAGATCGGGCATCCTTTGCAGTGTCAGCAGCGGGAAGTCGAACGCCGAATGCAGCGCGAGCGGGCCGGCGAGCATCAGGAGGCGGCTGGACAGGCGCGCCCAGTCGCGATGGTGGCGGTTCGCGCCCAGCGCCGTGCCGGCGCGCGCGATCGTCAGGTAGGCGCCCGCGATGATGCCGAGCGCGCCGTGAAACGGCACGGTCAGCACGCTGCGCAAGGCGGCCAGCGAGCGCCACATGTCGGCGTGCTGGACCAGATAGGCCAGGTTCTCGTAAGCAGCGAAGCCGAGGCCGACCGCAGCGCCATAGACCACGGTGTCCATCGGGTTGGCAAAAGTCCGCCGCTTGGTCGAGGAGATCAGAACGATGGCGATCACCTTGACGGCTTCCTCAGGCAGCGCGACGCCGAAGATCGAATGCATGGCCAGCGCCGCCCAGGGGTCGTCGGGTGCGGCGACCATCTTGGCGAAGGGGGCCCGGGCAAGGCCAAGCAACGAGATGCTGGCCGCGCCCAACAGGAACGCGGTCCAGACCTGAGCGGGCGGGCCGGGTCGCTCCTCAGCGGCGATGACAAGCCACAGCATCAGCAGCGCCGGGGCGATGGCCGCAGTTCCGATGACGGTGGGCAACGCTTCGATCAGGTACATCGGCGCCGAAAATAGGTTCCCTTGATCCGCTAATCTACATTGAGCGATGCGACCATGTGTCATGCGCTCGCGGTCGGCTCACTTAACGCACGGGACAGCTGCCGTTCATCTGCCGCCGCCTGCCGGACTGGAGAATGCAAGCGTAATCAATTGCATCCCAACACCTGTTCGTCAGCCATGGCAACGGCGATGTCTGACGGGATCGGAGCGCGTTGGCAAATCGGATCAAAGATATGCGCGGGTTTCTTTGAGTCGCCGGGCAGCTTGCTCCGGCTGTCGCGGTGGAGCGCCGAAACCACGCTGGTCGATAGATGGGACGGGCCGGCAGGCTCGCTAGTTGCGGTTGGGGTCCCTGCGGGGCGGCGAGCCGGTCCGGTGCGACCGCGCCTGCTCCAGTTCCCAGAAGGCGCGTACGAGGCACGTGCCGAGGCAGAACACGATGAGCATCAGCAGGAAGACTTGGTCGATGGCGGGGATGTGCATCATGACGATTATAAAGCAGCGCCCATGCCATGCGTTCCCGCACCGGCCGGCGCTTTGGCCCGTTAGTGGGTGGTGAACGGCGGCGGCGCTTCGGGGGCGACGTCGAAAGCACCGAGATGGAACTCGCCGCCCGGGGATGTGTCGGGGTCACCCGGCTGCGCCAGCAACGTGAACGCGGCCTGCGGGTAGAGCTTCCAGATCTCGAGATCGCCGGCGGTGATGGTGAGCCAGCCGAACGTGTACATGTAGCGTCCGGGCTCGGTGACCCGGCCGACCCTGTCCCAAGTGATCTTATCAACGGTGATCTTATCAACCGTGGTCTTGTTGACTGCCATCCGGTCCCCCGATCGCGAGTCCGCAAATGACGTCCGGCGTAAGGCACGGACCGTCGAAAGCTGATCCCGCAATGGGGCCGCGATAGGGCAGCGATGCGGAGGCGAGACGGCCGGTCCGCCTCAAGCCGATTGCTGCAGCGGCGAGCGCGCAATGAGGTGGACTACGTCGTCACGCGCCTGCTTTTCTGCGAATTTGACCGCGAAGCCGTTGTCGAATTTGCGGATGACCCGCCCCACGCAGGCGCCGACAGCCAGCGCTGTTCCCACCGGCGGGTCGTACTCGCAGGATATGGCAACGCCGGCCGTGGAGACGTCGATGATGAAGCAGGGATGGGTGCTGCCGTCGGCGAGCGTCAGGAGGCTGTGCGAGATCTGGGGAACGAAGCGCGCATCACGCCGCAGCTCCTGGATGCTGTCGTCCTTCTGCTTCTTCTCCAGCCAGGTCAGCTTTTCCGACATCCAGGCGCGCCGCGCCCGCGTCATGTCGAGCTCCATCAGGAAGCCGGCTTTCAGCGTCGCGCTGATGGTGCACTGGAATTCGCCGAAATCCTGGAAGTAGGACGTGAGCCGCTCGCCGACCTTGCCGACGACAGGCACGTCCACGATCATGCGGAACGGTGAGACGCGCTTGGTGCGGCAGGCGAAAGTGCGCAGCTTGCCCTCGCAATCGTACCAGCGCGGCAGCGAGTAGCTGCCGTTCACGGCGACGTCCACTGCTCGTTGCCTGAGGAACTCTGTGACGGACATGCGCGCCAACCGTGTTTGGGATCGTTCCCGTAATTCCACGGTAGCGGTCAAATTCTAAGTAAATGATACCGGCGCTCAAAAGCGGGGGTAAATTTCCGGTAAACGCACGGGTCGGTCGCGCCGGAAAAAGCGCGGCATAAGGACCCGTTTTGCTCCAGGCTTTCTCACAACCTCGTCATTGCGGGCGCGGCGGTAAAAGCGCTGCCTAGGAAGATCCGAACAGCACCAGCAAGGCCAACGCGCCGACGGCCACGGCGAACTGGATCGTCGTCCAGGTCAGGCTGTCCGGGCTGATCTCCCATCCCAGTTGCGGCAATGCGCGCCGCAATGCGAGCGCCGTGAATGCTTCGACGACGGCGAGCAGGAGGGCGATGCCGGCGAGGAAAGACCAGGAATCCGCTGGCGGCATCCACGGCGCGAGCCAGGCAGGGACGGAGCCCTTCAAGGCGGCCAGCAACGCGAACCATCCGAACCAGAATGCGGAGCGCTTGACGATGTCTGCCCCGATCGTTTCGGGCTCGAGCCGGATACCGATCCTTGCCAGCGCGCTTTCGATGCGCCCGCCGTCGGTCAGGAGGATGAACGCCCCCAAATAGAGCGGGATGCGCGATTGGAAGAGCAGGGCGGCGACACCGAACAGGATGACGTGGCCGACGACATCGCTGAGGAGCTCCCGGGCGATCCGGCCTGGCGGCACCGGCGCGGGCGGCGCGAGATCGGACTGCGGACGCGGTCGGGCGCAGGCCATGTGCGCCAGCATCTTGGCGCGCAGGTCCGATGGATGCCGGCCGGGATGGTGACCCAGCCACGGCGGAAGCTCCGGCGTCATTGCGGACGCGCCGGACGAACCATCAATTTCGGGGAAGTGCTGCGCCATGGGCCAAGACCGGTTCCAACCGACATTGGTCGGTGGCGAGCGGCGGGAAGGTTCATGCGGAAGCAGCGGAAATTGCGGTGGCGGCAGCGATGGCGTTCATCGCCTGCGCACTGGCGCTCCCTAGCGGAATCGAACCGCTCTCTCCACCGTGAAAGGGTGGCGTCCTAACCGATAGACGAAGGGAGCAAACGCAGGGCCCTGCCGTTGTTCCCGGCACGGCCGCTGGCCGGCCGAACAGGGCCCGGCGGCTTGCAGCGGGCGAACGTATAGTGGCCTTTCCGCCTCCGGGCAAGCCGGTCGGGGCCGGTCTTTTGGCCCCGGTGGACAGCGCCGATCCGGGGATTATCGGCGGGCGATTGCAACGGTTTCTTAGGGGGCGCCGGGTAGCGCTGGACGGGGAGATCTCTCGCCGATGCCACCGCCGAAAAAGCGCGCAGCCCGCAAGCTGCTGTCGAAGCACGCCTGGATCACGCTCGACGGCGGCTTCGCCGCGCGGCATTGCCTGGTCCAGGATATCTCGGATTCCGGCGCCAAGATCACCTTGGACGAGGACGCCAGCCAGCTCCCGGGCGTGATCCGGCTCGCCTTCGCACGCGATTCGCGCACCGGGCGGAGCTGCCAGGTGGTCTGGCGCCGCGGCAAATCGGCCGGCATCAAGTTCATCTGATCGCGGGCGGAGGCGCCCCGATGGCGCGCAGCCCCGGTCCGGGCTAGAACGCCGCCATGCGCACCAAGCTCTTGATCCTGATCCCGCTGCTCGTCACGTCCGCCGCCGCGGCGGAGGCGCTGCGCCTGCCGCCTGCCGAGCGGCCCCAGGCGGGCGCGACCACCGCACCGCTGAAGAGCGCGGCCGGCAAGGCTCGAGCAGGCTCCTGCGCCTCCTATGGCCCGAGCTTCGTCATGGTCGAGGGCACCGGGACCTGCGTGAAGATCGAGGGCTCGAGCCGCATCGACACCACGGTCAGGCGCTAAAGGCCGATGTCGCCGGATCTCATCCGCCTCGACCTCATCGTTCCCGTCGTGATGTACTGCGCGCTGCTGTGGTGGGTCGGCCGCGGCCTGAGCTGGACGGCGCGGCTGGCGACCGCGGCGGTGACCCTGGTGCTGATCGTCTGCGTGCTGCTGGTCGAGCGCGGCTGGCGCTAGGCCGAAAGCAAAAAATGCGAAAACAACCCCATGCACAGTAGCCGTCAAGTGCCGAGGTGACGGCGGAGGCTTGCGCCGAAACGCGGATTCATCGTGTTTTCGCCGTAGCTTACGCCGCGCCGCCGGCTCACGACATCGGCGGTGCGACATGCTGTGCGAATCCGGGCCGTTTGCCGAGCTCGGCGAGCCAGCGCGTCAGATGCGGCTGCGCCGGCCGGCTGATGCCCTCGACCCCGAGCCAGCGCCGCGCATAGGAGCCGATCGCGATGTCGGCGAGCGTGAAGGCATCGCCCTCCATGAACCGGCGCGAGGAGAGCAGGCGGTCGGCAATCGCCCAGACCTCGGCGGCGGTATCCGCATCTCGCTGCACCTGGATCATGTCGCGCTCGGCGGGCGCCGTGCGCACGATGCCCCAGAACACCGGGCGGTCGACCGGCTGCACCGTCGACAGCGTCCAGTCGAGCCAGCGGTCGATCGAGGCGCGCTGCTTCGGCGCCTCGGGATAGATCGGCGTGCCGCGTCCATGGGCGAGGCAGAGGTAGCGCATGATCGAATTGGATTCCCACAGCACGAAGTCGCCCTCGACCAGCGTCGGGATCCGCGCGTTGGGGTTCATCGCCAGATACTCGGCCTCGCGCGTCCGGCCGTAGCTCATGCCGGCATCGATGCGCTCATAGGGCAGATTGAGCTCGGTCAGGCACCACAGCACCTTCTGCACGTTGACCGAATTGGCGCGGCCCCAGATCGTCAGCTTGGTGTCAGGCATGAAGCGTCTCCCGCGGCATTGTTGCTTGCCGCGGGTGATAGCGGAATTCGCCGCCTCGAGCGATGCGCGATTGCATCGCGCCCCTCATGCAAAAAGCTCCGCACGCGGCGGAGCTTTCATTGCAAGGTTCAACCTGGCAAAGTTCAACCTGACGGTCAGCGGCCGAAGAACAGCCACAGCAGAATGATCACCGGGATCGGCACGCCAAGCATCCACAACAACAGCCCTCTCGCCATCGTATCCTCCTCCAATTGCATCACTGGAGGGTGAACGCGGCTCGCGAGCGCTTGTTCCCGTGCGCAAACCTACCAATGACCGGTGTTGGGCATCGAGGCCCACGGCTCCTGCGGCGGCTTCGGATCGCCCTTCTGCAACAGCTCGATCGAGTGCAGGTCCGGCGAGCGGACGAAGGCCATGTTGCCGTCGCGCGGCGGACGGTTGATGGTGACGCCGGCTTTCATCAGCTTGTCGCAAGTGGCGTAGATGTCGTCGACCTCATAGGCGAGATGGCCGAAGAAGCGATCCTCGCCGTAGGTCTCCTCGTCCCAATTCCAGGTGAGCTCGACCAGCGGCGCGCCGCGCGTCGGCGGCTGCTTCTTCAACGCCTCGAGATCGTCCGCCGAGCACAGGAACACCAGCGTGAACCGCCCCTTGTCGTTCTCGATCCGCCGTACCTCCTTCAGCCCGAAAGCATCGACATAGAACTTCAGCGCGACATCGAGATTGCGCACGCGCAGCATGGTGTGGAGGTATCGCATGGTTGTTGCTCCCTGGAACGGACGGAGGGTTTTTGTCTTGGGCCCGGACGGCGGGGAGAGATAGCAGGAAACGGGCAGGAGGGGCAGGGGGCAGGTGTCTGCAATCCGACCATATAACTTCTTGTGTTGAGGTATGGCGCCCCCACATTCTCCGGTTGAGGTACTTCGATTGGAGGGGCTATGTTTGAAAGTGGGATGGATCGACTTAGAGACGTTGTGCTGTTTGTTGCCGGCCTAGTCGCATTGGGCGCGCTAATCATGGCGGCATTCGAAGGCTTCAATCAGCGAATACCTTCTGCGATTTTTCTTGGCACGCTGGGCGTGGTCTGCACCTTCATGGTCTACATGCCAAAGCTTGAGGTCTTCAAGGTGTGGGGTGTGGAGGCCCGCCTGAACCGGACTTTGGACCGCGCAGAGGAGATACTAGGCAAACTTCAGCATCTGTCCGTTATAAGTGCCAAGGCCACATACATGACGTTTGCTTGGTCGAATAGATTTGGTTCGCCTGGCGCGAAAGCTAAACAGGCCATTCTCGACGATGTGGATCGGCAGCTAGATGAGTTAAAGGTTACACCAACGGAAAGGGCTGAGATCGTCCGGCCCTATATGACTCTGATTGGCTGGGACTTCTTCCAGCTCTACGTCACCACGGTCGAAAACTACATGCAGGCAAAGTACTCAGATGTGACTCATAAACTGAATATTGAGGCAGAGAGTGCTGAGGCCAGAGCTACCATCGACCGCTGGGCGCCTTTGATCGCTGCTTGGCGTACACGATGGCGTGTCGATGGGCTCTATCAACAGATGTTGCAAACAAGCTTTGCTGAGTTCTTGAACCAAGCGGTCCCGCCCGAGGGCCTTCTCGACAAGAACGAGATGGAAAGGGTTAACAAGTATCGAGCAGAGATCTTGGCGCTCTATAACGAGTGCTTGGCCAAAGGCGGCTATACCGATCGAGCTGCCCAATATTACGACAACTACAATCCCGAGTTCGGCGGTGATAAAAAGAAGATCAAGGAACTCTTCGGCTACGAGATGAAATATTGACCCAACCGATCGTATCCAACGGTGATGTCCTGTGGGCCAGCTCTGTCGCGATCAAGCGATGGCGGGATGTGCAATTGGGCGACGATACGCACAGGCGAGCCGGGTTTCCATGCGCATACTGAGCTTCCTTTTTACTACGGTGATGTTTTGCGGGAGCCCCACAATGGCTGACGTTGTCGGTGTTACCTCTAATGTTCTTAAGAGGGTCGTTCGGATCGAAGTGAACGGGGGGTCGGGAACGGCCTTCACTCTAGACGTTGATGGCCATCATTACCTGATCACAGCCAAGCACGTGATAGCGAGCGTGAAAGGGCCCGAAGGTTCGATACAGGTCTGCGTAGATGGGGGAAAATGCGTTGACACGCCGGTCACCGTGCTGCGCTGCTCTGATCCCGTAGACATAGCCGTGTTGGTGCCGAAAAGAGTACTCACGGTGACAATTGCGCTACCCGCTGACTCGGCAGGGATGGTCTTGGGTCAAGACGTTTACTTCGTGGGCTATCCCTACGCGGACCCTCTGCTTAACACTATCACCCCAGCTTTGGAGAACATCGGGTTCGTCCGCAAGGCAGTGTGGTCCGCGCAAACCCGCAAGGATGAAGCGATAACAATGTATTTTGACGGACGAAACAATAGCGGATTCTCTGGATCTCCAATTGTGTTCCTCGAACAGGGAAAACCCGGCTACGACTTTAAAGTTGCAGGTGTCGTTTCCGGGTACCGAACAGATTATACGGAAGTCGTAACGCCAACGCCGATCCTAGAAAAGGACGTGACCGACGAAGACCGCGCCCTTGATCGCATAAAGAGGGGCACTGATGGAAAGCTCTATAAGCTCGTTCCAACCGGTAAATGGGTGCCTGGCAATACTGGTATCGTTATCGGGTACGACATCAAACACGCAGTTGAACTCATCCGCAAGACCGAGCAGAAAGGACCTGAAGCAAAGCGATAACCGTCATCCGTTTTCATCCGTTGGCAGTTGCGTTGACAGCAATGTCACCGTAATCCTTAAGGGCGGTGGGGTGCGGGGATAGCGCCCAAGGCCGGCCGTTCGATAAAGACCGAGCAAGGCAGGCGGGGCTTGCTATCCGGCTTCCCGGCTGATGAAGCCCGTAGGATGGGTCGAGCTCTTGCGAAACCCATGGCCTTTGTTGCGTGGTAGCGCCGCGCTTTGATCGTGGGCCGTTGCAGTTTCATTCCGGACGGGGCTTCTTCACCGTTGGAGAGCGGCGATCGAGAAGCGATGGGTTTCGCAAGGGCTCAACCCATCCTACGCACGGCATCACGATCGAAGCAGCGCCGCCATCTCTTTCCAATGATAGATTCGCACCTTCTCCGTTTGATGCCGCGCGGCTTTGGCGATGGCGTGCGCGATGTCGTTTCCGGCGAGCCCGCGATAGCGGTCGGCCGGGCCGACGAGCAGCGGATTGAGCACGCCCCAGATCGCGATGATGAGGCGTTCGCGTGGGCGGTCCTCGTCGCGCGCGCCGAGGATCATCGACGGGCGGAAAATGTGCGTGTGCTCGAAATCGAGCGCGAGAATGTCGCGCTCCACCTCGCCCTTGGTCCTGAGATAGAACATGCCGGACCCGGCGTTGGCGCCGACGGCCGTGACCACAAACACCGACCGCGCGCCGTTCGCCTTGGCAATCTCGGCCGCCAACACCGGATAATCATGATCGATCTTGTAGTACTCGGCCTCGTCAGGCGTGTGCTTTCGTGTCGTCCCCAGCGCGATGAAGATCTCGTCCGCAACCAATTGCGGCTTGAGCGCGGGCAGGGAAGCGAGATCGCCGATCAGCACCGTGAGCTTCGGATGGTTCACCGCCAGCGGCCTGCGGGCCACCGCGACAACCCGCGAATAGTCGGGACTGTCCATGAGGTCGCGCAGCAAATGCGAGCCGATGAAGCCGGTTGCGCCGAAGACAAGTGCGGTCTTCATTCAAGACACCGTTTTGCGTTGATTGCCTGATCGCTTAGTGAAAATTGGGGGAGTGAGGGTTGCCGTCGAAGAACGCGCGTGAGCTCGCAGGATGAGTAGAGCACTTGCGAGACCATCATGTTTCGTCACGCAACAAGGCAATCGATGGGTTCGCTTCGCTCTACCCATCCTACGAGCTTGGCTTGGTAGCAGTAAAGCCACGCAGAACGCCTAGGCCGAGCCGAAGTACTCTAATCGTCAGTCATAATCAGAACGCGAACCAGGCCAGCACCGCGATGACCGGGAGAATGGCCACGCCGAAAAGCACCAGCGGTGCAGGTTCGTTGCCCGTGCGGTCGCTCATGATAGCCTCCTAAAGGACAGCCCCGCAGCGGCGGCGCCACGGGGCTGTCAGTGCCGACACACAGGGGGAGAATGCCGGCACTGCTTAATCGGTGAATTCGGATTGGCCGGACTTGTTCCTAAGCGCGCTGAGCCGAGATCCGAGGGACGCTCCGATGCAAAAGGCCGCGATCACCCTGGCTCGTCTTCGTCGTCACCGTTCTCGAGCTGCGCCCGATATTCCTGCGCAGCTTTCAACAGAGCTTCTCTGATTTCGCCGTCTGCCGTCTGGGCGGCGAGAGCTTCCGCGCGGTCGGCCTGGTGTTGCAGGGATTCCTTGGTCATGGCTGGCCAACTCGGCCGGCAGCTCACCAGTTCCTAACGCCGCCTTCTCGACACCCTTCGCGATGATCTCGACTTCGAAACAGCCCATCTCGCGGAGCTCGGCGGCCTTCTTCTCGGCCGCTTCCCTGGTGTCGCGTTTCAAGATGATCTGGCCCGCTCCGTCGCGGGCACAAACGAAATAAGGCATTTTCGATTCCCAATTTCGTTTGCATACACACGGCACCGCATTCCCGCAATTCCCGCGCCTATTCGTCCAGCCCGGCCTTTTGCCGCATCTTGTCGATCAGCTCCGAGGCCTCGGCCTTGGTCAGCTCGTCCTCGGGCGGGCTCTCGTGCGCCTGCTCGGCGAGGGTCTTGAGGTAGGATTCCTGGGCTCCGGTCATCGGGTCATCTCCGGAAACCCAGTCCTTCGGTTCCTTCCGGGTGTTGTCGGCCATCACGCATCTCCTTTTCCGTCTCCGTACAACGTCGGACTCGACTCTGCGTTCCGCTTTTGTTCTTATGGGCCAGCTCCAAAATTCGCGAGGCGGAACAATGCCGGACCTGGACTATGTCAGGCGGGAGATCGAACGGATGCGTATCCAGATGGGAAGGCACAGGAGGGAGATCCTCCAGCTGCAGCGGGCCGGCATCGGCACGGCCTCGGCCGAAGCGCTGCTGTCGCGGATGGAAGCGAAGGTCGAGAGTCTTTGCGCGCAGCGGGACGCGCTGAAGGCGGCGGAGCCGCGCGCGGCCAAGGGCAGGGTGCTCGGCGGGAGGACATGGTGAGCAGGCGATGGTTCGACGACGAGAGAGAGCTGTCGCCATTCCTGGCCGCGCTCGAGGACGTTCGCCGACGGGCAACGCGGGAAGGGTGGTGCTATGCCCACGTCCAGGCCATCATCGTGGCGATCGACCAGTATGCGGAAGCCGCGACCGGCAACCGCGAGTATTTCCTCAACAAGCCGGTCTCGATTGGTGACAGCCGGAAGGCCGGGGACGTTCCGTAAGAAGATCGTGGGCAGCGGATAAATTTAACCCGCCGTCGCCGAACCCCGGTTCCGCCGGCGCGACCAATTCTTATGCTGCAAGCCCTGCTCAGTGCGATCGTGGAAATTCTCCTGTCCTTCACATGGAGCGCTGTCATCAGGTTCTTCGGCCTGGAAAATGCCGTCGAGATCGCGACGGCTGTCCTCGGCCTCGCCTGTATCGTGATCGGCTCTGCAGTGCTGCTGCTGGGGCACGGATGAGGAGAGCTTCGTGAAGACGATCACGCTGCTTGCGGTGGCGGCCATGTTGCTGCTGGAGGCGTTCGGCCCGAGGTCGAGCGTCGGCGGCTCGATGAGCTTCATGCTGGTCTTTGTCGTCGTGACGCTGGCGGTCGCGATCTACGAGGCGTGGTCGAACGAGCGCGGCGTGATGGGATGGATCGTCAATCTCTTCGCATCAATCGTGGGCGGCCTGACGGCGGTTGCTCTCATCGGAATGGGCATGGAGGCCGTGCTGCCTTACCTTCACCTCGAAGGCTCGTTCGCCTCGTGGCAACATCCCCTGAAGTACGTCCTCGTTGCGATCATCGCGATCTTGATGGTGCTGGGATCGTGGCTCCCCCTCCGGGTCCTGAATCGGCTCCGCTGATAACACCCTCAGAGGCCCCTGGGACGACAGCCGAGGCAGCCATCCCCGACGCCTGCAGCTCTAGGCCGCGATCCGTTGTTCGACCGGGGCCGTCAGCAGCTTGAGCGCTTGCGCATGTTGCAGGTCGGGGACCGCGATCGCCGTGTGGCTGTAGGCCGCGTGGCTCCCTGACCTTACGATCCCATAGAGGATCTCGCTGCCCTTGATGACATGGAGGCCCATGCCCTCGTCGGCGGGGAAGATTGCCAGGACCACGTCATAGGCCGCGATGACGGCCTTGAGCGCTTCGGCCTTGTCCTCGGCGAGCTCGACAAAGACACGAACATCGGCCGCGAGTTCACGCAGCTCGTCAAAATCAAGCACTGTGGGATACTCCAACGCAACAAGACTGAATGGAGCTTGGCCGCGTTAGGTTACTGAAGCGTCAACAACGCGCGCCCGGCCACAAGTTTCACGACGAGGTGACGTCAGGCTCCAAAGCGCGACGCGACGAGAAATGAATCGCCGTTGCGCTTCGCGTTCAAGCATGATCGTTCCGGACCACCACTGCGCAATTTTTCGGATCATGCTTCAGCGCTTGGCGTCCACCTTGCGCAGCCGGGCCTCCGCGGCCTCGTCCACGAGGCTCAAGGCGAGGCCGTCATAGCTCAGCTTGAGCCCGCGGCCGACGATCCAGGTCCATCCGTCGCGGTCCTTGATGGCTTGCGCGTTGAACTGGTCGGAGATCGATTTGACCGCAGCATCCTGCGGCCCCGGATTGTTCACCGTCGCATTGACGCGCCAGATCGGGCGGCTGGGATCAGCCTCGTCGTTGTCAACCGTGACCTTGGCGCCGTTGATATCGCATTCGAGGGTAGAGGAGTTGCGACCCTGACGGCAGAGATAATGGCGTCGACTGACGAGCTTGCTGGTCTCCTCGGATGTCATTCCGGGCGAGAAGCCGAAGATGTCGGACTTCTTCACGACGGCGAGGGACGCAGGTTTCAGGAAGCTCGGCTGGAGGGCGACGAGGGCGGCGACGGCCACGACGATCAAACCTGCGATGACGATAGCGACCTTCATGAGCCCCCCGCGAGAAACCCTCAAGCCATTATAGCAGCCGGGGACGTTCTGCCAGACGCGCAAAGCGAAAACCCCGCCTGGGGGAAGCGGGGCTCTCTGGTGGGGTGAAGCTTGGGGACTTCAATGATAAGACGCGCCAGGGACAAAATGGTTCAAAACGAAAGTGGCAGGCCTGCGCCAGCTTGCACAGGAAGTCGGGAACCCCGCGGAGCGGCAGCTTGCGTTTTCGGCTTCGATGGGTTCTAAGCCCGTCACTTCATGACCTCAGGCATGAAATCAGCCAGCGCGCCCCCCGCGCTTCAGGCCGCGTCCACAGCAAAAATTGCTCGCGCGCACAAAAGGAATTCAGAGATGGCGAAGATGACGAAAACCCAATTGATTGATGCGATTGCCGAGGGCACGCAGCTCTCGAAGAACGACGTGAAGTCGGTGATCGAGTACATGGCCACCGTCGGCTACAAGGAGCTCAACGAGTCCGGCGAGTTCGTCATTCCCGGCTTCGTGAAGATGTCGGTCGTCAACAAGCCGGCGACCGAAGCCCGCATGGGCGTCAATCCCTTCACCAAGGAGCCGATGCAGTTTGCGGCCAAGCCCGCAAGCAAGTCGGTCAAGGCCTCGCCGCTCAAGGTGGCCAAGGACGCCGTCTAGGGCGCTGGCGACATCGTTGCGGCGCGCTCTCTCGCAGGACGGCGCAGCGATCAGGGGCTGAAGACAAAGGTGATGCTCGGCGTCGGCGATGCCGAACATCACCACGACGATCAGGACAAACAAGAAAACCCCGCGCTTTCGCACGGGGCTCTTCCGACTGACGACGTTGGGATTTCAGCGCCTGGCCGTCAGCCGTAGCTCAAACTTAAAGTTGAAAATCCAAAAAGCAACAGCGCCGCGGGTGACGGAATATGTTCGTTCACCGCGGCGCTGCCATATAACTGGGCGCTGAAATCCCCAGCTTTCATGGGTCCGCGCTGCGCGGAAAAGGTTCAAAGCGACGTGCCCGGGAAAATCGCGCCAGGGGGGGCTGGACTCTTTGTTCCCTCTTTGTTCTAATGCGCCTCCTCTAGATCGACCGCAAGGAGGTGACTCATGACCGTCGAAAAGCAGCGCGAAGTGATCAGGCTCTGGAACGAGCTCAGGAGGCTCGAGGGGCCGGCCGCAGAAGAGCTCCGCATTCAGATCCTGGAATGCTTCTCGGAGAAGGACAAAGCGAAGCGGGCGGCCTGATCTGGCGCAGAAGCCGGCGCGCGGAAACGACGTGCAGGAACGAAGCTGTGCCGTCAGCGTTCGGCCTGCATGACATGCCCGCGATGCGCCCAGCCGATGACGGCGATCTCCGCCAACAGCTTTCGATGTGAGCCATGCCGCGAGATCGTCATCATGTTTGCGGCCGTCTCGAAATTCTTGCCGCCGAAGATCGTGCCGGGGAGTCTTGCGGCAGACGACGTTGCGGCGCGCGCTTTCATCGATCGTTAGGAATCGCGTCGCGCTGATTTTTCCGACTCCGATTCGTTCTTTGAGAACGAAAAGGACTCGAAGCTGGAACAAAGACGGTCGGCAAGCAGCGCTGTCGTAACTGTGCTTCGCATGAGGGACAGCAGACCGTCGCGATGGCACCGCAAATTCCTAAGGATCCTTTGCGCGGAAGCCGATAACCCTATTCGGTTAGGTTAAAAGCCCAATCGCGTTGCGCTTGTCGCCGCATCGGGTAGGTGTCTGGCAAAGACAAGCAAGAAACACCTTTGCAGCAAGCAATTTTGTCATGACACCTTTTTCACAGCCTTCCTTTTACCAGGG
Organism: Bradyrhizobium sp. WBOS07; assembly: GCF_024585165.1. Taxonomy (NCBI): domain Bacteria; kingdom Pseudomonadati; phylum Pseudomonadota; class Alphaproteobacteria; order Hyphomicrobiales; family Nitrobacteraceae; genus Bradyrhizobium; species Bradyrhizobium sp. WBOS07. Next base: position 2,030,703 of record NZ_CP029008.1, read on the forward strand.
CGACCGCCACACCTACCTGCGCGTCGCCATCGTCGGCACGCTGTTCTGTCTCGCATTCGTGGTGGTCAGCTTTTCGCTGCGGCCGCAGGTCGAGGACACGCGCGCTGCAGTCAAGGCCGACCGACTGGTGCGCACGGCGGGCCAGCCGGCGCATGCCAACTGAAACGGCGGGCGCCAGAAAAAGTGGCGCACCCAATTAGCGCTCGTCGCTGTAGCTGCAATTGTCGGCCGGCGCGTGCGGGCATGCGCTGCCGCGCGAGGCGAGCGCCAGGAAGCCGGCATAGCCGGACAAGTTGAGCACCACTTCGAGCCATGCGGGCATGTCGGCCTCTTCCGTTCTGCGTGAAGAGAGTTCAACGTCCGCGCGCAATCCCGGTTCCCTGCTCCTGCCGAATAGCATGCTCACACCGGAGAGGAGGGATCGAGGCGGCGGCCGAGGGTCGCAACGGATTCGCTCGACGGCTGCTCTTTCAGGAACTCGGCGATGGCCCGCGCCAGCTCGCGGTCACTCATCGGCGTCGGCGGCGGATGCAGCGCGCCGTTACCGAAGTTGCGCACGATCTCGTCGTAATGCCGATCGTCGGAACTGGGAACCAATTTACGGATACGGGCCAGCAAAGCTGATAGGGGCAAGTCTTCCTCCTCGGTCGTCCGCCCCGCTGGCAGCCATTGGCGTGTGCTGCCATCTGTTCCCGTTAAACTGAAAAACCCCGCCGGCATCGGGAGATGCCGACGGGGTCTTCGTGCTGCCGCCTCAACCGGATGGCGGAGGCTCCCGCACTTGGAGAGACAATGCGCGCCTGGCGGTTTCGTTCCGGCGCCCTCTGCTTTTTGTTTGCAGCTGTGGTTCCACACCTGCGCGCAACTATCGCAGGCGCGCGTCGTTAATCCCGGCAAGACGCGAAGGAGGAGAGCATGAAGAAGACATTGGCAGTTCTGGCCACCGTCGCAGCCGTCGGTGTGACCGCGGTTGCAGCCCCTGCGCCGGCCGAGGCACGCGGGCGCGGCATCGGCCCGGGCCTGGCATTCGGCCTCGCCGCCGGCGCGATCACCGCGGGCGCAGTCGCAGCATCCCCGTACGGCTATTACGGCCCGCGCTACGGCTATTATGACGGCCCCGCCTATTATTACGGGCCTGGCCCCTACGGCTATTACGGCGGCGGACCGTACCACCGGCACCATCACCACTGGCGCCATTGGTAACACCCGACAAGCGAAAAGCCCGGAGCGATGCTCCGGGCTTTTTTCATGCGCAATGATCAGAGGCGCGTTACGGCCAAAGCGAGGGCCGTTCGACTTTGCGGGCATTCTCCAGCGTCGACACGAAATACTCCTCGCGCTCGCGCTTGAATTTTTCCTGCGTGGCACGGAAGGCGGCGACACGGGCGGCGATCTCGTCGCGCTCACGGGCTTTGCGTTCTTCGTCTTCGGTCATGGCCATCCCCTCGGGTTACTATTGAACTCAAGCACTGCCGCCGCACCAGCTTGAGTCGCAATCACACATCCATTGATGCTCCCGAATGGGGCGTCAATGGGGAGGCGGCATTGCAGGATTGTGATATGCGAAGGCCGGAAAAAATTGCCGAGTGCATCGCGTTGGCGCTTGATAAGAGCGTCAGTGATCTTGCCGCTTGCGCAGTGAGCTGCCAGGGCAAAAACGAATCGGGAGGCCGCGATTGATTGCATCGGATCTTCAAAGCGGCGTCGAACGGCTGGGTGACATGATCGCCGAGGCAAAGGTGATCGTGCCGTTCACCGGCGCCGGCATCTCGACCGAATGCGGCATTCCTGATTTTCGCTCGCCGGGCGGAATTTGGACGCGATACCGTCCGATCGAGTTCGGCGAATTCGTCGCAAGCCAGTCGGCTCGCGACGAATCCTGGCGGCGCCGTTTCGCGATGGAGGAGGTGTTCGCGGCGGCGAAGCCCGGCCGTGGCCATCGCGCGCTGGCCTCGCTCTATCGCGCCGGCAAGGTTCCCGCCGTCATCACCCAGAACATCGACAATCTGCACCAGGCCTCCGGCTTCGCCGGCGAGCACGTGATTGAACTTCACGGCAACACCACTTATGCGCGCTGCATCGGATGCGGACAGGCCTATCCGCTCGATTGGGTGAAGCGTCGCTTCGACGAGGCCGGCGCCGCGCCCAACTGCACCGCCTGCGACGAGCCGGTGAAGACCGCCACGATCTCTTTCGGCCAGATGATGCCCGAGGATGAGATGCAGCGCGCGACCGCGCTGTCGCAAGCCTGCGACCTCTTCATCGCGATCGGTTCCTCGCTCGTGGTCTGGCCGGCGGCGGGCTTTCCGATGATGGCGAGGAACGCCGGTGCACGCCTGGTGATCATCAATCGCGAGCCGACCGAGCAGGACGACATCGCCGATCTCGTCATCCGTCACGACATCGGCGAAGCGCTCGGGCCCTTTGTCGGCAATTGAGGCATCAATTTGATTCGCGGCTGTGCAAGCTGTTCATAGGTTCCGGCGAATCTCTTTTTTGTCTATGCCTCGCAACCGGGAGTGTTATCTTTTGAGTCGAAAGATTCGCGTCGCGTCCAATTGAGAACATTCTCTTAAGACGCGTGATTCGAGCGCCGCCGGTGTGGCGGGTTGCATGGCAGCGTGGGGTCCGGGGTTATGGGGTCGTCGGACGGATTTGAGTCCAAGAAGCTCGGGGTTCCCGGGCAGGGAGCATCGTCCGGGCGGGTCACGCCGGGCGAACACGGAGGTGCCGGCCGCGACAGCGTCCTCAATCCCTTCAGCGGGTTGGGTGAGGCCAGCGCCAACCTCGTCGAAGTCCACGGCGTCATCAAATGGTTCGACGCCTCCAAGGGCTACGGCTTCATCGTTCCCGACAATGGCTGGCCGGACGTGCTCCTGCACGTTACCGTGCTTAGGCGCGACGGTTTCCAGACCGCCTATGAGGGCGCCCGCATCGTCGTCGAGTGCATTCAGCGTGCCAAGGGTTACCAGGCGTTCCGTGTCGTCTCGATGGACGAATCGACCGCGATCCATCCGGCGCAGATGCTGCCGCCGCGCACCCATGTCACGGTCACTCCGACCAGCGGGCTGGAACGGGCCCAGGTCAAATGGTTCAACCGGCTGCGCGGCTTCGGCTTCCTGACCTGCGGCGAGGGTACGCCCGACATCTTCGTGCATATGGAGACACTGCGCCGCTTCGGCATGACCGAGCTCCGGCCCGGCCAGTATGTGCTGGTCCGCTTCGGGCCCGGCTCCAAGGGCATGATGGCGGCCGAGATCCATCCCGAGACCGGATCGCCGGGATTGCAGTCGCACTGAGCACGGCGAGACGTGCCGACCGGATCCGTTCGAGCCTTCAGGTCCCGCAATCGTGAGCAGAGGCGCGCCGGCAGGCCGGCGCGCCTCTGGCTTTTCCGGCGACCGCCGCTTAAGGACTGACTCCAGTCCCACGCCTCGAGTGTCCCCCATGAATCCTGATCGAAAGGCCGTCTGGTCCGCTCTGAAGGGCTGGCTTGCCGCCATCCTCGTCGCCGCCGGCTGTGTCATCGCCAGCGCGCCCGCCGGCGCCGCCAGCTTCCAGCCGCTGGAGATCGTCACCAGGAACGGCGTGCAGGTCTTCTCGGTGGAGATGGCAACGACGGCGGAAGAGAAAGAGACCGGCCTGATGTACCGCAAGGAGCTGGCGGACGGCAAAGGCATGCTGTTCGACTTCAATCCCGAGCAGGAGATCTCGATGTGGATGAAGAACACCTATGTCTCGCTCGACATGATCTTCATCAGCGCCAACGGGCGCATCCTGCGCATCGCCGAGAACACCGAGCCGCTGTCGACCAAGATCATCTCGTCCCGGGGGCCGGCCCGGGCCGTGCTTGAGGTGGTGGCGGGAACGGTGCAGAAATACGGCATCCGCGTCGGCGACCGCGTCGGTCACCCGCTGTTCGGCAGCAAATAGGGCGGGCAGGCGAGGGGCATGGGCGGCTTGCTGGCGCCAGTTTGTAAGCTTGCTGGCGCCTTTGGAAGCGTGTATCGACGGGGCTTAGCCGGACATTCGGGGTATAGCGCAGCCTGGTAGCGCGGCAGTTTTGGGTACTGCAGGTCGTTGGTTCGAATCCAGCTGCCCCGACCAGTCCCGAGGTTGAAATCCCTTTCATTTTCCTTGCAATTCTGGCTCCGCCTCAGGCGGGACAGACCTACACCGCGCAAGGCGGGCTGCAAGCCAACGGCCAGGCGGCATCAGGCGCCGGCGTCGAGCGAAGCCGGTGAGAATGACCAAGACGTCATCGAACCTTGCTGGCGTCGCCATAGACATATCGGTGTTGGGGATTTCAGCGCCCAACGTCTAAACGCAACGCCGCCAAGCGATGATATTCCGCTTGCGCGGCGTTGCGCTTTTCAGACGGCTTGTCAGATCCGGCCGGTCAGCCCGCGGCGTACCAGCCGGCGGGAAACGGCACGAAGGGCCAGATCGTCTGGTTGTCGTTGGCGGCTTTCGGTGGTTTCAGGGTAGCCGTCTCCGCGGCCGGCGCAGACCACGCCCAGCGCAGCACGACGCGCAAGCATGCATATTCCAAATTCATCGTGGTCGTCCCCGCCCGTCAATGATCTTCAAACATCCAACCCGTTACAAAGTTCGACGTCAGTTCAAAAATGCACCTGCGCGTAAGCCTGCGCTCGTTCTCAAATCACGTGCAATTCTAGAAGAGCCGGCTGCAGCATTCAACCGACGGCGCAGCTTCATCCCAAGAAGTAAGGTTGATCGGTTAGGTTAAAGCCGAGCGATTGTTGCGGCCGTTGTTCGGGCTGCTATCAGATCGGACCCGGCTCGCGATGTGCTGCCCTCCATTCGTGCGATACCGATCACGGCTCGTCGCGGCGCGCATCAGGTGAGTTCTGCGTCAGCGAGTTCTGCCCATGTCCTTCGATCGCAACCTCAAGACCGCCGGTCCGCAGTCGGGCTGGAACGAGATCTGGCACCTGTGGACCGTGATCGTGCCCCGCCGCTCGATCAATGGGCAGCTCGTGTACGGCAAGGTCTGGCGCCGCCATGACGGCCGCGATTGGATCTACAAGAAATTCACCGAGTTCGACAGCGAGGAAGCGGCCTGAAGCGCGATGAGCCGGGATTGACCGCTCATCACGCCCAGGATTCGTGCTGAGGCCCGAGTGGCAGCCTATCCCTGTGCCTGTACGCGCGGCAGCGGCAGTTTGAAGTGACGTTTCGCATAGGCGACGATTTCGGCGTCCGAGGGATGATCGGCCGCTTCCACCGCGGCAATCCGCTTGGCGAGATCGGGAGCGTTCGTGCGGAGGTAGCTTGCGAACTCCGTCTTGGCGCTGGCCGGACCGATAATGAGGATCTCGCCGGCATCGGCGATGGCCTTGCTCACTTCGGTGTAGAACACCTTGTCAGGAGCGGCATGGCCGCTGCCGACCACGTTGGCCTTGTGATGGAGGTGACGCGTCGCCAGGTGCGGATGCAGCGTGACTTCGTCGGAGCCGCTCAGGCCGAGATGGAAGATCCTGGCTTGCGAATGGTCGATCCATACCACGGCGTGAAAATGAGAGGGCATGTGCTTTTGGCCTTGTCCGAGGGGAGGCCGCCGACATCGGAGCGGCGGCGCGTGTCGTGACGACATTATGCCGGCCGGCGCAGCCCCCGGTTGACCCAGGTCAATCGATCGGCTCAAGCCGCCAGGGCGACCGCGCGCTCCGCGAACGGTGCGCCCCGAACAGCAAGGCGTTCCCGGCTCAGGCCGCCTACGCCGCGCTTGCCGCCGGCTTGGGCGGCGGCTTCAGCGGCTTGTCCTGCTTCTTCGACCACGAGATATAGTAGGCCACCGTCGTCATGATCGCGATGCCGGCGACGCTGACGAAGATCTGCGCAAGCAGCGAGCCCGAGCTCATCGACAGCTCGAAATGGCCGACGAACGACAGGAACACGCCGACGCAGAACACGGCGAGCGATTGCTGGCCGCAGACGATCAGGGGATCGAACACCTTCCATTCGAGTCCCGGCCATTCCTTCGGCACGAAGCGGATCACCAGGATCACGATCACGACGAAGTGGATGAAGCGGTAGGGCGCGAGGTTGGTTTTGTCGTTCGGGTTGAAGGCCGAGAACAGCCATTCCGGAAACATGCCGCCGAATGTGGGGAAGCGGCCGGCCATGGTCATGACCAGGGCGAACACGAGATAGCCGAGACAGAGATAGAGCGTTATCGGCGCGTTGATCAGCGCCATCGAGCGCCGCGCCCCACCCAGCGCGCACCAGGCGCCGAACACGAACAGCACCTGCCAGGCGTACGGGTTGAAGTACCACTGGCCGGCCGGATAGGCATTCAGATTCCAGCCGAAGTGGCGCGCCGTCAGCCACAGCACGATCGCCAGCACCATCGTCAAATCGGGCTTGCGCAGCATGAACCACAGCACCGGCGGAAACAGGCCCATCAGCACGATGTAGAGCGGCAGCACGTCCAGATTGAGCGGCTTGAAGCGCAGGAACAGGCCCTGGCGCAGCGTCTCGGTGGCGTTGTCGACGAGACCGGCGACGTTGAACTCGTTGATCATCTCGCTATCGCCGAAGCGCAGCGCCAGATAGCTGATCGAGGCGATATAGATCACGAACAGGATGATGTGGGCGACGTAGAGCTGCCAGACCCGCTTGGTCAGCCGGGTGGCCCCGACGATGAAGCCGCGCTCCAGCATCATCCGCGCATAGACGAAGGAGGCCGTGTAGCCGGAGATGAAGACGAACAGATCGGCGGCGTCGGAAAAGCCGTAATTGCGCGTCGTGATCCAGTTCACGACGTTGTCGGGGATGTGGTCGAGGAAGATCGCCCAGTTCGCGACGCCGCGAAACAGGTCGAGCCGGAGGTCACGGCCCTTGTCGGGGAGGGTGGCGTTGACGTTCAGGAAGGCCATGCGAGGGCAGCTCTCGAAGGGGGCGGGCAGGCTGAGATCGGGGAGACAGTGCCGCCGGGCGGGATCCCGGCGCGGCAGGCGGGTACGCAATTGTCACGGTGCAGCATAATGACTATACCGTCGCAGGGGCCACGGGGGCCGGAATCACCAAGCAGTTCCCAACCGGTTTTCTCTATACTATCCCTGAGGTTTGCACCAACTGCCACCCTGACGCATCGAAATCGAACGAAAGACGAAAAACGAGGCCCGGACCACCCATGACCGCACGCATTTTCAAGCCCGCCAAGAACGCGATGCAATCCGGCCGGTCCAAGACCAAGGAATGGCAGCTCGACTATGAGCCGGAGCAGCCGCGCGCGGTCGAGCCGCTGATGGGCTGGACCTCGTCGGGCGACATGAAGCAGCAGATCACGCTGCGCTTCCACAGCAAGGAGGAGGCGGTCGCCTATTGCGAGCGCAAGGGCATTGCCTATCAGGTCATCGAGCCGAAGGAATCGGTGCGGCGCCCGGTTGCCTATGCCGACAATTTCTCCTTCCGCCGCGGCGAGCCCTGGACGCACTGACCACTTGCCTCCGAGCACGCTGAATTCGTCATGCCCGGGCTTGTCCCGGGCATCCACGTCTTTGGGGTCGAAGAAAAGAACGTGGATGGCCGGCACAAGCCCGGCCATGACGCTGAGACGTATTCTGCTCGTATACGGGGGTGGCCATGCGCAGCTCCAGCCCCTTGGCACCCCTTCCGCCGCGTGCTTCGCTGCCCGCATGACAAGCTCATGGCGAGGTTAGGGGATGGCCGGGCGGGACCAGCTCGACAGCGTCGATCTGAAGATACTCTCCGAGCTGCAGCAGGACGGGCGGGTGCGCAACAACGAGCTGGCGCTGCGCGTCGGGGTGTCCGCGCCGAACTGCCTGCGGCGGCTGAAGTCGCTGTTCAGCCGCGGCGTGATCCGGGCGGTGCGGGCCGTGCTCGACGAGCGGCGGCTCGGCTATGAGGTGGTCTCGTTCGTCTCGATCCAGCTCGGCAGCCAGGCGCAGCCGGTGCTGGAGGCGTTCGAGAGCTCGATCGCCGCGATCCCGCGCATCCAGCAGTGCTGGCGGATTTCCGGCGACACCGACTATCTCCTGAAATGCGTGGCGCCGAGCGTCGAGAGCATGCGCCAGCAGCTGCTGCATTTCGCGGCCATGCCCGACGTGAAGAACGTCCGCAGCTTCCCGGTGCTCGGCGTTGCCAAGGACGTGCCGCTGCCGCTGCAGGACGTCGCGGCAGCGTCCTCTTAGCGATACCGTCCTCGAAACTCGCGGGGGCTCGCACCGGTCCAGGTGCGGAAAGCGCGGGAGAAGCTCTTCTCGTTGCGGAATCCGGCGATCTCCGCGATCCGCTTGATCGGCGTGCGGCCCCGCATCAGTTCCTGTTTTGCCAGCTCGAATTTTGCCTCTTCCTTGAGGTCGCGCAGCGAGGTGGCCTCCTCGCGCAGGCGGCGATGCATGGTGCGGGTGGAGAGCGCAAGCTCACTCGCGACATCCTCGGCACCGAGGCTGCGCCCGCGCGCATTGCGCAGCACGCGGCGGACGCGCTCGACCAGCAGCCGGTCGCGCCGATAGGGCAGCACGGTCAGCCTGAGCGCGCCCTTGAGCATATTGTCGAGATCGACGGCGCTGCGCGTCAGCGGCAGCGACAGATAATGCTTGTCGAAGACGATTGCCGCGCGATCGGCATCGAAGCGGATGTTCCGGCAAAAGATGGTCGGATAGACCGAGACATGGCCGGGCTCGGCGTGCGGGAATTCGGCCGCGCGTAGCGCAATCCTGGAATCGACGGCCCAGCAGGAGAAGCCGAGCACGTAGCGGAGCAGCGTGACCAGGCAGAATTCGCGCAAATCGCCGAGATCGCGCAGCTCCCGGATCGAGACCTCCGCGGTCTCCTCGCCGACCTCGAGATCCAGCAGCACGTCCTCGGTGAGAAGGCGGTGATGCCGGCACCAGCGCTTGAGCGCGACCTCCAGCGTCGGCGCCGTGATCGAGGCGCGGCACAGCATGCCGTAGGTGCCGAAGGGCAGGCGCCGCGAGAACCAGCCGAGCGCCTCGTCGTCGAGCTCGCGCATGGCATGGCCCGCCAGGGCCTCGAACTGGATGGCCGTGATCCGCCCGTCCGGAGAATTGACAAGGTCTGGCGCTATCTGAGCCCGCTGCAACGCTTCGGCCGGGTCCAGTCGGTAGCGCGCATAGGCGGCAACCACGCCGCGGACGAAGGCGGCCGGAGTGACGGCGCGGCGTGGGACCGCAGTTGCGGCTTGAAAGGGCATGAGGAAAATCCTCGCCAAGTTTGGCGGAAAATGCAACCTTTTCGACCGCAAGAGGGCTCTGACCCCGCTAGGTTCGGTGCCCAAAACACGGAGGAATCGCCTTGAACATTCCGAGCATCGATTTCGACCTGGGCGAAGACATCACGATGCTGCGCGACACGTTGCGCGCCTTCGTGGAGGCGGAGATCACCCCCCGCGCCGCCGAGATCGAGAAGGCCAACCTGTTCCCGGCGGACCTGTGGAAGCGCTTTGGCGACCTCGGCCTGCTCGGCATGACCGCGCCGGAGCAATATGGCGGCTCCAATATGGGCTATCTCGCCCACGTCGTCGCCATGGAAGAGATTTCGCGCGGCTCGGCTGCGGTCGGGCTGTCTTATGGCGCCCATTCCAATCTCTGCGTCAACCAGATCCGCCGCAATGGCAACGACGCGCAGCGCCAGCGCTATCTGCCGAAGCTGATCTCCGGCGAATATGTCGGCGCGCTCGCGATGTCCGAGCCGGGCGCCGGCTCCGACGTGGTCTCGATGAAGCTGCGCGCCGACAAGCGTGGCGACCGCTACGTGCTCAACGGCTCCAAGATGTGGATCACCAATGGCGGCGATGCCGACGTGCTGGTGGTCTACGCCAAGACCGATCCGGAGGCCGGCCCGCGCGGCATGACCGCGTTCCTGATCGAGAAGGGCTTCAAGGGCTTCAGCCACGGCCAGCATCTCGACAAGCTCGGCATGCGCGGCTCCAACACCTATCCGTTGTTCTTCGACGAGTGCGAGGTGCCGGAGGAGAACGTGATGGGCAAGGTCGGCGAGGGCGTCAAGGTGCTGATGTCCGGCCTCGACTATGAGCGCGCGGTGCTGTCCGGCGGCCCGCTCGGCATCATGGCCGCCTGCATGGACGCGGTGGTGCCCTACATGCACGAGCGCAAGCAGTTCGGCCAGCCGATCGGCGACTTCCAGCTGATGCAGGGCAAGCTCGCCGACATGTATTCGACCTGGCAGGCCACGCGCGCCTATGTCTATGCCGTGGGCAAGGCTTGCGACCGCGCCGACCACGCGCGCACCTTGCGCAAGGACGCGGCGGCGGCGATTCTCTATTCCGCCGAGAAGGCGACGTGGATGGCCGGCGAGGCGATCCAGGCACTCGGCGGCGTCGGCTACACCAGCGAATTCCCCGTGGGGCGCCTCTGGCGTGACGCGAAACTCTACGAGATCGGTGCGGGGACGTCCGAAGTCCGCCGCATGCTGATCGGCCGTGAGCTGATGGCCGAGACGGCTTAAGTCTTTCACCCCATTGGAATCAAAATGCCGCTTCATTCCAGCATCGATCCGTCTTCGTCAGATTTCGCGCGCAATGCCGAGGCGATGCGCACCCTCGTTGCCGACTTGCGCGAAAAGCTCAGCCAGGTCGCCGGCGGCGGCGGCGAGGTCTCGCGCAACCGCCACACCGCGCGCGGCAAGATGCTGGCGCGCCAGCGCGTCGACCTGCTGGTCGATCCCGGCACCTCGTTCCTGGAGCTGTCGCCGCTCGCGGCCTACGGCCTCTACGGCGGCGATGTGCATTCGGCGAGCGTCGTGACCGGAGTAGGGCGCGTTGCCGGGCGCGAATGCGTGATCGTCGCCAACGACGCCACCATCAAGGGCGGCACATATTATCCCATGACGGTGAAGAAGCATCTGCGCGCCCAGGACATCGCGCGGCAGAACAATCTTCCCTGCGTCTACATGGTCGATTCCGGCGGCGCCTTCCTGCCGCTGCAGGACGAGATCTTTCCTGACGAGCGGCATTTCGGCCGCATCTTCTTCAACCAGGCACAGATGTCGTCGCAGGGCATTCCGCAGATCGCGATCGTGATGGGCTCCTGCACCGCCGGCGGCGCCTATGTGCCGGCGATGTCGGACGAGAGCATCATCGTGCGCAACCAGGGCACCATCTTCCTCGGCGGCCCGCCGCTGGTGAAGGCCGCGACCGGCGAGGTGGTCAGTGCCGAGGAGCTCGGCGGCGCCGACGTGCACTCGCGCCAGTCCGGCGTGACCGATCATTACGCCCAGAACGATGCGCATGCGATCGGCATCGCCCGGCGCATCGTGGGCACGCTGAAGCCGCCGGCGCGGCCGAACCTCAACATGCATCCGCCCCGCGAGCCGCTTTTCGCGGCGGAGGAGATCTACGGCGTGGTGCCGGTCGACGGCAGAAAACCGTTCGACGTGCGCGACATCATCGCGCGTGTCGTCGACGGCTCCGAGTTCGACGAATTCAAGAAACTCTACGGCACGACGTTGGTGTGCGGCTTCGCCCATATCTGGGGCTATCCGGTCGGCATCATCGCCAATAACGGCATCCTGTTCAGCGAAAGCTCGCTGAAGGGGGCGCACTTCATCGAGCTGTGCTGCCAGCGCGGCATTCCACTGGTGTTTTTGCAGAACATCACCGGGTTCATGGTCGGCAAGAAATACGAGGCCGGCGGCATCGCCCGCGACGGCGCCAAGCTGGTGACGGCGGTGGCGACCGCCTCGGTGCCGAAGTTCACCGTCGTGATCGGCGGCTCCTACGGCGCCGGCAATTACGGCATGTGCGGCCGCGCCTACTCGCCGCGCTTCCTCTGGATGTGGCCGAACGCGCGCATCTCGGTGATGGGCGGCGAGCAGGCCTCGATGGTGCTGAGCCAGGTCCGCCGCGACAACATCGAAGCCAAGGGCGACAGCTGGTCGAAGGAAGAGGAAGACAAGTTCCGGGAGCCCATTCGCGCGCAATATGAGAGCCAGGGGCATCCCTATTACGCAACGGCCCGTCTGTGGGACGATGGCGTGATCGACCCGGCCGACACCCGCCTCGTGCTCGGTCTTGGCCTCTCGGCGGCGTCGAATGCGCCGATCGAACCGACGAAGTTCGGCCTGTTCAGGATGTGATGCGATGGACCGCTCAAAGCTCTACCGGCGTTTTCGCACGCTCCTGATCGCCAACCGCGGCGAGATTGCCTGCCGCGTCATCCGCACCGCGCGCGCCATGGGCCTGCGCACCGTCGCGGTCTATTCCGAGGCCGACCGCGACGCGATGCATGTCGCGCTCGCTGACGAAGCCGTGCTGCTCGGGCCCGCGCGCGCCCGCGACAGCTATCTCAATGTCGAGCGCCTGATCGAGGCCGCGCGCAAGACCGGCGCTGAGGCCGTGCACCCCGGCTACGGCTTCCTGTCGGAGAATGCCGAGTTCGCGCAGGCCTGCCTCGACGCTGGGCTGGTCTTCGTCGGCCCGACCGCCGAGATGATGAATGCGATGGGCTCGAAATCAGGCTCGAAGGCGCTGATGGAAAACGCCGGCGTGCCGCTGGTGCCCGGCTATCACGGCGAGGCCCAGGACGATGCGACGCTGGCGAAAGCGGCCGAGAAGGTCGGCTTTCCCATCCTGGTGAAGGCCTCGGCCGGCGGCGGCGGCCGCGGCATGCGTATCGTGCGCTCGGCGGACGAGCTTGGACCTGCGATCGTCAGCGCCAAGCGCGAGGCCAAGGCCGCGTTCGGCGACGACCGCATGCTGATCGAAAAATATGTCGACAATCCCCGGCATATCGAAGTGCAGGTGATCGGCGACAGCCACGGCAATCTGCTCTCGCTGTTCGAGCGCGAATGCACACTGCAGCGCCGGCACCAGAAGGTGATCGAGGAGGCGCCGTCGCCGACGCTCAACGCCGCGCAGCGCGAGACGGTGTGCGCCGCCGCGCGAAAGGCAGCCGGCGCTGTAAACTATGTCGGCGCCGGCACCATCGAGTTCGTTTCCGACGGCAAGGACGTGTTCTTCATCGAGATGAACACGCGCCTCCAGGTCGAGCATCCCGTGACCGAGCTGATCACCGGAATCGACCTTGTCGAGTGGCAGCTGCGCGTCGCCTTCGGCGAGGCGCTGCCGCTGAAGCAGGACGAGATCCGCCTCAACGGCCATGCCGTCGAGGCGCGCGTCTATGCTGAGAACCCGACCAAGAATTTCATGCCCTCGGTCGGCAGGATCTCGACGTGGCGGCTGCCGGAGGAAACCGGCGGCTTGCGGATCGATGCCGGCTATCGCGAAGGCGATATGGTCTCGCCGTATTATGACGCCATGCTGGCCAAAATGATCGCATGGGCGCCGACGCGGGATGTCGCGGTCGAGCGGCTGAACCGCGGCCTGGAAGAGTCCGACGTTCGCGGCATCGTCACGAACATTCCGTTCCTGTCGGCGTTGATGACGCATCCGAAGGTGCGGACCAATGCGATCGACACCGGTTTCATCGAGCGCGAGCTGGCTGTGCTGACACAGGCAGCGCCGGCGCCGGGCGAGCTCGAGCTGTGCGCGGCGGTCGCTGCAATCGTCCATGACGAGCGACGGATGGCGGAGGCGAATTCGCCCTGGCAAACCTTCGGCTGGCAGCCGGTCGGCCGCAGGCAGCGCAGCTTTGCCTTCCGCGTCGGGCACGGGCCGGAGCAGAAGATCATCCTGAACTACGGCAGCGGGCCATCGACGCTGGTACTCGGCGATCGCGAGCTGGCGTTCGCGATTGCGCCACGGGGCGGCGGCTTCGATCTGACGCTGGACGGCGTGAAATCGCAGGTCGCGGCCGTGATCGACGGCCACGAGCTGTATTTGCGCACGCGCAACGGCCGCTTCGATCTGCACTGGGTCGATCCGTTCGGCGGCGAGAGCGAGGAGCAGACCGGCGAGGACAAGATCGCCGCCCCGTTGCCGGGGACGGTCGTTGCCGTGCTGGCCGAGGAGGGCGCCAAGCTCGACAAGGGCGCACCGATCCTCACGCTGGAAGTGATGAAGATGGAGCAGACGCTTCGCGCGCCCTATGCCGGCGTGCTGAAGTCGATCAAGTGCAAGGTCGGCGACATCGTGCAGGAGGGCGTCGAGCTCGCCGTGGTCGAGCCTGCGGGAGAGTGACATGAGCGATTCCGTCCGCATCATCGAAATGGGGCCGCGCGACGGGCTTCAGAACGAGAAGATTCCGGTCAGTGTCGAGGCCCGCATCGCCTTCATCGAGGCGCTGGTCGCGGCCGGCCTCGATACGGTCGAGGTGGGCGCCTTCGTCTCGCCCAAGGCGATCCCGCAGATGGCCAGCTCCGACGCCGTGCTGCGCGGCGTTGCCCATGTGACCGGCGCTGAATTCCACGTGCTGGTCCCGAACGAGAAGGGCTACGACGCCGCCCGCGCCGCCGGCGCCGGGGTCGTCTCGGTGTTTGCCGCAGCCTCGGAGGGCTTCTCGCGCGCCAACATCAATTGCACGGTCGCGGAGTCCATAGAGCGCTTCAAGCCGGTGCTGGCGCGTGCCAGGGACGACGGCGTGAAAGTGCGCGGCTATATCTCCTGCGTGCTGGGCTGCCCGTTCGACGGTGAGATCAAGCCGAAGGCGGTTGCCGATCTCGCGAGCACGCTATGGGAGCTCGGCTGCTACGAGATCTCGCTCGGGGACACCATCGGCGTCGGCACGCCGACCAGGGCCAAGGAGATGCTGCGCGCGGTTGCCGCCAACATTCCCGCAGCCAGGCTCGCGATGCATTTCCACGACACCTATGGCCAGGCACTCGCCAATCTCTATGCCGGCTTGGAGGAGGGCGTCCGCGTCATCGACAGCGCTGCGGGCGGCCTCGGCGGCTGTCCCTATGCGCCGGGCGCGACCGGAAACGTCGCGACCGAGGACGTCGTCTACATGCTCGAAGGCATGGGGATCAGGACCGGCATCGACATGGACAGGCTGCTCGCGGCCACCAACGAGATGAGCCGCGTGCTAGGCAAGCCGCCGGTGAGCCGCGTGGCCTCCGCCCTGAACGCGAAGAAGAAGCGGATGAACGCTTGAGAATCGTAGGGTGGGTTAGCCGAGCAGATGCGCGAGGCGCATCTGCTCGGCGTAACCCACCACTGTTCGTCTCCGCGAAAGGAAAAGAGGTGGGTTACGCCGCGCGGATTGCGCTTCGCGCATCCGCACAGCTAACCCACCCTACGGCAGTTGCGATTGCGTCACCTGCTTCCGTCCGGTCCCATCACCAGATCCGGCAGGCCGGTCGAGATCTCCGGCACGAGGCACAGCAGCAGCACTGCGAGCATCATCAAGAGCACGAACGGCAGGGTGCCCCAGATCACCTCGCGCAGCGGAATGTCCGGCGCGACGTTGCGGATGACGAAGATGTTGAGGCCGACCGGCGGATGGATCAGCCCCATCTCCATCACGATGGTCATGACCACGCCGAACCAGATGATGTCGAAGTTGGCGGCGCGGAGCGGCGGCAGGATGATCGGCGCGGTCATCAGGATGATGGAGACCGGCGGCAGGAAGAAGCCGAGCACAACGACCATGACCAGGATCGCGAACAGCAGCTCCCAGCGCGGCAGGTGCATCGCGACGATGGATTCGGCGACCGACTGCGAGATGTGCAGATAGCTCATCACGTAGGAATAGAGCAGCGACATGCCGATGATCATCATCAGCATGGTCGATTCCCGGATCGTCGATCTCATGATCGGAGCGAGATCGCTCGGCCGCCACACGCTGTAGATCGCCGCGATCAGCGCCAGCGCAAGCAGGCCGCCGAGGCCTGCGGTTTCCGACGGGGTGGCGTAGCCGCCATAGAGCGCGATCATGACGCCGGTGAGCAGCAGCACGAAGGGAATCACGCGCGGCAGCACGCTGAAACGTTCGGCCAGCGTGTATTCGTCGCGGGCGAGGATCGGAGCTTCCGGGCCGCCGTTCTTGTAGATCGCTTCGGCTGCCGCATATTCCCGACGGAAACGGAACACGGCATAGAGGCCGAACAGCAAGACCAGCAGCAACCCCGGCCCGATGCCGGCGAGAAACAGCCGTCCGAGCGACTTTTCGGCTGCGACCGCGAACAGGATCATGGTGATCGACGGCGGCAGCAGGATGCCCAGCGTGCCGCCTGCAGCGATGATCCCGGCCGCGAAGCCGCCGGAATAGCCGCGCTTGCGCATCTCCGGAATGCCGGCCGAGCCGATCGCCGAGCAGGTCGCGGGCGAGGAGCCCGCCATCGCCGCGAACAACGCGCAGGCGAACACGTTGGCGACGCCGAGACCGCCGGGCACGCGGTGCAGCCAGGCGTGCAGGGCCGAATAGAGATCCTGGCCGGCGCGCGACTTGCCGATCGCGGCGCCCTTCAGGATGAAGAGCGGGATCGACAAAAGCGTGATCGAGGCCATTTCCTCGTAGACGTTCTGCGTCACCGTATCGAGAGAGGCCGAGGGCATGTAAATGCCCATGAACACGACCGCGACCGCGCCGAGCGCGAACGCGATCGGCATTCCCGAGAACATCACCAGCAGCGTCGCAACGCCGTAAGCCACGCCGATACCGAACACGCTCATGAACGCTTGGCTCCGGTGAAGGGCAGCGCAAGCTGCACGAGGATCTGGATGCAGAGCAGGCTCATTCCGAGCGCCATCAGCGTGTAGGGAATGGCGAGCGGCGGCGACCACATCGAGTTCGAGACCTGGCCGTCGACATAGGCCTCATGGGCCAGCGTCCAGGACTTCCAGGTGAAGAAGGCGCAGAACAGGAACGTGGCAGCGTCGACCAGCCAGAGCCGGATCCTGTTCGCCAGCGGCGACAACAGGCCGACGAAGGCCTCGATGCCGATGTGGCCGCGATGCTGCTGTACATAGGCGGCGGTCATGAAGGTCGCGCCGACCAAGAGGAACACCGCGGCTTCGTCCTGCCAATAATTGGCGGCCTTGTACAGCGCGCGGCTGAGCACGCTGTAGCTCAGGATCGCGCAAGCGGCGACCAGCGCGATCGCCGCGAACACCACGATGACGGTATTGAGGATGGCAAGACCGCGATCGACCGCTGCCGCAAGGCCCGTCCTTGCGACAGCGTTGGCCGTGTCGTCACGATCCGGAAGCGGACCGTGGCTCATGCAGCGACGTCGTTGGCAAGCTTGAGCAGGTTTGCACAGGTCGCGGTCTTGGCGCTGTAGTCCTTCCACGCGGTGTCGCGCGCGATGTCGCGCCACTTGCCGACGGTCGCGGCATCGAGCGCCGAGACCTTGGCGCCGGCCTTTTCGTAGACCTTGGCGACCTCGATGTCGTCATCCTGCGCACCCTTGCGGCCGAAGGCTTCGAGTTCGGTGCCCACCGCGAGGAGGATGTCCTGATGGTTCTTGGGCAACTTGTCGAAGATCGCCTTCGACATCATCAAAGGCTCGAGCATGAACCAATAGGAGGCGCCAGCGCCCGATGTCAGGGATTTCGCCACTTCTTCGAGGCGGAAGGAGATCAGGCTGGTCGAGGAGGTGATGCCGGCATCGCAGGCGCCCGTCTGCATCGCCGCGTAGATTTCGTTCGACGGCACCGACAGCACCGAGGCGCCGGCGGTCTGGAGCACCATGTCCATCTCGCGCGAGCCGCCGCGCACCTTCAGGCCCTTGGCGTCTTCCGGCGCGACGATCGGCTTGGAACGGCTGGCGACGCCACCAGCCTGCCAGACCCAGGTGAGCAGGATGATGCCCTTGTCGGCGAGGAAGTCCGTCAGCGCCTTGCCGACCGGCTCCTTCTTCCAGCGCAGGCCCTGGTCGTAGGTGGTCACGAGGCCCGGCATCAGGCCGATATTGGTTTCAGGGACTTCACCGCCGGCATAGGGCATCGGGTACAGGCTGATGTCGAGCGCGCCCTTGCGCATCGCCGAGAACTGCGCGTTGGTCTTGATCAGCGAGGAGTTCGGATAGATCTCGGCCGCGATGTCGCCATTGCTGCGCTTGGCCACTTCGGCGGCGAACATGCGGCAGAGCCGGTCGCGGAAGTCGCCCTTGTCGATGGTGCCGCCCGGGAATTGGTGCGAGATCTTCAGCGTGGTCGCGGCCTGGGCGGTGCCGGTGCCGAAGCGGAGGATGGCGGGTGCGGCGACGGCGGTCGCAATCAGATGGCGGCGCGTGAGCATGGTGTGATCCCCTGGAACGCTTCTTTGAATGATTCTTGTCTGAAGGTTTCTGGCTGGCGTGATTGGCGGGTCATGTGTGACCGGTGCGTAGGCCCATCCTAGCCGGTCTTCACCCCGATATCCCCTCAACTGATAGTTCGAGATGGAACGCCGCCGCAAGTGCCGGCTGTGCTGCGCTGCACACATCCGGTTGCTCTGAAACGATGGATCGCAGATGCGCTCGCTGAAATTTATCGGCCGCCGCGTAACAACGCAGGCCTTCCATCCGTCGAGCTTGAATAGCGGCGTATGTGTCGCTGACAAACATGACCTCGAAGGGAAGATGATCCATGACCATTCGCACCCGCATCGCGCTCGGCGTCTCGGCTGCCGCTCTCTCGCTCGGCCTTGCGCTGTCGCCGGCCGCTTTTGCCCAGGACAAGATGGGCAAGGATGACGGCATGATGAAGAAGGACACGATGTCCAAGGACGGCATGATGAAAAAGGACACCATGTCCAAGGACGACGGCATGAAGAAGGATCACATGTCGAAGGACGGCATGAAGAAAGACGACGGGATGATGAAGAAGAACTGATCTTCGCCCGTTCGCAATCGAGGCGTTTGGCACAAGCAAACGCGCGCTCGAACGTTTGGGGCGGTCGGCTGGACCGCCCCAAATCATGTTTTGCTTCAATTTGAATTGAACGCGACCTGCAAAGGTCGCGCGTCAAATGACTCGCGCTTGGTTGCTTGCGCTAAATTACTTGCGCTTGGCCTTGCGGGCGGCGTAACGCGCGTCGCGCTTGGCCTTCTGCTCGGCTTCGAGAGCCGCGGCCTTTTCTTCAGCTTCCTGGGCCTCGCGCGCGAGCCGCGCAGCTTCGGCGGCCTTGGCCTCTTCCTCCAGACGCTTCTTCTCGGCCTTTTCGGCCTCGCGCGCAGCCTTCGCCTCGGCGCGCTTGGCCGCGAGTGCTTCACGCTCGGCACGCTTCGCCGCCACCGCGGGATCATCAGGCCCCGGTTGGGATTTGAATTTGTTCAAAAGATTTTTGCGGGCTTCCTGCGCCGCCTTTTGCCGGTCTGTGAAGCCGGGTTCCCTGAATCCACTCATCGACGAGCCTTGTCTTCCTCGCTTTCGATCCTACATCACTGCCTGTTGGTACGTCGGCTGGGCATAGCAGGCGCCGCGCGACACAGAAGCGTGTACATCGCTGCGCGTCGCGAAGCCACCCATAATCGCAGCCGATCAGGTCGACGAAAATCGCCATCCCCCGACGATCCCTCGTAGCCCCGAAAAACTGCCGAATTGTGATGTTCCTCATAAGGGATCACGAGGGCGACGCCTAGCGTCCGCCGCGATACGGAGCACGGGTATGCCGATCTCGAGATTAACCCCGAAGACGCTCTCAATTGCGTTCGTCGTGGCAGCCTTGGCCGCTGCCGCGCTGCTGCTCGCGCGGCCGCAGCCCATCGAGAGCGCCGTTCTGGGCACCGACTGGGAATGCACGCAGACCGCCTTCGTGCTCACGACTTGTGCACCGCGGGTGATCCCGGCGGTCGAAACCTTGCGCAAGGAGGCGGCCAGCGCGACCCGGGGCTGAGCCTCTGGAGCCGCGCGAGCGGCCCACCACGATGTGACGGGACGTCGCAGAGGTGATAAGCCGGCCTGCCTACGCGACCAGGTAGCCATGTCCACCTCCAAGTCCACCTCGAAGCCCGATCCGGGCGAGAAGCCGAAATCCAGACCGAAGCCGCCATCGGGCGACAACCGCCGCGGCGCGATCGCCGGCCTGGTCATTGCGATCGCGATCCTCGCGATCGGCTGGTGGCTCGCCCGGGACCTCACCGCGGCCAGCAAGATGCAGGACTGCCTGATGTCCGGGCGGAGCAATTGCAACGTGATCGAGCCGGCCCGCTAGAAGCTTGCCAGCGGGGCTGTTCGCAAGCCCGTCGGGGCCGAAAAATTGCCGCCATCTTAATGATTTGTAACGGGACTTCGCCGACCAAAGCAGGTCAGCTATATCAGCCGGCCTCAAGCCCGGCGCGCTCCGAATCGTCGATCGCGCCAGGCACCACGGCAATTGCGAGAGCAATCGAAAGAGCAGGGGGTCAAGCACGCATGAGTGCGTCCAGCCGCATGAAGATCATTATTCCCTTGGTTTCGGCCATGTCGTTGCTCGCGCTGCCGGCGCAGGCCCAGGACGTCAGGCCATCGAGGGACGCCGGCCAGCCTCCGGCCGGCCCCGCCGCCGGGGCGCCGCCTCCGAACAAGTCGGACGCGCGCAAGGGCCCGCCGCAGCAGGCGGCGCGGCCCGCGCCGCAGTCCGGCGGTCAGCCCCATGCGATCCCGGGACCGCGCGCGGCCGGCGGCCCGCCGCCGGGACGCCATGTCGACCGCGGGCCGGCTCCGGCGCGTGACTGGGGCGGACATGCGTATCGCGGCCACCGCGCCTGGGAGGGGGGACGCTGGCGCCACGAGGTTCACAACGGCCGCTCCGGCTGGTGGTGGGACGTTGGCGGCGTCCGGTATTATTATCCGCAGCGCATGGCCGGTCCGCCCGCCTACATTTCCGAGGAGTACTACGATGACGTGCCGGTAGCCTATGCTCCGCCGCCGCCTCCGGTCGCCTATGCCCCGCCACCGCCGCCTCCGCCGCCGGCTGATCCCGGCGCCAGCGCGCTTGGCGGCGCCATCGTCGGCGGCTTGCTGGGCGGGCTGATCTCGGGCAACGCAACGGGCGCTGCTGCCGGCGCGGTCCTCGGCGGCGCAACCGGCGCCATTACCGGCGCGGCCGCTGCTTCCCAGCCCGGCTATTACTGGGCACAGGGCAATTGCTACTACCGCTATCCGAGCGGTCAATATGTTCAGGCCGATCCCCGCGCCTGCTATTGAGCTGTCCTAACCGGATCGAGGCAAAGAGGCGGGCCCACGGCCCGCCTTTTTCGTGCGCGCTCCGGCAATTGCATCCAATAGGCGCTGGCGCTCGTTGCCGCCTCACGCAAGTCTCGAAGAAAATTGTCGGGATGATTCGCGGGGACGGGGACATGCTGGATGCAATCCAGATCAGCTTGGCGCTTTGGGCCATGATCGTTTGCGGCGGGATCAAGCTTGGGCAGGCGCTGGACTGCCTGTTCTAGCAAGGGGCCGCTCGCGTTGCGTCAAGCGACGAGCCAGTTGAAGAACGCCATCGCGCCCCAGACCAAGCCGGCGATCCAGGCCAGCATCACGATGCCGATGGTCCCAAGATAGGCGATGCCAAGCAGGTCGCCCGTTTGTCGCCGCGTCCGGACGTTGGCTGGGGCTGCTGGGTCTTGTGTCATGACGGAAAACACCATCGATGCCTTCGCGCTCCTGGAAGCGTCGAGACATAACTAGCCGAGACGCCGGGCCAAGACTGTGATGCCGTTCACAAATCGTCTGAATGAATCCCGGCCTCATGGCTGCGCAATCAGCGCTTGCAATGGCGCCGCGCGGACCGGCGTCACCCCGCAATCATACGGACGAAATTGCCATGCGCTGGTCCAGATGGCGAGCTAGGGTCCGCCGCATGTGTACCAAGTACGATCCACAGCGTGAGGCCGAGGCCGCAATGAAGCGGGCCGCGGCATCGGAAGGCGCCGACCGGCAACGCCTGATCCAACTCGCTTTGGCCTGGCATGAACTCGCGCGCGAGCGGCGCGACGAGCGGGCGGACTGAAGACATTTCCGTCGAAATTGGCAGGGCTGGACGAGGCCGGTCGGCGCTCGATCTGCATGAGAAAGCCCCGTGCTCGGGGGGACAAGCACGGGGCCCTTCAAAGCCGATCGGGGCTGGCAGATCGGCACCACTTGATTTCCTGCTGTCAACGCCCCGGCCGCGGTCTCGTTCCGCGCGCCACTTCAGATTTATTTGCTGTGCGCGGAGAGCGGCGCCGATTGCTGCTGTCGAATGCGGATCGACGCATGCCGGTGACGTTCAATGCGTGAACGAGCTGATCGGGTGAAACGCGGCATTAAGAAATGCGCCGCGCTGATTTCTCCGGTTGCGATTCGTGCTGCGGGAACGAAGCGGAGTCGGACCGTGAACAAACAAAAAGCCCCCGAAGGGGCTTGAGGTTCAGGCGGCTTCCGATTTCGGGACCGCGTCGGCATTCACTGAAAGCTTGACGACATCGCCCTCGACGGCACCGACATATTTGGTGTCGATGTAATGGTGATGGTCCTTGTGACCTTCCGGGCTGTCCTTTCGCGTCAGCTTGATCCGGTTGCCTTCGACGCGGTCGACGGTGCCGACATGGGCGCCGTCCTTGCCGATGATCTTCATGTGCTCTCTGATGTCAGCCATGTGGTCCTCCTTGCTGAGGTCTCAACGGCGAACATCGACGTTCGTTGCACCGGCGCGCGTTGGACCCAATGCGGTTTCCGCACGTTGAGATCCGATTGGATCCGCCAAGAGGCGCATGGAGACCATTCAGGCCTATCTGGAACGCAAGCACAGGGAACTCGGGCTGTTGAACGACTGCCTGAGGCATCGGCTTGATTTGCCGCGTCCGCGATCGGTCGACGAGGTCATCAGCGCCAAATTCCAGCTCACGGCGGCGCTGAGGGCGGAGCACGAGCTGCACGAATGGAAGGCGACGGAGACGGCCTGGTCGCACACGGCCGATCCCGTCAGCGGACCTTTCGAATTCAGCTACGATTACCAGCGGGCCGATCTGACGGTGCGCGGTCCTTCTTTCTATGAGCTCGATTGCAGCCGCGCGAGCACGGCGATCTACACTGCCTCGGGCATGGCCGCGATCTCCGCCGTGCTGCTGGCCTCCGCGCAGATCGTCGAGAAGGCCGATATTCTGGTGCTTCCGGGCTCGTACGGCGAGACGCTGGAGCTGATCCGGGGCTTTGTCCCTCATTTGCGGCTGGTGGCGCTAGAACTGCCACTGGGCGATGCGCTTGCTCGGACGAATTCGCCGCGGATTCTTCTGTTGGATTCCTGCTCAGTCGCGGGCGCTTTCGAGGCGGTGCAACGCTGTGACGGCTCCGGTCTCGATCTTCTGATCTGCGACACCACCTGCTTTGCGGGCAGGTCTGGCCGGATCCGGCGCGTCCGGAGGTGGGCCCAGCGCTACGGAATTCCGCTGGTGCTGGTGCGCAGCCATAACAAGCTCGATTCGCTCGGGGCGGAATATGGCCGCCTCGGCTCGGCGGTTTTCGTGGACGGCAATGAGCCACGGACGGAGCATCCCTGGGCGCGTCTAGCCTGCGAAACGCGCAACGCGGTGCGACTTCTCGGCGGCGCGGCGTTGCCGGCGCACTTCCCGCCCTTTGTCGGCAGCGCGGCCTATTGGGATCTCACGCAGCGGCGTGTTGCGGCGATCCTGCGCAACGGCCGCAGCATGGCGCGCCATTTTGCTGCGGAGCTCCCGGAGTTCTCGGCCGAGCTTCATTTCGCCCACGGTCTCTACGTCACCCTCCGGGGCAGGCATCCCCTCGACGAGGCGAGCGCAAGGCAGGCCGCCGCGGACATGAGCAAGAACCTGCGCGCAGAAGGCTTCCCGATCCGCCATGCCGGCAGTTTCGGTTTCGATTTCGCGGCAACCGAGTGGTTTCACGACGCGACCACGGACCGGTACAGCGTCCGGGTGGCGGTCTCGGATTTGCCGACGGAGGTGTGGGGCGATCTCACGGTGGCCATCGCGCGGTGGTGGCGGGACCATCAGTCGGCACGCGTCGGCGAGGAATGAATGTCTAGCCGACACGCCCAGGAGGGCGCCTCGATCAGTCGAGCGCCAGGCAATGCTCGAGTTGCGGCTTCTCGTGGCCGCGGCGCGACCACTCCTGAACCGCGAAGGCCAGGTGATGATGGCCCATCCCGGTGCCAAAGATGGACGCCTGAGCCACCTTGATCGGCTTCGTAACCACGTTGGTGTTCACCAAGCCTGCGTCGACTGCCAGATACGACATCGCGGCGATTGCCACCGCAGATGCAATCGCCATTCTCGTTAATTCGGATTGCTGCATCAAGAAAACCTGTCGGGCGCATTCTTGCCCGGCGCATAGATAGGAGTGATCGGCGCGGTGCAAAGACCCGGGCATGGTCACCCACGCGTTCGTGAAGAGCGGTTGGTCTGGCCACGAGCTGGCGATCCCGGCAGGATTCGAACCTGCAACCCTCAGAGTAGAAATCTGATGCTCTATCCAGTTGAGCTACGGGACCGTCTTCAGCCGCCCCGGTTTGGAGGCTGGCTGTTCATCTAGCATGCCATTATGAAAAATATCGTCTTTCGCCAAGCCTGAACCGAACCGTTTTCCTTAATGCCGCGACAAAGCGAGACGGTGGCATGTCAGGGTACCGGGTCGAGCGGCAGCGCAACGGACGATGGATCACATCGCCGGGAGTGCTGAAGAGCTTCCGGGATGTGGCCGCCGGACGACGGGTCGGGTATTGCGGCGCCATCAGGACGGCGTGCGCGGCGGTATCTCGATCGGTCTCCTCTGGGCTTGCCCTATCATGGCGAATGCGACGATTTACAGCTTTGGTTCCATCGCCTTGAGTCCGTCACCTTTCCGCGCATCTCATGCTGCCTGCGGGCAGCTGTCCGCGATTTCCGGGAGTCCATCATGATCGGTCTTGTTCGCGCCGTCACACTCTGCGCCACGCTGGCGCTCGGCCTTTGCGCGGCGCAAGCCGCGGACAAGGCGTTCAAGCGCGACGACCTCGCCGATTCCGCGATCAAGCTGGAGGCCCAGATCAAGAGCGAGGCGGGGCCGGTCGCCAAGACCAGCGCGACGCTGAAGACGGACGCCGACGCCGCTTTCCGGCGCAACGATTATCGCAGCGGGCTGTCGGTGCTCGGCCAGATCGCGGCCACCACGCCGGAGGACACCGGCAACTGGCTGCGACTCGCCAAGGTCATCTTCCAGATCTCGCCGAAGAGCTCGAGCGAGCAGACCTTCCTGCTGGAGCGGGCCTCGACCGCGGCCTACATCGCCTACATGCGCGCCGGCAATCCGGGCGAGGAGGCCGACGCGCTCGCCGTGCTCGGCAAGTCGCTGGCCGAACGCAAGCTGTGGCGGCCGGCGCTGGATGCGCTGCGGCTGTCGCTCGACATGCGCGAGGTCGCCGACGTCCGCGGCCAATATGAGAAGATGCGCGACGAGCACGGCTTCCGGCTGCTCGACTATAGCGTGGACTCGGATTCGGCGAGCCCGCGCGCCTGCTTCCAGTTTTCCGAGGAGCTGGCCAAGCGTACCGACTTCGCACCGTTCCTGGCGCTGGCGGGGCAGGACAAGCCGGCGCTGTCGGCGGAGGGCAAGCAGCTCTGCGTCGACGGGCTCAAGCACGGTGAGCGCTACAACATCAATCTGCGCGCCGGCCTGCCGTCCACGGTGAAGGAAGGCCTGCCGAAATCGGCCGAGTTCAACATCTATGTGCGCGACCGCAAGCCGTTCGTGCGCTTCACCAGCCGGGCCTATGTGCTGCCGCGAACCGGGCAGCGCGGCATTCCCGTGGTCAGCGTCAACACGCCCGCGGTCAGCATCAGCGTATTCCGGATCGGTGACCGCAACCTGATCAACACGGTGATCGACAGCGACTTTCAGAGGATGCTGTCCAAGTATGAGCTCTCAGGTCTCGGCGACGAGCGCGGCGTCAAGGTCTGGTCCGGCGAGCTCGCGACCGCGACGACGCTGAACCAGGACGTCACCACGGCATTCCCGGTCGATCAGGCGCTCGGCGAGCTTCAGCCGGGCGTCTACGTGATGACGGCCGCGGCCAAGGGCCCCAGCTCGGAGGATTATCAGCTCGCCACGCAATGGTTCATCGTCTCCGACCTCGGCGTGTCGGCCTATTCCGGCAATGACGGCATCCACGTCTTCGTCAACTCGCTGGCCTCGACCGATCCGGTCGGCAAGGCGGAGGTGCGGCTGGTCGCCCGCAACAACGAGATCCTGGCGACCCGCAAGACCGACGACAGCGGCCATGTGCTGTTCGAGGCCGGCCTTGCGCGCGGCGAGGGCGGCCTGTCGCCGGCGATGCTGACGGTCACCGGGGAGAAGGCCGATTATGCCTTCCTCAGCCTGAAGTCCTCCGCCTTCGACCTGTCCGATCGCGGCGTCTCCGGCCGCGCGGCGCCCGCTGGCGCCGATGCCTTCGTCTATGCCGAGCGCGGTGTCTACCGCTCCAGCGAGACCGTCTATCTTACCGCGCTGTTGCGCGACGGGCAGGGCAATGCCGTCACCGGTGGGCCGATGACGCTGGTGATCGAACGCCCCGACGGTGTCGAATACCGCCGGGCCGCGTTGGCCGACCAGGGCGCCGGCGGCCGGACGCTGGCCGTGCCGCTCAATTCGGCCGTGCCGACCGGGACCTGGCGGGTGCGCGCCTTCACCGATCCGAAGGGCTCCGCGGTCGGCGAGACCACCTTCATGGTCGAGGATTACGTCCCCGACAGGATCGAATTCGACTTGTCCGCCAAGGACAAGCTGATCAAGGCTAACGCTCCAGTGGAGCTTAAGGCGGACGGCCATTTCCTCTATGGCGCGCCGGCCTCGGGGCTTGCGCTCGAAGGCGACATGCTGATCGCGCCCGCGGCCGAGCGCCCGGGCTTTGCCGGCTACCAGTTCGGCGTCGCCGACGAGGAGACCAATTCGAACGAGCGCACGCCGCTGGAGAACCTGCCCGAGGCCGACGCCAACGGCGTTGCGATCTTCCCGGTGACGCTGGACAAGCAGCCGGCCTCGACCCGGCCGCAGGAGGCCCAGATCTTCGTCCGCATGGTCGAGACCGGCGGCCGCGCCGTCGAGCGCAAGATCGTGCTGCCGGTCGCGCCCGGCGCGGCGCAGATCGGCGTCAAGCCGCTGTTCGGCGACAAGAACGTCACCGAGGGCGACAAGGCCGAGTTCGACGTGGTGTTCGTCTCGCCCGAGGGTGAGCGGCTGCGCCGCGACGGCCTGCGCTACGAGCTCCTGAAGATCGAGTCGCGCTACCAATGGTATCGCCAGAACAATTACTGGGAGTACGAACCGGTCAAGTCGACCTCGCGCGTTGCCGACGGTGACGTGACCATTGCGGCCGATAAGCCCGCGCGGATTTCCCTTACGCCCCAGCCCGGCCGCTACCGGCTCGACGTGAAGTCGAACGACGCCGACGGCCCGGTGACCTCGGTGCAGTTCGACGTCGGCTGGTATTCCGACGGCAGCGCCGACACGCCGGACCTGCTGGAGACCTCGATCGACAAGCGGCAATATTCCTCCGGCGACACCATGACGGTGTCGGTCAATGTCCGCAGCGCCGGCAAGCTGACCGTCAACGTGGTCGGCGATCGCCTGCTGACGACGCAGACCATCGACGTCAAGGAAGGCACCGCCCAGGTGAAGCTCCCGGTCGGCAAGGACTGGGGCACCGGCGCCTATGTGGTGGCGACGCTGCGCCGTCCGCTTGATGTCGCGGCTCAGCGCATGCCGGGCCGTGCGATCGGGCTGAAATGGTTCGGCATCGACAAGCAGGCCCGCACCTTGCAGGTGAAGCTGTCGCCGCCGGCGCTGGTCCGGCCGAATTCGGCGTTGAAGATTCCGGTCAAGCTCGACGGGCTCAATCCGGGTGAGGACGCCAAGATCGTGATCGCCGCGGTCGACGTCGGCATCCTCAACCTCACCAATTACAAGCCGCCGGCTCCGGACGATTACTATCTCGGCCAGCGCCGCCTGAGCGCCGAGATCCGCGATCTCTACGGTCAGCTGATCGACGGCATGTCCGGCACGCGCGGCCAGATCAAGTCCGGCGGCGATGCCGGTGCCGGAGAATTGCAGGGCTCGCCGCCCACGCAAAAGCCGCTCGCGCTCTATTCCGGCATCGTGACCGTCGCCGCTGACGGCACCGCGGAAGTCAGCTTCGACATTCCGGAGTTCGCCGGCACCGCCCGCGTGATGGCGGTGGCATGGACCGCCACCAAGCTCGGCCGCGCCAACACCGACGTCGTGATCCGCGACCCCGTCGTGCTGACCACGACCCTGCCGCGCTTCCTGCTCAGCGGTGACCACGGTACGGTCAACCTGGAGATCGACAATGTCGAGGGCCAGGCCGGCGACTACGTCATCAACGTCAAGACCGGCGGTCCGGTGAAGATGACGGGCAATCCAGCGACCACCGTCAAGCTCGCCGCCAAGCAGCGCAATGCGTTCTCGCTCGCGCTCGACGCCACCGCGGCCGGGCAGGCGACGCTCGACGTCGACATCAAGGGGCCGAACGGCCTGACGCTGGCGCGGCACTACGCGTTCGACGTCAAGGCGGCGACGCAGGTACTGGCGCGGCGCTCGATCCGGACGCTTGCGAAGGGCGAGAGCCTGACGTTGACCTCGGACATGTTCTCCGACCTCGTGCCGGGCACCGGCAGCGTCTCGGTCTCGGCGAGCCTGTCGACCGCGCTCGACGCCGCGACGATCCTCAAGGCGCTCGACCGGTACCCCCACGGCTGCTCGGAGCAGATCACCAGCCGCGCCATGCCGCTGCTCTATGTCAATGACCTTGCGGCCGGCGCGCATCTCGCCATGGACACCGAGGTCGACCAGCGCATCCGCGACGCGATCGAGCGGCTGCTGGCACGTCAGGGCTCCAACGGCTCGTTCGGCCTCTGGTTCGCCGGCGGCGACGACGCCTGGCTCGACGCTTATGTCACGGACTTCCTGACCCGCGCCCGCGAGAAGGGTTTTGCGGTGCCCGATGTGCCGTTCAAGAGCGCGCTCGACCGCATCCGCAACTCCGTCGTCAACGCGAACGAGCCGGAGAAGGACGGCGGGCGCGAGCTCGCCTACGGCCTCTATGTGCTCGCGCGCAACGGGGCCGCGCCGATCGGCGATCTGCGCTATCTCGCCGACACCAAGCTGGCCAACCTCGCAACGCCGATCGCGAAGTCGCAGCTCGCGGCGGCGCTCGCCCTGGTCGGCGACCGCAACCGCGCGGAACGGGTCTATGGCGCCGCGCTCGACAGCCTCGCGCCGAAGCCCGTCCTGGAGTTCGGACGCACCGATTACGGCTCGCAGCTTCGCGATGCCGCAGCGTTGGTGTCGCTTGCCAGCGAAGGCAACGCGCCGAAGGCGACGCTGACGCAGGCGGTGTCGCGGGTCGAGACCGCGCGCGGGCTGACGCCCTACACCTCCACGCAGGAGAATGCGTGGCTGGTGCTGGCGGCGCGCGCGCTGGCCAAGGAGAACCTGTCCATGGAAGTGGACGGCCAGCCGGTCAAGACCGCGCTCTATCGCAGCTACAAGGCGGATGCGTTGAGCGGCAAGCCGCTGAAGATTACCAACACCGGCGATGCGCCGGTGCAGGCCGTGGTCTCGGTGTCGGGCTCGCCGGTCACGCCGGAGCCGGCGGCGTCGAACGGCTTCAAGATCGAGCGCAATTACTTCACGCTCGACGGCAAGCCGGCCGACATCAGCAAGGTCAAGCAGAACCAGCGCTTTGCGGTGGTGCTGAAGATCACCGAGGCCAAGCCGGAGTACGGCCACATCATGGTCTCGGACTATCTGCCGGCTGGCCTGGAAATCGACAATCCGAAGCTGGTCTCGTCCGGCGACAGCGGCACGCTGGACTGGATCGAGGACGGCGAGGAGCCCGAAAACACCGAGTTCCGCGACGACCGCTTTACCGCGGCGGTCGACCGGGCCTCGGACTCCAAGTCGGTCTTCACCGTCGCCTATGTCGTGCGCGCGGTCTCGCCGGGCAAATATGTGCTGCCGCAGGCCTATGTCGAGGACATGTACAATCCCTCGCGCTATGGTCGGACGGGCACGGGCAACGTCGAGGTGCGGGCGGCGAAGTGAGTGAGATGAGCGAGGTGACGCCCCAAACTCTGTCGTCATGCCCGGGCTTGTCCCGGGCATCCACGAACTTTGGTGCGGCTGGCGAGAACGTGGATGGCCGGGACAGGCCCGGCCATGACGGAGTGCGGGGCTGGGGCCATCGTGTCCTTTCCGTCCTCGCGTTCACCTTCATCCTCGCCATCATTGGCTTCGTCGGCTGGGTTTACTCGCTCGGTCCGCTCCCGCTCGACGAGGCCCGGCAGGTCTCCACCACCATCGTCGACCGCAACGGCAAGCTGCTGCGCGCCTATGCGATGGCGGATGGCCGCTGGAGGCTGCCGGTCGATGCCAGGTCCAACGTCGATCCGACCTATCTCAAGCTGCTGCTCGCCTACGAAGACCAGCGCTTTTACGCCCATGACGGCGTCGATCCGTTGGCGCTGGGGCGCGCTGCGCTCCAGCTCGCAACGCGCGGCCACATCGTCTCTGGCGGCTCGACCATCAGCATGCAGCTGGCCCGGCTGATGGAGCCGCGCCGGCAGCGCTCGCTCTATGCCAAGCTGCGGCAGATGGTGCGCGCGATCGAGATCGAGCGAACCCTGAGCAAGGAGCAGATCCTCGACCTCTATCTGGCGTTGGCGCCTTACGGCGGCAATCTCGAAGGCATCCGCGCCGCCTCGATCGGCTATCTCGGCAAGGAGCCGAAGCGGCTGTCGCTGGCGGAAGCCGCGCTGCTGGTGGCGCTGCCGCAATCGCCGGAGACGCGCCGGCTCGACCGGCATCCCGAGGCCGCGCGCAGGGCGCGCGACCGCGTGCTCGACCGCATGGTCGAGGAGCAAGTGGTCAGCGCAGAGGACGCCCGCCAGGCCAAGGCCGTGCCCGTGCCAAGACTGCGCAAGCCGATGCCGATCCTGGCGCCGCACGCCTCCGACACCGCGCTGTCGACGGTCAAGGACACCTCGGTCGTCAAGCTCACGCTCGATGCGAATTTGCAGAAGGTGCTGGAGCCGCTGGCGCGCGACCGCGCCATCGCGCTCGGGCCGAACATTTCGGTCGGCATCATCGTGGTCGACAACGAGAGCGGGGACGTGCTCGCCCGCGTCGGTTCGGCCGATTATTTCGACGAGAGCCGGGCAGGGCAGGTCGACATGACCCGTGCGATCCGCTCGCCGGGCTCGACGCTGAAACCCTTCATCTACGGGCTCGCCTTCGAGGACGGCTTCATTCATCCGGACAGCCTGATCGACGATCGTCCGGTTCGCTTCGGCTCCTATGCGCCGGAGAATTTCGACATGACCTTCCAGGGCACGGTGCCGGTGCGGAAGGCGCTGCAATTGTCCTTGAACGTGCCTGCGATCGTGCTGCTCGACCGGGTCGGCTCCAGCCGGCTCGCCTCGCGGCTGCGGCAGGCCGGCGGCAATCTGGTTCTGCCCAAGGACGAAGCGCCGGGGCTCGCCATGGGTCTCGGCGGCGTCGGCGTGACGCTGCAGGATCTGGCCCAGCTCTATGCGGGCTTCGCCCGTCTCGGCACCACCAGGCCGCTGCGCGAGATCGTCGCGGACAAGGACGACCGTGAGCCGCTCCGGCTGCTGGATCAGGTCGCGGCCTGGCAGGTCGGCAATGTGCTTCTGGGAACGCCGCCGCCGGAGAATGCCGCTCACAACCGCATCGCCTTCAAGACCGGGACCTCCTACGGCTATCGCGACGCGTGGTCGGTCGGGTTCGACGGCCGGATGACCATCGGCGTCTGGGTCGGCCGGCCCGACGGCGCGCCGGTTCCGGGCCTGATCGGGCGCGTCGCCGCCGCACCGATCCTGTTCGATGCGTTCGCGCGCAGCGGCAGGACGCTGGCTCCGCTGCCGAAGCCGCCCAGGGGAACCCTGGTTGCCAGCAATGCCAAGCTGCCGTTGCCGTTGAAGCGGTTCCGCCCCGTCGGGGAGCTGGTGCGGACCGGCCGCGAGCAGGCCCTGCACATCCAGTTTCCGCTGAACGGCTCGCGGATCGATGTCGATCGCTCCGGCGGGCAGGACAGCGCGGCGATGCCGGTCAAGGTCGCCGGCGGCGTTCTGCCGATGACCGTGATGGTTAACGGCACCGTGCGTGGCGAGATCGACGGCCGCCGCCAACGCCTGATCGATCCGCCCGGTCCGGGCTTTGCACGGCTCACCGTGATCGATGCCACGGGCGCCGCGGACACAGTCGTCATTCGAATTCAATGAGCCTGCCTTAAGCGGTTGTGGCGATGGCGGTTTCAGCGTAAGCGGAACCAATGGCCGAGACCTACCCAGCCCCCCGTTTTGGAGCCCCCCGCGAACCGAAATCGCCTGCAAATCCGGGCAGCGGACTCGTGCGCATGCTCGATGTCGTCACGGCCAGCCATGCCCGCGCCGTCGCCTTCCTGCTGCTATGCGCGCTGCTGTTGTTCCTGCCGGGCTTCTTCACGATCCCCCCGATCGATCGCGACGAGGCGCGGTTCGCCCAGGCCACCAAGCAGATGGTCGAGAGCGGCGACTATGTCGATATCCGCTTCCAGGAGGACGTCCGCTACAAGAAGCCGATCGGCATCTACTGGTTGCAATCGGCGACGGTGGAAGCCGCCCAGATGCTCAAGCTGCCGAAGGCCGAGTTGCGGATCTGGGTCTACCGGCTGCCGTCGCTGTTCGGGGCGATCGGCGCCGTGCTCATGACCTATTGGGCCGCGCTCGGCTTCGTCACGCGGCGCGCCGCGGTGCTGGCGGCGTTGATGATGTGCGCCTCGGTGCTGCTCGGGGTCGAGGCGCGCCTCGCCAAGACCGATGCGATGCTGCTGCTCTGCGTGGTCGCCGCGATGGGGGCGATGGCGCGGGCCTATCTGTCGTGGCAGCGCGCCGAGGACGAGACGCATCCGCCCTGGAGCTGGCCCGCGATCTTTTGGACCGCGCTTGCGGTCGGCATCCTGATCAAGGGCCCGCTGATCCTGATGTTCGCCGGGCTGACCATCGTTGCGCTGGCGATCCAGGACCGCGATGCCTCCTGGCTGTGGAAGCTGCGCCCGGTCTGGGGCCTGATGTGGATGCTGGTACTGGTGCTGCCCTGGTTCGTCGCGATCTTCTGGCGCGCGGGCGAGGCCTTCTTTGCGGACTCCGTCGGCGGCGACATGCTGAGCAAGTTGGGCGCCCAGGAATCCCATGGCGCGCCGCCCGGACTTTACCTGGCGCTGTTCTGGATCACGTTCTGGCCCGGCGCACCGCTCGCGGCGATGGCGGCGCCCGCGGTGTGGCGGGCGCGGCGGGAGCCCGGCGCGCAGTTTCTGCTGGCCTGGCTAATCCCGTCCTGGATCGTGTTCGAGGCGGTGCTGACCAAGCTGCCGCATTACGTGCTGCCGCTCTATCCGGCGATCGCCATTCTCACCGCCGGTGCGGTGGAGCGGCGCGTGCTGTCGCGCTCCTGGCTGATGCGCGGTTCGGCCTGGTGGTTCGCGATCCCTGCGGCCACCTCGATCATCGCGGTGGTCGGCGCGGTGATCCTGACGCGGCAGCCCGCCTTCGTGGCCTGGCCGTTCATCGCGGCGTCGCTGATCTTCGGCCTGTTCGCCTGGTGGCTCTACGACAACAACCGCGCCGAACGCTCGCTGCTCAACGCGCTGGTCGCGGCCCTGATGCTGGCTGTGATCGTGTATGGCATCGTGTTGCCGTCGCTGACGCCGCTGTTTCCGAGCATCGAGGTCGCGCGCGCGCTCCGCAACGTCACCTGCGTCGGGCCGAAGGCGGCTGCGGCCGGCTATCATGAGCCCAGCCTCGTGTTCCTGACGGGCACCCAGACCGTGCTCACCGACGGCTCGGGCGCGGCGGATTTCCTGCGGCAAGGCAGCTGCCGTTTTGCGCTGATCGAGCAGCGCTCGGAGCGCAGCTTCGTGCAGCGCGCCGAGGCGATCGGGCTGCGCTACAAGGTCGGGACCCGCATCGACGGCTACAATTTCTCGCAAGGCCGCGCGATCTCGATTTCGATCTTCCGGTCGGAAGGCACCGAGTAGGATGCCTGTTACGACCAGCCCCGCGCCGCGTCCGGGCTACCCCGCGCAATTGCTCGCCGTGTCGAGGCGCGCGCTGGCGCAGCTCGTCCGCACGCCCTCGCATTCACGCCGCGCCGAGGCCGCGCGCAAGCTGGCGCGGCATTCGCTGTGGCTCAGCGCGGCGGGCGCGGCCCTCGCGATCGTGCTGATGGTCGCGTTCGACCAGACCGAGATCCAGCTGATGCCTCCTCGCGGCACGCCCAGCCTGTGGCCGATCCGCATCCTGACCGATTTCGGCAAGGACGAGTATCTGCTCTCGGTGCTCGGGGCCGCGCTGGTGGTGTTGGCGTTCGTCGCGGCAGGGCTTCACGGAACGCGCCGCGCGCTGCTGCTCGGTCTCGGTACGCGGCTGCAGTTCGTGTTTCTGTCGATTGCCGTGTCGGCATTCGTCGCCGAGATCCTGAAATATTGCATCGGCCGCGGACGTCCGTTTGTCGGCGGCAAGGCCAATCCGTTCAACTTCGTTCCGTTCGAGGGGACGGGGGCGTATGCCAGCCTGCCGTCAGGCCATGCCGTGGCCGCGTTCGCCCTGGCGTTTGCGGTATCGGCATTGTGGCCGCGCCTGCGCGTCTTCATGTTCACTTACGCAATCGTGATCCTGCTGACGCGGCTGGTGCTGGTCGCCCATCACCCGAGCGACGTCGTGGCCGGCGCCCTGGTCGGCACGATCGGCGCCATGGCGGTCCGCTACTGGTTCGCGGCCCGAAGGCTGGGCTTCGCCATCCGCGCCGACGGCTCCATCGTGCCGCTTGCGGGGGCTGTCTCGGGCCGCCTCAAAAGGGTTGCCCACGAGGCATCCGCCCCATAAAAGCGGCTGCCTGCCGGGACCGCCGGTTCCAATGGCAGGCCAATTCCAACCACGAGCCTCACTTGTCGACGTCCCAGCCTTCGGTTTCCCAGCCTTCGGTTTCCATCGTCGTTCCCGTGCGCAACGAAGCCGACAACATCGCGCCGCTGATCGCGGAGATCGGCGCGGCGCTCGACGGCCGCTGGGACTACGAGATCATCTACGTCAACGACGGCTCGACCGATGCGACCGGCGAACGGATCACGACGCTGATGACGCAGCGGGACAATCTGCGCCAGCTCCGCCACGCCAGATCGGGCGGTCAATCCGCGGCTGTGCGCAGCGGGGTGCGCGCGGCGCGTGGCGTGATCGTGGCGACGCTCGACGGCGACGGCCAGAACAATCCGGCCTTCCTGCCCGACCTGATCGCGGCGGTCGAGAAGGGATCAGGGCGCGTCGGCCTCGCTGCGGGGCAGCGCGTCGGACGCAAGGATACCGGCTTCAAGAAATTCCAGTCGCGCGTGGCCAACGGCGTCCGCAACGCCATCCTCAAGGACGGCACGCGGGATACCGGCTGCGGATTGAAGGCGTTCCGGCGCGAGGTCTTCCTGATGATGCCCTATTTCGACGGGCTGCATCGCTTCCTGCCGGCGCTGGTCCGCCGCGAGGGCTACGACATCGCCTATGTCGACGTGATCGACCGGCCGCGCCATTCCGGCGTGTCGAATTACGGTTTCTTTGACCGGCTCTGGATCGGCATCATGGATCTCGCCGGCGTGTGGTGGCTGATCCGCCGCAAGAAGCCGACACCAGACGTGACTGAGGTGACCGCATGATCATCCAATACGGTCAGGCGCTGAGCAATTATCTCTACGACGTCTTCGTCGCCAAATTCGATTTCTGGCTGGCATTCGGCCTGGTCGCGCAGCTGTTCTTCACCGCGCGCTTCCTGGTGCAATGGATCGCGAGCGAGCGCGCCGGCAACAGCGTGGTGCCGATGGCGTTCTGGTTCTGCTCGATGGGCGGCGGCCTGATGACCCTGGTCTACGGCGTGGTGAAGCGCGAGCCGATCATCATCCTCGGACAATCGCTCGCGACCATTATCTACATTCGCAACATCATGCTGATCTGGAAGAACCGCGGCAGCGCCTCGAAGACGCTGGAGCGCTGATCGTCACCGGTCGCCGATAGGAGCAACCGCGTCACCGCCCGCCCTGCCTTCCAGCAATGCCCGCCGCTTGATGAAGGCTTCGCTCACAAACTCGGTGAACGCCCGGACGCGGGCGGTTTCGCGCAGATCCTCATGCGTTAGCACCCAGAGTGCCGACGTCATCGCCGCGATCGGCTCTCCGAGCCGTGTGAGTCCGGGCGAGAGGTCGCCGAGATAGCAGGGTAGTGCGGTCACACCGATGCCTTCGCGTGCCAGATCGCGGAGCGCAACAAGGGAATTTGCACGTGCCACGACTTCGGCCTCTCCGTTGACACCATGCATCCATCGGGCAATGGTGGACGCCGAAAGGCTGTCATCGGGAGCGAGCCAGCGATGGGGGGCCGAAAGACTCGGTGAAATGCCCGTGCGATCCAAGTAGCGTGGGCTGGCATAGACGGCAAAGGCCAGCGACGCGATGCGTCGCCCGACCAAATGCGACGGCGGATTGGTCGCCGGCCTGACCGCAACGTCGGCGTCGCGCCGCGTCAAACTGTACATGGCATTGGCTATGGCGATCTCGATCGTGATGCCGGAGTGCTGATCGGCGAACTCGCCGAGTGCGGCCGGAAGGACGGATACCATGAGAGTGTCGGTCGTCGTGATGCGCAACTGTCCGGACAGCTCGAGATCGCGGCCCGCGAGTCGGCGCTCCAGCGCGGCAATCGTGTCATCGACGTTCCGCGCCGCGACGATCATTTCCTTGCCGCCCGCGGTCAAGAGATAGCCGCTCGGCAGGCGCTCGAACAGGCGCAGGCCGAGCCGCTTCTCGATCACTCCAATCCGCCGCAAGACAGTGGTGTGGTTGACGCCGAGGGATCGGGCGCCGCCTGCCAGTGAACCTTCGTCGGCGACCGCGAGAACGTATCGAAGATCATCCCAATCCAGGCGCTGGACCATCAACGGACTCCGGTTCCCTGCCACGGTCGCCGCTGTGCGATTGCGCAAGATCGAACGGCAAAAGAACAGATCGCGCCCGTCAGTCTCTCGATCTACATCAACGCCACGAACAACGTGCCGTTGCCGTCAAGAAGGAGAGTCCAACATGGGCGCACCATCTCCGGAACTTTGCAATCTCTGGCTTGCCCGAGCATTCAACAGCCACAATGTAGAAGCGGCCGCCGCAATGTACCACCGCGATGCGTCGATCGTGCAAGTCGATGACGTCCACGGTGGAACCAGGGTCGCCCGTGGGGCCGACGCCATCCGCGAGACGATGGCCGCCTATATCGGATTACGGCCGCATATGGATGTCGTCACGCATCACACGACCATTGCGGGCGATTTCGCCATGACGCGCTCCCAATGGCTGATCAAAGGCATCGGGCCAGACGGCAGGCCGATCCAGGTTCATCATCATGGCATGGAGGTTCATCGCAAGCTGCCCGACGGAACATGGGTGTTCTTCATAGACCATCCATTTGGCGCTGACGCGAGCTGGAGCGTCGAGGCCCCCGATCACACAGAGTAGCGCCGGCGCGTCATGTTGCAGGGTTCGACTCCAGCCGCGAACCCAGCGGAGATAGAGGAATGGCTGCAAATTTGTCAGCGCTCGCAACGCAGCAGTCGGGTGGGCCGACGGCCTCCCGGAGCGCGTCGCGCCCGAACTAGCGCGGTATCGCCGACGCGGCATCCGAGGCGGGCAGGGCGGCTTGGTTGGCCTCGGTCCTGCGGTAGGGTTCGCCGGCCGCATCGAGCACGGGATAGGCGACCGAGCAGATGTGCGAGTGGATACGGCGCAGGTCGCGCAGCACGTCGAGATGCAGTGACGTCGTTTCGATGGTTTCGGGACGGCCCTCGCGCAGGCGATCGAGATGCCGCTCGACCGCGGCAAGCTCGGTGTTGCGCAGCGCGGTTTTCTCCACCAGCAGCTTGCGGGCCTCGTTGGCGTCGCCCGACATGAAGACGCCGAACGCGATCCGCAGCGAGTCCATCGTGCGCTTGTGGAACGCGGCGAGCTCGTCTGCCCCTTCCGCCGAGAACTGGAAACGCCGCTTGATCTTCTTTGTGGCGAGCTCGCTCAGGCTCTTGTCGATGATGTCGCCGATGTGTTCGAGGTTGATGGCGAAGGAGATGATCTCCATCGCGCGCCGTCCTTCGCTCTCGTCGAGGCTGCCCCGCATCAGCTTGGTCACGTAGAGCTTGATGGCCTCGTCGAGACCGTCGACGAGATTGTCCATCTTGGAGACCTGGTCGACCAGCATACGATCGCCCGTCATCATCGCGGCCATCACCTTGCGCAGCATGACCTCGACGAGATCGCCCATGCGCAACGTCTCGCGCGCGGCATCAGCGAGCGCCAGCGACGGCGTCTCCAGCGCGGTCTCGTCGAGATAGCGCGGCCGGGCCGGGTCGGCCTCCTGAACGCGATCCGGGAAAAGACGAGTGAGCAGGCGCGACATGGCGTCGAGCAGGCCGATGA
Source organism: Bradyrhizobium sp. WBOS07 (assembly GCF_024585165.1). Classification (NCBI taxonomy): domain Bacteria; kingdom Pseudomonadati; phylum Pseudomonadota; class Alphaproteobacteria; order Hyphomicrobiales; family Nitrobacteraceae; genus Bradyrhizobium; species Bradyrhizobium sp. WBOS07. Next base: position 2,069,039 of record NZ_CP029008.1, read on the forward strand.
AGACGATTGCCGTGCCGACATTGAAGGCGATGTGGAAGGCCGCCGTCATCTTGGCGAGATCCGGCTGCCAGGCGTGCATGTGCTCGGCGATCCCGCCCAGGAAGGGCAGGACCAGGGCAATGCCGATCACGCGGTTGACGAGATTGCCGACCGGCAGGCGATAGCTCGCAGGATTGTCACGCCTGGCGCCCTCGAACACGGGATTGATGGCGCTGCCGAGATTGGCCCCGAGCACGAGCGCCAGCGCCGCGTAGGGCGTGATGAACTGCGAATAGGCCAGCGACATGATCAGGAGCACGCTGGCGACGCTCGAATGCACCGCCCAAGTGACGAGGGCGGCGATCACGATGCACAGGATGGGATCGCCGGTGATGGCCGACATCACGACGCGGACGCCGGGGGCGTTCTCGGCCGGCGCCAGCGTGTCGAGCAGGATGTGCAGCGAGAGCAGCATGAGGCCAAGGCCGATGCAGACGCGGCCGATGTCCTTGATCCGCGAACGCGGGCCGGAGCGGAACGCGACGAGCCCGAGCACGAACAGGACCGGCGCAATTGCTGCGATGTTGAACGACAGCACCTGCACGATCAGCGTCGTGCCGACATTGGCGCCCAACATGATGGCAAGCGCGGCGGCGAGGCTGACAAGGCCTTCGGCCGCGAACGAGCTCGTGATCAAGGCGGTCGCCGTGCTGCTCTGGAGCAGGGCGGTGAGCCCGAGGCCGGCGGCAAAGGCGTTGACGCGGCTGCCCAGCGCCTTGCCCAGCAGGCGCCTGAGGTCCGGACCGAAGGCGCGCAGAATCCCGCTGTGGACCATGTGCAGGCCCCACAGCAACAGCGCCACGCCGCCCATGAGGTCGAGCAGAACCAACGTTCCCATTCTCCGTGTCCGGATTGGAGTCGATTGGTGAGGCTAGCGCTAAACGGCAGTGGATCAAATCATTTGTTGGCGCGTCGTCGTTAACGTTTACGACACTTGCACGTTCCCGCACGTCGTGCGTCCGCCGCGGCGCACGTTGCGCGTCGACCGCGTCGCGCCTGACGCGTCAGCAGGCGCAATGCCCTGTGAGCGGGCTCACATTGCCGCTTTGAGGGCAGCAAAGCCGCGATCGAGATCGGCCTTGAGATCGTCGGTGCTTTCGAGCCCGATGTGCAGGCGCAGAGTTGGCCCGCCGGGCGCCCATTTGGTCGCGGTGCGATAGGCATCGCAATCGAAGGGAATCGCAAGGCTCTCGAAGCCGCCCCAGGAAAAACCCATGCCGAACAGCTTGAGCGTGTTGAGCATGGCGTCGACGGCCTGCTGCGGCGCCGGCTTCAGCACGATGCTGAACAGGCCGGATGCGCCGGTGAAGTCGCGCTTCCAGATGGCGTGACCGGGATCGGTCTCCAGGCCCGGATGCAGCACGCGAGCAACCTCCGGCCTGGCAGCGAGCCAGCGCGCCATGTCGAGACCGGAGCGATGATGCTGCGCCAGCCGGACCGACAGCGTGCGCAGGCCGCGCAGCGCGAGGAACACGTCGTCGGGACCGGCGCAGACCCCGAGCAGGCGGATGCCTTCGGCAACGATCGGCCAGGCCTTGGCATTGGCCGAGATCGTGCCGAACATGATGTCGGAATGGCCGCCGATATATTTGGTGGCGGCCTGCATGCTGACGTCGACGCCCTGTTCGAGCGAGCGGTGATAGAGCGGCGTTGCCCAGGTGTTGTCGTCGATGACGAGCGCGCCCTTCGCATGCGCGACCTCGGCGATGGCGCGGATGTCCGGCATCTCGAACGATTGCGAGCCCGGCGCCTCCACCAGCACCGCGCGGGTGTTCGGCTTGAACAGCTTGTCGATGCCGGCACCGATCAGCGGATCAAAGTACGTGGTCTCGACGCCGTAGCGGGCGAGCATGCCGTTGCAGAAATTGCGCGAGGGGCGGTAGACGTTGTCGACTACCAGAATGTGGTCGCCGGCCTTCAGCAGCGCGAGCAGGGTGGTGGAGATCGCCGACAATCCCGACGGCACGATGCCGACGCCGGCGCATTGCGGCCCCTCCAACGCCATCAGCGTCTCCTGGAACGCCTTGGTGGTGGGGGAACCGTGGCGGCCATAGGTGAACTCGCCGCGATGGGCGTGCAGGTCCTCGGCGGTCGGATAGAGCACGGTCGAGCCGTGGAAAACCGGCGGATTGACGAACCCCTTCTGCGCCTTGGTGTCGCGGCCGGAGGTGACCAGCCGGGTCTCGGCCTTCTGCTCTTGGGGGTGCGAGGAATCCATGCGTCTGCTTTCAAAACCGCGTTTCCGGTCGGGGCTGGGCGCCCGACGGGCCGGCCGAAAGGCCGCTGTCGTTAATAACAGAACACAGAAGAGTCCCGTCAACCCCTTGACCCGGCACGCCAGTCGTTCTGTGATGCGCAGGTGCTATTCAGTCGCCGCATGTTGAGGGGCCTGCCGCGACCTTCGATCCATCGTCTGACCGAACTTTGCGCACAGCCCATAGCGGCGGGCGCCAGCGGCGGGGATTAAGGTATGGCCTCCCGGGATCGGCGAGTGTTCGGCAAGGTTTTCCAGCATGACTCTTGCAAGGCTGGTCTTGATATGCCCGGCCCGGCAGGGATGATCCTGAGACAACGTTCCTTGAGACGACTTTGAAAGGCCCAAAGCCCATGAAACGCGTAACCCTGGCTCTCACTCTTGCTCTCGCCGCCGGTCTCTCCGTCCAAGCCGCCGATGCGCAAACGCTCAAGACGGTCAAGGACCGGGGCATGCTGTCCTGCGGCGTCAGCCAGGGCCTGCCCGGTTTCTCCTCGCCCGACGACAAGGGCAACTGGACCGGCATCGACGTCGACGTCTGCCGCGCCATCGCCGGCGCGATCTTCAACGACCCGACCAAGGTCAAGTTCGTGCCGCTGTCCGCCAAGGACCGCTTCACCGCGCTCCAGTCCGGCGAGATCGACGTGCTCTCGCGCAACACCACCTGGACCATCTCGCGCGACACCTCGCTCGGCGCCAATTTTACCGGCGTGACCTATTATGACGGGCAGGGCTTCATGGTGAAGAAGTCGCTCAAGGTGAACTCGGCGCTCGAGCTCAACAGCGCCTCGGTCTGCGTGCAGACCGGCACGACGACTGAGCAAAATCTCGCCGACTACTTCAAGGCGAACAACATGAAGTACGAGGTGATCGCGTTCGCCACCAACGACGAAACGGTCAAGGCCTATGAAGCCGGGCGCTGCGACGTCTTCACCACGGACCAGTCTGGCCTCTACGCCAACCGCCTCAAGCTCGCCAGTCCCAACGACCACATGGTGCTGCCCGAGATCATCTCCAAGGAGCCGCTCGGCCCGATGGTGCGCCACGGCGACGACCAGTGGTTCGACATCGTGAAGTGGACGTTGTTCGCGATGATCACCGCCGAGGAGCTCGGGGTGACCTCGAAGAACGTCGACGAGAAGGCGAAGCTGGATAATCCGGAGATGAAGCGGGTTGTCGGCAGCGACGGCAATTTCGGCGAACAGCTCGGCCTGACCAAGGATTGGGTGGTGCGGATCGTGAAGACGGTCGGCAATTACGGCGAGGTGTTCGACCGCAACGTCGGCGCGGGCTCGCCGCTCGCCATCAACCGCGGCCTCAACAATCTCTGGAACAAGGGCGGTCTTCAGTACGCGCCGCCGATCCGCTGACCGCTCCTGACCCGCTGACAGCGGCATGAGCACCGAGGCCCGAAAACCGCCGCCCCAGATCGCGCTGAAGATCAGGCGCCTTCTGGGCGGCAAGGCAGGCTGGAACGGCGTTGCCGTCCAGTTTGCCTTCGCGGCGGTCCTGGGCTGGATCGGCTACGAGATCGTCTCCAATGCTCGCGCCAACCTGGAGAACCAGCACATTGCCGCCGGCTTCGGTTTCCTGCGCAACAACGCCGGTTTCGACGTCAACCAGACCCTGATCTCCTATACCGGCTCGGATACGTTCCTGCGCGTGTTCGTGGTCGGTCTCCTGAACACGCTCGTGGTCTCGGTGGTGGGCATCGTCTTCGCCACCGTGTTCGGCTTCGTCGTCGCGCTGTGCCGGCTGTCGCCGAACTGGCTGCTGTCGCGCATCGGCGAGATCTATGTCGAGGTCATCCGCAACCTGCCACTCCTGTTCCAGATCCTGTTCTGGTATCTGGCGGTGCTGGCGGCCTTGCCCAATCCGCGGCAGAGCATCTCGCTGTTCGGCATCGCCTTCATCAGCAATCGCGGCCTCGTCATCCCCAGTCCGATCGGCCAGAGCGGTCTCGCGCCGTTCCTGGTGGTGTTGGCGTTCGGCATCGTCGCCTCGCTGGCCCTGCGCTTCTACGCAAGGCGAGCGCTGTTTCAGCGTGGCCACGTTATCCGCATCTGGCCTTACGTGCTGGCCCTGCTGTTCGGGTTTCCGCTGGCCACGACGCTGGCATTCGGTTTGCCCTTCACGTTCGAGCTGCCGCAGCTGAGGGGATTCAATTTCGCAGGCGGCTCGCGCATCATCCCGGAATTCGTGGCACTGGTGGTGGCGCTGTCGACCTACACGGCCGCGTTCATCGCCGAGATCGTGCGCGCCGGTATCCTGTCCGTTCACAAGGGGCAGATGGAGGCGGGGTCCTCGCTGGGCCTCAGCCGCGGCGCTACGCTCCGCCTGATCGTCGTGCCGCAGGCCATGCGCGTCATCGTGCCGCCGCTGACCAACCAGTATCTCAATCTCACCAAGAACTCGTCGCTGGCGGTCGCGATCGGCTATCCGGACCTCGTCTCGGTATTTGCCGGCACATCGCTGAGCCAGACCGGGCAGGCGATCGAGATCATCGCCATGACGATGGGCATCTACCTTCTGATCTCGCTCGTCACCAGCGCCATCATGAGCCTCTATGGTTGGCGGGTCAGCCGGAGTCTGGGCGCATGAGCGATGTCGTCTCGTCCCGCTTCGTCCGCCGTGACCTGCTCGCCGAGCGACCCGCGCCGGTGAAGACCACCGGCTTCATCGGCCTGATGCGCACGCGCCTGTTCAACTCGCCGACCAACATCCTGCTGACGATCCTGGGCGCCTTGCTGCTCTGGTACACGATCGTTCCCTCCGTCAAGTTCCTGGTCGTCGATGCGGTCTGGAGCGGCAAGGACCGCACCGCCTGCCTCGCCGAGAACGCCGGTTTCGCGGTCGGCGCCTGCTGGCCCTACATCCAGGCGAAGCTCCCGCAGCTGATCTACGGCTTCTATCCCGAGGCCGAACGCTGGCGGGTCGATCTCACATTCATCCTGGCCGCGGTCCTATTGGTGCCGCTGCTCGTACCGCGGCTGCCGGCGAAGAGCCTGAACGCCGGCATGTTCTTCGTCGCGTTTCCGGTGGTCGCATTCTTCCTGCTGCACGGAGGCGGCATCAAGGGCTTCGGCCTGAGCTGGACGGCCGGTCTCCTGGAGTTGTTCGACGAGAGCATCATTGGCGCCGGACAGGCGCTGCTCGGTCTCAGCAAGAATTCGGCGATCGGACCGCTGCTGTGGGGCGTCGGAAGCCTCATCGTGCTATTCGGTACGGCGGTCCATTGGCTGATCTTTCCGCTCACCTGGTTGCGCGACTATATCCAGGAGACAGGCCAGCCGGTCTGGGCCGATTTCGCGGCGACGGCCGCGATCGCGTGCCTGGTCGCCTTCGTTCTCGGCGGCGGCGTTCGCACCGGCGGGCGGGCTCTGGCATCGAGCATCGCCACCTTCATTGCCATCGCCATCGTCATCAGGCTCATGGATCTCGATCACGGCGGATTGCCGGTCGTGGCGACCAATCTTTGGGGCGGCCTGCTGGTGACGCTGGTGGTCTCCGTCACCGGCATCGTCACCTCGCTGCCGATCGGCATCGCGCTCGCGCTGGGCCGCCGCTCCACCATTCCGCTGATCCGGATCTTCTCGATCGCCTTCATCGAGTTCTGGCGCGGCGTGCCCCTGATCACCGTGCTGTTCTTCGCCACCTACATGCTGCCGCTGTTCCTGCCCGGCAATTTCACCGTCGACGGCCTCGTTCGCGCATTGATCGGCATTGCGCTGTTCACCGGCGCCTACCAGGCCGAGAACGTCCGCGGCGGGCTCGCCGCGATCCCGCGCGGGCAAACCGAGGCGGCGGCCGCCCTCGGGCTCTCCTGGTGGAAGACGACCTCGTTGATCGTGCTGCCGCAGGGGTTGCGCCACGTCATTCCAAACCTCGTCAACAGCTTCATCTCGCTGTTCAAGGACACCTCGCTGGTCTCGATCGTGGCTCTGTTCGATCTGCTGGGCTCGCTCAGGGCATCGTTCTCGGATCCGAAATGGTCGACGCCGTCGACCGCGTTCACCGGCTTCGCCTTCGCCGGCATCATCTACTTCATCTTCTGCTTTGGAATGTCGCGCTACTCGCTGTTCGTCGAGCATCGTCTCAACGCCCACCGCCGCAGCTGATCGAGGTCCCCATGTCAGACCCCATCGTCAAGATTTCCGGCCTCAACAAATGGTACGGCGACTTTCACGTGCTGCGCGACATCGACCTCGAAGTGCGCAAGGGCGAGCGCATCGTGATCTGCGGGCCCTCCGGTTCCGGCAAGTCGACGCTGATCCGCTGCATCAACGCGCTCGAGGAATTCCAGGAGGGCGAGATCGTCGTCGACGGCATCGAGCTCGGACCCAACCTCAAGCATGTCGATGCCGTGCGCCGCGAAGTCGGCATGGTGTTTCAGAGCTTCAATCTGTTCCCGCACCTCACGGTGCTCGACAATTGCACGCTGGCGCCGATCTGGGTCCGCAACATCCCGAAGAAGGACGCGGAGGCGACCGCGATGAAGTTCCTGGAACGGGTCAAGATCCCGCATCAGGCCAACAAGTTTCCGGGCCAGATGTCCGGCGGCCAGCAGCAGCGCGTCGCCATCGCCCGCGCCCTGACGATGAATCCGAAGGTGATGCTGTTCGACGAGCCGACCTCGGCGCTCGACCCGGAGATGGTCAAGGAGGTACTGGACACCATGGTGGACCTCGCCGGGGAGGGCATGACCATGATGGTGGTGACCCACGAGATGGGTTTTGCCCGCGAGGTCGCCAACCGCGTGGTGTTCATGGACGCCGGCCAGATCATCGAGGCCAACACCCCGAACGAGTTCTTCGCGGCGCCTCAGCACGCCCGCACGAAGCTGTTCCTCAGCCAGATCTTGCGCTGATCCCCGGGAAACCCCGGGGGCGATGCTGGTCCGGCGACCGGGCGGTCATCGCTCGCGAATCAGTTAGACTCGGCTTCGGGCATTCTCCGGAGAGACACCTTGCAGAACGGCGGCGGCGGCGCGCGCGCATTCCAGAACGCGCGATTGCAGAAGAAATTGATGAAGCAGGCCGACGCCGTCATTGCCGCTGCGGCAAACGCCTATGGCCAGGGCCGGTATGCCGAGACCGAGGCGCTGTGCCGCGAAATCCTGAAAGCCCTTCCGGATCATGTCGACGCCATGCATCTGCTCGGCATGTGCGCCCATGACGGCCGGCGCCTCGAGGAGGCGAAAGAGCTAATCGAGCGCGTGATTGCGCTCGATCCGCGCCTGCACGATGCCCACAACAACCTCGCGACCGTGCATTTCGACCTCGGTAATTACGAGGAGGCGCGGAAGTGCCAGGAGAGGGCGATCGCGCTGAAGCCGAATTTCGCGGTCGCGATCACCAATCTCGGCAACACGCTGATGCATATGGGGCAGTACGAGCAGGCGCTCGAGATGCACGAGCGCGCCATCAAGCTGAAACCGGATTACGCCGATGCGCTCTGCAACCGTGGCATGGTCGAGATCGTGCTCGGGCAGGTGATGCGCGCCAAGGAGAGTTTCGAGCGCGCCTTGCTGTTTCAGCCGCGTCATGCCGAAGCCATCGTCGGCAGCGGCATGGTGAGCATGGAGCTCCGGCACCACGACGAGGCGGCCGCCAAGTTTGCCGCGGCGCTGGCGATCAAGCCGGGCGCGCCGAGGATCCTGGCCCAGCGCGGGCGGCTCAGTTACGAACTGCAGCGCCTGGAGCCCGCGCTTGCGGATTTCGAGGCGGCGCTTGCGATCTCGCCCAAGCTCGAGCTGGCGCTCCGGGGCAAGGCCCAGGCCTGCCTCGTCATGGGAAAGACCGCGCAGGCAATGGCAGCCGCGACGACCTTGATCGAGCGAAACCCGCGTTCCGAGATGGGAATGGCGCTGATGGGATTCGCCTATTCGAACCAGGGCGACATGGACACCGCGATCGAATATCTCGATCGCGCGCTGGCGCTTCGCCCGGACTACGGGGACGCGATCCGGGGAAAGATCTTCCTGCAGGACTACCGCGCCGAGGCCGATTTCGTGGTGCAGCAGGCGGTGCGGAAATCCTGGTGGGATGCGATCGGCTCGAGGATTCCGCAAAGGACGCTGCCGAAGCGGCCGCTCGATCCGGACAAGCGGATCGTGGTCGGCTATGTCGCGGCCGAGTTCCGCCAGCATTCGGCGGGGCTCACCTTGCTGCCGGTGCTGCGCCATCATGATCACACCAGGTTCAAGATCATCTGCTACTATTCCTGGCCGGGGGCGGACGAGTACACCGCCAAATTCAAATCATTGGCGGACGTCTGGGTCGATGCCTGGGGGCTTTCGGACGACGAACTCGCCGATCGCATTCAGGCCGACGATGTCGACATCCTGATCGACGTGTCAGGCCACACCACCGGCAACCGGCTGCAATGCTTCGCGCGGAAGCCGGCTCCGATCCAGGCGACCGGGTTCGGACACGCGACGGGCACGGGCATGCCGACCATGGACTATGTGCTCGCCGATCCCATCTTCATTCCGCCGTCGGTCCGGCACTTGTTTCCCGAGAAGATCCACGATCTGCCGTGCCTGATCACGATGGAGCCGGTCACCAATCTGCAGCCCTCCGAGCTGCCGATGCTCCGCAACGGCTACGTCACTTTCGGCGTGTTCAACCGCATCTACAAGATCTCGGACGATGCGATCCGCGTGTGGTCGCGCATCATGCGGGAGGTGCCGGGATCGAAGATCATCCTCAAGCATGGTCTGCTCGACGATGCACTGCTGCGCGATAGCCTGATCGCGCGCTTCGTCGCGCAGGGCATTGCGGAGGAGAACATCACGTGCCTCGGCACCACCTCGCGCGACGACCACCTGATGGCGTTCGACAAGGTCGACATCTCGCTCGACACGTTCCCGCAAAATGGCGGCATCAGCACCTGGGAATCTCTCTACAAGGGCGTTCCCGTCGTCGCCAAGCTCGGGATCGGCGCCTCCTCGCGTGCCGGCGCCTCCATCGTGGCCGCGGTCGGGCTCGGTGACTGGGTCGCCGAGGACGACGATGGCTATGTCGAGATCGCCCGCAAGTTTGCCGCGCAGCCCGAGCATCTGGCGAAGTTGCGCGCAGGGCTACCGGCCCAGATCGCAGCCTCGCCCGCCGGCAATGTCGAGATCTACACCCGGGAGCTCGAAGCGGGCTACCGCAAGTTCTGGCACGACTATTGTGCCGCGGCTTCGGAACGCGGTGACACCGCGCAGGGCGAGGCGGGCACGCTGGCCGGTTCCTGAGCCGCACACGTCTCGCCGACTGGCCGTACGAATCAGTTAGACTCACCTCGGGCCCTTTTCCGGAGAAACACCTTGCAGAGCAGCGCCGGCGCGCGCGCATTCCAGAATGCGCGGTTGCAGAAGAAGTTGAAGAAGCAGGCCGATGCGATCATCTCTGCCGCGGCGAGCGCCTATGGCCAGAGCAGGTATGCCGAGAGCGAGGCACTCTGCCGCCAGATCGTGCAGGCCGTTCCGGATCATTTCGACGCCATGCATGTCCTCGGCCTGAGCGTGCAACAGCTCGGGCGTCTCGATGAGGCGCAACAATTGCTCGAGCGCGCGGTCGCGATCGAGCCGCGTTCGCACGAGGCGCAGAACAATCTCGGCTCCGTGTATCTCGCCCTCCAGAAATTTGAGGCCGCGCGCGCATGTCTGGAGAAGGCGATCGCGCTGAAGCCGAATTTTCCGCCGGCGCTGGCCGGCCTCGGCAACACCCTGCTTCAGATGAGCCTGCCCGAGCGGGCCATCGAAGCGTACGAGCGCGCGATCAAGCTGAAGCCCGACTATGCCGACGCGCTCTGCAATCGTGGCGTCGCGGAGCTGGCGCTGTTTCGGTTTGACCGCGCCCGGGAGAGCTTTGATCGCGCGCTGTTGTTTCAGCCGCGCCACGTCGAGGCGCTGATCGGCAAAGGCATGGTCAGTATCGAGCTCAGGCGCTACGACGAGGCGGAAGCGGCGCTCGCAGCGGCGCTCGCGATCAAGCCGGATTCGGCGAAGATTCTGGCGCAACGCGGGCGACTTAACGCGGCACTGTCGCGGCCGGAACAGGCCGCTGCGGATTTCGATGCGGCACTTGCACTTTCGCCGCGGTTTGAAGTGGCCTTGCGCGGAAAGGCAGAAGCCTCGCTCAGCATCGGAAACACCGCACAGGCGATCGTGGCCTGCACGACCTTGCTCGAGCAGAATCCGCACTCCACGATCGCATTGGCGTTGCTGAGCTCCTGTTTTGCAAACCAGGGAGAAATCGCATCCGCGATCGAACATCTCGACAGGGCGCTGGCGATCGCGCCGGACCCGGATTTGATGGCGCGGAAGATCTACTTTCTGGACTTTCTCCCGGACGCTGATTTCACGGTCCAGCAGGCGGCGCGCAAGTCCTGGGGGGAAGCAATCGGGGCCAGAGTGCCGCAAAGGAAGCTCGCGCCCCGGCAGCTCGACCCCGACAGGCGGATCGTGATTGGCTATGTCTCTTCCGAATTCTGGTACCACTCGGCGGCGTTCGGGCTATTGCCCGTGCTGCGCCATCACGACCATGCGAACTTCGAGATCGTCTGTTATTCGTGTTCGCCGACCCGCGATGAGGTGACGGCCCAATTCAGGTCGGCCGCCGACGTCTGGGTCGACGCCTGGCAGATGTTCGACGATCAGCTGGCGGATCGCATTCAGGCCGACAAGGTCGACATCCTCATCGACGTGTCCGGACATTCGTCGGGCAACAGGCTCCAGGTGTTCGCCCGCAAGCCGGCTCCCATCCAGGTCACTGGCTTCGGACACGCGACCGGTACGGGCCTTCAGGCCATGGACTACGTGCTTGCGGACCCGGTCTTTATTCCGCAATCGGCCCGGCACCTGCTGACCGAAAAGGTCTTTGATCTGCCGTGCCTGATCACGATCGATCCGATCCTGGATGTGCCGCCTTCCCAGCTTCCCATGCTCCGCAACGGCTACGTCACCTTCGGGGTGTTCAACCGCGTCAACAAGATCTCGGACGAGGCCATCCGCGTATGGTCGAAAGTGATGCGCGAGCTGGCTGGGTCGAAGATCATCATCAAGCACACGCTGCTTGACGATCGGCTGGTGCGCGACGGCCTCCTTGCGCGATTTGTGGCGCAGGGAATTGCGGAAGAAGCCATCACCTGCCTCGGCTCGTCCGATCGTGCCGAGCATCTGCGCGCCTTTGCGCAGGTCGATATCTCGCTCGATCCATTCCCGCAAAACGGTGGCGTTAGCACCTGGGAATCCCTCTATGCGGGCGTTCCGGTCGTGGCCAAGCTCGGCCACGGCGCGTCCTCGCGCGCCGGCGGTTCCATCGTTTCGGCTGTCGGCCTCGATGACTGGGTTGCGGAGGACGACGAGGGCTATGCCGCGATCGCTTGCAAGTTTGCCTCGCAGCCCGAGCAACTGGCGAAGCTGCGAGCGGACTTGCCGGCGAGGATCGCAGCCTCGGCCGCGGGCAATGTCGAGGTCTACACCCGCAGGGTCGAGGACGGATACCGCCAGTTCTGGCGCGATTATTGCGCCGCGGCCTCGGAACGCGGCGAGCCCGCGTAGCCGCCGGACACCCTGCGCAGAGCTCGTGACGCGCTCCCCGGCTCAACGGGGGCGCGCAACGGTCACACGAACGGCGGCTTGATGTTGCTGCGCTTCTCCAGCCACTCGGGCACGGGCAGGTTCTTGGCGCGCATGAAATCGGCGTTGAACAGTTTCGACTGATACCGGCTGCCGGAATCGCACAGCACGGTCACGATCGTCTTGCCCGGCCCAAGCTGTTTGGCGAGGCGCATCGCCCCGACGACGTTGATGCCGGTCGAGCCGCCAAGGCACAGGCCTTCGTGCTGGAGCAATTCGTAGATCGCCGTGACGGCTTCGGCGTCGGGAACGAGATAGGCATCATCCACCTTCGCGGTCTCGACGATCGCGGTCGCCCGGTTGAGGCCGATGCCTTCGGTGATCGAGCCGCCCGACGTCGCCTTGGCCTCGCCGGTCCTGAAATATTCGTACATGCCCGCGCCGTGCGGATCGGCGCAGGCGATGCGGATGGTCTTGCTCTTCTCTTTCAGATAACGGCTGACGCCGGACAGCGTGCCGCCGCTGCCGACCGAGCAGACGAAGCCGTCGACCTTGCCGCCGGTCTGCTCCCAGATCTCGGGTCCAGTCGATTCATAATGCGCCTTGGCGTTGTCGAGATTGTTCCACTGGTCTGCGAACAGGACGCCGTTCGGCTCGGTCTTGCGCAACTCATCCGCGAGCCGCCGGCCGACGTGTTGATAATTGTTGGGGTTGGCATAGGGCAGGGCGGGCACCTCGATCAGCTCGGCGCCGCACAGCTTCAGGAAGTCCTTCTTCTCCTGGCTCTGCGTCTCCGGGATCACGATCAGGGTGCGATAGCCGCGCGCGCTGGCGACGACGGCAAGCCCGATGCCGGTATTGCCGGCGGTCGCTTCCACCACGAGACCACCGGGCTTGAGCTCGCCGCGCTTCTCGGCCTCCAAGATCATCCATTTGCCGGCGCGGTCCTTGACCGACTGGCCGGGATTCATGAATTCGGCCTTGCCCAGAATGGTGCAGCCGGTCAGTTCCGAGGCGCGCTTCAGCTTGATCAGCGGGGTGTTGCCGATGGCTTCGACAACGTCGTTTCGAATGCTCATGTCAGGAAAATCGCCACCAAGAGGGGTTGATCTGGTTGGCCAGAAGCTAGTGCTTGGGGGGCCAAAGGGGAAGGCTTTTGCGTTGCGGCGAAACCCGTCGAAACGCCTGTCCCGACTGCAATATTCTCGCGCGGCAATGTGCGCGGCCGCGAGGCGGGATATCAGGAGGAGGAAATGTCCGAACATTGCCGGAGGATGGAAGATGACCGTCGTCCGACGTCGATCCGCGAACGCTTCTTTCCAACGCCCGGACGGTCCGGCATTGAGCGCCGTTGACGGCTTTGTGAGATGGCGCCGACGAGAGAGCGGCTTGATGCGAGCCGCAGAAGGCTCTTGTGGCTGGGTGGAGCGCTGCGAACGCAGGTGTGGCAGCAATATCACATGAAATCTTGGTAAGCTTGATCGCGCCTACCGGTGTTTTCAGAATAAGAGAAGTCGCTGCCAGACAAGCACCTTTGGCATTTTCATCGATTCGTTTCAGGCGCGTCGGCAGGACCGTCCCGCGACTGCGGCCCTGTCCCCAAGTTCAGCGCCCGGCTAGTATCGTCTCGAGGTTCCGCAGAAAGCATCACCGCTGTGAACGAGTTGTCCAAGGCCCCGCGATCGTCCCGCCGCGAATCGGTTAATCCGGTTGTGCGGCGGCTTGATCTGCCCGGCGGGGGGTGGATGTGACACAGGGTGTTCCGGGGATCGCCATGCGGCGGTCCGAAGGTTCAGCGGCCCGGACGCTGCGCGCGGCGCGCTGGCTTGCGGTGGTGTGCCTCGCCGCCACCTCGGGCGCGTGCGTGCTGACCCAGGACCTTCCCGATCCCGCCCTCGACGTTCCCACGCAGTACAAATACGCCGGCAAGGGCGATGCGCCGCCGTCATTGGATTGGTGGCGCGGCTTCCGCTCTGCGGAGCTGACGCAGCTGATGGAAGAGGCGCAGACCGTCAATCTCGACATCGCCGCCGCCGTTTCCCGCATCGTCCAGGCTGACGCCCAGGCACGGCAGGCGGGCGCGGCGCTGCTGCCGAGCTTATCGACCGGCGGATCGGAAACCTATTCGCGCACCTCGGGTGCAAGCTCCTCGGGCCTCTCCATCGGCGGCCGCGAAGTCGTCAACTATTCGGCTTCGCTCAGCGCCAGCTATCAGCTCGACTTCTGGGGCCAGAACCGGGCTGCGCTGCAGACCGCGGAGGAAACCGCCAACGCCAACCGCTTCGATCGCGACACCGTCGCGCTGACGACGCTCGCTGCCGTCGCCAACGCCTATTTCCAGGTGCTGGCCTCGCAGGACCGCATCCGCACCTCCCAGCGCAACATCGCGAGCGCGCAGCGCATCCTCGATGCGGTCAGAGAGCGGCGCAGGGCCGGCACCGGCACGGATCTCGATGTCGCCCAGCAGGAGAGCGTGCTCGCCAACCAGAAGGCCCTGGTGCCGCCGCTGCGCCAGACGCTGGACCAGAACGTCAACGCGCTCGCCGTGCTGGTCTCGCGCCCGCCCGAGAGCGTGCGCGTGCATGGCGGCTCGCTCGACCGGATCGCGATCCCGCGCGTGACGCCCGGCCTGCCGTCGGAGCTTCTGACACAGCGGCCTGACATCCGCCGCCAGGAGGCGCAGCTCGCCTCCGCGACCGCCAACATCGGCAATGCCCGCGCCCAGTTCTTTCCGACCATCCAGCTCACCGGCAATGGCGGTTATCAGAGCGCGGCTTTGGTCTCGCTGTTCCAGCCGCATGCGGCGTTCTTCCAGCTCGTCGGCAGCGCCACGCAGCCGATCTTCGATGGCGGCAGGATTCTCGGCAATTTCGAGCTCGCCAAGGCACGGCAGGACGAGCTGCTCCAGACCTACCGCAAGACCATCGTGCAGGCCTTTGCGGACGTCGACAACGCGCTGTTCTCGATCAAGCAGACCACGATCCGGCTGCAATTGCAGCGCGATGTCGTTGCCGCCTCGCGCCGTGCCTTCGATCTCTCCGAGCAGCAATTGCGCGCTGGTACCGCCGACATCGTGACCGTGCTCAACACCCAACTGACCCTGTTCCAGGCGGAAGACGCGCTGTGGCAGGCCCAACTCGCGCGGCTCCTCGCCATCGTCAGCCTGTACCAGGCGCTCGGCGGCGGCTGGGAGCCGAGGATGGAGAAACCGGTCAATGCTCTTTAAGCCGGACGGCAAGCCAGGCGTAGAGGAGGGGACGGCGAGGAAATCGCGCGGTCGCGGTTTCGTAGTGACCCTGATCACGCTGGCGATCCTCGGAGGGCTCGGTTATCTCGGCTGGATCGCGATGCATCAGCAGCAAGCCAACAACCGCAATCAACGCCCTGATCTGCCGGTGCCCGTGCTGGCGGCGACCCCGAGGGTGCAGGACGTTCCGGTCTATCTCGACGGCGTCGGCGCGATCCGCGCGCTCAACACCGTGACGGTGCGCTCGCAGGTCGACGGCAAGCTGATCGCGGTGAACTTCACCGAAGGCCAGGACGTCAAGAAGGGCGACGTGCTCGGCGAGATCGATCCGGCGATCTACCAGGCGCAGTACGACCAAGCCGTCGCCAAGAAGGCGCAGGATGAGGCCCAGCTCGCCAACCAGCGCATCGACCTGACCCGATACGAGCAGCTCGCCGCCTCCAATGCCGGCTCCAAGCAGCAGGCCGACACCCAGCGCGCGCTGGTCGCGCAGACCGAGGCGCTGGTCAAGGCCGACCAGGCCGCGATCGACAATGCGGCGGCAACGCTCAGCTACACCAAGATCGTGGCCCCGATCTCCGGCCGTGCCGGCCTGCGCCAGGTCGACCAGGGCAACATCATCCATGCCTCCGACACCACGGGTCTGGTGGTAATTGCGCAATTGCAGCCGATCGCGGTGTGGTTCAGCCTGCCGCAGCAACAGATCATGCGCGTCAATGCGGCCGCCGCGAAAGGCACGCTCACGGTCGACGTGTTCGGCAATGACGGCACCACCGTGATCGACACCGGCAAGCTGACCGGCATCGACAATCAGGTCGACCAGACCACCGGCACGCTCAAGCTCAAGGCGGAATTTCCCAACTCCAATTACCAGCTCTGGCCGGGCCAGTTCGTCAATGTCCGCCTCAAGGTCGAGACCTTGACGCAGGCACTGGTGGTGCCGACATCGGCCGTGCAGCGCGGCCCGATCGGGACGTTCAGCTATGTCATCGGCGAGGACAATGTGGCCTCGGCCAAGCCAGTGACGGTGACGCAGCAGAACGAGCACGATGCCGTTATCGCCACCGGCCTGTCGCCGAACGATCGCGTGGTGACCACCGGCTTTGCCAACCTGTCCGACGGCTCCAAGGTGATCGTCGGCCGCGACGACCAGACCCCGTCGGCCGATCTCGCCCCGCGCAAGCGCTCGCGCGGGCCTGAGGCCCAGAAGAAGGATGGCGCCAAGGAAGGCCAGAAGGACGGTCAGAAGGACGTGCAAGGCAAGGACGGCGAGTTCCGGGCTAAGCGCAAGAGCAGCGAAGGCGACCAGAAGGGACAGACCGGGCCGGCTCCGGGCCCGGGGGCAGCGGGAAGTGGAGCCAAGCAGCCATGATCCCGACAACAGCCGCCTGACGCGGCAGGCAGATCCCATGGGTGTCTCCGAACCTTTCATCCGCCGGCCGATCGCGACCTCGCTGCTCGGCATCGCGCTCATGATCGGCGGACTGCTGGGCTATTTCGCGCTGCCGGTCTCGGCGCTGCCGCAGGTCGATTTCCCGACCGTGCAGGTGACGACGCAGCTGCCGGGCGCGAGCCCGGACGTGATCGCCTCGCTGATCACGGCGCCGCTGGAGCGGCAGCTCGGCCAGATCCCGTCGCTGTCGGCGATGAACTCGACCAGCTCGTTCGGCGTCAGCCAGATCTCTCTGCAGTTCGATCTCAACCGCGACATCGATGGCGCGACCCAGGACGTGCAGGCGGCGATCAACGCCGCGGCGGGCGTGCTGCCGAAGACGCTGCCTTATCCGCCGACCTATGCCAAGGTGAACCCGGCGGACGCGCCCGTCATGACGCTGGCGCTGCGCTCGGACACGATCTCGCTGCGGGCGATGAGCGACATCGCCGACACCATTCTGGCTCAGCGGCTGAGCCAGATTTCCGGCGTCGGACGAGTCTCGGTGCTCGGCGGGCTGAAACCGGCCGTGCGCATCCAGGCCGATCTGGCGCGGCTCGCCGCCTACGGCATCGCCATGGAGGATCTGCGCACCGCGATCGCCAGTGCCAATGTCTCGGGGCCGAAAGGCTCGCTCGACGGCGCGCAGCAATCCTACATTATTGCGGCCAACGACCAGATCGCCGCGGCTGACGCTTACAAGCCCGTCATCATCGCTTATCGCAACGGCTCGCCGGTCACCATCGCCGACGTCGCGCAGATCGTCGACGGCCTCGAGAACGACCGCACCGGCGGCTGGTACCAGGGCACGCCGGCCGTCATCATCGACATCCAGCGCCAGCCCGGCGCCAACGTGATCGACGTCGTCAGCCAGATCCGCGCCGAAATCCCCAAGGTGCAGCGCGCGATTCCGGCCGGGGTGAACCTCACCATCGTGTCCGATCGCACCGTCACCATCCGCGCCTCGGTGCGCGACGTGCAGTTCACGCTGGTCCTTGCCGTCGTGCTGGTGACCCTGGTGGTGCTGCTGTTCCTGCGTTCGCTGCGCGCAACATTGATCGCAGGCGTCGCGCTGCCGCTGTCGCTGATCACGAGCTTCGGCATCATGTATTTCGCCGGGTTCAGCCTCGACAATCTGTCGCTGATGGCGCTCACGATCGGCACCGGCTTCGTCGTCGACGACGCCATCGTCATGATCGAGAACATCGTGCGCCACATGGAGAACGGCGACGGCGCGATGGAGGCGTCGCTGAAGGGCGCCAGCGAGATCGGCTTCACCGTGATCTCGCTGACGGTGTCGCTGATCGCGGTGTTCATCCCGCTGCTGTTCATGTCGGGCCTCGTCGGACGCATGTTCCGCGAATTCGCGCTGACCTTGACGATCGCGGTGGTGACCTCGGCCGTGGTCTCGCTGACGCTGACGCCGATGATGTGCTCGCGCCTGCTCAAGCACGCCCATGAGGAGCTGGCGGTGCCGGGATTGGCCGCGATCAGCCGCTTCATCGACCGCACCGTCGAATTCTACCATTGGACGCTGCTTTGGGTGCTGGAACGCCAGCGTGCCACGCTGATCGTGACCTTCGCCACGCTGATCGCGACCCTGGTCCTCTACGTCGTCGCGCCGAAGGGCTTCCTGCCGCTGCAGGATACCGCCGCGATCACGGCGGTGACGGAGGCCGGACCCGACGTGTCGTTCGCCGAGATGCAGAAGCGGCAGGCCGAGGCGGCCGACGCCATCAGGGCGGATCCCGACGTGGTCGGCGTGGTCTCGGTGATCGGGGCGGGCTCGGTCAATCCGACCACCAATGTCGGCCGGCTCGTCATGAGCCTGAGGCCGCGTGGCGAGCGGCGTGACGATGTCGCGGCCGTCATCACCCGGCTGAAGCAGCGGGTTTCTGGTATCCCCGGCATGACCGTGTACTTCCAGCCGGTGCAGGACGTTCAGATATCGACCCAGTCGAGCCGCTCGCAATACCAGTACACGCTGACCGGCACCGATGCGGCGCTGGTGTCGGAATGGGCGCGCAAGCTGGTGACGGAGATGCGGCGCGATCCCTTGTTCCGCGACGTCTCTTCCGAGGCGCAGGAGGGCGGCCTGCGGGCGCAGCTCGACGTCGATCGCACCCGCGCCGGCCAGCTCGGCGTCAGCCTCCAGGCCATCACCGACACGCTGAACGATGCGTTCGCGCAGCGGCAGATCTCGACCATCTACGGGCAGGCCAATCAGTACCGCGTGGTGCTGGAGGCGCTGCCGATGTACCAGCGTGATCCCTCGATCCTGTCGAAGCTCTATCTGCCGGGCGCCGCCAGCGCCACCGCCGGGGCGCCGAGCGCGCAGGTGCCGCTGTCGGCCGTGGCGACGCTGAAGCGCACCACCGCGCCGCTCGCGATCTCGCACCAGGCCCAGTTCCCGTCGGTGTCGCTCAGCTTCAACCTCGCGCCGGGCGCAGCTCTCGGCGACGCGGTCGAGGCCGTGAAGACGATCGAGACGCGGATCGGCATGCCCAACAGCATCGTCGGCGTCTATGCCGGGGATGCCGCCGAATTCGCCAAGGCGCTCGCCGGCCAGCCCTGGCTGCTGCTCGCCGCCGTGATCACGATCTACATCGTGCTGGGAGTGCTCTACGAGAGCTACATCCACCCGATCACGATCCTGTCGACGCTGCCCTCGGCCGGCGTCGGCGCGATCCTGGCGCTGGTGCTTTGCGGGCAGGACCTGTCGGTGATCGGCCTGATCGGCATCATTCTCCTGATGGGCATCGTCAAGAAGAACGCGATCATGATGATCGACTTCGCGCTCGATGCCGAGCGCGGGCAGGGCATGTCGCCGAACGAGGCGATCGTGCAGGCCTGCCTGTTGCGCTTCCGCCCGATCATGATGACGACGCTGGCGGCGCTGTTCGGCGCGCTGCCGCTGGCGATCGAGAGCGGCACTGGCGCCGAGCTGCGCTTCCCGCTCGGCGTCTCCATCATCGGCGGCCTGCTGCTGAGCCAGCTGCTGACGCTTTACACGACGCCCGTGATCTACCTGGCGCTCGACCGCATCAACCGCCGCCTCGAGCAGGTGCTGCCGCCGGCCGAATCCGGCGGCCCGCCGGTCGCGGGGGCGACCGAGGGGATGCAGTGATGGCATCGATCTCGGAGCCCTTCATCCGCCGCCCGGTCGGGACCACGCTGCTGTCGATCGGGCTGTTCCTGCTGGGTGTGGTCGCCTACCATTTCCTTCCCGTCGCCTCGGTTCCGAACGTCGACTTCCCCGCCATCTTCGTCTCGGCCAGCCGGCCGGGAGCCGACCCGTCCGTGATGGCGGCGACGGTGGCTTCTCCGTTGGAGCGGCGGCTGGGTGAGATCGCCGGCATCAACCAGATCACCTCGACCTCGACGCTCGGCACCACCACCATCCAGCTCCAGTTCGACATCGGCCGCAGCATCGACAAGGCCGCCCGCGACGTGCAGGCGGCGATCAACGCCTCGATGGTCGACCTGCCCAGCGACCTGCCGACGCTGCCGCGCTTCCGCAAGGCCAATACGGCCGGCGCGCCCGTCTTCGTGCTGGCGCTGACCTCGACGACGCTGTCCCCCAGCGCAATTTACGACGTCGCCGACACGGTCCTGGCGCAGCGCATCTCGCAGGTCCCGGGCGTCGGCGATGTCAGCGTGTCCGGCGCCGACCAGCCGGCCGTGCGGGTCCAGCTCAACCCCGTCGCGCTGTCGAACGCCGGCATCGCCACCGACGACGTGCGCACCGCGATCGTCAACGCCAACCCGCTCGGTCCCGTCGGCATCTTCAACGGCGAACGCCAGAGCGAGACGCTGGCGCTCAACCGGCAGATGCGAACCGCCAAGGAATTCCGCGACATCGTCATCAAGAGCGCCAACGGCAACTTCGTGCGGCTCTCCGACGTCGCCGACATCGAGGATTCCGTCCGCAACGCCCGCTCCATCGCATGGTTCAACAAGCAGCCGGCGGTGCTGATCCAGATCACCAAGCAGGGCGATGCCAACGTCATCGACACCGTCGACCGGGTGAAGGCGCTGGTCCCGCAGCTGAAGCAATGGATTCCGGCCGGTGTCGAGATTTCGACCCTGGTCGATCGCACCGGCACCATCCGCGCCAGCGTGCTCGACATGCAATGGACATTGCTGGCCACCGCGATCCTGGTGATGGTCGTGGTGTTCGTGTTCCTGCGGCGGCTGACGCCGACGATCGCCGCCGGCATCTCGGTGCCGCTGGCGCTGGCCGGCACCTGCGCCGGCATGTGGATCGCGGGCTTCTCGATCGACAATCTGTCGCTGATGGCGCTCGCGATCTCCGTCGGCTTCGTGGTCGACGACGCCATCGTCATGATCGAGAACATGTATCGCAATCTCGAGCACGGCATGACCCCGTTCCGGGCGGCGCAGGAGGGCGCGAGGCAGATCGGCTTCACGGTGGTCTCGATCAGCCTGTCGCTGATCGCAGCGTTCACGCCGCTGATCTTCATGGACGGCATCGTCGGCCGCCTCTTGCGCGAGTTCTCGCTGACGCTGACCTTCGCCATCCTGGTCTCGACGCTGGTCTCGCTCACGGTGACGCCGATGATCTGCGCCCATTACATCCGGCAGACCCCGTCCGGCACCGCGACCCTGTTCGACCGCATCATCGAGGGCTCGCTGTCGCGCATCGTCGCCTTCTATGCCCGGACCCTGCGCACCGTGCTGGACTACCCGCTGGCGACGCTGCTGGTGTTCTTCGCCACCATCGGCCTCACCGTGACGCTCTACATCAAGGTGCCCAAGGGCTATTTCCCGACCGACGATTCCGGCTTCGTCATCGGGGCGACGCGCGCCTCCGCCGACATCTCGTTTCAGTCGATGCTCGGTCTCCAGCAGCGGCTCGCCGACATCGTGATGAAGGATCCGGCCGTGGCCGGCGTCGGCTCGACGGTCGGTGCGGGAGGCGGGCCCGGGGGAGCGACCTCGAACCGTGGCATCATGTACATCAGCCTGAAGCCGCCTGAGGAGCGCGGCCACGTCTCGACGGAGGCCGTGATCGACCGCCTGAGGCGCGCGCTGTACCCGGTGCCCGGCATCCGCCTCTTCATGTTCGCCGCCCAGGATGTCCGTGCCGGCGGGCGGCGGAGCGATTCCGACTACCAGTACACGCTGACCAGCACCGACCTCGGTCTGCTGCAGAAGTGGGCGCCGATCGTGGCCAAGCGCATGGAGAGTGTCGAGGGCATCACCGACATCTCCAGCGACCGCGACCCCGGCGGCCTTCAGCTCACGCTCGCGATCGATCGCCAGAAGGCCTCAGCGCTCGGCGTCAGGGTTCAGGACATCGACAACGCACTGAACAACGCCTTCTCGCAGCGGCAAATCTCGATCATCTACACCCAGCGCAACCAGTACATGACCGTGCTGGAGATCGATCCGAAATTCCAGGTCGATCCCTCCAACCTCGATCGCATCTACGTCGCCGGCGCGGGCGACGCGCAGGTGCCGCTGTCGGCCGTGGTGCACGCCACGCGCAGCCTCGCCGCGCTCGCGGTCTATCACTCGCAGTCGTTCCCCTCGACCACGGTGTCGTTCAACCTGCTGCCGGACGTGCAGCTCCAGACGGCGACGCAGAGCATCCAGCGCGCGGTGGAAGAGCTGCACATGCCCGAAGGCATCCGCGGCAGCTTCGACGGCAATGCCGGCGACTTCGCCAAGACCAGCAGCCGCCAGCCGCTTCTGATCCTCGGCGCGCTGGTGGCGATGTACATCGTGCTCGGGGTGCTCTACGAGAGCCTCGCCCATCCGCTCACGATCATCTCGACGCTGCCCTCGGCCGGGCTCGGCGCACTCCTCGCCTTGCAGCTCACCAACACGCCGCTCACGGTGATCGCCTTCGTCGGCATCATCCTCCTGATCGGCATCGTCAAGAAGAACGGCATCATGATGGTGGATTTCGCGCTCGACGCCGAACGCCAGCGCGGCCTGTCGTCGGCGGAGGCGATCTTCGAGGCCTGCCAGGCGCGCTTCCGCCCGATCGTGATGACGACCATGGCGGCGCTGTTTGCCGGCATCCCGCTCGTGGTGGCGACCGGCCCCGGCACGGAGCTGCGTCGTCCGCTCGGCATCACCATTATCGGCGGCCTGTTCGTCTCGCAGATCCTGACGCTCTACACCACGCCCGTGATCTACCTGCTGATCGACCGCCTGCGGCGACGGTCCGCACCGCGCCCGCTGCCTGCGCCTGCGGAATAGGTTGTTGAAGCCCCGCATGGAGCGTATAGCGGCGCCCATGTCGAACCCACCAGATACGGCCATCGCCGAGCCGATCCCCGAATGCCCGCATTGCCAGAAGCCGATGCCGCTGTGCATCTGCGACAGCGTCACGCCGATTGAAAATCGGCTGGCGCTGCTGATCCTGCAACATCCGCAGGAGCAGGACAGGGCGCTCGGCACCGCGCGTCTGCTTGCGCGGCATTTCGCCGACGCGACGTTGCGGGTCGGCCTGTCCTGGCCGAGCCTGTCCAAGGCGCTGGGTCGGCCGGTCGAGAACGCCGCGCGCTGGGCCGTGCTCTATCTCGGCTCGGCTCGCGCCGCCGATCTCGAGGCGGAAGGCGAGATCGTCGCGCTCGACCGCAAGGGGGGGATCGCGGAGAACCAGCGCGCGATCCTCAGCAAGCTCGAGGGAATCGTGTTGCTCGACGGCACGTGGAGCCAGGCCAAGGCGCTGTGGTGGCGCAATCCCTGGATGCTCAAGTGCCAGCGCGTGATCCTCAACCCGGCGCATCCCTCGCGCTATGGGCGCCTGCGCAAGGAGCCGCGCAAGGACGGGCTCTCGACCATCGAGGCCGCGGCAACGATCCTCGCGGGCCTCGAGCGGCGTCCCGACATCGCCGACACGCTGCGTGCGAGCTTCGAACGATTGTTGACCCGCTACCGCGAGGTCCAGGCCGAGATGCCGGAACTGGCGCCCAAGCCTGCACCGAAGGGGCGGCGCGACTTCCGACGGCGCAAACGCGGCTAAGCCGGATGAAGGCAGTTGCCTAAGCCATTGATCCCCTATATTGGTCCGGCCTTACGGGGCCACGTGGCGGAGTGGTTACGCAACGGTCTGCAAAACCGTGTACACCAGTTCAATTCTGGTCGTGGCCTCCATAACAACCCTCTGATCTTCCATTGTAATTTGATTTCGGATTGGTTCGTCCGATCCTGCGCGCGGCGCTCCGCTTAGGAGCTTGCCGGCGTGATCACCGGGTTCGCCCGGTGTCTCGTGGAAACCCCCGATTCAAGCCGCTGGCATAGAGTTCGCATCTGCGAAGTGATGCATCTCGTCACCCGAGCACTGGAGCCCACAATGGGCGACATCGTCCGATTTGTCCCGAAATCCGAGTTGGAGCGGGCCCGCCTCATCCGCGAGGCCCGCGCGATCTATGACAGCGTCTTTCCATCGGCCACGCCCGACCGGGCGCCGCAGGATGGCGAGGATCCCGTCAAGACCTGATCGTTGCCCGGGTCGGATTTCCGGCGCCAACGCCATGGCAAAGCGCCCGCGAGGCGGGCGGTCCGGTTCACGCTGAACGCGGCTCTCAGCAGGCCGCGTACCAGTCCTCGGGGAACGGCAGGAGCGGCCAGGCGCCCTCATTGTCATTGGCGGCTTTGGGTGTCGCGTCGAAGCTCCACGAGCGCGGCACGAATTCCTCCTCCGGCGCGAGAGCGAAATCTTCAATGACCATGGCGTCCCGGACAGCATCCAGCAGCAAGTTGAATTCGGCTTCGCTTCTCATCGCACCCTCGCAGAACGCGGATGGCGCAATGTCGCAAAGCCGGTTTGTCACCCGATTGAGCCGATCGTTCGCATTTTAACGATCCGGCGATCGAGGTTTGATTGGTTAGCGATTTCTTAAAGTCCCGGCGGAAATCTACGTTCCGCTCCGGCGCGCGCAGTGTGAAGGAAATCACATCCTGCGCGATTTTTTTCTCCTACCCGTTCGCAGGATACCGGCCAGGAAAGGCCGGGAGGCGGCAGGGCGACAGGAGACTGGTCATGAAGGCGAGGTTCTTGCGGTTTGCGGGTGTGAAGAGCCGGGCGCGCGGCGCGTCCACGGTCGGGCTGTTCCTGACGCTGTTCGCCTCCGCTGCCCACGCGCAAGGGACGGCGGAACAGCGCCGGGCCTGCACCCCCGACGTCTACCGGCTCTGCGCCGGCGAGATTCCCAATGTCCGCGCCATCACGGCCTGCCTGCGCCGTAACCGCTCCAGCCTGAGCGAGGCTTGCCGCAGCGTGTTCGACCAGGCCGGCGGGTGAGCCCGCCTGTGGATTGTTGCGCAGCAAGTGGCTATGCGGACGCCCCAATTCCCAGCACCCGCCCTGTGGATATGCTGCGGATAGGTTGTTGAAGGGCGGTCAGTTGCGGCATCGCCGCTGCACCGAGCAACACCTATCGTCGCGCACGAACTGGGAAGCTCAAATCGCGTCGCCCTGGCATGCGACCAGTTTTTGTGCAGCGCCTTGCCCAAACCGCGGGCCTGCTCGATCCAATTTTTTGTACGCCCGCGGACAAGCTTTTCGAGCGGGATCCCACCTAGCTTCGCGTTCGACCTGGAACATGGCAGGCGCCATGACAACGCGAAGGAGCTGGAGATGGAGAGACGGGTTTTGCCGCAGGCGCGGCGGGGATTGGTGCGCGCATCATTGCCACCGCGCAAGCTCATGCTCGGCGCCGCCGCAGCTTTTGGACTCCTTGTTGCAGCACCGCTGAGCGCGCAGGCCGCAGCGCCCGCCGCCTGCGCCGCGCTCCAGGAAAAATATCCGGACTGGAAGGGCAAGACGCTGGTCAACGCCATCAATCCGCATACGCCGGGCTATGAGACCATCGATACCAAGGATCCCAGCAAGTATATCGGCTTCGACATCGATCTCGGCGAAGCCATCGGCGAATGCCTCGGTTTCAAGCTGACCTACAAGGCGGTGACGTTCGCGGCGCTCCTGACCACGCTCGCCGCGGGGCAAGCCGACATCGTGATCTCCGACATCTACGCCACCAAGGAGCGTGCCAAGGCCGCCGACTTCATCACCTACTCGAAGGTGTTCGACGGCGTCCTCGTCGCCAAGGGCAATCCGAAGGGCATCAACGGCATCAACTTGTCGCTGTGTGGCGCCGCTGCGGCCGAAAACACCGGCTATGTCGAGGTGCCCTTGATCCAGGCGCTGATCCCGGAATGCAAGAAGGCCGGCAAGCCCGAGCCGACCATCCAGCTCTACGACAACAACGCCAACTGCATCCAGGCGATCCTCGCCGGCCGCGCCGACACCTACATCAACGACGTCAACACCGTCGACAGTGCCGTCAAGGCCTATCCGGACAAGCTGGAGAAGGCGATCGCCGTGACGATCCCGTATTCCGTCGGCATCGCCGTGCCCAAGAACAAGCCGAAATTCCGCGACGCCGTGCTCGCCGCGTTGATCGAAGTGCAGAAGGCCGGAACCCATATGGAGCTTCTGAAGAAGCACGGGCTCGATGTGAACAATTTCATGGAGCCGGAAATTCTCACGGCCGACTGATGTCGCTGTTCCTCCACTACCTGAGCATGCCGTATCTGCTCGCGGGCATCGAGCTCACCCTCGAGGTGACTGCCCTCGGGCTCGGCGGTGGATTGATCCTCGGATTGATCCTCGCCGGCATGCAGCTCTCCCGCTTCTGGCTCCTGGCGGCGATCGCCAGGGCCTACACCGTGATCTTCCGCGGCACCCCGCTGATCCTGCAGATGGTGTTCGCCTACGACGCGTTGCCGCATATCGGCATCAAGCTGCCGGCGGTGCTGGCGGCCGGACTCGCACTGGCCTGCAACGAAGCGCCGTTCATCGCGGAGATGCTGCGCGCCGGCGTGCTCGGCGTCGACCGCGGACAACTGACGGCCGGACAGGCGCTGGGCATGACGCCGTCGGTGCTGATGCGCAGGATCATCGCGCCGCAGGCCATCCGCACCATGATCCCGGCCTTCGGCAACGAGGCGGTGAGTGCGCTGAAGAATTCCTCGCTCGCCTCCGTCGTCGCGGTGCAGGAGCTGACCTTGCGCTCGACGCAGCTGGCGTCCTCGACCTTCGATTTCTTCTCGATCTTTTTCGCCTCGGGTCTGCTCTATCTCGTTCTAACCACGGCCATCAGCGTCATCCAGCTCTTCGTCGAATGGTGGCTCGATCTCGACCGCACCACGCGCCGCGAGCGTAGGCTCGCCGATTATCTGCCCTGGCGCCGCGTCGATCTGGCTGCCAAGCTCGAACTGGCCGATGCGACCGCCGCCGATCCCGAGCCCGCGCCGGCAGAGCTCGCGGTCACGCCGCCGCTGGCCCTGACCCGCGAGGAGCGGGCCCGCCGCGCCGCGACGATCGCGCGCAACAATATCGCGGTCGAAGTGAAGGACCTGACCAAGAGCTACGGGTCACAGACGGTGCTCGATGGCCTCGACCTCACGGTGCGCATCGGCGAGGTGGTCGCGCTGCTCGGCCCGAGCGGCTCCGGAAAGAGCACGCTGCTTCGCTGCATCAATCACCTCGAAAACTGGGATGCCGGCACCGTGCGCGTCGGCGGCCGGCGCCTCGGCTTCGGCGAGAACGGCAAGCCGTTGTCGCCGCGGGCGATCGCCAATGAGCGCGCCAGTGTCGGCGTCGGCATGGTGTTCCAGCAGTTCAATCTGTTCGCGCATCTTTCGGCCAAGGAGAACATCGCCGGCCCCTTGCGCTGGGTTCATGGCATGACCCGCATCGATGCCGATCGCCGCGCCGCCGAGCTGCTCGATCGTGTCGGGCTTTCGCATCGCGCCCATGCGCTGCCGCGGCATCTTTCCGGCGGCCAGCAGCAGCGCGTTGCCATTGCCCGTGCGCTGGCGCCGAACCCGAGCGTGCTGCTGCTGGACGAGCCGACCTCGGCACTCGATCCGGAGCTGGTCAACGAGGTGCTGGAGGTGATCCGGCGCCTGGCCATCGACGACGGCCTCACCATGATCATCTCGACGCACCAGATCCGCTTCGCAGACGAGGTCGCCGATCGCGTCGCCTTCCTGAGCGGCGGCGCGATCATCGAGGAGGGGCCCGCGCACGATGTGCTCACCAATCCCCACCATCCGCTGACGGCACGATTCCTCAGCGTGATGGAAGCCGACAAGACCCCGGAGACGGTGCGATGACCATCGTCACGACACTCCAAGACCGCGTTCCCTGAAGAGGCTACCTCATGAAGCATGTCACGTTGTCGGTTTCGCCGAAGACCGTCCACTGGGGTTATTTTTCCAAGACAGTGGCGCCGGCCCTGACGCTGCGCTCCGGAGATCGCGCCACGATCGAGACGCTGACCCATCACGCCAATGACGATTACGAGCGAATGATCCAGGGCGATCCGGGCGCCGAGAGCGTGTTCCAGTGGACGCGCGAGTACAAGGCCGTCGCGCGCCGCGGCTCAGGTCCGACGGAAGGCCCGTTCATCCGCGGTGCGGGCGAGGGAATCGGCGTGCATCTGCTCACCGGTCCGGTCGCGATCGAAGGTGCCGAGCCCGGCGACATTCTGGAGGTACGCATCCTCGATGTCCGGCCGCGGCCGAGTTGCAGCGCGTGCCATGCCGGCCGCTGCTTCGGCTCCAACGTCGCTGCGAACTGGGGCTTTCACTATCACGACCTGATCGAGGAGCCGAAGCCGCGCGAGGTCATCACCATCTTCGAACTCGATACCGCGGGCGAGCCCTACGCGAAGGCGCTCTACAACTATGTCTGGACGCCGCAGACTGATCCCGACGGCATCGTGCATCCGACCATCGACTATCCCGGCGTCCGCGTCGATCACGCCACCATCAGGAAGCGCGAGAACATTCTGTCCAGCGTCAAGGTGCCGGCGCGGCTGCATTTCGGCACGATGGGCCTTGCGCCGTCGGAAGCCGATTTCGTCAGCTCGATTCCGCCCGGCTATACCGGCGGCAACATCGACGACTGGCGCATCGGCAAGGGCGCGCGGATGTTCTATCCGGTCGCCGTCCCCGGCGCCTATTTCTCGGTCGGCGATCCTCACGCTGCGCAAGGTGACAGCGAGCTCGGCGGCACCGCGATCGAGACCTCGCTGACCGGCGATTTCGAATTTATCCTGCATAAGAAGGCCGACCTTGCCGGCACCAGCCTCGAAGGCCTCGACCACCCGATGCTCGAGACCGACCAGGCCTGGTCCTTCTACGGCTTCACCTATCCGAACTATCTCGCCACGCTCGGCGCCGATGCACAAACCGAGATTGCCAATCACTCCAGCCTCGACCGTGCGATGCGCGACGCGTTCCGAAAACTCCGCCGTTTCCTGATGACGGTGCACCGTCTCAGCGAGGACGAGGCGATCTCGCTGCTGTCGGTCGCGGCGGATTTCGGCGTCACCCAGGTGGTCGACGCCAATTGGGGCGTCCATGGCACGATCCGCAAGAACGTCTTCCGATGCGACTAATACATTGAGACCAAGTCTGTTTTTGGGATGAGCACGTGACAGGCAGAGACCATTTGCGGCCTGTTGCGGCGACGGACGACCGCGCGCGTCTGGCACAGAGGTTGCTTCGATCGACGGCAACCTGGGTCGATCCGATGAGCTTCCGTCCGTTCACGAGCGAGTCCTACGCGCGAGACGACCGTCCGGAAGCCTGGCGGGACGTGCTGGCTGCTGTCGGCCTGAAGCCTTCGGGTGGCCACAGCAGCTTCGACGGACACGCAAGTGCGTCGCACCGGCACGCTGCAGGCGTCGCGCTGACACGCGTGGCCGCGGGCACGCAGAGCGTCGGACCGCTGCCGCGCGCAAACGAGGACCTTCCCATCGCACTCATGCCGGTGGAGGACGGCATGGTGCTGGAATGCGCCGGCGGCCACCGCATCGTCCCCGTCGGGCACCTCGTGCTGCTGCCGCGAAGCGGCGGCTGGCGGATCGTGTTCCAGCGCGACATGCGGGCGATCGTGCTCTCGGTGACGTCGGAGGCTTTGCATGGGCGCCTGTCGGGCAGGCCCCGGTTCGGCGAGCCCCGGGTCGTTCCGCCGAGCGGCTTTGCCGACCTGTTCTCGCGCATGCTGGATGCAACCGCGCGCACGCTCGACACGCTGAGCGACACCGAATGGAATCTGGTCGCGCGTTCGCTGGTGGACCTGCTGCTGACGCTCGCGCATCAGCAGGCATCCTCGGCCGCAGATGCGGGATCGAGCGCGACGCAATCCGCGCTTCTGCACAGGATCTGCCAGACGATCGAGCATCGCCTCGACGATCCCGGTCTCGGGCCCGCGCGTGTCGCCGAGGCCGAGGGGATATCCGAGCGCTATTTGCAGAAGCTGTTCGAGACGGTCGGGGACAATTTCACCCATTACGTTCGCGAACGCCGGCTTCAGCGTGCCTGGGCCGACCTTTCCAATCCGGCCGAGGCGCACCGGTCGATCTCGGAGATCGCCTACGCCTATGGCTTCGGCGATTCCGCGCATTTCAGCCGAGCCTTCCGCCACCGCTTCGGCCTGCCGCCGCGCGAGTTTCGCCAGCAGGAGGCGGAGCGCGCGACGGCGCATCACGGCGTTCCAGGCCAGCGCGGCTGGCCCCAGGAGGCGCTGGCACAGCTTCGCGCGCATCAGAGCGTTGAGGCGCGCAGCAGCGTCGCCTGCGCCGGTGCCGAGAAACCGGCCGCGTCGGAGCGCCGGCATCACCATCTTCCCGTCGAAGCCAGCCGCGTCCATTGGGGTTATTTCAGCCGCTCTCTACCGCCGCAGATCGAGATCGCCTCGGGCGACACCATCACCATCGAGACGCTGACGCAGCACGCCTCCGACGATCCCGAGTTGATGATCGAGGGCGATGCCGCCGCCGAAAGCGTGTTCGGCTGGACGCGGCAGCGGAAGAACGTCGACCGCCGCGGGGCAGGGCCGATGGACGCCAGCGTGTTCGGCCGTGGTGCAGGCGAGGGATTTGGCGTGCACATCTGCACCGGTCCGGTGGCTGTGAAGGACGCTCAACCCGGCGACGTGCTCGAGGTGCGCATCCTCGACATCGTGCCGCGGGCGAGCCGTCATCCCGATCATGCGGGCCGCGTGTTCGGTTCCTCGGTCGCGGCGTGGTGGGGCTATCATTACAACGAGTTTCTCGGCGGTCTTAAGCCACGCGAAGCCGTCACCATCTACGAGATATTCGACAACGCCGACGAGGCCCATGCCCGCGCCCTCTATTCCTACCGATGGGAGCCGCAGACCGATCCTTTCGGCGTCGTTCACACGACCTACGACTATCCCGGCGTTCCCGTCGCATCCGCCACGATCAAGCGTCGCCATGCCGTGCTCGACGGCATCAAGATTCCCCTGCGTCCCCATTTCGGCGTGATCGCGGTGGCACCGCGCGAGGTCGATTTCGTCGATTCCGTGCCGCCATCCTATTTCGGCGGCAATCTGGACAATTGGCGGCTGGGGAAGGGGGCAACCGTCTATCTGCCGGTTTCCGTGCCCGGCGCGCTTCTGTCGGTCGGCGATCCCCACGCCGCCCAGGGCGATGGCGAGCTCAGCGGCACGGCGATCGAATGCTCGATGACCGGCACCTTCGAGGTGATCCTGCACAAGAAGGCGGATCTTGCCGGCCGGCCTTTCGCCGATCTCTCTTATCCCCTGATCGAGACCGCCACCGATTGGGTGCTGACCGGCTTCAGTCATCCGAACTACCTCGCGGAGTTCGGCGCCCAGGGACAAAGCGAGGTCTACGCCAAGTCTTCGCTCGATCTCGCCATGAAGGATGCGTTTCGCAAGATGCGGCGCTTCCTGATGAACGTCAAAGGCCTCAGCGAGGACGAGGCCATCGCGCTGATGTCGGCCGCCGTCGATTTCGGCGTGACGCAGGTGGTCGACGGCAATTGGGGCGTGCACGCCATCCTCAGCAAGCGCCTGTTTCAAGACGCATCCTAACAAGGACACCCAAGTGAAATTCCACATGATCAGCGGCGGACCGAAGCCGGTCGCGCCTTTCAGCCATGCGGTGGAAACCGATGGCTTCGTCTTCGTCACGGGCCAGATGCCGGACACGCCGCAGGCGCCGGGCGTGCTGCCCGAGGGCATCGTCGCGCAGACCCGCGCGGTGATGGCGAATTTGAAGATCGTCTTGGCCGGTCTCGATCTCGGCCTCGAGCATGTCGTGATGACGCGAGTTTATCTCACGCGCTTCCGGGACGACTACACGGCCATGAACGAGACCTACCGCACGTTCTTTCCGCCGGACCGGCTCCCCGCGCGCACCTGTGTCGGGGTCACCGGGCTCGCCTATGACGCGTTGATCGAGATTGATCTGGTGTGCCGTCGGCCGTGACGGTCGGAAGGGTGGGCCGAGAGCGTGCCCATTTGTCTCAAATTGCAATCTCTGCGGGCAGAAGATCTTGATCGGTTGTGAGTAGAGGTATCGGGGGCTTGAACGTGGGCGGCGACCGGCGCGACTAACCGGCAGAGTGCCGAGGGATCAGAGGAATGTGAACAACCGCCTCTTCCTAAAGTACTAAAATGGTGCTTTAGTGCTTTTCATGAGCCAATCCTCTCGAAACGCGCCGTCCGCGCTGCGTTACCGGCTCGCCCCTGACCCGGCCGCCAAGGCCGCTCTGGAGGCGACGTTCCAGGCCTATGACCGCATGATGGAGATCCTCGACGAGGTGGCGCGGACGCATAATGTCGGCTCCAACGTCGTGCTGCTGCATGCCCACGCCTATGACCCGATCCGCAAGGCAACCGCATTGCCGTCGCGCCTCGTGACGCTCGGCCTGCGCGACCGCAGCGACTATCGCGCGGCGCAGGGCCGCCGCCTGCCGCTCGACGACAAGCTCGCCAAGATCAAAGGCCCGGCCACCATCTCGATTGCGACCGTGCAAGGCCGCTTCAGCGTGCCATTCGACTATGCCGGCTATGCCGAGGGCTGGGGGCAAAGCGTGCCCGCGTGCCTGGTTCGCACCGAGGACGGTTTCGAAGTCCACTACGGCGTCACGCCGAACATTCTGCCAGAGGAGGAGAACGCTATGGATAACATCGCTGCCGCTCCCGACAATTTCCTGTCCCGGGTCGGGCGCCTGATCGCCGGGATCGCTTACGACGCGATTGAGCAGGCGGAAGGCAAGAACAAGCTTGGAGTGGTCGGACAGGCCATCCGCGAGATCGAGCGCGCCGAGATCGAAGCGCGCGACGCGCTCGCTGCCGCGCGTGCCGAGGAATACCGCCTCAACGCGCGCCGCACCGAAATCGAGCGCGAGATGGCCAATCTCGCCCCCAAGATCGAAACCGCGATCGCCGATGGCCGCGACGACCTCGCGCGCGCCGGCATCGCGCGGCAGATGGATCTGGAGGCCCAGTTCGACGTGCTCTCCCGCGCCATCGACGAGAACAACGAGAAGATCGAGCAATCTGTCACCTCGCTGCGTGCGGTGCTGTCGGCCCTCCAGGACGCCGAGCAGCGCCGCGCCGAGCTCGAAAAGAGCGAGGCGGCCGCAAGCCAGCAGGGCTCGACGTCGTCCCGCAAGCAGGGCGGCACTTCCGCCGCAGCCAAGGCCTTGCGTGCGGGCAGGGCGGTGGCCCGCGCCACCGGCGTGCCCCAGGCCATTCCGTATTCGAGCGACATCGACGAGCTCAGCACGCTCCATCGCGACAAGGAAATTGCGGCGAGGCTGGCGCGTCTCAAGTCACGCACCTGAGTGCCGTGTCATGAGCGCTCTGCTCGAACACGTCATGTCGCCGGAGGTGAGGCCGTTCGCGATTGCGGCGGCCATGATCGTCATCGTCGGCTCGATCGAGGTGGTCTCGATGCTGGTCGGGGCCTCCCTGAGCGAGATGCTCGGCACCCACTTCGATTTTGGTCATCCCAGCGACAACGGCGTGATCAACGCCATCTCCTGGATCAACGTCGGCGGCGTGCCGCTCCTCATCTTCTTGCTGCTCCTGCTCGGCGCCTTCTCCATCACCGGCTTCCTGATCCAGGACGTCGCGCGGATGGTGGCCGGTCCCTTGCCGGCGACGGTCGCCTCGGTCGGGGCGGTCGTGGTCTCGGTTCCACTGGTCCGCGCCGCCAGCCGTGCCATCGCGCGGGTCATTCCCAGGGATGAAAGCTACGCCGTCGGCCTCGGCGACCTCGTCGGCCGTATCGGTGAGGTCGTTATCGGCCCGCTGGACCAGGGACCGCCCGGCCGCGTCAGCGTCACCGATGTCCATGGCAACCGCCATTTCGTTTCGGCGGTCGCGGCGCCGTCATCGGCACCTTTGCCGCAGGGAACCGCGGTCCTGCTCGTCGATCGGGCCGGCACGCGCTTCGTGGCGGTCAAGGCCGACGATGAACTCAAACCTTCCAAGCCCAGTCTAAGCAGCAGCTAGGTCATTATCGGAGAAAGTCATGTTCGACATCGCAGTCCCGGCCTTGATCGGCGTCGCGCTGATCGTCGTCCTGGGTATCGTCTTCACCATCCTCTACAAGCGTGCCACCCGCGACGAAGCCTTCGTGCGCACCGGCCTCGGCGGCAAGAAGGTCGTGCTCGACGGCGGCGCCATGATCCTGCCGATCTTCCACTCCTATGCCAGCGTCAACCTGAAGACGCTGCGGCTTACTGTGGAACGCAAGGAACGGGAATCCCTGATCACCAAGGACCGCCTGCGGGTCGACATCGTCGCGGAGTTCTACGTCCGCGTCCGCCCGGACGAAGAGAGCATCGCGCTGGCAAGCCAGACGCTGGGCGCGCTGACCAACGACGCCGAGGCGCTGCGCAACCAGGTCGAGGCGAAATTCGTCGACGGCCTGCGCTCGGTGGCCGCGACCATGACCATCCTGGAGCTTCAGGAGAAGCGCTCGGACTTCGTCAAGCACGTGCAGTCCACGGTCGAATCCGACGTGAAATCGAACGGCCTCGAGCTTGAATCGGTGTCGCTGACCAAGCTGGACCAGACCGACGTCAAGTTCTTCAATCCCGAGAACTTCTTCGACGCCGAAGGCCTCACCCAGCTCAAGACAGTCACCGAAACCCGCCGCCGCGACCGCAACGCCATCGTGCGGGACAACGAGGTGGCGATCGCGCAAAAGGACCTCGAGGCGCGGCAGCAGACCCTCGGCATCGAGCGGACCAAGAAGGAAGCCGAGCTTTCGCAGGAGCGCGACATCGCCAACAAGACCGCGAGCACCCGCGCCGAGGTCGCAACCGCAACCCAGACCGCGCGCCTGACCGAGGAGAACGCCCGTATCGATACCGACAGGGCGGTCGCCGAGAAGGAGGCCGGTGCCAAGCAGGTCAAGGAAACCGCGGTGATCGAATCGGATCTGGCGATCAACAAGCGCAAGACCGACGCCCAGCGCGAGATCCAGATCGCCACGCAGGAGAACGAGATCCAGATCGCCGCCAAGAGCAAGGAGACCTCGGAAGCCGTCGCCGAAGCCAAGACCGCCGAAGCACTCGCCGTCTCCGCGGAGGAGAAGGTCGTGACGGCGCGTGCGGTCGAGGTGGCCGATCGCGCCCGTCTCACCCAGGTGCTGGCCGCGCGGACCGAGGCCGAACGCAAGTCGACCGAGCTGATCGTCGCGGCCGAGGCGGAGAAGAAGGCTTCGCTCGATCGCGCCGAGGCCGTGAAGACGCTGGCCACCGCCGAAGCCGAGTCCAACAAGATCAAGGCCGTCGGCGTCCGCGACATCGGTGAGGCCGAGGCCGCCGTCATCACCATGAAGAATGAGGCGCAGAACAAGCTCGGCAGCAACATCATCGACTTCGAGATCGCCAAGAGGCGGATCGAGACGATGCCGTCGGCGCTGGCCGAGATGGTCAAGCCGATCGCCAACCTCAAGGACGTCCGCATCCTGCACACCGGCGGCGCGTTCGGCGGCAACGGCGCCGGCGGAGGCAATGTCGGCTTCGGCGAAGGTCTCGCCGGCGAGCTGCTCAAGGTGCACGCGCTGCGTCCGATGATCGACGAGATCCTGCGCCAGGGCGGCTTTGCGCCCGGCGACGATCCCGTGCAGGCGCTGGTCGGCGCCGTGACCGGGAAGAGCAACGGCGCTGCCGTGCCGGTCGCTGCGCCGGCACCGGCGAAGACAAACTCCGCCGATCTATGAATGCCCGTTCATTGCTGCTGAGAATTCGAAACGATAGAAACAGTCCCGCGCGTCTCGCGTCGCGCAACGGTCCGGAGCGCAGCTCGACGGCGTATTGAACCCTTCGATCGCGCTCCGGACGTCTCGTCAGGCAACGCTTTTTGTTGCCGCGGCGCCTGCCGAGCGACCGAGACCTGTTTCGATCGGAGGATTTTCATGAAGTATTTTCTGTCTGGATTGATCGCGATCGGTCTGTCGATCGCGGCCATGCCGTCGCTGGCGGCCGACGCCCGCAACGTCACCGTCGTCAACGAGACCGGCTATGCCATCAAATTCCTGGGCTTCAACGCGCCCGATGATGGCCTGGACGAGTGGGACAACGAGCTCGAGAAGGTGTTGCAGAACCAGGCCAGCACCTATGTCGAGTTCGACGAGGACGACGAGGGCTGCATCTGGAACATCCGCGTCGATTGGCAGAGCTACGACGAGGCGGTGCTGTGGAAGAACGTCAACCTCTGCAAGATGACAGCGCTTCGGCTGCGCTACGATTCCGGCACCAGGACCACCTCGTTTCTCGCGGAATAGCGGCTGCCGCTGACGGCCGGAGGAGGGGCCATCCAGACCCTTCCTCAAGGACGTTTCGGAGGACGACGAATTCGTCCTTTGCAAGCGCAAGCGGCTTTGTTATACGCAGCCGCGCGCGAGCCACTGGTTCGCCTTTTCCTCGGTAGCTCAGCGGTAGAGCATCCGACTGTTAATCGGATGGTCGCTGGTTCGAATCCAGCCCGGGGAGCCAAATTTTTCCGCAAGTTCAATGAGTTGTCGTCGCGTCCTCGCGCGTTGCGCGATTTCGTTGCATTGATCTCTGAACCCTGTGCCCCCACGATTCCGGCCGGGAATTCGCGTTCAAGCAGATGTGTGGACGGGCGTCGTCGCGTCATGCGGACGGCGCCAAATCGACTCAATTGAAATCGAGCATCGACAGCTGCCGGATTTTGACGGAGCTGATTCCCATGCCAGACATCCAGGTCGACCGTTCCCGAATGGCCCCCTCGATCCTGCCGGCCGACATCCCGGAGCTGAGCGACGACGAATGCCTCGCGTGTCTGGCGCGCGCGGTCGAGACGCCCGATTCGGCACGGCTGGATGAGGTCGCAGCTCTGATCGGCCGCCTCGCGGTGGCGATCGAATAACCCGCTCCGGCGGCCGATGCGGTAAGATGCGGAAGCCTTGGTCCCGCGGGCGAACGGCCGTGTTGCGTTTTGGCCGTGCATGCTCCAAAGATGCCGCGAATTTCGTCCGCGGCATCGTCCGCATTGCAGGGTCCGCAAATGTCCGGTTTCTCGACCGCGCGCCTCAAAATGGTCGATGGCCAGGTGCGCACCAATGACGTCACCGACCGTCGTGTTCTCGATGCCATGCTTACGGTTCCGCGCGAGGCCTTCGTGCCGGCCGCCCGGCAGGCCCTGGCCTATCTCGATCTCGACCTCGACGTCAGCGAAGGCACAGCCAAGCGCTTCCTCATCAAGCCGCAGCTGACCGGCAAGCTGCTTCAGGCCGCCGAGATCGACGAGGGCGACAGCGTGCTGGTGGTCGGCTGCGCCACCGGATACCTCGCGGCGCTGGCCGCCAGGCTGGCCCGCCAGGTCACCGCGACGGAATGCGATTCGGCGCTCGCCGCGAAGGCCAGGGATGCCTTTGCGTCTCAGGGGCTTGCCAATGTCACCTGCAAGGCCGCGTCCTGCAGCGAAGGCGATCCGTCCGCCGCGCCCTATGACGTGATCATCCTCAATGGCGCTGCCGAGGTGATGCCGGAGGCGCTGCTCGGACAGCTGAAGGAGGGCGGGCGCCTGGTCGGGGTGTCCGCCGAATCCAGGCCGCCGCGGGCCATGATCGTGACCCGGACCCACGGTGAATTCGGCCATCGAACCCTGTTCGACGCCACCGCTCCGGTCCTTCCCGGGCTCGAACGGGCGGCCGCTTTCGTCTTCTGACGACCCAAAGCCCGTTAAAATCCCGTTCTGAATCAGAAGTGTGGCCGGGATGCTGCACGTGAAGAGTTTCCACCGAGAACTCGCCTGAGGTAGTTCCGTCGCGCTAATCCGCATCCTATGTTGCGGCGGGGCAACGACTCCACTCGTAGACGGTAACCCAGCTCGCGGGCACGAGCCGGGCGTTAGAATGAACGGAATTTCAGGGATGCATGGGGTGAAGCTCTTCACCGGAGCTGCGGTTTCGGTCCTGCTGCTGGCGCTTGCCGGGCCGGTGCCTGCCTTGGCGGATACGATCGAGTCCGCGCTGGTGCGCGCCTATCAGAACAATCCGCAGCTCAACGCACAGCGTGCCCAGGTGCGCTCGACTGACGAAAACGTGCCGCAGGCCTTGTCCGGCTATCGCCCCAGGGTCTCGCTGACGGCGAGCGGCGGCTATCAGTATTCGGACTTCCAAAGCCAGCGCGGCGGCGCGCCAAGCAGCGGGCCCGGCATTCCGCGAAGCGTCGGACTGACTGCTTCCCAGACCTTGTACAACGGCAACCAGACCGCCAACAGGACGCGCGCCGCGGAGAGCCAGGTGTCCGGCTCCCGCGAAGCGCTGCGCAGTCTCGATCAGACCGTGCTGCTCCAGGCTGCCACGACCTACATGGACTATCTGCGCGATGCCGCGACGCTCGAAGTCCAGCGCAGCAACGTGCGGGTGCTCGAGCAGACGCTGAAGCAGACCCGCGACCGCTTCAATGTCGGCGAGGTGACCCGCACCGACGTTGCGCAATCGGAAGCACAGCTGGCGGCCGGCAGGACGCAGGCTCTGACCGCCGAATCGAATCTCAACACAACCCGTGCGAACTTCCGCCGCATCATCGGCAACGAGCCGACGAACCTGGCGCCCGGCTCGCCGGTCGACCGTTTCCTGCCCGCAACGCTCGCTGCCGCAGTCGAGCTCGGCCTCGTCGAGCATCCGAATGTCACGGCCG
Source organism: Bradyrhizobium sp. WBOS07 (assembly GCF_024585165.1). Taxonomy (NCBI): domain Bacteria; kingdom Pseudomonadati; phylum Pseudomonadota; class Alphaproteobacteria; order Hyphomicrobiales; family Nitrobacteraceae; genus Bradyrhizobium; species Bradyrhizobium sp. WBOS07. Next base: position 2,107,596 of record NZ_CP029008.1, read on the forward strand.
CGATGTTCGGCATCGACGTCAATTTTCTGCAGGTCAAGGTTGCCGAGGGCGCGCTGCTGCCGACCGTCACCCTGCAGACCAGCGTGACCCAGGCCTACGAACAATCCCTGATCCAGTACCGCGCGTTCAACGCGTCCGCGCTCGCGCAGATCTCGGTGCCGATCTATCAGGGCGGCAGCGAATATTCGCTAATCCGCCAATCCAAGGAAAATCTGGCGCAGCAGCGTCTCAACCTCGAGAACACGCGGGACCAGACCCGCGCGACCATCGTACAATGGTGGGGGTCGTTGCAAGCCGGCAAGGCGCAGGTGCAGTCGGCGCAGGCGCAGGTGACGGCGTCCGAGATCGCGCTGAACGGCGTGCGCGAGGAAGCCAAGGCCGGTCAGCGCACCACCCTCGACGTGCTCAACGCGCAGCAGGCGCTGGTCAATGCGCGCGTCGCGCTCGTGACCGCGCAGCACGACCGGGTCGTCGCGTCCTACAACGTCCTCGCCGCCGTCGGCCGTCTGGCGCCGCAGGTGCTTGGCCTGTCGACCAATGTCTACGATCCCAGCGTTCACTACCATCAGGTCCGCGACAGCTGGGCCGGCGTGCGCACGCCTGACGGGCGCTGATCCCCGTAATCGTCCGGTCGGCCTCGCGAACAGGCGAAGCCGACCGGCACTTTGCTTGCAATCATCAAAATCCCTGACATAGCCTTGCCGAGACAATGCGGGTCGATTCGCCTCGTATTGATGCCGTATGCGTAAAGCTTGAGTGCCGGGGGCAGGGGCGCACCGCCGCACGTTGAGCCGTGATCTGGGGACAAGTCGGGCTGCCGCGACGAAAATGGCAGGCCGCACGCCCGGAACCGGGCCAATCCTGCCTTGCTTGGTGTAAAACAACGCATGCGAGGGCGTTGATGATGTGGAGTCGGAGATGACGCAGCCTGCAAAGGTCACAGAACCCTCGATGGAGGAGATTCTGGCCTCGATCCGGCGCATCATTGCCGACGACGAGGCCAAGCCGCCGGCGGCCGAGGCCGCTAAGCCTGAGAAAGCCGCGGCCCCCGCAGCGCCGCCGAAGCCGCAGGCGATGAACGACATTCCACCCTCCAAGGTGGCACCGGCCAAACCGGCCGCCGAGAAGTCCGCTCCACCTCCAGCCCCAGCCCCGGCTCCCGCGCCTGCCGCCGATGCATCGCCAAACAGCCAGGACGATATCGACGCGCTGCTGGCGGGGCTCGACGCGGCCACGCCAGCGCCCGAGGTTCGCGCGCCCGAACCGGAGCCTGAGCCCGAGCCTGAACCCGACGTGCTCGAATTGACCGACGAGATGGCGATGGATCCGACGCCGGCTCCGCCGCCGCCGAGCTTCCGCAAGGTCGAGCCGCGGGACGATCTCGAATTCGCCGAATCGCCGCCGCCGCGCCCGACGCCACCGCCGCCGTCCTACGCGCCGGTAGACTTCGATGCGCCGCCGCTGCCGCCGCAGCAGCCCATGCTGGCGCAATCGACGGTCTCGGCGGTGGAATCCGCCTTCAACTCGCTGGCCCATACGGTGCTCAGCAGCAATGCACGGACACTGGAGGATCTGGTCAAGGAGATGCTGCGGCCGATGCTGAAATCCTGGCTCGACGACAATTTGCCGGGCCTCGTCGAACGTATCGTGAAGGCCGAAATCGAGCGGGTCTCGCGCGGCGGCCGCTGAGAGGGGCGCTGCGGCCCCGATAAAGCCCTGCTCCCAGGGCATGTTGGGCCTGCGGACCGGGCTGGAAGGCCCTTTTGCCGCTGAGCTTTCCGTTGACTTGACCCGCGCACGCGGCTTTCTAGCAGCCCCATGATCGAGAAAAATTACCAGCCCGCCGATATCGAAGCCCGCATGTCCGTGGTGTGGGAGGACAGCCTTGCCTTCAAGGCGGGTCGTCCCGACCGCCGCGACGCCGTGCCCTTCACCATCGTGATCCCGCCGCCGAACGTGACGGGCTCGCTGCACATGGGCCACGCCCTCAACAACACGCTGCAGGACATCCTGTGCCGGTTCGAGCGCATGCGCGGCCGCGACGTGCTGTGGCAGCCCGGCACCGACCATGCCGGCATCGCCACCCAGATGGTGGTCGAGCGCCAGTTGATGGAGCGTCAGCAGCCCGGCCGCCGCGAGATGGGCCGCGCCAAATTTCTCGAGCGGGTCTGGCAGTGGAAGGCCGAGAGCGGCGACACCATCATCAACCAGCTCAAGCGCCTCGGCGCGTCCTGCGACTGGTCGCGCGAACGCTTCACCATGGACGAGGGCCTGTCGAAGGCCGTCGTCAAGGTGTTCGTCGAGCTGCATCGCGAAGGGCTGATCTACAAGGACAAGCGGCTGGTGAACTGGGACACCAAGCTGCTCACCGCGATCTCGGATCTCGAGGTGCAGCAGACCGAGGTCAAGGGTCACCTCTGGTATCTGCGCTATCCGATCGAGGGCAGGACGTTCAGCCCCGAGGATCCCTCGAGCTTCATCGTCGTCGCCACCACGCGTCCCGAGACCATGCTCGGCGACACCGGCGTCGCCGTGCATCCCGAGGATGAGCGCTATCAGAAGCTGGTCGGCCACAACGTGATCCTGCCGCTGGTCGGCCGCAAGATCAAAATCGTCGCCGACGATTATTCCGATCCGGAGAAGGGCTCGGGCGCGGTCAAGATCACGCCGGCGCACGACTTCAACGACTTCGAGGTCGGCAATCGCCACGGCCTCGCCCGCATCAGCGTGATCGACAGGGAGGGTTGTCTCGATCTCGTCGACAACGAGGACTATCTGCGCGACCTGCCTGAAGGCGCCGGGCAGTTCGCCGAGGAGTTTCACAAGGTCGACCGCTTCGCCGCGCGCAAGCGCATCGTCGAGCGGCTGGAGAGCTTCGGCTTCGTCGAGCGGATCGAGCCGCACACCCACATGGTGCCGCATGGCGATCGGTCCGGCACCGTGATCGAGCCGTACCTGACCGACCAATGGTATGTCGACGCCAAGACGCTGGCGAGGCCTGCGATCGCGGCGGTGCGTTCGGGCGAGACGACGTTCGTGCCGAAAAACTGGGAGAAAACCTATTTCGACTGGATGGAGAACATCCAGCCCTGGTGCATCTCGCGCCAGCTCTGGTGGGGCCACCAGATCCCGGCCTGGTACGGGCCCGACGGCAAGGTGTTCGTCGCCGAGACCGAGGAGGAGGCGATCAGCCACGCCCTCGGCTACTACGTCGAGCAGGAGGTCATCACGGCCGAGCAGGGCCGCGAAATGGCGCTCGACCGCAACAAGCGCGAAGGCTTCATCACGCGCGACGAGGACGTGCTCGACACCTGGTTCTCCTCGGCGCTGTGGCCGTTCTCGACGCTGGGCTGGCCGGATGACACGCCGGAGGTGCAGCGCTACTACCCGACCAATGCGCTGGTGACCGGCTTCGACATCATCTTCTTCTGGGTCGCCCGCATGATGATGATGGGCCTGCACTTCATGAAGGAAGTGCCGTTCTCGACCATCTACATCCACGCCCTCGTCCGCGACGAGAAGGGCGCCAAGATGTCGAAGTCGAAGGGCAACGTCATCGATCCGCTCAACCTGATCGACGAATACGGCGCGGACGCGCTGCGCTTCACGCTGGCCGCGATGGCGGCGCAGGGGCGCGACATCAAGCTCGCCACCAGCCGCGTCGAAGGCTACCGCAATTTCGCGACCAAGCTCTGGAACGCCTGCCGCTTCGCCGAGATGAACCAGTGCGCCGTGCCTGAAGGCTTCGAGCCGGCGAAGGCGAAGGAGACGCTGAACCGCTGGATCGCGCATGAGAGCGCGCACACCACGCGCGAGGTGACCGAGGCGATCGAAGCCTATCGCTTCAACGATGCGGCCGGCAGCATCTACCGCTTCGTCTGGAACGTCTATTGCGACTGGTATGTCGAGCTCGCCAAGCCCGTGCTGCTCGGGCCTGACAGTCCGGCCAAGGACGAGACCCGCGCCATGGTCGCCTGGGCGCGCGACGAGATCCTGAAGCTGCTGCACCCCTTCATGCCGTTCATCACCGAGGAGCTTTGGGAGGTGACGGCCAAGCGCGACGGCCTGCTCGCGCTGGCGCCATGGCCGCTGCAGCGGACCGAGTCGACGCCCGAGCAGATTGCGATGCTCGCTGCGACGACGGCGACGATTGATCCGCTGGTCTCGCCGGCCTGGGTGCTGCCGATCTTCGATCATGCCGACTTCACCGACCCTGCGGCCGAGGCCGAGATCGGCTGGGTGATCGACCTCATCACGCAGATCCGTTCGGTGCGCGCCGAGATGAACATTCCGCCGGCGACGCTGACGGCTTTGGTGCTGGCGGGCGCCTCGGCCGAGACGAGGGAGCGCGCGCCGCGCTGGACCGACGTGATCAAGCGCATGGCGCGGCTGTCGGACATCTCCTTCGCCGACCGCGCACCCGACGGCGCCGTCCAGCTGCTCGTGCGCGGCGAGGTGGCTGCGCTGCCGCTGAAGGGCGTGATCGACGTCGCTGCCGAGCGCGCGCGTCTCGACAAGGAGATGGCCAAGGCCGACGCCGACATCAAGCGCGCCGAATCCAAGCTGGCGAACGAGAAATTCGTCGCCAACGCGGCCGAGGAGGTCGTCGAGGAGGAGCGCGAAAAGCGCGAGGCCGCGCTGGCCCGCAAGGCCAAGCTGCTCGAGGCGCTGGAGCGGCTGAAGCAGGCGTCGTAGCAGCGCCGTCATTCCGGGTTCGGCCTTCGAGCCGCCCCGGAATGACCGTCACTTCGGAAACGGCTTGCTCAAGAATTTCGAGCCCCTGATGCCATAGCGCCAGGGCAGCTCGACCGCCTTGGTGATGCCGATCCGGATGCCGGTTGCGACCTCGACATCCTCGGTCCGCGCATGCAGTGCGATCGGCGGCCGGTCCAGCGGCAGGGCATTGTGCGCGATGGTGATCCCGAGCGCCTCGGTCAGCTTGCCCGGACCCGAGCACAGCGCATGCAGCTCCTGGAGATGACGGCGGCGGCGCATCTTGGCGATACCATGCGTCGGCTCGATCGCACGGATCAGCACGGCGCTGGCCGAGCCTTCTTCCTCGCACACGAAGTTCACGCACCAGTGGATGCCGTAGGAGCGATAGACGTAGGCATAACCGGGCGGGCCGAACATCACCTGGTTCCGCGGCGTCGGCCCGTTGTAGGAATGCGCCGCCGGGTCGGTATGATGATAGGCCTCGACCTCGACGATGATCCCGCCGATTCCGTCGACCAGCATCGTCGCGCCGATCAGGTCTGGCGCGACCTCGTGGACGCTGCGGCCGAAAAAGGCACGCTTCAGCGGCTTGCCGAGCCGCGGGGATGCGTTCGATCTTGGAGCCATTCGAGATGAGAATCGCCAGAGGACAGAGCAGGATATTGCCCATATCTGCCATGTTCCCTGAAGCGGGGCGAGCCGGGTTGCGATGCCCCGCCAGACCGACTAGGTAGGACCTGAACAGACCGGACACCCCATGGTCGTAATCGTCGATACCATCTCGAACCCGCTGCGCCCGCGCCACCCCGAAAAGGTGAACCGGCCCGATTCCGCTTCGCCGCCGAAGCCGGACTGGATCCGCGTGCGCGCGCCCAACACCCGCGGCTATGCCGACACCCGCAACATCGTGCGGTCGAACGGCCTGCACACGGTGTGCGAGGAAGCGGGCTGCCCGAACATCGGCGAGTGCTGGGACAAGAAGCACGCGACCTTCATGATCATGGGTGACACCTGCACCCGCGCCTGCGCCTTCTGCAACGTCAAGACCGGCCTGCCGAATGCGCTGGATGCGGCCGAGCCCGAGAATGTCGCCGAGGCGACCGCCAAGCTGGGCCTTGCCCACGTCGTCATTACCTCGGTCGACCGCGATGACCTCACTGATGGCGGGGCCGAGCATTTTGCCCAGACCATCCGCGCCATCCGCGCCGCGTGTCCCTCGACCACGATCGAGATCCTGACGCCGGACTTCCTGCGCAAGGAGGGGGCGCTCGAAATCGTCGTCGCCGCCAAGCCCGACGTCTTCAACCACAATCTCGAGACCGTGCCCTCGCGCTATCTCACGGTGCGGCCGGGCGCGCGCTATTTCCACTCGATCCGGCTGCTGCAGCGGGTCAAGGAGCTCGATCCCACCATCTTCACCAAGTCCGGCATCATGGTCGGCCTCGGCGAGGAGCGCCACGAGGTGCAGCAGGTGATGGACGATCTGCGTTCCGCCGACGTCGATTTCCTGACCATCGGCCAGTACCTGCAGCCGACCCGCAAGCACCATGCGGTGATGCGCTACGTGCCGCCGGACGAGTTCGCCTCCTACGAGAAGGTGGCCTACACCAAGGGCTTCCTGATGGTGTCCGCGAGCCCGCTCACCCGCTCGTCGCATCATGCCGGCGAGGATTTTGCGAGACTGAAGGCCGCGCGGGCAGCGCACGCCCGCTGAATCGCCATGCCCAAGTTTTCGAGCAAGCGCCGTGTCAATCACAGCGCATCCGAGATGTTCGACCTGGTCGCCGACGTCGAGCGCTACCCGGAATTCGTGCCGCTCTGCAGCGCGCTGAAGGTGCGCCAGCGGATGGCCAAGCCCGACGGCACCGAGGTGCTGGTCGCCGACATGACGGTGTCGTTCAAGCTGGTCAGGGAATCCTTCACCAGCCGGGTGACGCTCGATCGCGCCAATCTGAAGATTCTCGTCGAATATCTGCAAGGCCCCTTCAGCAATCTGGAGAACCGCTGGACGTTCGAGCCCAAAGGTGAGGGCGTCTGCGACGTCGGCTTCTTCCTGTCCTACGAATTCAGGAGTCGCATGCTGGCGTTGCTGATGGGCTCGATGTTCGATGCCGCCTTCGCGCGCTTCTCCACCGCGTTCGAGAAGCGGGCCGACGCGATCTACGGCCGGCCGAAGCTGGCGTCGACGTAGGGTGCTTGTAGGTCTCGTGTCCCGGACGCGGTGCAGCGCGTAGCGCTGCTCCGCAGTGCCGGGACCCATGCCGCCGCCTACGCACCTTTGGAGACATGGGCCCCGGCTCTGCGGCGCATCGCTGAAGGAGCGCGGCGCTGCGTCCGGGGCACGAGACCGTGCTCAATCCACTGCCTTCACCACATCCGGCGGCTGCGAGGCGTAATACGCTGCGGCCTGCTCGATCTCTTGCGGCGTCATGGCGCGGGCGATGTTACGCATCTGCTGGCTGATGTCGTTACGGCGGTCGCCGGACGCGAAGGCCTGGAGCTGCGCCTTCATATAAGCTTCCGATTGTCCTTCGAGCCACGGGCTGCCGGTCTTGTTGTCGAGGCTGCCATGGCAAGAGCCGCAGGGCGCGATGCCGCGCATCGGCGCGCCGTAGATCACGATGTTGGGCTTCGGCAGTTGCGGCGTCGGGTGGTAGGCCGGCAGCCGCGGCAGATAGGCGTAATAGTTCGAGAGATCAGCAATTTCTTGATCGGTCAGGTTGACCGCGAACGGCGTCATCACGGCATTGCTGCGCGCGCCCGATCGGAAGTCGAGCAGCTGCTTGTAGATCACGGCGGCATATTGTCCGGCGAGATTCGGCGAGTCTGCGCGGCTGACGCCGGTCGGGCCGTGGCAGATCGCGCAGCGCTGCGCCAGCGTCGCGCCGCGGCCGATCGCCTCCTGGCTCGGGCGCGCCAGCGTGTTCGAGGTGAGCACGACCTCCGACAGGCGCCTGGTCTGCTCGGGCGCCGTGACATCAGGCGCACGCTGCAGGACGCCGGCAGCGCTGCAGATCGCGTCCCAGGCATTGGCGAACTGCACCCAGGGCTGCGCAAAGGGCAGCACCAGGAATCCCGCAATCGCGGTGACGATCAGGATCACGGCGGTGAGGCCGACGCCGATCCTGAAATGACTGTTACGGACGGTGAAGAGGTCGCGCGTGCTCATCACTGCGCTCCGACATAGACGGCCGGCACCGAGGTCCCCGAACTCAGTGCCAGATTCAGAATCGGATAGCCGTAATTGGTGAGGGTCAGCGCAATCATCAGCGCCACCCACAGTGCGTGCGTGTTGAGCGCGACAGGCACCGTCTTCGGCTCATGCACAGCGAGCGCAAAGCGATACGGGCCGGCGTCGGCCTCAGGCGCACGCATGGCGCGCGCGAGGATGACGATGAACATGATCCCCGAGGCCAGCAGGATGAAGCCGCCGATCGCCGAGAGAGTGACGGACAACGCCTGCGGCGCGATGGCCGGGTCGCCGAAATCGAAATAGGCCATGCGGCGCGGCATGCCCAAAATGCCGACCCAGTGCCACGGGAAGGTGGTGACGATCATGCCGATGAACCAGAGCCAGAGCTGGGTGCGGATCAGGCGGAGATCGATCAGCTCGCGCCCGGTCAGATGCGGCCATAGATCGTAGGCGATCGCAAAATACATGATCACGATGGCGCCGCCGAAGATCAGGTGGAAATGGCCGGTGATCCACTGCGTGTTGTGGATCGACGCATCGAGCTGGTAGCTCATGTTGATGAGGCCGCCGGCGCCGCCGAAGCCGAGCATGACGAACGAGAATGCCAGCGCCAGCATCATCGGATTGTCCCAGGGCAGGGCCCTGATCCAGCCGAACAGGCCACGGCCGCCACGCAGGCGCGCCGCGATCTCGACCGAGGCGCAGATCGTGAACACGGTCAGCAGCGTCGGCAACGCCACGAGCGCGGTGAAGGCCGAATGGATGAACTTGAAGCCGGCACCGACTTGCGGATCGGCGAAAGTGTGGTGCATGCCGATCGGCATCGCCACCACCAGGAATAGGATGAACGAGATCCGCGCCATGCTGTCGGAATAGACGCGGCCGCCGATCGCGCGCGGCACGATGGTGTAATAGGCGATGTAGGTTGGCATCAGCCAGAAATAGACGATGGCATGCAGCGTCCAGGAGAAAAAGATGCGGGCGAGGCCGGCGTCGATGGTGTTCTTCAGGCCGGCCGCGACCGGAATGATCTGGAGCAGCAGCTCGAGTGCAGCGCCGACGGCGGTCCAGGCCCACAAATAGGAGCCCGCGACATTGGCGAACATGGCGAGCGGCACCGGCGCGCCGGGATGGGCCCTGCGCCAGACGCGCAAATTGATCGACATCAGCGCGACCCAGATCCACGAGCCGACCACGACCAGGACCACGCCGAGATAGTAGAAGACGTTGCCGATCAGCGGCGGATAGAACGTGTAGAGCACCGAGGCGCGGCCGAGCGCGATCGGGATCACTGCCATGATGCTGCCGGCGACTATCAGCCAGAAGCCGCCCCAGGCCCAGCGCACGCCGACCAGGCGCTGCCCAAGCGCGGATTCGCTGATGGCATAGCCAAAACCCATCGCGACCAGCGTCGGGAACACATAGCCCATCACCGTGCCATGCGCGGTCAGCGAGCGATAATAAAGCTCGGGATTGGACAGCCAGGTGCCGATCGGGCTGCGGATGAACATCTGCCAGGCGCCGAGCGTGAGCGCGATGCCGAACAGGGCAAAGGCCAACCAGAAATGGGCGAGAATGAGCTTCCTATTGACCAACACAGCTCAGCCTCCCGCCGCCCTTCGCGCGGTTCGCAAAGTCGGCCTTGTCGATCACCTTGACCTTGCCCCACATGCCCTCGTGGCCGAAGGAGCAGAACTCCTGGCAGGGCATCAGATAGTCGCCCGTCCTGGTGAAGCGCATGAGCTGCTCTGAAATGTAGCCCGGCACCAGCATGGTATTGACGTTGGTGCCCTGGATCAGGATGCCGTGCACGACGTCGGCGCTGGTGGCGCGCAGCGTGATCGGCGTGTCAGCAGGCACCAGGATGCAGGCCGGCGTGAAGGAGTATTGCTGACCGATTGCGCGTACGGTCACGTTGCCGTTGGCCTCGAGCACGCTGCCCAGATTGCTCTCGACGAACTCGCCGGACAGATGCAGGCGCGAGGGATCGGTGATCTCGACGCGCGGCTGCGGCATGGTGGCGCGATGGATGCCGGCGAAGGCCGCCAGCAGGGCCATCATCACGATGATGATCACGGCAATGGTGGCCCAGCGCCGCTCGACGCGGGCCGCGACCTCGGCGCTGGCGCTGCCGTGGGTGTCTTGTGCGCTCATTGCAGCGGTCCGCGCGGCAGGAACACGAACAGATAGAAGGCGAACCACATCGCGACCACGCAGGCCGTGGCGATGCCGGCGAGCAGAAGCGCGCCGGAGGGTCCTCGCGCGACGACCTCCTCGACGGCCTGGTCGGCGGCGGCGGCAGAGCTGGTCGGCGGATCGGAATTGATCATGTGATGTCTCAGTTCAGCGGTGCGGAGCGCAGCTCGTTGGCCTCGCGCGCCGAGACCGGCGTGCCGCGATTGCCCCAGGCGGTGCGGATGTAGGAGACGACGGCGGCGACCTCGTTGTCGGAGAGCAGGCCGGCGAAGGGCGGCATGCCATAGGGCATCGGATTGCCCTTGGTGCCCGGCGGATAGCCGCCATTGAGCACCATGCGGATCGGATTGACCGCCGACTGCATCTCGATCGACTGGTTGTTGGCGAGCGGCGGCCAGTGTGGCGGCTTGCCTTCGCCTTGTGTGCCGTGACAGCTGGCGCAGTGCTTGTCGTAGACGGTCTTGCCGAGGCTGATCAGCAGGCTGCTCTCGGTGGTCGGCAGCGTCGTTCTTGCCGGCGGCGGAGGCGAGGGCTCCGCGATGCCCTTGAGGTACACGGCCATAGCGCGCGTGTCCTCGTCGCTGAGATATTGCAGGCTGTTGTGCACGACCTCGGCCATCGGGCCGTAGACCACGCCGCGCATGGAGACGCCGGTCTGCAGGAGGTCGGTGATGTCCTTGATGCTCCAGTCGCCGAGCCCCGCCTCGCGGTTTGACGTCAGCGAGGGCGCGTACCAGTTCTGCATCGGGATCAGGCCGCCCTTGAAGGCGTCCGATTGCGAGGTGCCGCCGAGCGCGTTGATCGGGGAATGGCACATGCCGCAATGGCCGAGGCCCTCGACCAGATAGGCGCCGCGATTCCATTCCGCCGATTTGGTCGGGTCGGGTTTGAACTCGCCCTCTGAGAAGTACAGCGTGCGCCAGCCAAGGATCAGCTGGCGGTTCGAATAGGGGAAGCGCAGGTCGTGCTCGCGATTGCGCTGGTTCACGGGCGGGATTGACTTCAGATAGGCGAAGATCGCCTCGGTATCGGCTCGCGTCACCTTGGTGTAGGACGCGAACGGCATGGCCGGATACATCAATCCGCCATCCGGAAAGCGGCCGTAGTGCATCGCCTTGTAGAAGTCCTCGGCAGTCCATTTGCCGATTCCGGTGTCTCGATCCGGCGTGATGTTCGAGGAATAGAGGGTGCCGAACGGCGTCGGCATGGCGCGTCCGCCGGCGAAGATGCGTCCCTCGGGGGCCGTGTGACAGGCGATGCAGTCGCCGGCGCGCGCCAAATATTCACCGCGCGCAACAAGGCTGTTGCCGTCAGGGTTGGCCTTCGGTTGCGCGTCGGCGGAAGAGGCGAAGAGCAGCAGCCATAGCGCAAGGATGGGTGAACGCGATCGCAATTCCGTCTCCTCAATCCGGTTGGCTGCCGCAGGCGAACGGCAGCACGTATGTGCCCTTCGGGGCCGGCGCGACGGTCACGGGTGCCGGGCGGCTCGCGAGCCACGCCGCGACTGCCGTCACGTCGTCCTCGGTCAGCCGGGCAGCAACCTGCTGCATGCAGTCCGGCGCTTTCGCGGTGCGCGTGCCGTAACGCCAGGCGCCCAACTGCGCGCTGATGTAGTTCGGGCGCAGGCCGAGCAGGCCGGGGATTCCGGGCTCCATTCCGGTCAGAGCCGGACCATGGCAGCTTCCGCACGCCGGGATCTGCCGCTGCGGATCGCCCCGCGACACCAACGACTGGCCGTGCTGCAGCACTTCCTTGCTTGCATCGCTCGTCGCCACGGGCGGCAGAGGCGGATGCTGATCCGCGAAATAGTCGGCCATTTGCTGCAGGTACGGGTCGGGGAGGAATTCCAGCAGATAGTTCATCGGCGGGTATTTTCGCCGGCCATTCTTGAAGGCAAGGAGCTGGTTGTAGAGATAGCCGGCCGGCTTGCCGGCAAGCCGCGGGAAATAGACGTCGCTCGTGCCTTCGCCTTGATTGCCATGACAGGGCGTGCAGGCCTCTACCCGCGCCGCCATCGTGTCCGGTGGCTGATTGGTCGTTTGCGCGGCCGCGCCATCAATGGCGGCCAAGATGACGGTCACGGCGGCAAAAGCCGCGGCGCGAGCGAACAATTCGTCGCCCTCCATGAGGTAGGTCCGGTTGATTCCGGATCACAATGTAGGACGGCATTATCGCGCTAATCTTTTCCGGTGCAAGCTCGGACACGAGCGATGACGTTTGGCCGCGCCATACTGCGGCGATTTGCACGCTTTATGAAAACTGGACGTAACGCGGCAGCCTCGCGACAGTTCCTGTCCGAGTTTTGCATCGTCGTCGCCCTTTGAAGTCAAAGGGCGCAGGGAAGACCGGATGCCGGCTTGGCACCCGCGGTCCACTGTGCGAATTCTGCGTAACAAGAAGCTGCACAGCGGTATACAGGTGAAGCCCAACACACGGCCTTCCCTGCGCAGTGGTTTGACGGCTTATGCCGAGCTCTCCCCGGGGAGCGTTGCACTTTTGCCCCCGTCGCCGTGCAGATGGCTGATGCGCGTGTCCGGTTGGACCGCCACATCACTGCAAGACTTGGCGCCAGCTTGCGGGCGCCAGGACCACACGGTTTTGCCGTACGCAACTCACACCGGTCGTATGCGCGCCGGTTATCGCTCACGGTTGCCCGCCCTGCGAACCTTTCGCGCCGGTGTGACGAGCGTCCACCGCAGCTCACCCCGCGTTTCGTGACGATCGCGATACGCCCCTCTGACAAGGGATGAGGTGGCCGGAGAATGCGATAAAGCCGAAATTCTGTAAAGGCGAATATTTTTGCGACGGCGTCTTGCCCTACGGCTGGCGTGTTTTGCCCGACAGGCAACACAAGGAATTGTGGCCCGACGGGACCGGTGTTCCCTTCGGATCATTTCGCGCCGCTGCGAGTTTGCAACGGATTGTCCGGGTTGGAGCCGTCATGACCATCAATTTCGATACGCTGAAAGCCTCGCTCGTCCTCTATGGCCTGAACGCGATCTACGCGGTGCTGTTGCTTGCGATCGGCTGGTATCTGTCGGGCGCCATGCAGCGCTTCGTCACGCGCCTGCTGAGCGTCACGCACCGCGTCGACCCGCTGGTGACGCTGTTCGTCGGCAGCCTTGTGCGCTATGGCGTGCTGGCCGTGGTCGGCATCGCCGTGCTGCAGCTGTTCGGCATCCAGACGGCCAGCCTCGTTGCGGTGCTGGGCGCGACGTCGCTGGCCATTGGCCTGGCGTTACAGGGCACGCTCTCCAATCTCGCCGCCGGCGTGATGCTGCTGTTGTTTCGGCCGTTTCACATCGGCGACGATGTCGAGGTCGCCGGCAAGGCGGGCAAGGTGCAGTCGTTGTCGCTGTTCATGACCGAGCTCGTCGCCGCCGACAATACCCAGATCCTGTTGCCGAACGGCCAGGTGTGGGGCGCGGCCATCATCAACCACAGCGCCTATCCCGGCACGGGCGAGGTCAAGGTGGCGTTTCCGGTCCCGGCCGGTGCGGCCAACACGCTCGCGGATCGCATCCTGACGGAGCTGCGCAACGATTCCCGCATCGACGCTCAGGCGCAACCGACCGTCTCCGTCACGAAGGTCCTCGATGTCGGCAATCCCGCGGCACCCATCCTGGAATTGACGGTTAGCGCCAAGGCGAAACCGTCGGAGGCTGATGCGGTCAAGCAGTGCGTGCTCGACCATGCAAGCGCGCTGCTTGCGGCGGCGTAAGGTGATCAGCCTCTTGGCGGGCGCGGCGGACGCCGCTTGGCCGCATGCCGGCGCGGGGAGCGCGTCACGCGGGGGCGCAGGCGGGTTACCGCGGCAGCGCGTTTCGGCTTGGCCTGGGCCTGTGGTCCGCGTGCCAGCTCCATCAGCATGCGCAATGCCTCGACCACGGAGCGGCCGCGCACCGTGCTGCGACCGATCGCGCCGAAGCGGTGCTCGCGGTGGATGATGCGGCCATCGCGCGCGGCGGCGGCGAAGTGCACGAGGCCGACCGGCTTGCCGGGCGTGGCGCCGCCCGGGCCGGCGATACCGGTGATGGCGACGGCGAGGTCGACATCGGCGCGCTCCAGCGCGCCGATCGCCATCGCGGTTGCGGTCTCCTTGCTGACCGCGCCGAAAGTGGCGAGCGTGCCGGCTTCGACGCCGAGCATCGCGCGCTTGGCGTCGTTGGAATAGGTGACGAAGCCGCGATCGATCACGTCGGACGAGCCGGGGATGTCGGTCAGCGCGGCGGCGACGAGGCCGCCGGTGCAGGATTCGGCGGTCGCGACCGTCAGCTTGCGCATCCGGCACAGATCGAGCAGCGAGCGGGAGAGGGCGCGTGCGTCGCTGCCGCCCATGGCCTAGACGCTCCAGGGCAGACGAATGGTGGCGCTCGCGGTGGCGGCGATGCCTTCCTCGCGGCCGGTGAAGCCCAGCCGCTCGCTGGTCGTCGCCTTCACCGCGACGCGCGAGATGTCGACGCCGGAAATCTCGGCGATGCTCGCGCGCATGGTGTCGCGCAAGGGGCCGATCTTCGGCCGCTCGCAGATCATGGTGACCTCGAGATTGGCGATGCGCCCGCCGCGCGCCGTGACGCGCTCGATGGCGTATTTCAGGAACTGGTCGGAGGAGGCGCCCTTCCACTTCGCATCGCTCGGCGGGAAGTGCGAGCCGATGTCGCCGTCGGCGAGCGCGCCGAGGATGGCATCGACCAGCGCATGGAGGCCGACATCGCCGTCGGAATGAGCGAGAAAACCCTTGGTGTGCGGCACGCGCACGCCGCAGAGCATGACGTGGTCGCCTTCGCCGAAGGCGTGCACGTCGTAGCCGGTGCCGGTCCTGATATCGCCGAGCTGGGCCGCCAGGCGGGCTTCCTCGCGCACGAAATCCTCGGGTGTGGTGAGCTTCATGTTTGCAACATCGCCTTCAAAGGTTGCAACCGTCAATCCCGCCCATTCGGCAATCGCGGCATCGTCGGTGAAATCGCTACGGCCGTCCTTCGCCGCGCGACGATGCGCTTCGAGGATGACGTCGAAACGAAAGGATTGCGGCGTCTGCGCGATCCGCAAGGAGGCGCGGTCCGGCGTACCCTCGACATTGCCGCTCGCGCCGGTGACCTTGATCGTATCGGTGACAGGGACGACGGGAATCGCGGCGCCGGTCCGGCCCGCCGCCTCGATCGCGCGCGAGATCAGTCCTTCCGAGACGAAGGGGCGCGCGGCGTCGTGAATCAGCACGATGTCGGGCTTGTGCTGTGCGAGCGCTTCGAGGCCTGCAAGCACCGAGGCCTGCCGCGTCGCGCCGCCATGGGCCGGCGGCTCGTGCTCGAGCCCCGCGACCGCAGCCGTGAACATGGCGCTGTCATCGGGGTTCACCACCGGCTGCACCGCAAACACGTCGGCGTGGCGGCTGAAGGCTTCCATGGCGCGATAGATCACGGGGACGCCGCCGATCTCGCGATATTGCTTCGGCCCGCCGGCGCCCGCACGCAGTCCACGCCCGGCTGCGACGAGGACGACCGCGGTGCGTTGTGATTTCGCCATAGGACTCAAATACTCAGTTGGTGATGGGGAGTCGGGGAGCGGGGTGATTGCCGCATGCCTCTAGCACGGCAGGCCCGCAAAAAAAGGGGGTTTCCCCGGATTGTTCGCAACGGCATTTTGCTGCACTGCACTTGAAAGATCTGCAGAATTGTCTAAACTGTAGGCATGGCGCTTGACTGCACAAGAATTGTGCGCAAGATAGGTCATGGCAGGCGCGATGAGGCGCTGCCCAGTCCACGAGACCCCTGTGACCGGTTCGGCAATATCCGGCTCTAAGCCGTTGAAAATAGGCGATATTGATGTCGCCATCCCGGTCTTCCTGGCACCGATGTCGGGGGTAACCGACTCGCCCGTCCGCCGGCTGGCCGCGGAGCTTGGGGCCGGTCTCGTCGTGTCCGAAATGACCGCCAGCGACGAGCTCGCCAACGGCCATTGGATGTCCCGGTTGCGTTGCGAAGCCACCGGAATTGGTCCGCACGTGGTCCAGCTCGCCGGCTGCGAGGCCCATTGGATGGCCGAGGGCGCCCGGATCGCCGAGGCCGAAGGCGCCGACATCATCGACATCAACATGGGCTGTCCGGCCCGTCACGTCACCGGCGGCCAGTCGGGCTCGGCCCTGATGCGCGACCTCGACCATGCCGTCAGCCTGATCGATGCCACCATCGCGGCGGTGAAGGTGCCGGTGACGCTGAAGATGCGGCTCGGCTGGGACGACCGCAGCCGCAACGCGCCGGAGCTGGCGCGGCGCGCGGAGGCCGCCGGCGTCAAGCTCGTCACGGTCCACGGCCGCACCCGCAGCCAGTTCTACAAGGGCGAGGCCGATTGGGAAGCGATCCGCGCCGTGCGCGAGGCCATCGCCATTCCGCTCGTCGTCAACGGCGACATCACCTCCTACGAGCGGGCGCGCGCGGCGCTCGAGGCCTCCGGCGCCGACGCCGTGATGATCGGCCGCGGCGCGCAGGGCCAGCCCTGGCTGCCCGGCCAGATCGGCCGCCGCCTGAAGGGCGGGGCCGAGGAAGCTGTGCCCGCGCTCGAAACCCAGCTGCATTACGTCCGCACGCTCTATGAGGGCGTCTGCAAGCTCTATGGCCTTCGCGTCGGACTGAGACATGCCCGCAAGCATCTCGGCTGGGCACTCGATGTGGCGGCCGCGGCGAGCGGCGCGTCCGTCGAGAAGCTGAAAGGGTGGCGGCAGACGATCCTCACCTCGGAAGATCCGCGCCTCGTTCACCAGTCGCTGCAGGATGCGTTCGACGACTTCGCATGGAGCGCTGCTGCATGAGCACAGCCGCCGAACATCGCCAACCCGCCGACAGTGACGCGATCCTGGATGCGCTTCCCAATCCCGTGCTGATGATCGGGCCCGACGGCAAGATCGTGGCCGCCAACATCGCCACCGAAGCCTTCTTCGAGATCTCGACGCAGTTCCTGAAGCGGCAGTCGCTGAAGGAGCTGGTGCCGTTCGGCAGCCCCTTGCTGGCACTGATCGACCAGGTGCGCGCGTCGAACTCGCCGGTGAACGAATACAAGGTCGATCTCGGCACGCCGCGCATGGGCGGCGACCGCCAGGTCGACCTGCACGTCGCCCCGCTCACCGAGCGGCCCGGCCATATCGTGGTGATGCTGCAGGAGCGCTCCATCGCCGACAAGATGGACCGCCAGCTCACCCATCGCAGCGCGGCGCGCTCGGTGATCGCGCTGGCTGCGATGCTGGCGCACGAGATCAAGAACCCGCTGTCCGGCATCCGCGGCGCGGCGCAGCTCCTGGAGCAGCAGGCCTCGTCCGAGGACCGCATGTTGACGCGCCTGATCTGCGACGAGGCCGACCGCATCGTGACGCTGGTCGACCGCATGGAGGTGTTCGGCGACGAGCGTCCCGTGGTGCGCGGGCCGGTCAATATCCATTCGGTGCTCGACCACGTGAAGCGGCTGGCGCAGTCGGGCTTTGCCCGCAACATCCGCTTCATCGAGGATTACGATCCCTCGCTGCCGCCGGTGCTGGCGAACCAGGACCAGCTGATCCAGGTGTTCCTCAATCTCGTGAAGAACGCCGCCGAGGCGCTGATCGACGTGCCCGACGCCGAGATCCAGCTCACCACCGCGTTCCGCCCCGGCGTGCGCCTGTCAGTCCCCGGTCAAAAATCCCGGGTATCGTTGCCGCTCGAATTCTGCGTGAAAGACAACGGACCGGGCGTGCCGGACGATCTTCTGCCCAATCTGTTCGACCCCTTCGTGACCACCAAGCAGACCGGCTCGGGCCTCGGTCTTGCATTGGTCGCCAAGATCGTCGGCGATCACGGGGGCATCATTGAATGCGAATCTCAGCCGCGCAGGACCACCTTCCGCGTGCTGATGCCGATGTATTCCACATCGGCGAAACATGCCGATCAAAGCAGTCGCGCCGACTCTGCCGGGAAGTCGTCGCCTGTGTCACAGGGGGCGAAATGAGGATCAACGATGCCCGCAGGTAGCATTCTCGTAGCCGATGACGATACCGCCATCCGCACCGTTCTCAACCAGGCGCTGTCCCGGGCCGGCTATGAGGTCAGGCTCACCGGCAATGCCGCAACGCTGTGGCGCTGGGTCAGCCAGGGCGAGGGCGATCTCGTCATCACCGACGTGGTGATGCCGGACGAAAACGCCTTCGACCTGCTGCCGCGGATCAAGAAGATGCGGCCGAATCTGCCCGTCATCGTCATGAGCGCGCAGAACACCTTCATGACGGCGATCCGCGCCTCCGAGCGCGGAGCCTACGAATATCTGCCGAAACCCTTCGACCTCAAGGAGCTGATCGCGATCGTCGGCCGCGCGCTGGCCGAGCCGAAGGAGCGCGTCTCGACGCCGGACGAGGACGCCGAGATGGAGGCGATCCCGCTGGTCGGCCGCTCGCCGGCGATGCAGGAAATCTACCGCGTGCTCGCGCGCCTGATGCAGACCGACCTCACCGTGATGATCACGGGCGAATCCGGCACCGGCAAGGAGCTGGTGGCGCGCGCGCTGCACGATTACGGCAAGCGCCGCAACGGCCCGTTCGTCGCCGTCAACATGGCCGCGATCCCGCGCGACCTCATCGAATCCGAGCTGTTCGGCCACGAGCGCGGCGCCTTCACCGGCGCCAACACCCGTGCCTCCGGCCGGTTCGAGCAGGCCGAAGGCGGCACGCTGTTCCTGGACGAGATCGGCGACATGCCGATGGAGGCGCAGACGCGATTGCTGCGCGTCTTGCAGCAGGGCGAATACACCACCGTCGGCGGCCG
This sequence comes from Bradyrhizobium sp. WBOS07, assembly GCF_024585165.1. Taxonomy (NCBI): domain Bacteria; kingdom Pseudomonadati; phylum Pseudomonadota; class Alphaproteobacteria; order Hyphomicrobiales; family Nitrobacteraceae; genus Bradyrhizobium; species Bradyrhizobium sp. WBOS07. The sequence continues at coordinate 2,126,481 of NZ_CP029008.1, forward strand.
CACCCCGATCAAGACCGACGTGCGCATCGTCGCGGCCTCTAACAAGGATCTGCGCGTCCTGATCCAGCAGGGCCTGTTCCGGGAAGATCTGTTCTTCCGCCTCAACGTAGTGCCACTGCGGCTCCCGCCGCTGCGCGAGCGCATCGAGGACCTGCCGGATCTGGTGCGGCACTTCTTTGCACTGGCCGAGAAGGACGGCCTGCCGCCGAAGAAGCTCGACGCGCTGGCGCTGGAGCGGCTGAAGCAGCACCGCTGGCCCGGCAACGTGCGCGAGCTGGAGAATCTCGCCCGGCGTCTTGCCGCGCTTTATCCGCAGGACGTCATCACGGCGTCCGTCATCGACGGCGAACTCGCGCCACCCTCGGTCAGCCCGGGCGCAGCGGTCCAGCAGGGCGTCGACAATCTCGGCGGCGCCGTGGAGGCCTATCTGTCATCGCACTTCCAGGGCTTTCCGAACGGCGTGCCGCCGCCCGGCCTCTATCACCGCATCCTCAAGGAGATCGAGGTGCCGCTGCTCACGGCGGCGCTGGCGGCCACCCGCGGCAACCAGATCCGCGCCGCCGACCTGCTCGGCCTCAACCGCAACACGCTGCGGAAGAAGATCCGGGATCTGGATATCCAGGTGTATCGGAGCGGGGGCTAATCATCGCGGAACCGACGGTGGCTCAGCTCCCCCTACCAAGGCAGAGCTGAGCCTGTCCGGATCGCGCTGGCCGTTGTGGCTGACGCGGTGAGCAGAAGTCGGGACGGGGCCGAAATGTTCCGCCGGACCGTTTCCAATTGGTCATCCGGCCGCATGGCGCAGCGTCGCACTACCTGACGAGCCGGGCCGACGCCGGCGTGACGCTGGCGACATTCAGCAGCGGCTGCTGGAAACCTAGGCCGTTGACCAGGAGGTCGGCGGCCACGATCAGCAGCAGAACAGCCGACACCATCGTCGCGAGAAAATACCTATCCATGCCGGGTCAAGCCGCGATGGCCGGAATCCGTTCCCCTCGAGGCGTCATGTGGTTGTGGATGGCGGGGGTCGGTCGCTGAGCAAGCGCCGCGGAATTGTCGCAATTCGGCAACAATGTGGTACGAATACATCAGTATCCGCGCGCCCGCGGACCCCTTTTCAGCATCGCCATTGCCGGAATGACCAGCGCAGAGACCTCGGCCGCACACTTTGACACGGCCCCAGCGGAAGAGCCCCGGCGTTGGTCGGCGCGACGCTGGCTGGCTCCGTTTGCCGTGGCGCTGGCGCTGCTGTCGGCCTTCCTGACCTTCCTGGTCCTGACCGGCCTCACCCGGATCGAGCCGACGCCCGAGGTGGTCCGCTCGATCTATCTGATCAACGCGGCCACCATCCTGCTGCTGGTCGGCATCATCGTCCGCGAGCTCTGGCAGCTGATCCTGGCGCGGCGGCGGGGCCGGGCGGCGGCGCGCCTCCATGTCCAGATCGTCAGCCTGTTCTCGATCGTGGCGGTGCTGCCGGCCGTGCTGGTCGCCATCGTCGCCAATGTCACCATCGAGCGTGGCCTCGACCGGCTGTTCTCCGGGCCGACCAAGCAGGTGATCCAGAACTCGCTGACGATCGCGCGGGCCTACATGCAGGACCATGCCCAGCTGATCCGCGGCGACATTCTCGGCATGGCCAACGACATCGCGCATGCCCGGCCGCTCTACGACCAGGATCGTCGCACGTTCCGCGAGATGCTGACCGCCAGCGCCGGCTCGCGCAATCTGCCGGGCGCGATGATCATCGACAAGAACACCAACATCCTGGAATCCGCCGACACCGGCATGCGGCTGGCTTATTCGCCGCCGGCGCCAGACTTCCTCAGCAACGTCAACGAGAACGAGCCCGAGATCGCGGTGCTCCCCGATGCGAGCTTCGTCGCCGCGGTGATCCGGTTGCGCGCGTTCAACGACACCTTCCTCTATGTCGCCCGCCCGCTTGATCCCAACGTCGTCAATCAGCTCAAGCAGACCGAGGTCAGCGTCGCCGAATATGCCCAGATCGAGTCGCGCCGGCTCGGTATCCAGGTCGCCTTCGCGCTGATGTTCGCCGTGATCGCGCTGACCATCCTGATGGCGTCGGTGCTGATCGGCCTCAACTTTGCCAACTCGCTGGTCTCGCCGATCCGGCGGCTGATGAACGCGGCCCACACGGTCTCGACCGGCGATCTCCATGTCCAGGTGCCGGTGCACCAGTCCGAAGGCGATCTGGCCCAGCTTGGCGAGACCTTCAACAAGATGACGCAGGAATTGCGCAGCCAGCGTGACGAGCTCGTCAACGCCAGCGACCTCATCGACAGTCGCCGCCGCTTCATCGAGGCCGTGCTGTCCTCGGCGAGCGCCGGCATCATCGGGGTCGACGCCTCCGGCAGCGTCGGCATTCTGAACCGCTCGGCCGAGAAGCTGATCGGGCACGCCGAATCCGAGACGCTCGGCCATCCGCTCTCCGACGTGCTGCCCGAGCTCGACGAGATGATGAAGGCGGCGCGGGAAGGGACCCAGCGCCTGGTGCAGGGCCAGATCACGATCACGCGCGACGGCCAGGAACGCAATCTGTCGGTCCGGGTCAGCGCCGAGAAGAATCAGCCGCACGACAGCTACATCATCACGCTCGACGACATCACCGAACTGGTCTCGGCGCAGCGCACCTCGGCCTGGGGCGACGTGGCGCGCCGTATCGCGCACGAGATCAAGAACCCGCTGACGCCGATCCAGCTCTCGGCCGAACGCATCCGCCGCAAGTTCGGCAAGGACATCACCGAGGCCAAGGACAAGCAGATCTTCGACCAGTGCACCGACACCATCGTGCGCCAGGTCGACGACATCCGCCGCATGGTCGACGAGTTCTCGCGCTTTGCCCGGATGCCGAAGCCGGTGATGGAGGGCGAGGACGTCGCCGACACCGTGCGGCAGGCCGTGTTCCTGATGAAGGTCGCCCATCCCGAGATCGACATCGAGGCCGAGTTCAAGCAGGATCCGCTCCGGGCCCAGTTCGATCGCCGGCTGATCTCCCAGGCGGTCACCAACATCGTCAAGAACGCCACCGAGGCGATCGAGCAGGTCCCGCCGGAAGAGCTCGGCAAAGGCCGGATCGACGTCGTCGTCTCCCGCGAGGGCGATGACGTGTTGATCGACGTCATCGACAACGGCATCGGCCTGCCCAAGGTCGCGCGCTCGCGGCTGCTCGAACCCTACGTCACGACCCGGGCCAAGGGCACCGGCCTTGGCCTTGCGATCGTCGGCCGCGTGCTGGAAGACCATGGCGGCCGCATCGAGCTGAAGGATGCCTCCGACTTCCGCGAGGGCCAGCGCGGTGCCTGGATGCGGATGCGCTTTGCCATCTCCGGGCAACCCGCCAAAACCGAGGGAGCCGAGCAGGCGTCGGCGGCCAAGAACATCACTAAGGACATCACCAAGGACACCGTGACGGGGCCGGCCAAAGAGGCGGCGCCGGAAACAAAAGAGCCGGCGGCCGAAACCAAAGAGCCCGCTGAAAAGACCAATGAATCAACGAAAATCGAAGCCTCAACAGGCAGCTGACATGACAGGCGCGATCCATGGCAAGTGAAATTCTGATTGTCGATGATGAGGCCGATATTCGCGATCTCGTTGCGGGCATTCTCGAGGACGAGGGCTTCGTGACCCGAACCGCACGCGACAGCGATACGGCACTTGCCGAGATCGCCAACCGCAGGCCGCACCTGGTGTTCCTCGACATCTGGCTGCAAGGCTCCAAGCTCGACGGCTTGCAGCTGCTGGAGCAGGTCAAGAAAGACAACGCCGACCTGCCGGTCGTGATGATCTCCGGCCACGGCAACATCGAGACCGCAGTCGCCGCGATCAAGCGCGGCGCCTACGACTTCATCGAGAAGCCGTTCAAGGCCGACCGCTTGATCCTGGTCGCGACCCGGGCGCTGGAGAACTCGCGGCTGAAGCGCGAGGTCAAGGAGCTGAAGCAGCTCGCGCCGAGCGCGAGCCAACTCGTCGGCCGGTCGCCCAGCATGAACCAGCTGCGCCAGACCATCGAGCGCGCCGCCAAGGCCAACAGCCGCATCCTGATCGTCGGCCCCGCCGGCGCCGGCAAGGAATTGACCGCACGCACGCTGCACACGGCCTCGGGCCGTGCCGACGGTCCCTTCGTCGTCATCAACGCCGCCGCGATCACGCCCGAGCGCATGGAGCACGAGCTGTTCGGCATCGAGCAGTCCAACGGCGAGCAGCCGCGCAAGCCAGGCGCGCTTGAGGAAGCCCATGGCGGCACGCTGTTCATCGACGAGATCGCGGACATGCCGCGCGAGACCCAGAACAAGATCCTGCGCGTGCTGGTGGAGCAGTCGTTCCAGCGCGTCGGCGGCACCGCCAAGGTGCAGGTCGACGTGCGCATCATCTCCTCGACCGCGCGCAACCTCGAAGAGGAGATCGCGGCCGGCCGTTTCCGCGAGGACCTCTATCACCGGCTCTCGGTGGTGCCGATCCGCGTGCCCGCGCTCTCGGAACGGCGCGAGGACATCCCGGAACTGATCGACTATTTCATGGAGCAGATCTCGGCCGGCAGCGGCCTGCCCAAGCGGCAGATCGGGCAGGACGCGATGGCCGTGCTGCAATCGCATGTCTGGCCAGGCAATGTCCGCCAGCTCCGCAACAACGTCGAGAGGGTGATGATTCTCGCGGCAGGCGGGCCGGAGGTCATCATCACGGCGGACATGTTGCCACAGGACGTCGGCTCCATGGTGCCGGCGATGCCGACCAGCAACAATGGCGAGCACATCATGGGCCTGCCGCTACGTGAGGCGCGCGAAGTGTTCGAGCGCGACTATTTGATTGCACAGATCAGCCGTTTCTCAGGAAATATTTCTCGCACGGCCGAGTTCGTTGGCATGGAACGGTCGGCGCTGCATCGAAAGTTGAAGGCGCTCGGTGTCGGCTAGCGCCTCTTCGCGCGAAGCGGCCGCCGGCTCGCATGCGGAAAGAGACGTGAAAACAAGAATCTAGCGCCGCGACATGGCGGCGGCAGCTGAGGGATAAACCGCAAAAATCATCGATTTCCGTATTTTTTCGGGACAATCAGCCGGGGGCTGCCACGCGAAGCGGCTTGCCTAATAGGCCCACCTGTCCTCTAATCGCACAGCTGTTCCGTCCGAGGGGGATCTCATGACGGAACGGCAACCGGGAGAGGCCCCGAACCTCACAAAGAGGGCCGCGACCGGCGCAATAAAAAGAAACTCAAAGCGAGAAAAAAACAATGGCGGCAGACCGCGCACAAAACCTACAGGACACCTTCCTCAATCACGTTCGCAAAACCAAGACGCCACTGACGATCTTTCTGGTCAACGGAGTGAAGCTCCAGGGCATCGTGACCTGGTTCGACAATTTCTGTTTGCTGCTTCGGCGCGACGGTCATTCGCAGCTGGTCTACAAGCATGCGATCTCGACTATCATGCCTGGCGCTCCGATCCAGCTGTTCGAAGGCGGCGAGGATCAGCCGGCTTGAGAGTGATCTGATTGGAACCCCGGAATTTCGACGGGGATGCCGACCGTCCGCGGTCGGCAGGGGCTAAGCAAACGGGGCGGGTGCTTGTCGTCGGCCCCTATTTGCGAGTGCGCGCAGGCAGTGCCGACGCGCAATCGGAAGCTCATGTCCTGCGTGACGTCGAGGCCCGGCTCGACGAAGCCGCCGGCCTTGCACGCGCGATCGATCTCGTCGTCGCCGACGCCATCGTCGCGCCGGTCAGCCAGATCCGCCCCGCCACCTATATCGGCAAGGGCAAGGTCGAGGAGATCGCCGGCCTGATCAAGACCCTCGACGTCGAGCTCGTGGTGATGGATTGCGCGCTGGCGCCGATTCAGCAGCGCAATCTCGAGAAAGAGCTGCACGCCAAGGTGCTTGACCGCACCGGCCTCATTCTTGAAATCTTCGGCCGCCGTGCCAAGACGCGGGAAGGCTCGCTCCAGGTCGAGCTCGCGCATCTCAACTACCAGCGCTCGCGCCTGGTGCGCTCATGGACCCATCTGGAGCGCCAGCGCGGCGGCTTCGGCTTCATGGGCGGTCCCGGCGAGACCCAGATCGAAGCGGACCGCCGCCTCATCCAGGAGCGCATCTCCAAGCTCGAGGGCGAGCTGAAGAAGGTGCAGGCGACGCGGCGGCTGCACCGTGCGGGACGTCAGCGCGTGCCGTATCGCGTCGTCGCGCTGGTCGGCTACACCAATGCCGGCAAGTCCACGCTGTTCAACCGCCTGACCCGCGCCGACGTGCAGGCCGCCGACATGCTGTTTGCGACGCTCGATCCGACCTTGCGCGCACTCAACCTGCCGCATGGCGGCAAGGCCATGCTGTCGGACACGGTCGGCTTCATCTCCAACCTGCCGACCCAGCTGGTCGCCGCCTTTCGCGCCACGCTGGAAGAGGTGCTCGAGGCCGACGTCATTCTCCATGTGCGCGACATCTCGCATGAGGATGCCGAGGCCCAGCAGAGCGACGTCGACGCAGTGCTGCGCCAGCTCGGCATCAACCCCGATGATTCAGGCCGCATCATCGAGGTCTGGAACAAGATCGACCGTTACGATTCCGAGCAGCGCGAGGAGCTGCTGAACATCGCGGCGCGCCGGCCCGCGGACCATCCCGCCATGCTGGTCTCCGCCGTCACGGGCGAGGGCGTCGATGCCTTGCTCGCCGCGATCGAGGAACGCCTTGCCGCCAAGCGCACCACGCTCGACCTCTCCATCGACGCCGCCGACGGCGCCGGCATCAGCTGGCTGCACCGCAATGCCGAGGTGCTGTCCAAGGAGCTGCACGACGGCCGCTTCGACATGACGGTGCGGGTGGACGAGACCAAGCGGGACATCGTGGTGTCGAGGTTCGACGCGGTGCCGCATCTTGCCACGTAAACGGTGTCGTACCTGCGAACGCAGGGACGACGGCGGAGCTAGCGGCTGGCTTCCTTGCGTTCTTCTGACGTTGGCTTCGTCTCGCCCTTCGCCTCGTTCCACAGCGCGTCCATCTCCGCGAGCGAAGCCTGCTCCAGCGTGCGGCCCTGCGCCTCCAGCGCTCGTTCGATATAGGCAAAGCGGCGCTCGAATTTTGCGTTGGTCGCACGCAACGCGGCTTCCGGATCGGCGTCGATGTGGCGGGCGAGGTTGACGAGGGCGAACATCAGGTCGCCGGTCTCCTCCGCCAGCTCCTGCTTGTCGCCGCGGTCGAGTGCGGCCTCGATCTCGTCGGCCTCCTCGCGGATCTTGGCCAGCACCGCGCGCGGGTCGTTCCAGTCGAAGCCGACGGTCGAGGCCTTGCGCTGCAGCTCCATGGCGCGAGTCAGCGCGGGCTGGCCGGCCTTCACGCCTGAGAGCAGCGATTTGTGCGCCGGTGTCTCCTCCGGCGGCCGGCGCGCGGCGCGCTCGGCTTTCTCCTCGGCCTTGATGCGGTCCCAGACTTCCTTGACGTGGGAGGAGGCGAGGTTGCCGTCCTTGTCGGCGAAGACGTGGGGATGGCGCCGGATCATCTTTCTCGTGATGGCTTCGACGACGTCGCCGAACGCGAAAGCGTTCTGCTCCGAGGCCATCTGGGCGTGGAACACGACCTGCAACAGCAGGTCGCCGAGCTCCTCGCGCAAATCGTCGAGATCGCCGCGCGTGATGGCGTCCACCACCTCATAGGCTTCCTCGATCGTGTAGGGCGCGATGGTCGCAAAATTCTGCTCGAGATCCCAGGGGCAGCCGGACACCGGCGTGCGCAGCGCGGCCATGATCTCGATCAGGCGGGAAATGTCGCGGGAAGGGGTCATCGCGGGGCTATTCTCCAGGGCTCCCTGCGTTATGCCAAAAGCCGGCCGCCGTTCCCAGCGCGGGCATGCGGAACGGGCTGATTTCCACCGATTGGCTGAGACGTTCCACAGTGCTAAAGCGCGGGACATGAACGACACATTCTCATCAGAGACCGCCTTGGTGCTGTTTTCCGGCGGCCAGGATTCCACCACCTGCCTTGCCTGGGCGCTCAGCCGCTTTTCGCGTGTCGAGACGCTGGGCTTCGACTACGGCCAGCGCCACGCCATCGAGCTCGCCTGCCGCGAGCGGCTGTTCGACGGCGTGAAGGCGTTGCGCGCGGATTGGGCCGCAAAGCTCGGCGACAGCCATACCCTGGCGATCCCGACACTGGCGGCGGTGTCGGAGACCGCGCTGACGCGCGACGTCGAGATCGCAATGGGCGCCGACGGCCTGCCGAACACCTTCGTGCCCGGGCGTAACCTGGTTTTCCTGACCTTTGCGGCGGCGCTGGCCTACCGCCGCGGCATCACCCATATCGTCGGCGGCATGTGCGAGACGGATTATTCCGGCTATCCCGATTGCCGCGACGAGACCATCCGCGCCATGCAGACGGCGCTCTCGCTCGGCATGGCCAGGACGTTCGAGCTCCATACGCCCTTGATGTGGATCGACAAGGCCGCGACCTGGCAGCTGGCGCACGATCTCGGCGGCGAGGGGCTGGTCGATCTGATCCGCGAGCACTCCCACACCTGCTATCTCGGGATGCGCGGCGCGCAGCACGACTGGGGCTATGGCTGCGGCGAGTGTCCGGCGTGCAGCCTGCGAGCAAAGGGGTGGCGGGAGTTCGTGGCGGGCAGATGATGCCGCTCAAGCGCGACGAGACCGAATCCCATCGCGCTTCTGGTTGTTGCCGGCGCATGACCTTTCCGGAAAACCCTGCGCACCTTCCCGGATCTCGCCTTAGAAGGTGTGCTGCAGTTTCACCGAGACGTTCCGGCCGGTCTCCACCAGGGGATTTGTGAAGCTCCGGGGATAGGAGCGATTCACGAATGTCGATGCGTCGACATAGGCCGTATTGAAGATGTTCTCCAAACCGAGGATCAGCTTGGTATCGCCCAGTTGCGGCGATACCAGCTTGCCGAGTTGAAGCGTCGCATAGAGCTTGGGGATGGCGTAGCCCGAGGTCGTATATTCCTGCGCCGGATCGATCCGGGTCTTGCTGGCGGCCCAATCGATCACGCCGAGGATCGAATAGGCGCCACTCGCGTCCGCATATTGTATCCCCAACCGCCCGCGATACGGCGCGAGAAAAGGCAGCGGCTTGTCGGTCACCGTATTGGTTCCGCGCAGCTGGGCGAAACTCGTGAACAGGTTAACGGCAGGCGTGATCTGCCAGCGCGCCTCCAGCTCGACGCCGGTCACCTCGGCCTTGCCGACGTTCTGTGACTGGGTGTATCCGCCGACACCGTTGAGCGTCACCGCGGTCGTCTGCAGAAAATTCTCGTAATGCGTATCGAACGCCGTGACCTTGAGCTCCGCATGGGTCGTATGAAAGCGTGCGCCTCCTTCGTAGGTCACACCGCTCTCGGGCTTCAGGTTCGGATTGGGAAGCTGGGTGGCCGTCACCGCGAACAGCTCGGAGTTCGTCGGCTGGCGGAACGAGGTCGCCACGTTGCCGAGCAGGTCGACGTTGGGCAGGACGGCGTAGACAAAGCCAAGGCTGCCGGTCGGAGCCGTCTGATCGACGTTGGTGTTGCGCGCATAGACGGCCCGAACATTTGCTGGAATGGTCGATGCGAGCGGTGAAGTCTCCGTGGTCGTGTTGAACCAGTCGAAGCGGCCGCCCGCCGAAAGCGTCAGCGGCTGGATCGGCTTCCATTCGTGCAGGACGAAGGCACCGACATTGGATTGTGTCGTGTCCGGACCTTGCTTGGTGTACGGAGAGAAGACGTCGCTGATCACGGCCCCGGTCGTTCCGTTGCGAGTGATCGTCTCGGAGGTCGACTCGCTGCCCGGCCGCGCTTCCCGGAAGCCGTCAAGGCCGAGCGTCGTCTTGTTTGCTCCCCAGGGACTGAGCCAGGGAATTGCGGCCAGCGAGCGGCCCCCGATCACCAAGGGGCCGATGACGTGGCTGGTGGATTTGACGGTTCTGGTGGTAATGCCCGCAGCGTTGATCGTATTGTTTATGGTCGAGAGCTTGGTGTCGAAATAGTTGACGTAGAAGGAGGTCTCGACGTGCTTCACGAGGCCGTCGAGCTCGCCGGTATAGGCGATGCGCGCCGAATGCACCTGGTTGGGATCCTGTCGCACCTGCAGATAAGGCGCGCCCGGCGCTCCTCCGACGCCGCCGGCGCGGCCGTCGACCTCGCTGTAGGAACGCAACGAAAGCTCCAGTCTCTGTCCGATGTCGGGCGAGTAGCCGAGCTTGATGTTGCCGCCGACGCTCTGATAGTCGCTGTTCGGCACCCTCCCGAGCGGGGATTGATAGTCGCCGCCCCAGCGTCCGGCAAAGCCGCCGATGAAATCGAAGCCCTGTCCGGCGCCCTTGACCCAGTCGTAGGTGTTGAACGAATTGGCCGCGCTGCCGTAGCCGGTTGACCAGCCGCCGCCTGTGAAGCGGAACGGCCCCGACGTATCGCCGGTATAGGATCTGGTGACGACGTTGACCAATCCGGTCAGCGCCTCGCTTCCATAGACGACGGAGCCCGGACCGCGGATCACTTCCACGCGCTCGATTTCGTCGGGCGCAAGATAATTGAGCTGCAGCGTATTGCGACCACGAAAGCGATCGCCGTCGATAAACATCGGCGAACGGAAGCTGTTCGACGAGAACCCGCGCAAATAGATTTGGCCGCCGATGCCGCCGGAGCGCGCGATCGAGACTCCCGGGACGGAGGCAAGAACATCGAGAAGACCGGTTGGCGAAGTCGCCTCGATCTGCGCGCGATCGACGACCGTGATGCTCTGCTCCGCCAGATGGGGGATTCCCGGCTGCGGCAGCCTGCCGCCCATTGGCTTGAGGGAATCGCTGTTGGTGCCTTCAGGGGCCGTTGCGCCGGCTTGCCGGCCTTGTGCTGGCTGCACGGCCGTGGATTGAGCCTGTCGCGTCGCGCGAGCCGTGCTCTGACGTACAGCGCGACGCGGCTTCGCCGGTTCTCCTGCCTCCACGGTCACCGCCGGCAGCACGGATTGTTGTGATGAACCACTCGCGGTCTGGGCTTCGGCAATCACGCTCGAAGCCGTGGTCACCGCACAAGCGAGCCCGACGCTCAGTTTGAAGGTCGATGAGAACATCGAACCCCCTTTGGAGATAAGCACGGTTCTCAGCAACATCGACGACACCCCTCAGCATTCACTCAGCCGCGCGGTCATTATCGTGTCGCAATCGCCTGAGCCATGGTCCGCAGGCGAGTTTCGAGCGATTCAAATTGTGCCGCTTGCGGGCGCTATCGCGCGGTCGATACACGCGATCTGATCATGCATCGTCGCGATCGATCGTAACGATGCGCTTCCTTTGAACGATTCCAGGTCCAGAGCGCCGCACTTGCAATCCTCGACGCATATTTTGCTTTGGCGTTTTCTTCCGCGGCACTATGTAGCCATGTCGGCGGCGCCACTCGCATCATCATTGGCGCCCGAGGTCCTTGATTGATGTTGTTGTCGTTGCGCCGGGGGAGACCATTGCAGGGCTTGGGGGCCATCCCCGTGATTGCGTTCGCCTTGCTTGGCACGGCGCATGCGATGGATGTGACGGACCAGCGCAACCGCAAGCTCTCGTTCGAACGGTTGCCGGAGCGCCTGGTTGTCATTCCGATCCCCGCGCCCTCGACCTTCATGACGATCGATGGCAGCGAGCGGAAGATCGTCGGCATGAACGAATACGCCGCACGTGCCATGCACGAGGGCATTGCCGCGAAGCTGTTTCCTGGCTTCAAGCAGATTCAGACCGGCGTGACGACCGGGGGAGACGCATCGAACTTCGCGCCGAACGTCGAGGCGATCCTCGCATTGCGCCCGGATGCGATCTTCCAATGGGCCAACAACAACGACGTCATCGGACCATTGGACCGGACCGGGGTCCCCGTGGTCGGAATGCGTGTGGGCTCGTTCGAGAACTACGTCGAGTACGTGAAGTTGATGGGGAAGATCGCGGGCAGGGAAGACCGCGCCGGCCAATTGCTCACCAAACAGGACGAGGTCCGGCAGTCGCTGGCGTCGCGGTTTTCCGATCTGTCGTCGACGCAGCGGCCGCGCGTGGCCTATTTCAACCGCGCCATGAACGTGCTGCGCATCAGTGGTCAGGGAACGGCGCAGGATCTGGCCATTCAGCTGGCCGGCGGCCAGAACGCGGTCGGCAGCGCGGCCTCGATCAGCACAGTGACGATCGAGCAGATCCTGGCGTGGAATCCGCAAGTCGTCCTGCTCGGAAACTTCGATGCGGCGATGCCGTCCGATCTCTACCGCGATCCGCGCTGGCAGGGCATCGATGCGGTCCGGACGCGCCGCGTCTATCGCGTTCCGCTCGGCGGCTATCGCTGGGATCCGCCAAGTCACGAATCGGCGCTTGGCTGGCTCTGGCTGGCGGGTCTGCTGCATCCCGAGCTTGCACAGGTGAACATTCGTACCTCGGTGCGGGACTGGTTCGGCTTCCTCTATGATTACAAGCCGACGGACGAGGAAATCGACCGCATCTTGTTTCTGCGGGAAAACGCCGGCTCCGCCGGCTACGACGCGTATCGGGCTCATTGATGGGAAGCGCCATCTCACGCCCAGCTCCACAGACAGGTGAACGATCCTTTGCCCTGTATTACGTTGCTCTCGCCGCGGGCTTGATACTCGTCTTGCTGTGGTCGGTCGCATCGGGACGATATCAGGTCCCGTTCGGCACGGTGCTGTCGATCATCCTGTCCCATCTCGTCGCCGTCAAAGCGACGTGGACGGCCACCGAAGCCGTGGTCGTCGAAACGGTGAGGCTGCCGCGCGTGCTCACCGCCGCCGTCGCCGGCGCCGGTCTGTCGCTCTGCGGCGCGGTGCTCCAGGCGATCTTCCGCAACCCGCTGGTCGGACCGCAGACCATCGGCGCATCCTCCGGCGCTGCCCTTGGCGGCGTCACCGTCATCTACCTCGTCGGGTTCGGACCGCTGGTTCAGATCGGCGCGTTCGGAGGCGCTGCCCTTGCGCTCGTGGCCGTGCTTGCGTTCCATCGCAGCGACAATCTCTCGCCGATCCTCACGCTCGTTCTTGCGGGCGTGGTCGTCAGCGCGTTCTGCAGCGCTTTGGTCGGACTCGTGACCTATCTGGCAGATCCCGAGACGACGTTGCAGGTGATCGTGTTCTGGCTGCTGGGCAGCTTTGCGTCCTCGACCTGGCCGCAATTCGGCTTGGTCGCGATCTGCACTACGTTCGCGGCCGTCGTTCTCGTCGGCATGCGGTGGCGCGTGAACGTGCTTTCGCTTGGTGATGACGAGGCCCGAACGCTCGGCGTCAATCCGGCGCGCGACCGGTTGATCCTTCTTGCGGCCGCGTGCCTTGCGATCTCGTCCCAGGTTGCGGTGAGTGGGACCATCGGCTGGGTCGGTCTCATCATCCCTAACCTCGCGCGCATGATGGTCGGGGCAGACAACCGCCGGATTCTACCGGTGTCGACGTTCCTCGGCGCCATCTTCCTGGTTGCGGCGGACACGCTCGCGCGGTCGCTGACACCGGCGGAAATTCCGGTCGGAATCATCACGGCGCTGGTCGGCACGCCGATCTTCGCGCTGCTGCTTCGGCGCACGACGAAGAGCGGTGCCGCATGATCCGCATCGAGAATGCAGGCCACAGCTACGGATCCGGACGTTGGCTCTTTCGTGGCCTGTCGGCGAGCTTTCCCGCGGGCAGGATCGCCGCCATCCTCGGGCCCAATGGCTGCGGCAAGACGACCCTGCTGCGGGCGATCGGCGGGACGCTGACGCTCAAGGAAGGAATTGTCGAGATCGACGGTCACGTCGGTTTCGTTCCACAGGCGCTGACGGCGGATCAGTCCTACAACGCCGTCGACATGGTGCTGCTGGGCCGGAGCCGCTATCTCGGCCGGTTCAGCTCGCCGGGCCGCACGGACCGGGACCGCGCCTATGCGTGCCTCGAGGAAGTCGGCCTCGCGGCGCTCGCGCAGCAGCGTTATGACCGGCTCAGCGGCGGGCAGCGGCAGCTCGTGCTGCTGGCCCGCGCGCTGGCCAGCGACTGCAAGGTCCTGGTGCTGGACGAGCCGGCCTCGGCGCTCGACATCGCCAATCAGGGCGTCGTTCTTCGTCTGCTCGTGCGCCTCGCGAGCTCCCTTGGCTTGACGGTGCTATTCACGACGCATCATCCCGACCACGCGATCGGCATCGCCGACACGACGCTGTTGATGCAGCGGGATGCCACTCACATCGCAGGCCGCACCGAGATGGTCCTGACCGAAAGCAATCTCGCGCGGATGTACGGCGTGCCGGTTCGCCGCGTGGATATCCATGCGGGCGGCGAGACGGCATCGGCGATCGTACCGTTGCACGGCCTGCCGGGCAAAGCGCCGGATCTGGCGCCGCGTTGAGATCAGACGTCGTCGGGATCGGCCCGGGTTGCGGCCTTTTCCCTGGCCCAGGGCAGAAAGCCGTCGAGCAGCTTCGTGGCTGCGGGCATGAAGTTGCTGCCATGATGGTAGAACGGATCGAGCGTCGAGACGAGCATGCGGCCGGGCAGGGTGACGCGATCCTCGTAGAGCAGCGCTCCGCCGCTGTCGCGGCCCTCGGGATCGGCGGGAACGTCGATCAGGGCGCGCGCGCCGGCGGGCGGGGTCAGCACGCCGTGGAAGTGCCATATCGTGTTTTCGAACGGCACCGCCCGAAACAGCTCGTGATCGGGTGCGAGCAGGCGGTTCGGCGGCCGGGCGTCCTTGTCCAGCCACCACCAGAAGTTGGTCGGTCGTGCCGCCCACGTCACGCCTGGCAACCACGTGTCGGCGCGATTTTCGCCGAACACGACCAGCGTGCGCCCGGCTTTCGCAAAATCGATCAGAACGTCGCGCTTGGCGCACAGAATGTTCGGGTTGATGCGATCCGGGACGATCAGGAATGTGACACCGGCCAAGGCATCGGTCGTGAGCTCCGGGGCATAGATGGCCTTGTCGAACAGCTCTCGATAGCGCGGGCCGTAAATTGCCGCGTGATGGTAGAACGTGCCGCCGTCGAGGATCGCCAGGCTCATTGAACGTCTCGCCCCGCGGCGACCCATTGCATGATCCGGGGCGCCAGCTGCTTGTCCTCGCCGCCGAAGCTCCAGAGGTCGTTTCCCCCGTGGAAAAGCACGTGGCCGCGGCCGACAGGATAGATGAAGTCGAGCGGCAGGTTCGGCTTGCCGAGCGCGTGGATGACTTGCGCGTCCGGCGGCGCCTCGTGCCAGACCCTCCCATAGAACCCGGACACGCCGCGACGGAAGGTCAGATCGTGCGGATCAATGCCGTGCCAGATCGGATGCTCGGCGAGGCGCAGCACCGTGATGTCGCCCAGCTTGTAATTGTCGATGGTGTGAAAGCCTGCCATGCGCGGAAGGTAGGAATAGGCGTAGTGACCGTTGGCGACGACGACCCCGCCGCGAACGAGGTATTGCTCGATCTGGGAAGCGCGGGTCGCCAGGAAACGCTGATCGCTGTGCATGCTGACGAACAGGACGCTGAAATCATTCAGGTCGATCTCGGGCAGCGAATAGATGTCGCGCAGCAGAATTTGCGGCTCGGTCGTGGCGCCGGCCAAGTCGCGCAGCGATCCGTCGTCATAGCCGAAGCTGAGAGCAAGTCCCGGCTTCATGGGTCAAGTCGCACGCATCGTGAAGAGAGTGTCCGGCTCCTTGGCCAGGACATCCTCGGCAACGGAGCGTTTCAATGCGCTCAGCTCACGCTCTTGTGCCGCGGTTCGATTCTTGGCGAACACCAGTTCGAAAAAGCGCTCGGGCAAGACGCCCGGCCGCAACGCCAGCTCGGCGGTGCGCTGACCCAGCGTAATTCGAAAGCTGTAGGAAATGTCGTGGCCCGGTACAAATCGCGCGCCGGGCAGCGACCGGTCGACCACATAGGCGCCGCGGGTCACGGCACGGGTTACGGCCTCGAACGCGTCCCGCACACCGGGGCCCGGGTGTCCGCTCACGATGCAGATGTCGCGTCGTGCCGGCATCGCCTCGGGCGACAGCAGGGCGAACGCCGCCCGCTGCGCCTGGAACACGATCGCAGCCATGGCGAGCGCGGATTGGCCATGATAGGCGGCCACCATCGGAAAGCCGATCTCGATCGGCTCCTCCTCGGCCATGATGGTGATGGTAGATCCTTCTCGGATTGACGCGCTCACAGATCCCCGCACCACAAATGGCTGTCAGCCGCACCGGTTATCGCGCGCGTCTGCCCGGGGCAACAGGCCTAGGTTAGATTCAGTCAAAGCGCGGGCAGGCGAAGCAGCATTGGAGAGCCGCGCGATTGTGCTGCCCGCAGGCGGGAGCGGGGGCGGCAATCGGCTCGAGCAAGATCATTCCGCCGCTAGCCGAAATCCTCAAGCTGCAGCACGATCGGCTTGCCATGCGGCGTGCGGTCGGCGGCGCGGTCCCAGGCATCGCGATAGCGGTGCAGCGTGTCCGTCGAAGCGACGCCTTTGCTTGCCACCAGGCCTTCCAGCGTGGCGAGCCAATGCAGGTAATAGGTCTCGCCCGTATCAGGATCGCCCGCGGCCTGCGCCCGCTTGATCTCCGAGGCCAGGGCCGCGGCCCATTCCGGCCAGGTGAACACGCCGCGCTGGTGCAGCGTCAGGGCCATCGCGAACGCATGCGCCTCCCAGGGCGCGCGGAACACCGGACCGTCGTCGTCGCGCGGGATGCTCGGAATGGCCGCCGTCGCGGCAGCGGCAAGCGCACTGCTCATCACGCCGGATCCAGATAGGGCTCGAAGGCGTCGATCGAAACCTTCAGGGTCGGATCGCCGTCCTCGCCCCAGAGATCGCGGCCTTCGAACACGATTGTGTAGAGCCATTGCGGATGCTCGCCGAGCTCCATCGCCGCCGTATCGGGAAACACGTGGCAGCCGTGGTTGAGCTCGACGATTCCGACATGGCCGCGGACATAGCGCGGCAGCCGCGTGTGCGTCTTGGGGTGGATGTTCTTGGCACGCACGCGATCGCCGATCTTGAACTTGGCGGGCGCGCTGGCGGGGCGGGCGAACTTGCCGCGCACCATCACGCGTTCGACATTGGCGAGATCGAACTTGCCGTGCTTGAGCGCCTTTGCAGGCTGCATCGCGTGGCCGGCTTCGACCTCCTCCCTGGTGAGGTAGCCCTTCTCGATCAGCATCTCCTCGAGACCGAGGAACCATTTCTTGTAATAGGAGCTCGCGAGATAGACATGCGGCGGCAGCGTCTCGCGATAGTAACGCGAGGTGTCGATGTTGAAGGCGCCGGCCGCGCCCATCGCGCGCACCATCGCGAGCACACGGGACTCCCATTCCTCGTGGAACATCGGCTCGTTCGGCTCGGGCTCGACCTTGCCGAACCCGTCCATGCCGCCCATGTCGTGCACGCCGTTCATGACGGCGCTCCCGGCGTCCTGGGAAAGCCTGTGCCGATCATGGAGTCGCGGGTGACGAGCTCGGCGAGCTGCTCCTCGCTCCATCCTTCCGTGCCCGCCGGGCGCATCGGCAGCACCAGGAAGCGGGTCTCGGCGGTGGAATCCCACACCCGGATTTCAATGTCCTTCGGCAGGGTGACGCCGAAATCGGCGAGCACGCCGCGCGGGTCCTTCACCGCGCGCGAGCGGTAGGGCGCGGCCTTGTACCAGACCGGCGGCAGCCCCAGCATCTCCCAAGGGTAGCAGGAGCATAGCGTGCACACGACCATGTTGTGGCGGTCGGGCGTGTTCTCGACGACGACGAGATGGTCGCCGACGCGGCTGACATGGCCGAGCGTGCCGATCGCCTTGGAGCCGTCCTCCAGCAGGGCCTTCTTGAAGGCCGGATCGGTCCAGGCCTTGGCGACGACGCGTGCGCCGTTGTGCGGGCCGATCTTGGTCTCGTAGGCCTGGATGATGGCGTCGAGCGCGGCAGGCTCGACATAGCCCTTTTCCGTCAGGATGGTCTCGAGCGCGCGCACGCGCAGCTCGGTCTCCGACAGCTCGGAATGGTCGTGATCGTGATGATGGTCGTGATCGTGGCTCATGGCGCCAAGGATAGGCGCAATGGCCCGGGCCTGTCGAGTATGCCGGACAGCGCGACTGGGTCCCATGTTCGTGAGGCCGGATGTAGGCTAGGGTCGCCGCAAAGCTGATTGGGAGATGCTGGTGACCGACTATGTGAAGATCGAAAAGGGCCTCGGGCCGGAGGGACGGATCGCAGTGGTGCGATTTGACCGCGGCGATGGCATCAACGCACTCTCCCCGGAAGCACTGCGCCAGCTCACGGCGGCGGCGCGCAGCTTCGAAGACGATGCGGCGACTTCGGTGGTGGTTCTGACCGGCAGCACCAGCGCCTTCAGCGCCGGCTTCGACTTGAAGGACGACGAGGGCCGCTCGCGCAAGGAGATGGATCTCGGCACGCTGCGCCGGCACCTCAAGCTCGGGCCGCGCCTGACGCACGCCTGGCAGGAGATGGAGCAGATCACGATCGCGGCGATCGAGGGTTTTTGCGTCGGTGGCGGCGTCGCGCTGGCTGTGGCGCTCGATTTCCGCGTGATGGGACACGACGCGCATCTGCGCGTGCCCGAGATCGGGCTCGGCATGAACATGAGCTGGCAGAGCATCCCGCGCATGCTGCATCTGATCGGACCCGCCCGCACCAAGCAGGCGGTGATCCTGGCCGACCAGCGCATCTCGGCGGATGAGGCCTATGAATGGGGCCTGGTGGAGCAGGTGACCGATCCCGGCCATGCCTTCGATGCCGCCATGGAGCTCGCCCGCAAGGTCGCCGCGCAGCCGCCGCTCGCGGTTGCGATGACGAAGCTCACCGTCAACCGGCTCGCGCATGCGCTGGACGATCTCGCCAGCCACATGGACGTCGACCAGTTCGCGCTCGCCAGCTTCAGCGAGGATCACAAGGAGGGCGTCGAGGCGTTCCTGGGCCGGCGCAAGCCGCGCTTCAAGGGGCGATAGCTCAGCTCGTCCAGCGCTCCGGCGACTATCTGGCGCGCCGTGGCAGTATGGTCGACGCCGGTGGACGTAAAATCCGCCGGATCGAACGACGCTGTTCGTTCTCGGGCCGGGCATTGATCGAAATCAACGAAAAATTGTGTGCGTCTCGCGATGCTCGTCTATCCGAGGCGCGCGTGGCGCGCCTCTTTTGGGGAGGCGCAGATGGCACGAACGACGGCCTACTTCACGACCACCGATGAAGATCGCGACGTTTATCACAATCAGGATGATTGCCCGACCGGCTCGAAGATTCTCGCGAAGAACAGGAGCAGCGGTGACATCGGCAGCCGGTCGCTCTGTGCGCAGTGCGCCAAGCACGGTTACGGCCACTATGACAACTGGCTATCCGAACAAGAGGCACAGGGCGAAGCGGCATGCAAGAAGGAGGCCGAAGCGCTGCAGAAGCTCACCGCCAAGCGCGATGCTGCCCGCGCGCGGGAGGAAATCTATCGGCCTTTGAAGAAGCGGTTTGATGAGATCGCAAACGAGCGCAAGGCTCTGGAGAGCAACAAGAACCGCACCGCAGAGGAGAATGAAAAGCTCGCATCACTCAAAGTCCAATACAACGATCTCTATCAGAAGCTCCAGTCGATGGCTGCGCAGCACAAGACCGACAGCGACGACCTCGTGCGTCTCGAGGGTGGCAAGACGGACGAAAGCGGCAAGCTGGATGAAGGCCAGATCAAGAGGCGCAAGGCGGCGTTGGACAAACTCGAGAGCAACAAGGCGCGCTACGGGGAGGCTGCGGCCCGACTCGCGGCGGCCCACGCGGCCGCCGTTGCGGGACGGAGTGACCCCGAGAAGGTGGAGCTGATTGCCGACGTCATCATGAACGAAGCCAGGGGAGAGGACCCCTACATCAAGAAGTGCCTCGCTTACGCCTACCTCAATTTGACAAAAGGTGACCTGCGGCCTCCACGAGGAGCCGAGATCAGCGATTTCACTCGGAGCGAGAAGCGCTTCGATGATCCCAAGGAAAGCGATCAGGTCAAGTACATCAGGAGCGTGGCCGAGAGTCTGGAGGCCGTTCGCGCACGTCTGGATGAACCGAAGAGCGATCCGACCCACGGTGCCAACCACTGGGCCAGCCCGAAGAACCTGAGCAAGAAGAGGCGCGCTGAGTACGAAAGCAAAACCGGCGAGTATGAGTGGCTCAATCGCGCCGTCAAGATTCCGATGAAAGACATTCCGGAAGAGACTTTCACGTTCTGGAAGACCGACGATTGAGAGAATGGAGCCGGGGTCCGTTGCCACGAGGCTGGCGAGCAGGGCGTCGAAGCGCCAGACGGCGTTGCGCCGGGGTCATGGTAGAGGATTTGTTCTCCGCGTCCGCCTTCGATGTTCCTGGTGCTCGCGCCTCGTCGGTCGACCACCGTCGTCTAGAAAGATTCCAAATCTGCGCGCCTCTCGCCGCGGCTGAGCGCATTCACCGCAGGTGCTGCGCACAGGTCTGGAGAAATTCTAACCGCGTTCCTATCGCACTCCGAAACCGCCTGAGCTAGGGCGGAATATCAAGAACGATACCGGCAAAGCCGGCAGTGCGTGGGGGCTTCGAACGACGTGACCGACTTCCAATCTTCTTCGCGTGGCAACACGCGTTCTCGCCAGATCCAGATTCTCTGCCTCGGAGCGGTCAGCACGCTCTGTCTCGCCATTCCCGTCGGGTCCGCGGAGGCCCAGACCCAGATTCCGGCCGTCACCGTCGATGCGCCTGCTCAGCGCGCCCGTCCTGCGGCGATCGCTTCGTCGCGAAGGGCGGCGACGACACGAACCGCGCGCGCCAATCGCCGGTCCCCCGCGCAGCAGGCCGCAC
This sequence comes from Bradyrhizobium sp. WBOS07, assembly GCF_024585165.1. NCBI lineage: Bacteria > Pseudomonadati > Pseudomonadota > Alphaproteobacteria > Hyphomicrobiales > Nitrobacteraceae > Bradyrhizobium > Bradyrhizobium sp. WBOS07. The sequence goes on from NZ_CP029008.1 coordinate 2,147,224, forward strand.
CCACCCAGTCGGCATCATCGAGCGGCGCCACCGGCGAGCGCGCCAATGGTCCGGTGCGCGGCTTCGTTGCCACGCGCAGTGGCACCGCCACCAAGACGGATATTCCGCTGATCGAAACGCCGCAGTCGGTCTCCGTGATCACCACCGACCAGGTCAGGAACCAGGGCGCGGTCTCGATCGGCGAGGCGCTGCGCTACACCGCCGGCGTCAGCGGCGACGTCAATGGCGGTTCCGACACCCGCTTCGGCGCGCTCCAGATTCGCGGCTTCGACACCACCATGTCCGGCCTTTACATCGACGGCCTGCGGATTCCCTCGAGCAATTACGTGCACTTCAACGGTCTCGATCCCTACGGCGCCGAGCGCCTGGAAGTGCTGAAGGGGCCGTCCTCGGCGATGTATGGCGGCAGCGGCACCGGCGGCATCCTCAACTACGTGACGAAGCTGCCGACCGCACAGCAGTTCGGCGAGGCCTCGATCTCCGGCGGCAGCTTCAACCGCTACCAGGGCCAGTTCGACATGGGCGGCCCCGCCAACAAGGAGGGCACCGTGCTGTGGCGCCTGACCGGCGTCATCCGCGACGGCGAGACTCAGGTCGACTTCACCAAGGACAACCGCGTCTTCATCGCGCCCGCGGTCACGTTCAAGCCGAACGAGGACACGACGATCACCCTGCTCGCCAATTTTCAGCGCGACCGGGCAGGGTGGGGCCTTCAGTTCCTGCCGGCCTCGGGCACGGTCTGGCCGAACAACGGCCGCACCATCCCGGTCTCGTTCTTTGCGGGCGTGCCGAGCTTCGATGCGTTCAACACCGAGATCGCGACCGCAGGCTATCAGCTGTCGCACAATTTCACCGACAACATCACGTTCCGGCAGAACCTGCGCTACGCCTACCAGCACAACGAGGAGAAGGTTTTCTACGGCACCGGATACACCAACGAAGCGGCGGGACAGCTCGGGCGCTTCGGCAGCTACAGCAACTCGTACATCAACTCCTTCGCGGTGGACAACCAGCTCCAGGGTAAGTTCGTCACCGGCATCTTCAGCCACAATACCCTGGTCGGGCTCGACTATCGCAACACCACGTTCCGCGACACCGCCTTTGCCGTCACGACCTCATCGCCGGAGATCAACGTCTTCAACCCGGTCTACAGCTACGACTGGACCATGGGCGGGATGTACGACAACAAGGGCGTCAAGCAGTCGCAGCTCGGCCTCTACGCGCAGGATCAGATCAAGCTCGGCCGGCTCTCGTTCCTGCTCGCAGGTCGCGAGGACTTCGTGACGACCCAGGTCGATACCGACGTATTCACCCCCTCGTCGGTCACGAAGGATGCCTCGGCCTTCACCGGCCGCGCCGCCGTCATGTACAATTTCGACAACGGCATCGCGCCCTATTTCAGCTATTCGGAGTCGTTCCTGCCGGTGCTCGCGACCGGTCCGGCCGGACAATTGCTCAATCCCGAGACCGGCGTTCAGTACGAGGTCGGCGTCAAATACCAGCCGCTCGGCTGGAACGCGCTGTTCACCTTCGCCGCCTTCGACCTGACGCGCGACAACGTCGGCGTCTACGTGCCTGCGGCCGCCTATTACGAACAGATCGGGCAGGTGAAATCGCGTGGCATCGAGCTCGAAGGCTCGATGTCGCTCGCCGACGGCTGGAACCTGCGTGCCGCCTATGCCTATGTCGATGCCGTCGTCACGCAGGATCCGGTCAATGTCGGCAAGGCGCCAGTCACCGTGCCGCTCAACCGCGCTTCGTTGTGGAGCGACTACACGCTCCAGAGCGGGCTGCTGGCGGGCTTGCAGTTCGGCGGCGGCATCCGCTACGTCGGCGCCACTTGGGGCGATGATGCCAACACGTTCAAGGTGGGATCGGCCACGGTGCTGGACGCGCTGCTTGCCTATACCAGGGACAATTGGCGTCTGTCGGTGAACGTCACCAATTTGGCGGACACGCGTTATGTCGCCGCCTGCTACGGCCTGTCGGGCTGCATGTATGCCGAAGGACGGAAAGCGATCGGCAAGCTGACCTACCGCTGGTGAGTTCAGGTGCGGATGGTCCGGCGTACGAGCCGGACCATCCGGTGCCGCCCATGCGGCAGAAGGGGCCGGCGGACCGTGCCGCCACGGAGGCGGCTGTCGGCGATCAGAACGGATAGTGCCGCGGCCCAGTCTGCACCGTGATCCAGCGCAGCTCCGTGAATTCGTCGATTGCCGCCTTGCCGCCGAAGCGGCCATAACCAGATGCCTTGGTTCCGCCGAACGGCATCTGCGGTTCGTCATGCACGGTCGGGGCGTTGATATGGCAGATGCCCGCCTCGATCCGCTTGGCAACGCCGAGGGCACGGGCGATGTCACGGCCGAACACGGCCGAGGAGAGGCCGTATTCGGTGTCATTGGCGACGCGCACCGCCTCGTCTATTCCGCTGACACGGACCACGGTCACCACCGGACCAAAGCTCTCCTCACCATAGATGCGCATTGCCGGCGTGACGTGATCGATGATCGTGGCTGGCATGATGGTGCCGCTGCCGTGCCCGCCGGCCGCGACCACCGCGCCCTTGGCGAGCGCATCGTCAATCAAGCCCCGGACGCGGTCACAGGCCGCACCGCTGACCAGCGATCCGAGCACGACATTGCCCTTGCGGGGATCGCCGTGGGGAAGGCTCTTCGCCTTGGCGGCAAACTTGGCGATGAAGGCGTCCGCCACCTTGTCGTCGACGACAATCCGCTCGGTCGACATGCAGATCTGGCCTTGGTTCATGAATGCGCCGAATGCTGCCGCGTTCACGGCGGCGTCGAGATCGGCATCGTCCAGGATGACGAGCGGGGCCTTGCCGCCAAGCTCCAGCAGTGCGCGCTTCAGATGCTTCGCACAAGCCAGCGCGATGAGCTTGCCGACACGGGTGGAGCCGGTGAAGTTGACGCGGCGGATTGCAGGGTGGGCGATCAGCGCCTCGACCACCGCCTGCGCATCTTCGGGTGCGTTGGTCACGACATTGACGACGCCGTCGCCGAGGCCGGCCTCCGCCAGGCAGCTTCCGATCAGCCGATGCACGCCCGGGCTCATCTCGGACGCCTTCAGCACCACGGTATTGCCGCAGGCGAGCGGCATCGCGACCGAGCGCACGCCGAGGATCACGGGAGCATTCCACGGCGCGATACCGAGCACGACACCGACCGGCTGGCGAAACGCCATGGCGAGGTTGTCGGGCTTGTCGGTCGGAATGACTTCGCCTGATATCTGCGTCGTCATGGCCGCGGCTTCGCGCAGCATGCCCTCGGCCAGATGGACGTTGAAGCCGGCCCAGCCCGCGGTGGCGCCGGTCTCGGCCACCATCAGAGCGGTGAATTCCGCCGCCCGGCGCGCCAGGATGTCGGCGGCCGCATTGAGCCGCTTGCGACGCTCGGACGGAGCAAGCTGCGACCAGGCAGGAAACGCGGCCGCCGCAGCGTCCGCGGCGCGCATCGCATCGTCGATCGAGGCCGCCGCGACGATGGTCGCAATCTCGCCCGAGATCGGGTTGTGGCGCTGAAAGGTGCGCTGGTTGCTGGCCGCCTGGTCCTTGCCGGCGATCAGAAGGTCGATGGCGTTCATGGAGCTCTCCAGGAATTGCGGGAGGGGTTGCTGGGCTTCATTGTGGGGACGATGCGGTGCGCGCCTTGCCGAGATAGGCGCGCTGGATTTCGGGATCGTTCTTCATCGCAGCCGCAGCGCCACTGCCGGTGTTGCGACCAGACTCGATCAGGTAGACCCGATCGGCGATGTCGAGGCTGGCGCGCGCGTTCTGCTCGACCAGCAAGACGCCAACGCCACCGGCGCGGATCTGCGTCAGTGCGCGAAAGACCTCGCGGCTGAGCAGGGGGGACAGGCCGAGCGAGGGCTCGTCGAGCAGGAGCAGCAGCGGGTTCGACATCAGCGCGCGGCCGATCGCCACCATCTGCTGCTCGCCGCCGCTCATGGTGCGGACGGACTGCCTCATGCGCTCGGCGAGGCGCGGGAACAGTTGCAGGACCTGCGCGAGCCGATCCGCTTCGCCGTCACGGGCGCGGGCAGGATAAGCGCCAAGCTGCAGGTTCTCCGCGACCGTCAGGTCGCCGAAGACGCCGCGGCCCTCCGGCACGAGCGCTATGCCGCGCTCCACGATCAGATGGGCCGGCAGCTCGGCGATGCTCTGTCCGTCGAACGCGATTCTCGCGCCGGGGGCCGGCCTGATCAGGCCGGCAATGCTCTTGAGCAGGGTCGACTTGCCCGCGCCGTTGGCACCGAGGATGGCGACAATCTCGCCTTGACTGATGTCCAGCGAGACGTCGGCCAGGGCCTGGTGCTTGCCATAGAAATGGGAGAGCGCGGCGACCTCAAGCATCGTCGTCTCCGAGATAAGCGGCGACGACCTTTGGATCGGACAGCACCGCGTCCGGCGTCCCGCGCGCGATCACCTTGCCGGCGTTCATCACGACGCAATGGCCGCACAGTGCGCGGATCGCATCCATGACATGCTCGACCATGATGACGGTGAGGCCGCGCTCGCGCAGCTTCGCGATCAGCGCGATGCCTGTTTCGAGCTCGCTCGGATTGAGGCCGGCCAACCATTCATCGAGCAGCACGAGGCGCGGCTGCAGCGCCAGCGCACGGGCAAGCTCCAAACGCTTCTGGTCGATATAGGTCAGCTCGCCCGCGGGTGCCTCGCGCATCGCACCGAGCCCGACGAGGTCGAGCAGCTCGCCTTCTGCCTCCGAAGCGGCCGCAAGACCGGGCGCTGCGGAGAACAGCCGCGCGGCTGCAACGTTCTCGGCCACAGTCAGGTCCGGCATCACGCGCACCAATTGGAAGGTGCGGGCGAGGCCGAGGCGCGCGATCTGGTGCGCCGGCAGGCCGTTGAGCAAGGTGCCGCCGAGCCGGATCGTGCCTGACGAGGGCTTCAGGGCACCCGACAGCGTATTGAGCAGCGTCGTCTTGCCGGAGCCGTTCGGGCCGATAACGCCGACGATTTCGCCGGGCGCGACGGCAAAGCTGACCCCGTCCACGGCGCGCAACCCGCCGAACGACTTGCTGACGCCGTCGACCGCGAGGAGCGGTGCATCCTTGGTGCGGGCCGCAGTGACGGACCTCTCGGCCGGGACGCGCCGGCGTCCGACCCCGAGCAGTCCGATCACCCCGTTCGGCAGCACCATGACGATGAGGACGAAAATGATGCCGAGCACGATGCTGAAATGGTTGGGCAGCGTCGCGGTCAGCACCTCGAACAGCAGGACCAGCGGGATGACGCCCAGCACGGGCCCGAACAGCGAGCCGGCGCCGCCCAGCAAGGCCATGATCACGACCTGGAACGAGATCGCCGGATTGAACGCAATGGCGGGATCGATATAGGTCCATCGCGGCGCCATCACCGCGCCGGTCATCGTCATGAAGGTCGCGCTCAGCATGAACACGCCGAGCTTGACCCGCGTGGCGTCGATGCCGGAATGGCTGGCCGCGGTCTCGTCGGCGCCGATGGCGCGCAGCGCCAACCCGTAGCGCGATCGCCCAAGCAGCCAGCCGACCAGGAAGACAAGCGCGGCGAGGCCAAGCAGCTGCCAGTAGAGAATATCCTGCGTCACCTCGCTGAACAGGTAGCGGCCGACCGATTTGTGGATGTTGACCTCGTACCAGATCACGAGCTGGCGGATCAGCTCGGCAAGGCCGAAGGAGAAGATCACGAAATATATGCCGGAGAGGCGCAGCGTCGACAGTCCGGTGATCGCGGCCGTGAGTGCGCCCATGCCGGCCGCGGCCAGCAGCACGATCGGCCAGGACATGGTCTCGCCGAGCACTGCAGCGGTGTACGCGCCCAAGCCGAAGAACGCGACCGTCGCGAGCGAGATGTAGCGGGTAGGGCCGGAGAACATCGCCCACGCGGTCGCCAGGATCGTGAAATAGAGGACGCTGATGCCGAGCGCGAGATAATAGCCGTTGGCATAGAGCGGGTAGGTGATGAGGCAAGCGGCGAGGGCAAGGCCGCCGCACCACAGCAGGATCCGGATGGACAAGGTCATGACGCGGCCCGCCCGAACAGGCCGGTCGGCCTGATCACGAGCACGCCGAGAAACAGCGTGTAGGTGGCCGCCAGCGTCAGGCCGGGATCGATCAGCCGCGCCACTGCGGTTTCGACCACGCCCAGCAGCAGGCCTGCGACCAGCGCGCCCATGACGTTGCCGACGCCCCCCATGATGACGACGACCAGCGCCTTCATGGTGAAGACCACCCCCATGGCGGCATTGAAGGTGAGGAACATGCTGACGAGCACGCCGCCGATGGCGACGAGGCCACCGCCGAACGCAAAGGCCAGCCCCGAGAGCGCGGCCACGTCGATCCCGACGAGGCGCGCGGCGTTCGGATCGACCGCGATGGCCCGGACGGCCGTGCCGATCCGGGTGCGGGTGAGGGCCAGATAGACGGCAACGCCGACCAGGGCTGCGAACAGCAACGCGACCAGGCGATTGACCGCGAGCGTCGATCCGAGGATCGTCAGCGGAATCGAGAGGTAGCTATAGCTGTAATACTGCCCTCCGAAGGCGACCAGCATCGCCCCCTGGATGACGAACAACACGCCGAAGGTGACGAGGATGCTGTCGATTTCCTGTGCGCCCCGGTCCTTGCCACGCCGCATCAGCCGTTCCAGCAGGAAGCGATAGAGCAGCCAATTCAGCCCCATCGCGACCGGCACGGCCAGCAGCAGCGCCGCGAGCGGGCTCAGCCCAAGTCCGCTGTAGAGCGAGAACGCGCCGAAAGCGGCCGCAACCAGCGACTCGCCGTAGGACAGGTTCATGATCCGCGCCACGCCATATTGCAGCGTCAGCCCGAGCGCGATCAGCGCGTACATGCCGCCAAGCACGAGGCCCGGCAGGACGATATCGACGAGCAGCATGAAGCGGCATCCCCCGGAGCGGACGGCAGGCAGGCCTTGCGATCGAAGGCCTGCCGGCCGGTCTTATTGCCACTGCGGCTTGGGCACGACCGCGGCGCGCGCGCCCGGCTGCGAGGTCGGCGCAAGGGCGTAGAACTCGCCGTTCTGCCACTGGCCGACGCTCCACACCTCCTGGAGCAGTCCGTCCTTGAGCTTGACCTTGCCGATGATGGTCTCGAACGTACCCGCGCGGATTTCCGCCGCGACCGCGGCACGATCGAGCTTGCCGACCTTTTCGATCGCCTGCTGCAGCACTTGAAGGCTGGCATAGGTGATCGAGCTGGCCCAGCGATCCGGCTCCTTGCCGGTCGCCGCCTTGTGGCGCGCGAGATAGTCCTTCAGCTGCGGCGAGTCCGCGTTCCAGCCGCCGATCCCCATCACACCGTCGCTGTTGGCGGCGAACTTGCCCTTGTAGAGCGGGAAGGCGGTGCCGACGCCGACATAGAAGATCTTCGGGTTGAACTTCAGCAGCTGCGCCTGCTCGGTGAGCGCGATCGTATCCGGCGGATAGCTGAAGGCGATGAACGTATCCGGGTTGGATGCGACGGCGTCCTTCAGCAGCGGCTGGAGATCCTGCGTCCCCATCGGATAGGTCTTGTCATAGCCGAGCGTAAAGCCGTGCTTCTTGAAAGCCGCGCGGGCGGCGGCGGACAGCTCGATGCCGAACTGATCGGCGATGCTGACCATCGCGATGGTCCCGCCGATCTTGCCTTCGCCCTTCAGCTTGCCCAGCAGATCAGCCAGCGCCTCGGAGATCTGCGCGGAGGTGCCGAGCCAGAACGTCGCGTTGGACCAGCGCTTGGCGAGCTCCGGCGCCTTGTCCGTCACCGACGTGACCGCGAGGTGAGGGTAGCCGAGACGGTTCAGCGTCGGGCCGACCGCGAGGTTGAGGCCGGTGCCCCAGGGGGCCAGGATGAAATCGACCTTGTCCTGGTTGGCGAGCCGTTCGATCGCCTTCACTGCTTCTTCGGAACTGCTGCGGTCGTCGTATTCGACGATCTCGATCGGCAGCTTCTTGTCACCGAGCTTGATGCCGCCGGCGGCATTCACGTCCCTCACCCACAATTCGTAATTGGGCAGGGTGGTGATGCCGGCGCCGCCGGCATAGGGACCGGTCTTGGAGATGGCATAGCCGATCCGGATCTTCTCCTGCGCATCGGCCGTGGGGGGAAAGATCCCCAGCGCCGCGGTCAGAGCGGCAAGGCCGGTGGCGCGAAGTAACGTTCGACGGTTGGTCGAAAACATGTCGTGTCTCCCTCCTGTGGCACTCAAGCGATTGTCGGCATCGATGTGAGTGGTCGTTTCCTCTGGCCCTGATTTCTTCGGAATGGCGTCATCGCGCCGACCGCGACCAGGACTTGACCTAGCAAGCATCCCGGGCTTTGTTCGCACAATGGACAAATCCGGGGAAAGATTGGACGTTTCTGGTCACGATGGCCAGCTGCGTCGAGGCGTCGCGGCCACCCGACCGCCCGCGGCAGCCGGCGCGAGCGGGGCTGTGCCCGTCGGTGCCGAGCTGATCAGATCGCATTATGCGGCACGGCGCTGGATGCTGATGTCGAACGCGGCCCGGCCGTTCATTCATCTGCTCTGCCTTCACGGCGGCGGGACCGTGGAGATCGCTCGGGCCGACAAGACGATTCCGTTGGCGGGGCCCGCAATGGCCTGGCTGCCGGCGGGATCGGCCGACTATCTGGAGGTGGCGGCGGGAACGACCGCGGAGCTGCTGCAATTGCGGGCCGGCACATGGCATCGCTATCTCCCGCCCTCGGCGGAGGCGCCCTATCTCGCGCTCGAAGGCGCCGGCGGCATCATGGCGCTGCCGGTCGAACCCGACCTTGCCGCCACGATGGCACGTTCCATCGCCGCGATCGCCGCCGAAATCGCCTCGCCCGCCCGCAGTGGTGCAGCCTCGATCATGTCGGCCGAGCTGACGCTGTGCGTGCTGCGCTTCTGGCGTCTGTTCGCCGGCGACGGCAATCGGAACGAGGAGGGCAGCAGCGCGGAGATCCTGAGCCGCTTCCGCCGGCTGCTCGAGGAGCGCTACCAGCAGCACCTCCGCGTCAGCGATTACGCCAGGCTGCTCGGCATGACGCCCGATCGCCTGCACGCGCTGTGCAGCCGCGAGCTGAAGCGCTCGCCGAGCGAGCTGATCCAGCAGCGTCTCGTCAAGGAAGCGGCGGCGCGGCTCGAGGCGGGAACCATTGCCGTCAAGCAGATCGCGTTCGCGCTCGGCTTCACGGACACGGCGTATTTCAGTCGCTTCTTCCGCAAGCATACCGGAGAGGCACCGGGCGTATGGCGTCGGCGCGTCGTGGCACGGGCGCGAGCCGGGCGATCGAGGCCAACGTTGAATTTCGCCGACTGGCCGTGAGCGATTGAGAAGCGAGCCGCCGATCGCGCCGAGCGCCTTGTCGCAGGGCTCGTTTTCCAGTCTCGATAGATTCTAATATTGCCGCACTCGCACTGAAGCGATCCGTACGTTAGGCGATGGACGCAAGGCCATCAGCAAGCAGACCGGCGGCCGATGGTTCGAGCGAAGACGGTTCCGGGAATTGAGGGCCCGGATCCCGGTTGGAATGAGATCTGAGCGATGAGAGCGATATTCGGCAAACTGCATCGCTGGGCGGGACTGCTGACGGCCGCCTTCCTGTTCTTCTCCGGCATCACCGGCGCGATCATCTCCTGGGATCACGAGCTCGACGACATCCTGAACAGCCATCTGTTCGACGTCACCAGCAAGGGCCCGGCGATACCCTCGATCGAGCTCGCCAAGACGATCGAGCAGCGCGATCCCCGCGCGCGCGTCGTCTACCTCTTCATGACGCCGGAGGAGGGCCACTCGCTGTGGTTCTTCGTCATGCCGCGGATCGATCCTGCGACCGGCAAGCGCTACACGCTCGACTACAACCAGGTCTTTCTCGATCCCAATACCGGCGCGGAGCTTGGCCGGCGCTATTGGGGCGCGGTGTGGCCGGTGACGCGGGAGAATTTCGTCTCCTTCCTCTACAAGCTGCACTACACGATGCACATCCCGGAGTTCTGGGGCAGCGACCGCTGGGGCATGCGCGTGCTCGGCGTGATCGCCATCATCTGGACCATCGATTGCTTCGTCGGCTTCTATCTGACGCTGCCCTCGCGCAGACGCGCCAAGGCGGCGCGGGCACCTAGCGTCACGCGCCAGCTCGAGCGTGGCTTCTGGGCGCGCTGGGCACCGGCCTGGACCATCAAGACCTCAGGCAGCGCCTACCGGATCAATTTCGACATCCATCGCGCCTTCAGCCTGTGGACCTGGGGCGTGCTCTTCATCATCGCCTTCACCGCCTTTTCGCTGAACCTCTATTTCGAGGTGTTCTCGCCGCTGATGAAGATGGTGTCGAACTATACGCCGACGCCCTATGAGCAGCGGCCCTATCGCGATCTCGACAATCCGATCGAGCCCAAGATGACATTCGCCGAGATCGCCGCGCGCGCGGCGGCCGACGGCAAGGCGCGGGGCTGGACCATCCCGGTCGGCTCGATCAATTACGGCCCGGCCCACGGCGTCTATGCCGCCGCGTTCTTCCACCCCGGCGACGATCACGGCGCCGGCGGCGTCGGCCCGGCGCAGCTCTATTACGACAGCGAGGATGGCCGCCCGATCGGCGAGCGGCTGCCCTGGGTCGGCACCGCCGCCGATATCTTCGTGCAGGCGCAATTCCCGCTGCATTCGGGCCGCATCGTCGGCTTGTTCGGCCGCATCCTGATCTCGATCATGGGCCTCGTGGTCGCTGCGCTCTCCGTCACCGGCGTCGTGATCTGGTGGCGCAAGCGCCGCGCCCGGGTCCGTGTCCGCGAGACCGCGGCGGTGCGCCTGACCCGGCAGCTGACGCCGGCGGAGTAGGGCGCGAAGAGCGCGGTTCGTTGCGGATGAACCTTCGCGCCTCGCAGCCGCACAAAGATGGCAGATCGCCTCCAATCCGCGGACCTTGAATGAGATTGCCTGCCTTGCTCTGCCTGCTCGTCCTCGCGCTGCCCGTCCATGCGGCCGCGCCCGAGCGGCACTATCTCGACCTGCGCGATCGCTACATCGCAAAGTTCTCGAAGGCCAAGGAGAGCGAGGTGATCTACAAGCAGCACGAGGCCGCCCTGAAGGAGCTGGCAGGCGTGCTGCGCGGCTTGGTGGGACCGGTCGCGATCAAGGGATTTTCCGCAGACGGCAGGTCGAACGTCGACACGCTGTTCCGGAGCGATATCGGCTTCGGTCATCTCGACGGGCTCAGCTTCGCCGCGGACGGCGACAAGACCCAAGCCGTGGTGACCACGACCGCGTTGCTCATGCACTGGCTGCGCGAGCATCGCGCGGACGGCATGCCGCAGGAGAGCAGCGCCGCGTTCCAGTCCGACCGCTTCTACTATCACGCGATCCAGGATGCCGCCTTCGCCAAATATGCCGAGCTGCCGGTCACCAAGCCCGCATCCGCGAGCGCCGCGTTCGCCGTGCTCGGCCTGCGCGGCAATGGCGAGCTCAAGGGTGCGCCCGATGAAATCGACGTCGTCGCGATAAGTGGCGACAGGGTGTACTTCATCGCCGCAAGGGACGCCGTGAAGACGGCGGAGATCCCCGCCTGCGAGCGCGTGTGGACGCAGATGATGGCGAAGCCCGTCAACAAGAAGGATCCGCGCGGCGACATGGCCAGGGAGGACCGGGCGATGGACGCCTACACGAAATGCTTCGCCAAGGAAGCGCCGAGCCAGAGCTGGTACGCGGCGGCGGTCAGGAAGGCGCAGAGCCAACTGGACCTGCTGCCGTTGCGCTAAGGCGTGACGATCATGCTCAACAACAGGCGCAGCTTACGCCGATAATTCGACCGTCTTGCCGGCGGCATCGATCAGGTGCACGCGGTCGATATCGACGCGCGGCAGCAACGATTGGATCCCGTCTTGCGGCATCAGGCTGAACGCCGTCGACAAGGCATCCGCGGCGGTCGCGCTGCGGGAAACCGTCGTCACGCTGCGATAGCGGCGCGCACAGCAACCCGATTTGGGATCAAACAAATGGTTGAAGCGCGCCCCGGAATCGAACTGGCAGCCGTAGCCGCCCGAGGTGGAGACGGCGCGATCGACGATCGGCAGCACAGTTTTCGTCTGGCCCACAACGTCCGGATCGGCGATACCGATCTCCCAGGGGTGTCCGTCCGGACGCGAGCCGATTGCGCGCGCTTCGCCCATGTCGACCAGGCTGTGGGAGACGCCATGTGTCCGGAGCAAGTCCACGACCTTGTCAGTGACGTAGCCTTGCGCGATCCCGTTCAGGGTCACGGCCATGCCCCGGGGCATCACGATCCGGTCGCGGCTGACCGACAGCCGGTGGCTGCCGACGCGCGCCAGCGCGGCCTCGATCGCGGCTGGCGCAGGCCCCGCCGGATCGGCGTCATCTCGCGCGAAATGACCGGCATAGAGCTCCCAAATCGGCTGCACGGTGACGTCGAACAGGCCGCCGGTCAGCGTGGCATAACGCTGCGCGGCCGACAGCAGATCGACCATCTCCGCGGCGGGATCGATCAAGACACCCGTCCGGTTCAGCGCGACCAGGGCGGAATCCTCGAGGTAAAGACTGAACAGCCGCTCGAGCCGCCGCGCCTCGGCGCAGGCCAGCGCGATCAGTCGCTCCGCCCGGCTGCGATCTTCGTCGTGGATCTCCATCGTCGCAACCGCGCCCAGCATCGTGCCGCGCCAGGTCACCGGCGCGACCTCCGCACGAACGAGATGCCACGGGGCGAGCGCGCCGAGGCCCGCTGCCGCCGCGCTGATCCGGATGAAGCGTCGTCGCGTCAGGTTGCGCGTCATGGCGTCCTCCTCGGTGGGCCGCTTGGCGAGCCCTCGGCGGTTTGGTCGGACACGGCGGCGCCAGTGGCATTTGCCGACGCCAGGACGTAGTCCCGCGGCACCTCGTCGAAGCCGACGATCCTGCCGCCGTTCTCGCCGGCGAACTTCTCCGCCGCCGCACGCTCCGAAAACGGAACGGCCTCGTCGCCGCCCATGCCGCTCTTGACCCGGCTCTCGATCACGAACAGCGCCTTGCGCGCCTCAATCCAATTGTCGGCGCCGGGCTTGTCCCAGTCGGCCGCCTTGCCCATGTCGGACACGTAGATCGCCTGGATGTCCTTGGGCTCGTCCGGCAGCATGGTGAAGGCGATGGTGTCGCGCACCGACGAGAACCAGACGGGCTGGATCAGGCTCGCGACGAAGATATGGCCCTTCGGTCCGGGATGCTCGAGCACGTTCATGCCGCAGTAATGGCCGATGTCTTCCGCGGTCATCCGATGCGGCAGAGGGGCCTTCGCGGCTTGCTTGTCGTTGCAGCCGGCGAGCGCCAGCGGCACGAGCAGGGCAAGAAGCAACGTTCGGCGCTTCATAGCTCCCTCCGCGAGAAGGCGAGCGCGGCCAGTCCCAGCGGCAGCAGCGTCCAGCCGAGCAGGGCGGTCAGCAGAACCGGAATCGTCAGGGACGTGGTTTGGGCAAGACCGGCCATGCCGGCGAAGGTGCTGACATTGGCAAAGCCGGTCAGGTTGATAAGCCGGTAGGCGTCGGTCGGATTCGCCAGCAGCATGGCGTTGAGCACCGCTGCCGAGATGCTGCGGCCCTGATCGAGCGCAAGCACACCGAGCAGTGCCATGTCGTAGATCAGCACCAGCAGCAGCCACAATCCGATGCAGATGCCGGCCGCCGTGCCGCGGTCGCGCACGAGCGCGCTGACCAGATATCCGATGGCGACGAAAGCGGCGCCGAGCAGCACCGAGGAACCCACCATGGACGCGAAGGCCAGGAAGCTGTCGCGATCGATCTGGCTGCCGGTCGCCGCCAGCGCTCCGACCGCCGCGCCATAACCGAGGCAGGTCGCAAAGGCGAGCACGGCGAGGTGGCCCAGGAACTTGCCGAGCAGCACTTGCCAGCGCGCCACGGGATAGCTCAGCAGCAACAGCATCGTCCCCCGCTCCATCTCGCCGACGATGGCGTCGTGGGAGATTAGAAGCGCGATCAGCGGAACGAGAAAGATCGTCAGGCTCGACAGGCTGACGACGACCACGTCCAGCGTGCGAACACCCACGTTCCCGGTCGGCGCGCTGCCGAGAAAGGTCAGCGACAGCGCGAGCCCGGCGAGCAGCAGCGTTGCGGCCAGCACCCAGCGATTGCGGATGGCTTGGTGGATTTCCTTGGCTGCGATGATCAGGACGTTCATGGCGCCTGCTCCGATTGCCGAAGAAAGTGAGCGTAGAGCTCGTCGAGGGTCGGCGGCACCACGTCGACGTCCTCGACGGCATTGCCGGCGGCAGTCGCGCGGTGCAGCAGCTCGATCTTCCGCTCCGGCGCGGCGTCGATCTCGACGATGTGGCCGTTGAGGCGGCGGCAGGTCGCATCCTGCGGAGCCCAGCCCGGCATCTCGCTTGGGGCGAGGCCTGCCACCTTGAGACGGATCCTGGTGGGCAGCCGGGCGAGACGACGCAGCTCGTCGATCGATCCGTCCGCGACCTTGATGCCGCGGTTCATGATGATGACCCGGCCGGCGCGCTCCTCGAGCTCGGTGAGCGCGTGCGACGACAGCAGCACCGTTGCGCCGCCGGCCGCGAGCCGTGCGATGATGTCGTAGAAGGTCTGCCGCAGTTCCGGATCGAGGCCGGTGGTCGGCTCATCCAGCAGCAGCACGCGCGGGGTACCAAGCAGCGCCTGCGCGAGCCCCAGCCGTTGGCGCATGCCCTTCGAATAGGTGCTCACTCGGCGCCGGCTGGCGGCGCCCAAGCCGACGGCATCGAGCAGCTCCAGCGCCTTGGGCACCGGCTCGCGCTTCAGCCGGGCGTAGAAGGCCTGCGTCTCGCGGCCGGTGAGGGCAGGGTCGAAGGAGACGTTCTCGGGCAGATAGCCGAGCTGGCGCCGGCCGGCGAATTCGCCGGCGGCCGGATTGTCTCCGAGAACCTCGATGGAGCCGCTGGTTGGCCGGATCAGCCCGAGCATGAGCTTCATGAGCGTGGTCTTGCCGGCGCCGTTGTGGCCGATCAAGGCGACCAGCTCGCCCTGCCCAAGCGAGAACGAGGCATCGCGCACGGCCTCGACCCGGCCATACATCTTGGTGACGTCGCTGACGCGTACCGTACTGGTCATCGCGTCTCCCTGGCCGCCGCGCTCCGCGGCGGCGACACCAGTGGACGGCTGTCGACCACGCCGCCCGGCAGCAACGCCGGAAACTGCGCCTGCGCCCAGCGGATCACCTGGACGGCAGGGCTGTTGATCAGGACTTTTGCAGCGGGCGCCGTCCACAGCACGCGGTCGATGAGGTCGTTCGGCCGGTAGGCCGTGTCGGCGATGCCGTCCCCGTTGAGGTCGAAGGCCGGATTGTCGCTCCAATAATTGCCGCGCCCGCCGGTCGACCAGTCGAGGTGCCGGGTGCCGACATATTTCACCTGGTTGGCATTGCTGACGAAGGCATTGCCGGCGATTTCGTTGCCTTCGGACCCGGCCGTGAAGTGCACGCCGATGGCGCAGCGCTCGAACCAGTTGTCGCGGAACTTGTTGTGATTGGTGTTGTAGATGAACACGCATTTCTCCGGGCCACTCTTCAGAGTGCTCTCCCGCTTTTGCTGCGGAAGCATGCCGCGCTCGTCGTCGGGGCTGTCTTGCATGGCCTGCATCGGCGTGTTCAGCGGGCCGCCCGTCACCCGGTTGTTCTCGATCTGGGCATAGTTCGCGTAGTTGAAGAGCATCCCATAGCCGCGATCGTGATCGGAGATGTTGTCGCGGATCACCAGCCGGTTCGAATACATGATGGCATAACCGACATGGTTGCCGATCGAGACGTTGCCGCTCACTTCGCTGTCGTTGGTGTACATGTAATGGATCGCGAAGCGCACCTGCTCGAAGCGGTTTCCGACGAAGCGGTCCTTTCGGCTTGAAATGGTGAAGATGCCGTCGCGGCCGTAGCGAAAATTGTTGTTGGCGATGGTGACGTCGGGCGCGTTCCACAGCGAGACGCCGTTGCCGGCCTCGCTGAGCCGCCCGCCACGCAGTCCCTCGATCTCGTTGCCGGCGACCCGCGAGCCCTGGGCGCCGTGCACATAGATGCCGAACAGGTTGTCCACCAGCCGGTTGTTCTCGATGGTCGCGCGCTCGGCCGTCTTCTGCAGGAAGATCCCCGAATTCATCGCCTGCAGGTCGCGGCCGGAGGCGCGGATGGTCAGACCGCGGATGGTGACGTCGGGCGCGCTGACCGTGATGACGTTGCCGGCACCGTCGCCGTCGAGCAATGCCTCGCGGCTCCCGACCAGCTGCAGGGGACGCTCGATCCGGATAGAGCCGCGATAGTGCCCCGGAGCGAGTTCGACGACGTCGCCGGCGCGCGCGCCGTTCAGCACCGCTTGCAGTGACTGGCCGGGCGCAGCCGTCAATGTCTCCGCACTGGCGAAGCCCGACAATCCGGCGGCGACCAGCGCCGCCGGAAACATGCGTAAAAATGGACCCACGAGGTCGCTCCGGTCAGACCGACTTCAAACAGATTTGGGCTCGACGAACATGCGGCCCTTCATCTCCATGTGCATGGCGTGGCAGAACCAGGAGCAATAGTACCAGTAGACGCCTGGCTTGTCGGCCGTGAAGGTCACCGACGAGGTGGCCATCGGCCCGATCTCCATGTTGATGCCGTAGTTGACGATGCAGAAGCCGTGCGTGAGGTCCTCGACCGCATCGATATTGGTGACGAAGACGGTGACCTCGTCGCCCTGCCTGACCTGGAACTGATCGAGACCGTAGGCGGGGGCGGTGGACGTCATGTAGACGCGCACCTTGTTGCCGTCGCGAATGACCTTCGAATCCGCCTCGAGGTTGATGCCGTCGGCCTTGGCCTGCTTGACCGCATCCGCAAACATCGGATCCGCGCGGTCGTAGATCGAGATCGGATTGATCTTGGAGCGGTGGACGATGGTGGCGTCATGCGGCTCGGCGAAGCTCGGGCCGTCATGTACCAGCTTCATCTGATCGCCCGAGATGTCGATCAGCTGATCGTTCTCCGGCTTGAGCGGGCCGACGTTCAGGAAGCGATCCTTCGAGAACTTGTTCAGCGAGATGAGCCACTTTCCATCGGCCTCCTTGGTCTGCCCCATCGAGGTATGGTTGTGACCGGGCTGATAATGCACGTCGAGCTTCTGGAGAATGGGATTGACCTTTTCGCCCTTGAAGGCGCGCTTGGCGGCTTCGATGTTCCACTTGCAGACCTGGCTGTCGAGGAACAGCGTGGTGTAGGCGTTGCCCTTGCCGTCGTAGGCGGTGTGCAGCGGGCCAAGGCCGAGTTCGGGCTCGGCGACGACGACGTCGCGCGGCTTGATCTTGTCGTCGAACAGATCGTCGAACTTGCGCACGTCCATCACGGTCACGGTCGGCGACAGCTTTCCGGCCGCCACGATGTGGATGCCGTCGGGAGCGGTGTTCATGCCGTGCGGATTGTTCGAGACCGGAACGTAGCGGGTGTAGGCCGAGCCCTTGCGGCCGTCGATCACGGGCACGCCGTTCATTTCCTTGAAGTCGCCCTTCTTCACGGCCTCTTCGATCCGCTTGATGTTGAAGATGACGACCCAGTCCTGTTCGGCGGCGGTCATCTCCGCCAGCGTGACGCCTTCCTCGCCGTTGTAGCAGGTCGCGAAGCAGTATTTGCCTTGGTAGTCGGCGTCGACGTTGTCGAGGTTGCCGCTGACGATCACCTGCCAGGCCACCTTCATCGTGTCGCCGTCGATCGCACTGAAGATGGAGCGATACTGCTTGGGATCGTCGAGAACCTTGCCGTCATTGGGTAGCGGCACGCCATCCTCGCCGTTGGCGAAGACGTAGCCGGTGCGCGGATATTTCTGCAGGCGCAGGCCGTGGACGGTGTGCTGGTTGGGCAGCTCGACGATCTTGTCGCATTTCATGATGTCGAGCCGCACGCGCGCGACGCGGCTGTTGGCCTTGTCGTTCATGTAGGCATAGCGGCCGTCATAGGTGCCGTCCGTGAACGAAATGTGCGGGTGATGGAGGTCGCCGTTCAGGTAGGTGCCGCCGCGGTTCTTGAGGAATTCGCGGGTCGCGGGCTGCATCCCTTCGGTCAGGACCTTGATGCTTTCGTTGGTCTGGCCCCAGCCGGTCGCGCTGCAGCGGTTGAACACCGGCACGCGCATCAATTCGCGCATCGAGGGAAGGCCGATGATGCGCATCTCGCCGGACTGGCCGCTGGAGAAGAACACGTAATATTCGTCGAGCTCTCCCGGTGCGACCTCGGTCTTGTGCACGGCGGGCCTTGCCGCCGGCGCTTTCGACGCAGCAGTCTTGGTCTGCGCGTCCGCAGACGAGACGAAGCCGCCGTCCTTCATCGCCACTCCGCCGGCGAGGCCCACGCCCGCCGCGGCGGCCGTCGTTCCCAGCACCGTTCGTCGGCTGACGCCCTTTGCCTTGTCGTTGTCGCTCATGATTGCCTCCTCGGCTTCCGGTTTCAGTTTGGTGGTGGAGAGTTGACTGCCGCCGCGCCGACAGGTTTGCCGCCGGCGGTGATGACGGTTGCAGGGCCTTTGCCGCTCGAGCGCATCGAGGGCGAGGACATGGCCGCGAACTTTTCGCGCTTCAGCCGCACCTGGATCATGTGCGGGCAGCGGTGGTCGTCGTAATAGAGTTCCTGGCAGTGCATGCAATAGATGCACTCGTTGACGTTGATGTGACCCTCGGGATGGATCGACTGCACCGGGCATTCCTTGGCGCAGCGTTGGCAGGGAGATCCGCATTCTTCCCAGCGCCGCAGCCACTCGAACGTCCTCATGCGGCCGGGAATGGCAAGCGCCGCGCCGAGCGGACAGAGGTAGCGGCAGAAGAAGCGCTCGATGAAGAGGCCGATGACGAGCAGGGCGACCGCGTAGGCGACGAACGGCCAGCTGCGCGAGAACTTCAGGATGATGGCGGTCTTGAACGGTTCGACCTCGGCGAACCGTTCGGCCATCTCCACCGAATAGAGTGACAGGCCGAACAGACCGAGGAAGATGATGTACTTGATCGGCCACAGCCGCTCGTGCAGTCCCCACGGCACGGTGATCTGCGGTACTTTCAGCCATTTCGCGGCCGTGTTGGTGAGCTCCTGGAGTGCGCCAAAGGGACACAGCCAGCCACAGAACGGGCCGCGGCCCCAGAACAGAAGCCCGCCGGCCGTCGCAGCCCACAAGATGAAGATCAGGGGAGCCGCGAGGAAGAACTCCCAGCGGAAGCCTGTCACCAGCGCGTTGGTGAAGGTGACGACGTTGACGACGGAGAGCTGGGCGTTGGCGTACCAGCCGAGCCAGACCAGAACGAAGGCGAGATAGCCGCGTCGCACCCACGTGTACAATACCGGCCGGCGCACCAAGAGGTTCTGGAAGAAGAAGATGCCGGTGAGGGCGGCCAGCATGAAGGCGGTGATGCCGATCGACACCGTGCTCGAGCGCCAGATCCGCATCCAGAGCGGCTCATCTGCTTCCGGCGGCGGCGCAGCATCAGCCTTCGCCTGGGACTGCGGAGGCGCCGCGCTCTCCGGCACCGTCACCGCGCGCTGCTCGCGGCGTATGTAGCTGTCGGGCAGGGCGTAGCCGAGGTCGAAAGTCAGGAACGCCTTGTCGCGGCCGCCGAGGCTCCGCTGCACCAGCAGCTGAAGCTGCCATGGCTGCGTCGGATCGAGGGTGAACTCGGGAGGGGTGACGAACAAGCCGACCTCCCTGAACTCCGGCGTGCCGACCGCGTCGAGTGCGCCCAGGCGGGTATGGTTGCGGTCGCGGAAGCGGGTGCTGTTGCCTTCCTGCAGGATCTCGATGCGGTCGAAGATGCCGCCGCGGACATAGGCCGAGCCCTTGAAAGAGTAGGGACCGTTGCCGGCGACGACGATGGCCTGCTGCCCGGGCTTCAGGCCGTCCTTCAGCCGCCGATAGCCGTCTTCGCCGAGCAGGCTGCGGCCGATCGTTGGCGCACTCACAAGCGCGACGTAGAGGTCGATGAAGGTGTCGTCGGCTTCGCCCGGCTCGGGATATTGGATCGCCGCAGCGCTGCCGGATTTTGCGAAGGCATCGTTGATGTCGCCGATGCTGAGGTGAAGCCTGCGTATCGATCCGTCGCCGACGAGGCTTTCCCAGTCGCGGACTTCACTGCGTTCGAGATCGAGCGTCTTGATGACGGGGGGCAGGGCTGCCGAAACCGCAGCACCGTCACCGCCGCCGATGCGACCGCTGCGGATGAGCTTGGACGCGGCGCGGACGATGCTGTCGCCCATCACCAGCACGGTGACGGTTGCGCCGCTCACGATGTCGACCTGCGGCGGCCGCTCGGCACCACTTGCGACCGGCTTCATGTCCTTGCCGATCAGCCCGTTCACGGCCGCGACGATGCGCGCTTCCGGGATGCCGACCAGAACGATCGGCTCCTTGTGATCGACCAGCTTGATGCCGGTGATGACGCCTTTCGGATCGATACCAGCGAGCAGGTGGATCGGCTTGCCGGAATAGCCGACCGAGTTCGCGAAATCGGAGTTGAGGAAGACAAATCCCTGCAGTTGGTCGCCGCGGTATACGGGTACGATCGGCGGATCGCCTTGCGGGGGGCCGAAGCGATCCGCGCCCGGGAAGAAATCCGCAGGCGCGATCTTCGGCAGGTAGGTCGGCAAGTCACCGGCGGCGCATGCAGGCGAAATATATGTCAGACACATCAGCAGCAAGGCGGCGAGCGCTAGCGCAGCACGCCTTGCGAAGGCGGTATCGTCATCCGGTCGCTTCAACATGTCGATTCAAATGCCATCTGCGCGATCACCGCGACCGTGCATGTCTTGAGATTCTTCGTCGATGATTTGTCGCCGCTGACGTGCAAAGCTCATAGTGCGCGACTGACTCTGTCAACCCCGCTGATGAGATTTGTGTTCGCGCGGAACCGGATCAGAAATCTGCATGTGGAGTCCTTGGTATGCCATTCCTACGCACGTCATTGCTCAATGCCGAGCCCGCCGGTGTATTGGAGTCGGTCGACGAGCTCTTTGCGCTAGCGCATGCAATGGAGCAGGAAGCGGCCAGCAAATACGATTCTCTTGCCGAAGAGATGCGCGGGCAGGGCAAGGATGATCTGGCAGAGGTGTTCGCACATCTCGCTGCGGCTGAGCGCGAGCACGTGGACAATGTGACGCAGTGGTCGCAATCGCGCCGCGGCAAGCGCCCGGACCCCGCCATGGTGCGCTGGGAGGCGCCGGAAGCGCTGCCTCCGGAGACCGCCGCCGAGGTCAAAACGTCACAATTGATGACGCCATATCGCGCGCTCGCCATCGCGGTGCGCAACGAGGAGCGCGCTTTCGCCTTCTGGTCCTATCTGGCCGCCTACTCGCATGATCCCGAGGTCAAGAAGGCCTCCGAGGCCATGGCCAGGGAGGAGCTCGGCCATGTCGCCACACTGCGGAAGGAGCGGCGGCGCGCCTATCATCATGAGCACGACCGCAGCAATGCCGAGACGGCATTGCCTCGCATCGACGCGGCTCGGCTCGAGCGCCGCCTGGCTGCGCAGCTCGGCGAGATGGAACAACGCCTGAGCGGACCGGCGGCGCTCCGGATCCGGGACATTCGCCAACAGACGGTCGAGATGGCCGGCGCCGCCGCGGGCGTCGGGAGCTTTCCGGCGTCCATGGAACGCAAGGGCCCATTGGAGGTCGCCGAAGCGCTCGTCGATGGTTACCTCGAGGGCGCCGAGCGGTCGAGCGATGCAGCCGATCTCGAACGCCTGCAGCAGCTTGCCGAGCACGCGATCTCGAGATTGGCCTGGCTGCGTTCGCTGGCGGCGGACTGAGGCGCCTGCGGCAACCACGGCAGCTGCTGCGCTGGTCGTCGAGCAGTCGAGCGGGAGCCTTCGACGATGATTCAGAACACATCCATAACCGCGGGGGGACATCACGCGAGGTCTTGGCAGGATGTAATCCGCGCTAGATTTTGGCACTAGAGCCGATTTATCCACACGCTATGTGCCTAGGTTTGTTCAGTCTTTTTTTTCATGCAGTTAGCAGATTTTGGCACTCAAGACTCAAATTTGGCACTGCCGTCATTTCTGAAACTCCATTTTGGCACTGTTGACACGTCCAAAAGAGGTGGGTTTTCCCGGCTCCCGGATGGCCGTTCCGTTGACTTTCGGGCGCTTTAGGGTCGGGTTAAGAGCGCGGTCTCGCTAGGCCGCAGCGCGCTCGGAAGTCGTGGCGTGCTAACCGACAGAGGTTTGGCATGGTCGACTTTGACGATCCTAACAACCAGCTTTTTCTGACGCGGGTGTTCCAGGCCCTCGCCAATGTCAATACCCGCAAGATCCTTGAAACCTTGGCCCATGGTCCTTGCTCGCGTGGGGATCTGCTGCTGGTCTTGGACACCTCCACCGCTCGCATCGTCGAGGTGATGGAAATCCTGCACACCATCGGGCTGGTTGCGGAGAAAGAGACGCGCGAGGGCAAAGTTTACGTGTTCAATCCGACGGGATTAGACCTCGGTCGGTCTTGGCTCGAGCGGCTTTACTCGATCGTCGACGGTCGAGCCCTGAAATAGCGAGCCCGAGCGGCAGCACCGGTTCCGTTACGTTGAGGAAGGCTTCGGCGAAGCCGTGACCGAGGTGCAGAAGTTCCATCAGGCGTGACTTCAGGATATCGCGGGCGTTGAGCGAGGGCAGGCGGTCGATGGAGGCCATGATCCCCGCGGCGGCCTTATAACGCGAGATCGTATCCCCGACAGCCAGGTCGGCTGCGGTCGAGGCCCCGAGGAGGTCGAGGACAATCTCATCGAACGAGCAAGGCCATCGCTTGAGTTGCGAAAATCCTGCGGCGGCGTTTTTCACGGTGATGCCGAGGAAGAGCTCCTGAGGAATAGCTCTAAAGTAGGCCATCCATCCGCTGAGCTTGAGAATGTCCACCGACGACAGGTCGCCGAGAGGACCCGGCAATCTAAGATCATAGTCAAAGATGTAGTCGGCCAGCTCCTTGGCAGCGGCGACGATCTCATGCGGACAGGCCTTTGGCCTCGCAGTCCGCATGTCGAAGTCACAGATCTGGCAGGACCAAACGTTGGTCATATTTCTCCAGCCCAACAGGTTGATGCACGACGGGCATCTGTCGAGCAGCACCTCGCCGCTCTCGACGTCGCAAGGAAAGGCCGAGACAAGCCAGCGGTTCCTGATGCGAGCATCGTTGCCGTCCGCTGCCAAACGAGCGGGCGCGACCCTACGACGCTCTGGCAAGAACCAACCCACGGGCAGTTCGCGACCAAGGAATTCGATGCGATCTTTGAATATTTTATAAGCGCCGATCGAGAGCCTTTGGAGATCGAACGAACCCAAGGCTGCCAGTTCGGCGACTGCCTCGGGTTTGCCGGCGATCGCCGAGACTGACTCCCAGGGCATGTCGAGATGAAGCCGGAGCAGCTTGTCGGCGTCGATGCGCCCCATCGGAGCCAACCGGACCGCGACGGAAGCGATGGCTTCGTCGTCGAACTGCGATACGGTCTTGAGCCACGGCGTGTTCGGAATCATCGTGTCGGACCTACTCGGTGGTCGCTTCCTGTTCCACGCTGAGCGGGAACGAAGGAAGCCTGCTGTAGTCTTCGCCTCGAAATGGGTTACGGCCCTGCATGATCTCCTGGCTGAGAAAGACGCGATCGAAACCCGCGGCGATGTCTTCTTTCGTCAGTTCCTTCGGCTCGACCCCGCCGGTCCGCATGAAGGCGTGAGGTACCGCCGCCTCCACCAGCAGCGAATGTCGGCCGGGACGTCCGCGCTGTGCGAAGAACGTCGCACGCAGCATGTGGTGGTCGTCTTCGTTCTCCTTAAACCAGTTCGATTCGAAGGGAAGCTCATCCGAGAAGGCGGCCACAAACGCCGCATGTTCCTCCCGTTGGGCGTCGTTCGCGAAGCCGAAGGGCGAAAGGATCTTCATGCCGCCGGACCGCTGCCCCATCGCGTCCGCCTTGACCATCATCTTCGTCAGGACCGGGGGCCCCACGACGAACAAGGGCGCGTTGCAGGAGTTCTCGAACGCCAGAATGAACCTCGCCAGCTTCTTCACACCGTCCTCCGCGAGATTCTGCGCCTCATCTAGGAAGACCGCGTCCACTTCGTTGTCATTGAGATTAGCGATGAGCGCGTCGGTGCCTTCCTCCTCGCCGAGTCGCAGGCTGAGCCGATCGTTGAAGATCTTAAAGTTGATCTTCCGGGCCAATATCCGCGGCGTCGATCCGCCCATGAGGTCGACGTACAGGTAGCGCTTTCCGTTGCCCTGAAGCAGCTGAATTTTTTCCTTCGATACGGGCTTGCCGGTGCGTTCTGTGAGCATTCGCTTGACGATCTCACTCTTTCCGCAACGCGACCAGCCGATGAGATACGTGCTCGAGTTTTCGCGCAAGCGCTTGGCGAACGCGAGCGACAACAAGACCATCTCCCGCGCTTCTTCGGCCTTCGTATGCCTCACGAAGATGCCTCTAATGTCGTCGAGCTTGCTCAAAACAAGCGGAGAATTGAGGATATTTTCCAGATCGGACATTTGCGCTTACTGCGACCTGATGATCGGCGCGTCCACCCCGAACCGGAGCTTCTTGCGCGGTGCGGACGTATCCTTTACGGATGTCTCTTCTGCGCGAGCAGCATGAACGGGAGGCGGCGGGACAACCTCTTCGGTCGCGGAGGCCGGCCTGAAGATTCCGGTCCTCTCGATCAACTCATCGGTGACGGCGAGCGCATGCTCCTCGGCGCCTCGACCGAGGACACCGGCTATACGGGGATAGTACCCGTTCGAGAGCACGGCTTTCGCCGGAGGCCGCTCGCCGGTCGGGACCGCGCCCATAGCTTTCAGTGCTTCCTCGAGGAGGTGGTTGAATCCGACCCTGTGGGAGGGATGCTCTGTGGGGGCATGTTTCTTTGCGAGGCGCAGTTTGCTCAGCGCCTCCCACTGGAATTTTGTGAGGCCGTGCGCCTCCTCGTCGGTCGACATCACCACGAACTCCTCCGGGAGGTGTTCGTTACCGGGGAAGCGGCTAGTGTGATCGATCACCACGCAGCGGCCTACGTTCGCCAGCGGAATGCGCACGGTGACTGGCGTGTTCGTGCGCTTTCTCTTTCCCATGCTGCCCGATCGGGCTCGCATCGCCTGGATTTGCGGTGACTGATAGACGAGGTTGTTCCAGAGGATGCCGTCCTTGCCCGCGGTAAGCTTCAACTCCAAACTCGGGATCAAGTCCCACTTCTTGGCTTCGTCCGCGGTGAGCGGCTGCGGGCGGCTAGAATCGCTCGACGCACCTCGGAGCCACCGCTCTTCCGGAGTGTCCCAGTCCATTCCTTCCTGCTTGCGCCGGGCGTAGACCTCGATCAGCCAGAGGTGGAACAGCATGATGAAGTCGTCGATCGTGATGCACGCGTCGAGCAGTGGTTTGCGCGCGCCTCGCTTTTGCGGACTGGATCCGGTCGATCCCTTAAGCCACGACACGAAATCCGACTCGAGCGTTCCGAAAAACCGCTCCACATAGGGTTTGGTGTCCGGCTGATGGGGCACCGCCATCTCGAACCCGATCCTGACGCGGGCCAAGGCCAGCGCCATCTGTTCCGAAACGAACTCCTTCCCGTTGTCGTACCGGATCTTTCTTGGCTTGCCGTAGCTCAGGAGAGATCCGCGAATCTGCGGAAATCGCTTATCGACGTAAGTCTTGACCTTGATGCCGTGATCGATCGCGGCCAGTGCTGGGTAAAGCCCGCCTGGTTCGAACGACGGAAAAAATCCGACAGGGTACCCGCTGTAGGTATCCAAACCGAGGCAAATCCAGAACCTGTCGATTCCGGCCTTCGACCAGACACGACCGAACGGGGTCTCGCCCAAGATGCCCGCGAAATCGAATTGGTGGTGATCGTACTCGACAACGTCCAGGATGCGTTTGGGACGCTCGAAACTTCCCTGGCCGCCGAACTGGAGATCTGCAGCCTGTACACCTTGCTCCTTTGCGAGCCTGATCCACGCGTCGAAGCGACGGTACTGAACCTGTACCGTCGTCAAACCAACGGTCGGAAGCTCATCGAGCAACCGCCTCTCCGAAAGTTCGCCATTCTCGATGAGCTTTTTGATCTCCTCGTTGCGGATCCGGATCTCCGCGTTGCGGCCATCGATCCTCTGGTTCGCCACCATTTGAATCTTGGTCGGGCCGAACTCGGCCGAGATTTCGACCAGGTAACGGATGGTCGCGGAGATGATGGAAAACACTTCCTTGGGCAGTTTCTGCTCGCGGGACTTGATCGCATTCTTGTGCACGAAGGTGGCTTCCTGCATGCCGTGCACCAGTTCGGCGGCCACCCAGCGAAGAACCGTTCGCGTCGTCTTCTTGGGCTTCTTAATCTGCTTCCCTTGCGGCCGCTTCAGGTTCTCGAGGTCGATCGTACCGTCGACCCGTTCTATGATCGTTTCAGCGTTTGCATGGTTCTGGTAGAACGGCTTCCCGGGCGGCGCGATAAGCATCTCGTTGATGAACGCGCCGACGTAACGCCAGATGCCGGCCGCGCGTCCGCGCGGCTTGGCGTTGAGGGTGTGGTAAACCTTGCCGATCAACGCGCGTGTTTCGTCGATACTCTTCTTCTCGTCGACCAGAGGCGGCTTCCTCAGAGGGTTGTAGTAGCGCCCCTCCTGGAATAGCTCGATCAGCCGGGTCGTTGTTAAGCGCGCGGTCTCGCCGGTATGGTGGTTGATGAGGAGGTGGGGGCCTTCGCCCTCCATCTTCTTGAAGAACTGGTGAGGTTTGCTGTCGATGAGAACAGTCTGGTTGGGCGTCAGGTTATCGAAGAGAAGGTAGTCGATGGTGGGACGCGGTTCCTCGTCCACGGGCGTGGACAAGGCGGCGGCCTCGCTCGCATCGAGAATCTTCAGCATGAGATCGCTCCCTTGTGGACGATCGTCTCGGGTCCGATCGGGGCGAACAGGTCGATGTAGACGATGCGCTCCGGGATGCGCGACAGCACGACGCCGCGCGGATGGGGAGCCTCCTCGAAGAGGGCCTGGCAACGCGACAGGGGCAGGGAGCCGCCGGCGTCGTTCAGCGCCGTGACGAGCCGGTCGAGCTCCTCCGGTTCGATGTCCCACCGGTCGTTGGCCGCGATCTCGTCCACGACGTCGCGGTCTCCCCAACGCAAGCCGATGCCGCGCTCCGTTATGACGCGAAAAGGAAGGCCAGCCCGCCGGTAGGCTTCGCGGATGCGACGGAGACGCGCGCGGAGCAGGACCGCGTCATCCCAGCGCTTCTGCGCTTTTTCGTCGCCGACGGTCGGCCGCGGCGGACGAAGTTCGCGCCACTCTTTGATTTCGTAGCGGACGAAGCCGGCGTCGTGCTCGACGAGAAAGTCGGGCGTGTAGATCTCGTTCGCGAACTCAGGAAAGACGTTCATCCGGATCGTCTCCGGCTGGGCCCAGATCCGCTTGACGCCGAGCACGTAGTCGCAGACCCGGACGAAGCGCTCTTCGATGCCGCCTTCGTGGACGATGTGCCCGTTCATCTTCATAGAATAGTGACCGCCGACGACGTGATTGCGGCGGCCAGTGATCACGCGGCGCGTCGCCTCATTGGCTTCGAGGCGGAAGACCTCGACGCCGTCGCAGAGGGCGGTCCAGACGCGCTCGATCTTCTTAGGCATCGATGTCCTCGTCGGGGCGCTGGCGCAGGTCTCCATAGACGAGATCGACCTGCTCTCGGACAAAAGAATCCAGAGTGCTAATGCTGCAGAATTCGCGCGAGTTGTCGCGATAGACCCGCGTAGGGATTCCGAACGCGTGATCGATGGCACCGAAGATGCGCTCGACGATCGGGGAGAGATGGTTATGGACGGAACGCACCTTGTCGCAGACCTTTCTTGCCGTGTCCGAAGGACTCGCGCAGCGATACCCAGCGAGACTTTTGTTCGGCGGAAAGGATTCAAGAAGGGCTTGCGACTTGGAATCGGACGTGCGATTCTCCTGTCGTCCAAGAGTTCTTCTTGGTCGTTACTGCCGAGCGATGCCGGACTTTCGTCCGGGATTTGCGGACTTGGATTTCTCGGAACGGCTTTGCGGGCGTGGTCCGGAGATCCTTCGATACCTGCGCGACCGGAGTCCGCTCCGGTCGCGCATAGTCCATTGACTAGATCATTCCGCTGTCCCCGTGGTGTCGCCGCTGCGGCGTATCTCATTGAATACCATCGGCCTTCCGGAATCCTAGCGAAATGAATCCCGTGGATTTCTTCGAGCCGTTTCGGAGCATTTCCTAAAAATTCTCAGGGCGGCTCTACGTTTGTCGCCAGATTTTGCGCTCTTGCGTTTTTCCTGCATTCGTGCCGCTGCGCACATCACAGCATCTCCGGCGCGTTGAAGTAGCGCCACGCTGCGGCGACGCCGATGCCCAAGGTCTTTGCCACCACTTCGGGCGCCGCACCGGAGCGGACCAGGTTCGCGGCGAGAGCGTTGCGCATTGACGTAGGCACGGCGTCCGGACCGACTCCAGTCGCCTGTCGCAGCCGGCGGCAAGCCAGTTGAAGCGATCGCGCGCTGAAGCGGGTCCCCCGCGCCGTAACGAACAAAGGTGCGCTCGGCGGAAGCTCGAAGGGCTGTACTCGCAGGTAGCGCTCCAGCCACTCTTTGGCGTCCGGCGAAACGATGCCGGGTCGCCCGTTCAGGTGGGAGCCGGTTACCCTGACCGTCGAAAGCCGTGGGTTGTAGTCGCCGCGGTTCAACGCGACCAACTCGGCGGTCGTGAGACCGGACGATGCAGCCAAGCGAAGCGCAGCGTGATCGCGCGCGTGTGTCCATGACTCATCGCGATCGCTCGGCGACACCGCGAGCATGATCTCGATGACGTCGTCGCCGACGGCCGCGCGGCGGACCCTACCGCACGGTGGGAAGCGGCAGCTCAGCAGCTTCGAGCAGTCATAGGAACGCTCCAGGCTAAGAAAGCGGGCAAAACTTCGCAACGCGGAGAAGCGTCTAAAGATGGTGGACTGCGCCGTCCCGGTCGCGGCCCAGGTGGCCGCAATGCCGTCGATGACCGACTGGTCGATCCGCACGATTGCGGCTACCTCGTCGGAGCCGAGCGCAGCCGCAAGATTCCGAATGTCCCGTGAATAACAGTCCATCGTCGACGCCGAAGCATCCGCATCTCTCAAGCCGTCCAACCAGGCCGAGCTCTCCGGAGCAAATGGCGACGTCGTGGGCGACCGGATTTTCATTCAGAGCTCCACGAAATCGGCGCTTTCGATGGCGTCCACCACCTTGGCCAGCAACGCCCAGATCGACTGCCGTCGGTAGTGGTCGAACACCTTGGTGCTGGCGAGCCGCGGCGGGGTCCCTGCGAGCGGGTTGGCGGTCTCCAGCACGTCGATGCCGTAGTCGGATCGGTCCGCCAGATCGCTCAGATTGGATATCCGGACACTCGCGATGGAGCGCCGAAGATGCGTCGAGCCTCCCGGCAGAAGTTCAATATGAACGCGGATCATGGGGTATTCCTCGGCGTATCGGTTGCGACAGTTGCGATGAGTTGTCGGACGGGCGTTCGACCCCGGAAGAGATCCATCGCTTCGTCGCCGCTTACGTAACGTCGGGCAACGAGGGCCTCCGCGATCCGGACGACGGCGGCCGCGTGCCGCGTGATTATCCCGGTCGCTCGCCGCTCGAGCATTTTCAGTCGGTCGTCGACCTGCTTGGCGAGCCTCGCATCTCTACTGACCATGGCCAGCGCTTCGCCATCGGCGCCGCGGTAGACGAGCCCACCGAGCAGGGGCGTCGACGTAAAGGCGGCCGCGAGGAGCGACGTGCAGATCGCCAGGTCGCTCAACTGAGTGCCACCGGCCCCAGTGGAAACCGAGCCGAGGACCACCTTCTCTGCACAGAGACCCCCGAGCAGAAACACGACATGGGTCTCCAGACGCTCGAGCGTCCACACTCGGTTGTCGTCGAAATTCAGGCGAGCATCGCCACCGATCTTTCCCCGGTTGAGAATCCTGGCGCTGAGAGGTTTGCCCCCGGTCGCGATGCTGGCGACCAGGTGGCCCGCCTCATGTACCGCCACCCGACGCAAGACCGCCTGGGGAAGTGCCGGCCCGCTACCTTCCCTGACGAGGTCGTCGACGTTGAGAGGCCGGCCGGCACGCCTTGCGGCGCGCCTCGCCGCTCTTGCGACGTCCATCGCTTCGGCCGGGGAGATGCCTTCGAGCAGACGCGCCGCGGATGACAGATCCATACCCTCCAGCGCCGTGCCTCGAAGATGATATCGCAGGACGTTGGCCAGGCCTGCCGCGTCGGGTCGGGGAATCTCGATCGTGCGTTCGAAGCGCCCGGGACGCAGGAGTGCGGGATCGATGGCGTCGAGCCGGTTGGTCATTCCCAACACGCACAGCCCGACGTTGCTCTCATTGTCGGACATGACGGAATCCAAACTCGTCAACATCTCGCCTACGACGACCGAAAAAAAGTCGCTGTTGTGCCGCGACAGCCGGTTTCTAGAAGGCAGTTCATCCAATTCGTCGAATGCCAAAAGACATCCGCGCTGCCCCGACGGTCCAAAACGAGCCGCTTCCGCTCGAGCCTTGCTGAACACGGCCTTGAGCGACTTGACGACATCGCCCAAGTGTCCTTCGCGTTCGGCGAAAAAATCTGAGATCTTCGCGACGACGAGGCCGGTGCCTGCCGCCAAGGCGAGAGAATTAACGAAAAAATTTTTCCCGTGGCCCGGCTCTGAATGCAGAATCGCGCCGTGGTCCGCTTCCGCCCACTGTATGGATCCTCGTCTCCAATCTTGGACATCCTTCACGAAGTTCAGGCCAAAAATTCGAGCGGCACCGCCGAACTCGATCGCGTCGGAGAGGATCGACGCACCTTCGACATGGGGCGAGCTCTGCCGCCGGCGCATCGCGAGGGTCGCAAGCCGCTCCAGCGCGTCGGAAGCCGTCGATCCGCTCCTGAAGATGGAAACCAGATCGTTCAGATCGAGACCTGACGTGTCGGCGATGCGGCTGCTCGGTATGCGTCCCGTCAGTGGCAGCAGAGTTCTGAGAAGGACGCGGACCGACTTGGCGTCGGGCGGAACCAGTTTCACGCTGACGTCGGCCGACAGCAGCAGAGTGGTCGGCAAGAAACGTTGCGGATCCGTCGATATCCCGACGACGCTGCGTCCCGCGACCAGGCACTTCGCTACCTCTTCGTTTCCGACGTGATTGACGTCGATCGACTTGTTCGAGCCGGCGCGTGCGATAGTCATGACGCGAGCCTCGCTTAGATATTGGTCGACTGCCTCCATCCATGCCGAGGAGGGGACCTGAACGACGCTCGCGACCGGACGTCCCGCCGCAATGGCCCGCCTCAGCGACGGAGGGGCGGCCCGCCGAAAAGCCTCGGCTACGATCGCGCCGCGAACCTTTTTCGCATTCAGCCGCGCGTCAGGTCGATCGGAGCGGCGAGCGGGAACTTCATCCGGTGGACCTTCGATCGCTGCCTCCAGGTCGGTGACCTCCGGATCGTCTTCCGGAGCGGGCAACATACCGTGCCGCAGTTTGGAGAACCCCCCGGTCATGAGCGAGACCTCACGGTCGTCGACGGGCTTAGCGGCGTCGAAATGTCGATCTCGACCTCGTTGCGGCATGCGAGCGATAGCACCGACGCAAACGGATCGAGAGGTCCGGGTACCAAAGTGCAGAGATGATGGAGCGACATCGGCCCGTCCTCCGCCAAGGCCGCGAGCAGCCGGTGACGCATGTCCGGCGGAACCGAAAAGCGTCGGTACGTCCAGATCGCGCGAGCCGTGGAGAAGCGGGGCTCCTTGAGAATATCCGCTCCGGTCAATGTATAGGGCGCCAGGCCGCGTGCCCGAAGTTCCCGATCGAAGGCATCGGCTTCCCCGAGCGACCGCAGCGGCCGGCAGACCTCGATGTCCAGATACCGCCAGCCGGCATTTGTCCGGAAGGTGACGACTTGAAGATCTACCGGCCGCGCTTCGGTCCCCGCCGTCCCGAGGAAGCCGATTTCAAGAATCTCGGGGTCCAACGTTGCCTGTAGCAAGGCGTCCCTGACGATCCCGCCAGCGTGCGGAATCGGTCGTGAAGCCTTTGGCGAAACGAAATCGGCAGATCGGGGGCGGATCCTGTGGTCGAAGCGCATGGCTCATGTCCGGTCGAAGGTTGGGTCGAGTAGAAACCGTTGTCGTGCGGCGCGGGGGTGATCTCGTCGTCCATCGCGTCCTCCTAGATGTCGAACGTGAAGCAGGGATCGAAGTCATCGTTTTCCCAGCGCGAGACAGCGTCCCAGGGGCCGTATCCCTTGCAGTTCGCGATGAGCTTCACGCCCTCGACCGCCAGCTCGAAGCTGACGTGCGTGTGCCCGCTGATGGCCGCGTCCAGACCGAGAGCGAACACCTCGGGGCAGCGCGAAGCGTAGGCCGGGCCCAAGAGATCCTGCTCGTCCGTGGTCGACGCCGGACGGCTCCGACCGCCGAAAGCGTGGAGGGGATGATGGGTGACGAGCAGCCGTTTCGATGTCTTCGGGCCGCCGAACGTCGACGAGATGAACTCGCGGGTCTTGCGATGGCGGGCGAGCGTGTCTCGAGGACGGAGCCGCCGGGCATAGCGATCCGTCCGGATCCGACGGTAGTCGTTCATGCCGGCGGCGGCCGCGAGCATGGACTTCTCCGGCGTGCCGTACAGGTCGAAGTCGGTCCACCCGACGGCGCCGGCGATGAGGACGCCGCCTTTGCCGCCGATCAACTTGGTTTCGTCATCAAGTACGACGACGTTGGTGCCGAGGGCGGCCTCGCGGGCCTTGTCGAGCTCGCGGTCGATGTCCCGCCCAAAGAATTCGTGATTGCCGGCCACCACCACGACCGGATGGTCGTCGATGCGCTCGGCCAACCACTTCACGCCCCGCGCGAAGCCCGGCATGAGATCGCCGGCGCAAACGAACACGTCATAGGTGGGCCGCTGCGAAGGAAAGGGCAGGTCCCAGCCCCTCGCGGTTTCGATATGGAGATCGCTCATGGTCCAGATGCGCACGCGCTCACTCCTTTGCCGGGAGCGAGCGCGGATCGACCGCGACGAAGACGTCGGTAATTCGGTCATAACGACCAAGAATGATCGGCCCCGGGCGTTTACCGTCGAACGACCGCACGACATGCAGGTTTTCGAAGCCACGCACCTCGCGCACCTTCACCCCGTTCGAATGCGCCAGACACGCGGTGACAAGTTCCGAACCGACTTGGTGAAGACATCCCTCGCGGCCGCACCGCTCGCACGTGCACGCCGAACCGGCCTCCGCCAGCGCGATGGCGTACTGGATCGCGGCCTCGATATCCGGGAGACGCGCGATCGACGAGGAACGATGGTAATCGAGCCTCAGCACCCCGGATCGCCTGGAGATCGTTGTGATCTTCAGTGGCGAGGCACCGACCGCCGTCGCGATCCGGGCGATGGCTCGGCACACGATCTGCTGCCAACCATCATCCACCAGCGACAGGCCGGGGACATGCCCGGCGACCGTGGCGCCGTCGAACAACTCGGGAAACCGATCGATGAGCCGTTGACGCCATTCGCACATCCGGAACCTCAGCGCGGTGCGTGGGAGCGGAGTGGCGGGACCCGGGCAAACCGGCCAAGACACACGCGGGCGTCGACGATCGGGTCGCGGTCGATGTCGATCGCGACGGCGCCCTCGCAGGCGAGCGCGAAGACCCAGTCGCGGAGACCGAAGCCCAGACTGGCAACGGTGCAGTCGCGGTCGTTCTCGATGGCCGCGGAGATCCGCTCTCGGCCATCGGCGGGAACCAGGCGCTTACGGTAGGCCCAGATCAGCCTGGCGTTCGATGACCGCGGTCGCGAGTACACGTCGTCCAGCGAGAGAGGCACGATCATCGCCCGAAGTTCGTCGGCCGCGAGCAGGAGTGTTCCTTCGTCGTCGAGATCGCGAAGCGGAGGTCCGACGTCGAGGATCAACCGGGCGTTACCGCGCGTCGCAAGCAGAAGATCCAGCGGGTAGGCGACCCCACAGAGAGTGACCGAAGCGACGTGCTCGATGGCCGTCACCGCGGGATCGAGGGCCAACTGAATCAAGAGATCGAGCCGGACCGCGTCGCCGACCGGAATCGGCGTCGGGCTTTTGGCGGTCAGGAAGGGGCGGAGGTCGGACGGATGGCCGGGAATATCGACGCACATGACTGAAGAACTCCTTGGACGATGAACTGCGCGATCCGTACCGCCGCCCTGTCGTTCTCTTCGTCGTCGTTCATGTTGATCGCCGCATTTCCAATCCGATAACAGCCAGATAGCCGTGCGCCCCCGTTGAGTCAATAGATAGCTCGCTATCTAGAAGCGCGGAAAAGTACAATCGTGGGCATGGAATCAGTGCAGCGATGAGCAGGCGATGTGCTACGAAGCTGTGAACAGAGGCATTAAAATGATCTGTTTCGGCTATTCGGGAACGGGTCTCGATGGTATGCGTCTTTTGATAGTCAGCTATCCACGGTTGACTTTGCGGAGATCGGCGAATGAAGCGGCCCAGGATCGATGTGTCGGAGGCCCGAGAGGGGGAGGAGGGCAGGCGGCAGATTTTGCTTTATTTGCCCAAGGACCTCATCAAGGCTCTCAAGTCGGCGGCGATCGAGGACGGCAAGCCGGCCTATATTCTCGCCGAGAAGGCGATCGATGCTTATCTCAAAGGACGCAAGGTGAGGTCCCGCTCGGCGAAGTGAGAGGTCTCTCTCGTCGGAGGAAAGGGGCCTTCCAGCGGCGCCCCGCGGTTCCTCCGGGCCTTTGCGCGCTCATCGGGCGCGAGATTGCGCAGCACGCACGGGGTCCAGTCCGCGCAAATCCGTAGGTGGCGGCTTATCGGATTTCCGTCTGGACGCCGCTTCGGGCGCGGGACGTTATGCGTTGATTTGGATCAATGTCCTCGGTGCGAGCGCTCCTATTCGGAGAGAAGTAAGAATTCCGCGCTTCGTCGGGAGACAGGTTTGGCCAACGAGATTCACCCCCAGGCTCCTCATAAGCTTCCGTTCTTCCTGCCGGGGGCCGATGGCTCCGACGTGCTACTGCTGGTGATGGGGTTCTTCTTGGTGGCGGTGATCTTTTCCGTGGGAGTGCTTTACTGGAAGCTGCATAGCCTGCCCGAGCGGATGGCACACAAGTCGCAGAACCTGCAGTTCGAGTTCGTCGCGGTGCTCGGCCTGATCTCCTTGTTCACCGGGATGCACGCGTTCTGGATCGCCGGTCTGCTGTTGGCTTTGATCGACATTCCCGACTTCGGCACGCCGCTGCGAGGCATCGCCGGATCGGTGGAGCGAATAGCCGATGCGAAATCCGAGGCAGCCGAGACCACCGGCCTATCTCAACCCTCCGAAAAGACCCGGAGCGTCGCGTAGGCTAGAGCTTGCGTTGCAACGCGGAACTCAAAGAAGGCGAAGTGGCTGCAGTAACTTCTTGTAGCCGGGGTAGTCGCAGCGAGCGCGGCAACATTGTCGCACCCCGCGTTTTTGCTGAGGACAACCGACCGAGCGACGTGTAGGAGTGCCAAGTATGCCGAGTCGCCCATAGCGACAGCGCCACTTCTGCCTCTGCGGATTTGCCTCGCGTTATGCCGATCGCCGCCACCAGCAATGCTCTACTTCGCCGGCTGCGCGATCTGCTGGTTCTGTTGCTTGCGCTCGGCCATTTGAGCGCCGCCGTCCTCCATAGTGCCCATATCGACCATGTGGCAATCACCGGCTCGACCGAGACCGTCTTTTCGACTGCAGGGCTGGGAAGCACGACCGGTGGCGACAGCGTTCTGACCGAACGACATTGCCACGGGTGCTTCTCCGTCTCGCCCGCTCGGGCCACGGCAGCCTGGTCGCTCGCTGCGGCCGTGACGAAGCCAGTCGCTATGCCGACGAAGCGGCTGACCGGCACCTCCTCCGCATTGGATACTCCCCCTCCAAAGGCCTGATCTGAACGAACCCGCTCGGCGCATCCGTGCGCCTTCTTGCCTTCGTTTGCAGGTCTATTTCCATGTCTTCTGAGATCGCTGCCGCGCGAGAAGCGCGAGCGCATGTATTCGTCGCTTTGCCCATGGGTTTCGAGACGTGGGAGCGGCGTTCGTCGTCGGCCGGTCGATGCGGCTTGGGAACCCTCGTTTGCCTGGCGCTGCGCGACCGCGCCCGCCGCGCAGCGAGAAGCGCGCCATGAAGCGGCTTTTCGCGAACTCGGTCCTGGCAACTATCGCGCTGGCTGCAATCGGCTTCTTCCTGTTGAACTTGCCTCAGCAGAGCTCCGGCAAGCAATCGGAGGCGGGGCATGGCCACGAAGAAGGAGGTCACGCCGACGGCGTCGAAATGAGCGACGACAAGCTCAGGTCTTCCGATATCGAGCTCCTCGTCGCAGCGCCCGGCGTTCTTCGCGACAGTCTGCTCCTCAACGGCATTTTGCAGCCAAATCAGGAGGCTCTCGTTCAGGTAACTCCGCGATTTCCAGGAGTCGTCCGCGAGATCAAGGCGAGCGTCGGTCATCGCGTCGAAAAGAACGACCTCCTGGCCAAGATCGAGAGCAACCAGAGTCTCACGACGTATGAGATCCGGGCGCCGTTGGCCGGCACGGTCATCGACCGCCAAATTTCTCTCGGTGAATACGCGTCGGAGCAAAAGGCAGCCTTCACGATCGCCGATATTTCCACCGTATGGGTCGACCTATCCGTCTATCGACGGGACCTGAAGCGGGTGCGGGAAGGCGACAAGGTCGTCATTGACGTCGGCGACGGCGGGAAGCCGATCGAGGCCAGGCTGACCTACATTTCGCCCGTCGGCAGCGCGGATACGCAGAGCGCTCTTGCGCGCACCAGCGTGCCGAACGAGGGGACAAGACTGAGGCCAGGCATGTTCGTCACGGCGCGCCTGATGCTCTCGGACAAGTCCGCGCCGATCGTCGTCAAATCGACCGCCGTCCAAAGCTTCGAAAACCGCAACGTCGTCTTCGTCCGCAATGGCCTGAAATTCGAGGTGCGCGAGGTCGAGCTGGGTGCTCGCGATCGCGAACACGTCGAGGTGCAGTTCGGCCTGGAGGAGGGGGACCTGTACGTGGGACGAAACAGCTTCATCGTGAAGGCTGAAATAGCCAAGGGAACGGCCGCCCATGAGCACTGAGCAGGGTCCGGTCGGCGACCGGAAGCACGGCGTCATCACCGCGATAATCGCATTCTCCATCCGTCAGCGATGGTTGGTCCTTTTCGCGGTGCTCGCAGTCGGGGCGGTAGGTGCGTGGAACTTCACGCGCCTTCCGATCGACGCGGTACCGGACATCACCAACGTCCAGGTGCAGATCAACGTGAGCGCGGCGGGCTATTCGCCTCTGGAGGTCGAACAGCGCATAACGTTTCCAGTCGAAACCGGCATGGGCGGGTTACCGAACCTCCAATACACACGGTCGCTGTCCAGATACGGACTAAGCCAGGTCACCGTCGTCTTCGCCGACGGCACGAACATCTATTTCGCGCGCCAGTTGGTCAACGAGCGTTTGCAGCAGGTGAAAGACCTCCTGCCGAACGGCATCGAAATGGCGATGGGACCGATTTCGACAGGCCTCGGCGAGATATTCATGTTCGCCGTAGAGGCGAAGAAGGCAGCCAAAAACCCCGACGGGAGCGAGATCAGCCCGATAGACCTCCGCACGATCCAGGATTGGATCATCAAGCCGCAATTGCGGACGGTGCCCGGCGTGGTCGAGGTCAATACCATCGGCGGGTTCGAGCGGCAATTCCACGTCCTGCCCGATCCTACCAAGCTGATGGCGTATCGGCTGAATTTTCGCGATGTAATGACCGCGCTTGCGTCGAACAATGCCAACGTCGGCGCGGGCTATATCGAACGAAATGGCGAGCAATACCTGGTTCGCACGCCGGGGCAGGTGGGCGACGCGAGCGACATCCGAAACATCGTGATCGGGGCGCGCGAAGGGATCCCGGTCCGGATCGGCGACATCGCAGAAGTGATCGAAGGGCGAGAGCTCCGTACCGGTTCGGCAACGCTGAATGG
The DNA here is from genome assembly GCF_024585165.1 of Bradyrhizobium sp. WBOS07. NCBI lineage: Bacteria > Pseudomonadati > Pseudomonadota > Alphaproteobacteria > Hyphomicrobiales > Nitrobacteraceae > Bradyrhizobium > Bradyrhizobium sp. WBOS07. The sequence continues at coordinate 2,185,219 of NZ_CP029008.1, forward strand.
GCGCGAGACCGTTGTCGGCACGGCCATGCTGCTCATCGGCGAAAACAGCCGAACGGTGGCTCAACGTGTTTCGGCGAAACTGGACGAGATCGCGAAATCCCTACCCGAAGGTGTGGTGGCGAGGGCGCTCTACGACCGTACGCGCCTCGTCGAGGCCACGATCGCGACCGTAGAGAAGAATCTGCTCGAGGGCGCGATCCTCGTCATCGTGATCCTGCTGTTGATCCTCGGCAATTTCAGAGCGGCCATCGCCACCGCGCTCGTCATTCCCTTGTCGATGCTCATTACCGTGACGGGAATGGTCGAGAACAAGGTCAGCGCGAACCTCATGTCGCTCGGCGCCATCGACTTCGGCATCATCATCGACGGTGCGGTCATCATCGTCGAGAACTGCCTGCGGCTGCTTGCGGAGGAGCAGCACCGCAGAGGGCGCATACTGAGCCGCGAGGAGCGCTTCGATACGATCCTGGCGGGAGCGGGCGAGGTCGTCCAGCCCAGCCTGTTCGGGACGCTCATCATCGCGGTCGTCTACCTCCCGGTTCTCACCTTGACGGGCGTGGAAGGCAAGATGTTCACGCCCATGGCCCTGACCGTCCTCATGGCGCTGGGCGGCGCCGCCATCCTATCCATGACGTTTGTTCCGGCCGCTGTCGCCATTCTGGTGACCGGCAAAGTGACCGAGAAGGAGAACTGGTTCATGCGCGGGGCTCGCTTCGCCTATGTGCCGCTTCTCGATGCCTCGATACGCAATCGACACATGGTCGCACTGGCGGCCGGCGCGTTGGTGATCGTCAGCGGAATTGCCGCGTCTCGCATGGGCGGCGAGTTCATACCCTCGCTCGATGAAGGGGATGTCGCCACGCACGCGATGCGCATTCCGGGGACGAGCCTGACGCAGGCCGTGGATATGCAGATCAAGCTGGAGGAGGCCATCCGGAAGGTGCCCGAGGTCCGTGAGGTCTTTTCCAAGATCGGCACGGCAGAGGTGGCGACCGATCCAATGCCGCCGAACGTCGCTGACACCTACATCATGCTCAAACCCCACGCGCAGTGGCCTGATCCCTCGATGACCAAGGCGCAGCTCGTCTCCAAGATCGAAAAGGTCGTCGCGGAGGTGCCGGGCAACAACTATGAGTTCACCCAGCCGATTCAGATGCGCTTCAACGAGCTGATATCGGGCGTTCGCAGCGATGTGGGTGTCAAGATCTTCGGCGACGACCTGAACACGCTCCTGCAGGTCGCCGGCCAGGTGCAAAGCGTGCTGCAAGGCGTGCAGGGGGCAGCGGACGTGAAGACGGAGCAGGTCTCCGGGCTGCCCGTGCTCACGGTCAAATTGAACCGGCAGGCTTTGGCGCGACAAGGCCTGAGCATCTCCGATGTCCAGGGCATCGTCGAGATTGCGGTCGGCGGCAAGAGCGCCGGCTTGGTGTTCGAAGGCGATCGTCGCTTCGAAATCATCGTTCGGCTGCCCGAACACCTTCGCTCGGATATGGAAGCGATCCGCAATCTTCCGATCCCGCTTCCCGTGCGCGAAGGTCAGGCTGGGGCCATCAAGGCGGCGTGGGGCAATTCACCCTTGGGGCAGGTCCGTTACGTCCCGCTCTCTTCGGTCGCCGAGATCGACGCAGCTCCGGGTCCCAATCAGATAAGCCGGGAAAACGGCAAGCGGCGCATCGTGGTCACCGCGAACGTGCGCGGCCGAGACCTCGGCTCGTTCGTCGCCGACGCCCAGCGGCGGATCACCGACGGCGTCAAGGTGCCTGCGGGTTACTGGATCACCTATGGAGGACAGTTCGAGCAGTTGGTTTCCGCAACCAAGCGGCTGACCATCGTCGTTCCGATCGCGCTGCTCCTGATCTTCGTGTTGCTCTTCATGAGCCTGGGAACGTTCGCCGATGCCGCGTTGGTCTTCAGCGGGGTGCCGCTCGCGCTCACGGGCGGCATTGCCGCCCTGCTGCTGCGCGACATCCCGCTTTCGATCAGTGCCGGTATCGGGTTTATCGCGCTATCGGGCGTCGCCGTCCTGAATGGCCTGGTCATCATCGCGTTCATCCAGAAGCTGCGAACGGAGGGCAAGCCTGTCGTCGAAGCCGTTCGCGAGGGCGCGCTGACCAGATTGAGGCCGGTTCTGATGACCGCCCTGGTCGCAAGCCTGGGATTCGTGCCCATGGCGATCGCGACCGGCGCCGGCGCCGAGGTGCAGCGACCACTCGCCACCGTGGTCATCGGCGGAATCGTATCATCGACCATTTTGACGCTGCTGGTCTTGCCGGCGCTCTACACGCTCTTCCGTCGTGAAGCGGTCACGACGAAGTCGACTTCCGCAACCGCACAAGGAGAAACTGCATGAAACCCGCCGCGCTGATACTGGCCGTGTTGCTCTCGGTCGTCCCGGCTCACGCTCAACATTCACACGGTTCGAAGGGACCCAACGGCGGCGTTCTTGCGGATGCGGCCGGCGTGCATATCGAGTTTCTGCCGTCGGGAAATGCCGTGACGTTCAACGTCCTCAACGAGGACAACAAGCCCGTGTCGACGAAGGGCTATACGGCCTCCGCTCTGATCGTGAACGGCGACGATCGCGAGACGATTGTCCTTTCTCCGTCGGGAGAGAACGTCCTGAAGGGTGAAACGAAGAAGCCGATTACGGCATCCACCGCGATCACACTCATGATCAAGACGGACACGGGCAAGTCGGGCCAAGCCAAGTACAAGGGCTGAAGGCTCCATCCGACGACATTGTCGACGGCAAGACAAAGCCGCGCGCAGTTATGTCGGCTCCAAGCCGAGAACCGAGCGCGCGGCGGCTCACATGCCTTGTGGATCCCACCCGCTGCGATCCTCAAACCAAGCAAGCGCAGCGCAACGGCGACCACCGGCCTCATTCGGCAGTTTGAAAGGCAGTCTTCCAATGTCCGACAAGACCGTCATCGGGCTATCGCGATTGATCACGTTGCAACAGCAATTGGACAAGGTTGCTCGAAACGTTGCCAATCAAACCACGACGGGGTTCAAACGCGAGGGGCTTCAGTTCCGCGAATATCTCACGAAAGCGAAGGAAGCCGACGACATGCCCTCGGCTCCGATGCGATCGCTTGTGGCCGTCACCGGCTACACCGATTTTTCTGGCGGCCCCCTCAAGGCCACCGGGAACGGAACGGATGTCGCGGTCGTCGGTGACGGCTTCTTTGTGATCCGGACGGCTGCCGGAGATCGCTACACGCGGAACGGAGCGTTCACGCTCGACAAGGAAGGCCGCGTGGTCACGTTGTCGGGCGATATCGTCTTGACTGCGACCGGCCCCTTACAGGTTCCGCCACGCGATGGGCCGGTGAGCATCGGAGCCGATGGGACCATCTCGACGGCGAGGGGACCGATAGGACGTCTGCGCCTGGTGAAGTTCGAGGATAATGCCAAGTTGCGCGCCGAGGGAAGCACGCTGTTTTCATCGGAGTTGCCTGCGAACGAGGTGCCTCCGGCGCAGATTCGGCTCGCTACGGGAGCCTTGGAGGGGGCGAACGTAAACGCGGTCCATGAGATGAGCAGTCTCGTTGCTGCTACCCGGGCCTACGATCAAGTTGCCAACACGATCCTGCGCGAAGACGACAAGAACGAACTCAGAAAGTTAGCTGGTGAGGATTTGTAAGCCACCACTCGGGGGCAGGCCCAAGTGGAACCCTTCGAAAAGCGACGAACGCGCTCGCGATATTTTGCGGATCGACGAAAGGTAGCCATCATGTTAGGTAGCGTCGTCGTCTCACCAAGAGCGTGATCATTGTCAGGTAGTCAGGTCATATCGAGAACTCAGCGCGTTACTGCGTCGCGCAGGATCGTGTCCGTTCTCCTGACCCTGGTGTACCTCCTGTCTGGCGTTCTGCACGGACTCGTTGATGTCGACGCCGCCATTCGCTCCGGATCATCCTTGGCGATCGTGGCCACGGACGGCAAAACCTCCCAATCGCCCGAACGGGGTTTGGTAGCCGATCACCACTGTCACGGTTGCTTCTCGGTATCGGTCCCGGCGCCTGCACAACAGGCTCAACTCGCCCTGGACTTGAAGCCCGCCGAGTTGCCGAAATCGGCGGCTCCCCTATACGGGAATGTTCGCGGTCTTGATCCACCCCCGCCGAAATCTCTGACCTAAGGCGAACGACGCGGGACGCATCGCGCGTCCTGTTTCCGTTTTCCGTCGAACCTCCCTCGCGCCGCAGCGCGATGCTGTCGTCCCTGCCTTTGGGATGGCGACGGCGTCGCTCTCAAAGCCTTTGCGAGCTCAGCCAAGCTGCTGGGGCCGCGAGCATGCAGGCGACCTGGATCGACAGCGCATTTTTCAGAAGCCGCTCTTTCGGGGCCATTCCGTTTTGCAGGCGCCGTCGGCGGCCGCATTGGAATTGAAGGATCACGTTATGGAAACCAAGCAAGTTGAAGGTTCGCAGACTTCGGCGCCGGACGACCTCTTGCAGCGATTGTCCTGGGAGGTGAAGCAAATTCACGGCTGTTTGAGCGAAGTGCAGAAGTGTTGGGCGGCCGGCCTGGGTGTCACGGTGGCTCAATGGAACATTCTGATGGCGATATCGCATCTTGCGGACGAAGAGGGGGTGCGGGTCAGCGTGGTGTCGGACAAGCTCGCCGTGGACGGGTCCTTTGTCACGGCGCAGTCTCAATTGCTCGAGTCCAAAGGACTGATCCGCCGCAAGCCGAGCGCTACCGATCGCCGTGTTGTTCTCCTTGCGCTCTCGAGCAACGCTCGGTGGCAGATAGAAAACCTGTCTGGCTCCATGAACGCAGCGAACGCGTATGTTGCCAATAACGCGAGCGGCAAGGCGCACCGGCTTCTCGCAGAACTCGAGGAGCTGAAGAGCGTCCTCAAGCGCGCGAAGCTTCTGACGGCTTCGGACGCGCTCCGCCATTGGCCTCGCGGTCGCGACACCGCATGAAGTTTCTATCGATTTTGGTCGTGGCGGCGCTCAAACCGCTCTACTACCGATTCGCCGCTGCAATGCTGCGCGACACGTCGTGGCAGGAGCCCTTGTTCGAGTTGATGTCTCCAAAGCGCGGAGAGCGCCTCTTGGCGTTCGGACGGGGAAGCGCAGCGACGGCGATCTCGCTTGCGGAGCGGTTCACGGAGCTCAGTATCGTTGTAGCGGATCCCGATCCATCGATCGTCCGAAAGTCAAAGCGAGCGATCGAAGAACAGCACATCGAGAATATTACGTTCATTGACGCACCTTCCGTTGTGGCCCTTCCGGTTCACACTGGCAGCTTCGACCGCGCGATGTGCGTACTCGCCTTTCATTTGAGAACTCCCGATGAAAAGATCGCCTTGGCGAAGGAAACTTTCCGAATCCTGCGCCGTGGAGGTGTATTTTATGTTGCGGACTATGACCGACCGACCGGCCGCGAAGAGCGCATCGTCCTCAACCTTGCAGCGCAGATTTCAAGCAGGATTGCGGTTCAATCCCACGTCGATGGAACTTGGGGCAAACTCTTCAAAAAGGCGGGCTTTGCCGGGGCCAAACTGCAGTCCTCGCATTCGGTGCGGATCGGACGGGTTGCAATGCTATCGTTTAGGAAGCCGTGAAAGAACGTCGCATAAGACGGGTACGCTGCCTCCGAAGAAAAGCCTGCAGCTACGTCCCAGAACTGGGACAGGGTTACCCGCATGCTCGATTCCTAGAAGTTGCGATTGACACGCAACAAATGTTTGGGATTGTTATAATATTGCGGGTCGACGCGAGCCTTGCGCCCATGCTACCTACCAACTCGCGAACGTAGAGTGTGGTCATTGACGATTGGTCGGATCAGATCTGGATTGAGGCATGTTCCTGCTTTGCGCGGGATCGTGTCCGTATTTCTGATCGTGACCTATCTGATGTCGGGTGCGCTGCATCGGTGTCTCGACCTTGACGTGACAAATCCAACCGGTTCCCCGGTGGCTTGGATGGTCGATACCAAGTCCGATAGCGGCCCTGAGACCGGTGCCATCGTCGACCATCACTGCCATGGCTGCTTCGCGGTTTCCGTTGCAGCGCCTCCGCAGCAAGTCATGACTGTGATGGAACCCAAGCTGGCGGTCCTCATCCGGGCGACGGCCCCTCTGACCGACACCGTGCGCGGTCTCGATCCGCCCCCACCGAAGTTCCTGACCTGAAAATGACCGCTGGGCGCATCGCGCTCTGATTCCGTCTTTCGTCAGGTTTTCATCATGTTTTCAAAGTGCGTCACGCGTTTCGCGTGCGCGACGGCGTTGCTGGTCAGTCCTTGGCTGACGGCGGCGTCGCATTCGCAGACCCTCAATCTCGGGGCGGCGCTGCAGCGCGCGCTCGCGACCAGCCCCCGCTTGACCGCCGCCGAACGCGATATCGGGATCGCGACGGGCCAGCGCATTCAGGCGGGGGCGCTCCTCAATCCGGAACTGAGCTACGAACAGGATAACTCATTCGGTTCGGGCATCTATCGCGGGACGAAGTCGGCCGAGACGACGCTGCAGATCAGCCAGCTTTTCGAGCTGTTCGGCAAGCGCGAGGCCCGCATCGCGGCCGGCCAAGCCGGCGTCAACGGGGCGACGATCGAGCGCCAGGCGGTACGTCTGCAGATTCTGTCGGAAACGGCCATCGCGTTTCTGAACGTGCTCGGGCTGCAGCGGCGGATCCAGATCCTCGACGAGCAGGTCGCCGCCCTTGAGCGGCTGACGCCGTTGCTTCAGCGCCGGGTCGATGCCGGTGCTTCGTCGCCTGCCGAGACCGGTCGCGCCGAAGTCGCAGCGGCGCTGGTGAAGGCCGATCGCGAGCGCACCAAGGCGAACCTGGCCAGCGCGCGCCGCGAACTGGCGGTGCTCATGGGCGACACTTCCCCGAAGTTCGGCAACGTCTCCGGACGCCTCGACGCCACCACCCGCGCGCCGTCGTTTCAGACGGTGATCGCCGCCATCGACGCCAACCCGCAACTGGTGCGCTGGAATGCGGTTTATGCGCAACGCAACGCCGAACTGCTGCTGGCGCGGCTCAGGCCTTATCCTGACGTTCGCCTTTCAGCCGGATGGCGACATTACAACGAGACCAACGACGACGCGGTGCGGCTCAGCCTCACGGTTCCGATCCCAATCTTCGATCAGAACCAGGGCAACATCCTCTCGGCACAGCAGAACCTCGCCAAGACGCGGGCGGAACGCGAGGCGAACCGCAACACGCTGATCGTCGTCGCCGGCCGGGCCTACGATAACGTGCAGGGCTCGCTGCGGGAGCTCGCGATCCTTCGCGACTCCGGCATCCCGAAGGCCCAGGCCGCCTCCAACGAGATCGAACAGGGTTACGGCGCCGGGCGCTTCTCGCTGCTCGAAGTGTTGGACGCGCAGGCCAACGTCACCCAGGCTCGTCTGCGGGAGCAGGAGGCGCTGCAGAACTACCATGTCGCCGTTGCCACGATCGAAGGACTCGTCGGCAATCCCTTCGCTCTGGCGCGGGAGAGCGCACGATGAAGACTTCGAGCGCAATCGTCCTCGCACTGGTCGCGGCCGCCGCCGGCGCCTTCGGCTATCGCATGCTGGCGCCCAAGGACGCGCCCGCCGCGACGCAGCAGGCCGCGAAGCAGGACGCGAAGGAGGAGAAGGCCGGCAACGAGCACGCCGAGAAGGACGAGCATGGCGCCGACCGCATCGTCATCAGCGATGTCAAGTTGGCGGCCGCCGGCGCCACCTTCGCCGAAGCGGGTCCTGCGACCCTGACCGAAACCTTGTCGTTCAACGGCGTGCTACGCGCCAATCAGGAGACCGTCGTCCAGGTCACGCCGCGCTTCCCCGGTATCGCGCGTGCGATCAAGCGGCGGATCGGCGACGTGATCGGCAAGGACGACTTGCTGGCGTCCATCGAAAGCAACCAGAGCCTGACGGTCTACGATCTCAAGGCGCCGATCGCCGGCACGGTGATCGACCGTCAGATATCGCTCGGCGAATACGTCTCCGAGCAGAAGCCGTCATTCGTCGTGGCGGACCTGTCGACGATCTGGGTCGACCTCTCGATCTACCGTCAGGATCTCAGGCGCGTTCGGATCGGGGACGAGGTCCTGATCGATCCGGACGATGGCGCGGGAGACATCAAGGGCAAGATCTCCTACCTGGCACCCGTCGGCGCAAGCGAGACCCAGACGGCGATCGCGCGCGTAGTTCTCTCGAACCCGGACGGACGGCTGCGGCCCGGACTGTTCGTGACTGCTCGTCTGATCCTTGCTGAGCGGAAGGTCGCGGTCGCCGTGCGCACCGGCGCGATCCAGACGTTCGAGAACAAGAGCGTTGTGTTCGTGCGCGAGGGTGACGACAAGCTCGAGGCGCGTCCCGTCGAGCTCGGAGATTCCGACCAGAAATTCGTGGAGGTCCGCGCCGGCATATCCGCCGGGGAAAGGTATGTCGCAGAGAATTCGTTCGTCGTGAAGGCGGAGATGGGCAAAGGAGAGGCCGAGCATGATTGAGCGCCTCATCGAATTCTCCATCCGCCAGCGCTGGCTGGTGATCCTCTTCGTGATGGGACTGTTGGCCTTCGGTGGCTGGAATTTCACCCGTCTGCCGATCGACGCGGTGCCGGACATCACCAACGTACAGGTGCAGATCAACACGCAGGCTCCAGGCTATTCGCCGCTGGAGACCGAGCAGCGAATCACGTTCCCGGTGGAAACGGCAATGGGCGGGCTGCCCAAGCTCGAATACACCCGCTCCTTGTCGCGATATGGGCTGAGCCAGGTGACGGTCGTCTTCCATGACGGCACCGACATCTACTTCGCGCGCCAGCTCGTCAACGAACGGATCCAGCAGGTCAAGGATCAGCTTCCCGTCGGCGTCGAAGTCGCCATGGGCCCCGTCGCGACGGGCCTCGGGGAAATCTTCCACTATACGGTCGAAGCCAAGCCGGGGGCGAAGGCGCCGGGCGGCAAGGAGTTCACGCCGAGCGATCTGCGGACGATCCAGGACTGGATCATCAAACCGCAGCTCCGCAACGTGCCGGGCGTCATCGAAGTCAACACGATCGGCGGATTCGAGCGACAATTCCACGTGCTGCCTGATCCGGGCAAGCTCATGGCCTACAAGCTCGGTTTCCGCGACGTGATGACGGCGCTCGCCGCCAACAACGCCAACGTCGGCGCCGGCTACATCGAGAGGAACGGCGAACAGTATCTGGTCCGGACTCCGGGCCAGGTCGCCAACATCGCCGAGATCGAGGACATCGTGATCGGCTCGCGCGGCGGCGTCCCGGTACGGGTCAAGGACGTGGCGCAGGTCACCGAAGGCAAGGATCTCCGCACCGGCGCAGCGACCCTCAACGGGAAGGAGACGGTTCTCGGTACCGCCATGCTGCTGATCGGCGAGAACAGCCGTGCGGTGGCCCAGCGGGTTCAAGCCAAGCTGAACGACATCGCCAAATCGCTTCCGGACGGCGTCGTCGCCCGCGCGGTCTATGACCGGACCCACCTCGTCGACGCGACGGTCAAGACGGTCGAGAAGAATCTCGTCGAGGGCGCGATCCTCGTCATCGTCGTGCTGTTCCTCATCCTCGGCAACTTCCGGGCAGCCCTGGTCACGGCCTGCGTCATCCCGTTGTCGATGGCGATGACGGTCACCGGCATGGTCGAAACGAAGGTCAGCGCCAACCTGATGAGCCTCGGGGCCATCGACTTCGGCATCATCGTCGACGGTGCAGTCATCATCGTCGAAAACTGTCTCCGATTGCTCGCGGAGGCGCAGCATGAGAAGGGCCGGCTGCTGAGTCTGGAAGAGCGGCTGGAGACGATCCGCAACGGCTCGGCAGAGGTCATCAAACCGAGCCTATTCGGAACGCTGATCATCGCGGTCGTGTACCTGCCGGTGCTGACCCTGACAGGGGTCGAAGGCAAGATGTTCACGCCGATGGCGCTGACCGTGCTGATGGCGCTTGCCGCAGCGGCGCTGTTCTCCGTCACCTTCGTGCCCGCAGCCGTCGCGATCGTGGTCACCGGCAAGGTGTCCGAGAAGGAGAACTTCTTCATGCGCGGCGCCAAGCGCGTCTATCTGCCGCTTCTAGACCGTGCGATCGCCTTCCGGGGCGTCGTGGCGGTCTTGGCGGTTGTGATCGTCGGCGCGAGCTTGTTCGCCGCGAGCCGCATGGGTGGCGAGTTCATCCCGAGCCTCGATGAGGGCGACGTCGCTTTGGCCGCGATCCGGATTCCCGGAACGAGCCTGACGCAGTCGCTAGATCTGCAGATGGCGCTGGAAAAGAGGATCCAGCAACTGCCCGAGGTGAAGGAGTTCTTCACCCGGACAGGCACGGCTGAGGTCGCTACCGATCCGATGGCGCCGTCGATGTCGGACGGGTACATCATGCTCAAGCCGCGCAGCGAGTGGCCGGACCCGGAGAAGCCGAAGGCGGAATTGGTCGAAGAGATCGAGAAGGCCGCCAACGACATTCCCGGCAGCAACTATGAGGTCTCGCAGCCGATCCAGTTGCGCGTGAACGAGCTGATTTCAGGCGTCCGCAGCGACGTCGGCATCAAGATCTTCGGCGACGACCTCGACGTGCTGCAAGGAGCGGCCAGTCAGGTGCAGTCCGTAATTCAGGGCATCCGAGGGGCTACCGACGTGAAGACCGAGCAGGTCGCGGGCCTGCCGATCCTCACCGTCAAGCTCGACCGGCGGGCTCTGTCCCGCTACGGCCTCAGTGTCGGCGATGTGCAGAACATCGTGGAGATCGCCGTCGGCGGAAAGAGCGTCGGCAAGCTTTTCGAGGGCGATCGGCGATTCGATATCGTCGTGAGGCTTCCGGAGCGTCTGCGCGGCAACATCGAAGCGATTCGTGCGATCCCGATTCCGTTGCCTGCCGAGGAGCCAGGATCGGCTCCGATCACCAAGACCGCTTTGTCGGCAGGGTCCGGAGTACAACCTCGCTACGTGCCGCTATCGTCGGTAGCGACGGTCGATTCCGCGCCAGGTCCGAACCAAATCAGCCGCGAGAACGGCAAGCGGCGCATCGTGGTGACGGCCAACGTACGCGAGAGGGATCTCGGTTCTTTCGTGTCCGAAGCGCAGAGCGCGGTCGCACAGAAGGTCAAGCTCCCGGCGGGCTACTGGATCGGCTGGGGAGGGCAGTTCGAGCAACTGGTCTCGGCGACCAAGCGGCTGACCATCGTTGTTCCAGTGGCGCTGCTGCTGGTGCTGCTGCTGCTCTTCATGAGCTTCGGATCGATCGCCGATGCGCTTCTGGTGTTCAGCGGCGTGCCGCTGGCGCTGACCGGCGGCGTGCTGGCGTTGTTGTTGCGGGGCATCCCGCTGTCGATCAGCGCGGGGGTCGGGTTCATCGCGCTATCGGGCGTCGCGGTCCTCAACGGTCTGGTTATCATCGCGTTCATCGAACGACTCCGGCACGAAGGAAAGTCCGTGCTCGAGGCCGTCCATGAAGGGGCGGTGACCCGGTTGCGCCCGGTGCTGATGACGGCGCTGGTGGCATCGTTGGGCTTCGTTCCCATGGCCATCGCGACCGGCGCCGGCGCGGAGGTGCAGCGGCCGCTGGCCACCGTCGTCATTGGCGGCATCATCTCCTCGACGATCCTGACGCTGCTGGTGCTGCCGGCCCTTTACGTGCTGTTCCGGAAGGACTCCGCGCCGGCCCCTAAGCCGGACGATGTCGAAGGCGCTGCCGTGGAAAGCCACGCATGACCGAAGCAGCCCAGAAGATGAGACTTCGGGTCGGCGGGATGGACTGCGCGGCCTGCGCCACGAAGATCGAGAACGCCGTCTCGCGAATGCCCGGAGTGAGAGCCGTCGAGGTCTCGGTGACCGGCGGAAGCGTTTCGGTCGAACATGAGGGGGCTATCCAGCGGGAGACGGTCAGCCGCCAGATCGCGGCCTTGGGGTACGTCGTCGAGGACGAACGCCCCAAGACCAAGGAGGAGCCGGCGCACCATCATGATCATGGCAATGATCATGATGGTCACGGCCACGACCATCACGCCGCCTCCGGCCGGGAACTATGGTGGCGGTCGAGCAAAGTTGACGCGACGATCGCAAGCGGAACGGCGCTGGTGGTCGCCTTCGCCTTGGGAAAGGGCATCCCCAGCATTGAGAGCTGGGCCTTCCTGCTCGCGATGCTGGTCGGTCTGATTCCTATCGCGAAGCGAGCGTTTTCGGCAGCCTTCGCCGGAACACCGTTCTCGATCGAGATGCTGATGACCATCGCAGCCGTTGGCGCGGTCTTCATCGGCGCAACGGAAGAAGCGGCGACTGTCGTTTTCCTGTTTCTGATCGGCGAACTTCTCGAAGGTTTCGCTGCGGGTCGGGCGAGGGCGAGCATCCGGGATTTGACCAAGCTTGTCCCGAAGATCGCCCGTCTCGAAGACTCCGATGGCCAAGTCAGCGAAGTGGAAGCCGAGACGCTGTCCGTCGACGCCCTGATCCAGGTTCGCCCCGGCGATCGCATTCCTGCCGACGGCGTCATCGTCTCCGGAGACAGCGCCGTTGACGAGGCACCCGTGACCGGCGAGAGCACGCCGGTCCGCAAGAAGGCCGGGGAGGCAGTATTCGCCGGAACGGTGAACGGAGAGGCGCTGCTCCGGATCAAGGTCACCGCTGCCGCCCAGGACAACACCATCGCCCGCGTCGTCAAACTGGTCGAGGAGGCCCAGGAATCCAAGGCGCCCACCGAGCGGTTTATCGACCGGTTCTCGCGCTACTATACGCCTGGCGTAGTGGTGGTCGCCACGATCGTAGCGGTCCTGCCGCCACTCGTCTGGACAGGCGCAACCTGGCGCGAGTGGATCTACAAGGGATTGGCCATCCTTCTGATCGGTTGCCCGTGCGCGCTGGTGATATCGACGCCGGCGGCCATCGCCGCGAGCCTTGCCTCAGGAGCACGCCGTGGCCTGCTCCTGAAGGGAGGAGCCGTCCTCGAGCGATTGCGCGACGTTACCGTCGCCTGCTTCGACAAGACGGGCACCCTCACGGCGGGCAAACCGAAGGTCACGGACGTCGTGGGGTTCGGTCACGGGGAGGTCGAAATCTTGTCCGTTGCCGCGTCGCTCGAGCGCGGCTCCAGCCATCCTCTCGCGCTCGCCATCCTGCAGGCGGCCTCCGACAAGAACGCTCGGCCGCAGCCGGTCGACGACTTCATAAATGTGGCGGGGGAAGGTGTCAGGGCAAATCTCGGGGGACGTACGCTCTTCCTCGGCTCGCCCGCTGCGGCTGAACGGATCGTCCCGCTGGCCGAAGACCAGAGAAAGCTCGTCGAGGCGCTCAACGAACGGGGCAAGACGGTATCGGTACTCGTCGTCAATGGCGAGATCGCCGGCTGCATCGCCATGCGGGACGAGTTACGAAGCGATGCCGTCGCCGCGCTGCGTCGTTTGGCCGAGTCCGGGGTCCGTTCGGTCATGCTCACGGGCGACAATCCCCGTACCGCCGCGGCGCTTGCGCGCGACCTTGGCATCGACCATCGCGCGCAAATGATGCCGGAGGACAAGCAGCGCACCGTCGAGGCCTACAAGAACCAGGGTGAGGTGGTGCTGAAGGTCGGCGACGGCATCAACGATGCGCCGGCCCTCGCCGCTGCGGACGTCGGCGTGGCGATGGGTGGCGGCACCGACGTGGCGCTCGAAACGGCGGACGCCGCAGTCCTTCACGGACGCGTCGCCGACGTGCCGGCCATGATCGAGCTGTCCAGGCGGACGATGGGTGTCATCCGGCAGAATATCTCGATCTCACTGGGGCTGAAGGCGGTCTTTCTGGTCACCACGATCTCGGGGATCACCGGACTCTGGCCCGCCATCCTCGCCGACACCGGCGCGACCGTTCTGGTCACCATGAACGCGCTGCGGCTGCTCTCAATACCGGGCAGCGGCGGAGCGGGCGAGGGGGCGTCCACATGACCGCCAACGGGGTCCAAGCCGGCGACCGCGATCTGCGCCTCGATCTGTTCCGGGGGCTCGCTAACTGGGCGATCTTCGTCGACCACGTTCCGAACAACGCGGTCGCCTGGATCACGGCCCGAAACTACGGTTTCAGCGACGCTGCCGAACTGTTCGTGTTCGTGTCTGGATATACCGTGGCATTCGTCTACGCGCGTATGGCGCGGGCAAGGGGCTTCCTCGCCGCCGCCCTCGGTGTTCTCGGCAGGGCATGGCAGCTCTATGTCGCCTACATCCTGCTGTTCGTCTTCTACGTCGTCACCATCGGATACGTCGCGCAACGGTACGGCCACGCCCACCTGCTCGACGAGTTCAACATCCGGCTTCTCATTCGAGATCCGGTCGAATTCCTCAAGCACGGGCTCTTGCTCGAATACAAGCCGCTGAACCTCGACGTCCTGCCGCTCTACATCGCCTTGATGATCGCGTTTCCACCGCTGCTGTGGGTCCTCATGAGGTGGCCCAACGTCGCGCTTGCGATCTCCGCGGGCGTCTACGTCGCGGCACAGGTGTGGGGATGGAATCTAAGGGCGTATCCCGCCGGCCATTGGTACTTCAACCCGTTCGCATGGCAGTTCCTGTTCGTCATCGGCGCGTGGGTTGCGGTCGGGGGCGCGACTGCGGCGAGGACGCTCATCTATTCGAGGACGACGCTTGCCGCCGCCTGTCTCTTTCTCCTGTTTGCCGCGATCGTCACGCTCGCAGCGCGGACCGGCCACGCGGAAATGGTCCCCGAGCCCGTCCGGTCGCTGTTCATTCCGAACAACAAGACGCATCTCGCGCCGTACCGCGTCGTCCATTTTCTGGCGCTCGCGATCGTCGTCTCGCGACTGATTCCGAAGGAGGCGCCGTTCCTGTCGGCTCCTTGGCTTCGGCCGCTGCGGCTGTGCGGAGAGCGATCGCTCGAAGTCTTCTGCGTAGGCGTATTCCTCGCCTTCGTCGCCTACTTCGCCATCGACCTCGTCTCCGATTCGCTCGCCTTCCAGATCGTCGTCAGTGTCGCCGGCATCGGCATCATGATCGCCTTCGCCTATTTCAAGACATGGACCAGGGAGTTTCGCGCCACAACCGGCCGAAGGGCCGTCGAGCCCGAAGGGATTCGACAGCCACGACTAGCGCAAAGGGAGCGATGAGATGGGTTTCGACCAATACCACGAACCGCCGCAGGAGCTTTCGCAGGAGGTCCGCACCTTCGCGCGGATGATGGCTTCGCTGATCGAGGAAGCCGAAGCGATCAATTGGTACGAACAGCGGATGTCGGTCGAGAAGGACAAGAAGGCTAAGGCCATCATGGCGAACGCGCAGAAGGAGGAGTTCAAGCATTTCGGGATGAACCTCGAATTCCTGCTGCGGCGGAAGAAGGAGTGGCGCGAGGAGCTCAAGGGAATCCTCTTCACGCAGGGCGACATCGTCAAGCTCGGCGAGAAGGCCGAGAAGGCAGTCGACTGATCGCATGACCGCCGGAGCAGCCGGAATGGAACGACGTGGAGACCAGCGCCGGAGGGTTCTCAAGAAGGGATCGATCGAGTTCGGAAGCTCCGCGATCGATTGCTCCATCCGGAATCTCAGCGATCGCGGCGCGATGTTGGAGGTTGAAAGTCCGCTCGGAATCCCTCGCGAGTTCACGCTTGTGGTGCCGGCGGACGGAACACGGCGCGCGTGTCGTGTCGCGTGGGTCAAGGAGAAGCGGTTGGGTGTGGAGTTCGAAGAGTGAGTTCGGCTCGGCAGCGGAGGCGCAAATGAGGAAGTATAGACTCTTTTTGGCGCTCGGAAGCATCTTGAGTCTGATCGCGGCCATAGGCGCCGCCGAGGGTCGCGGCAGTATCGCGAGCGAACGCCCGTATGCCGCGGAACACATCGACTTGCTTCCGGTCGACATCCGTCACGGCCTGGCCCGTCTGGAGCGTCCATGCGGCGGGAAAGCTGCAGCGACGCACTACTTCTCTACGACCATCGACGCCGGCGGCCTGCACTTCAGGTCGTTGCATTTCGAAGACTTCGCCTGCGAACGGCGAGAAGCCATCTGCCGGGCGGAGCGATGCCTTCATGAAGTCTACCTGGAGCGGGGTGGCCGTTCGCGCCGTGTCTTCAGCGCCTATGTCGACGACATGAAGCTGATCAACGCCGGCGGGACCGTCGCATTGGAGCTCGAGGGAGGCCGGCCGGCGATACTACGTTGGAACGGACGCACATTCGCGCCCGTCCATTCATTCGGAAAGGGCCAAGAGCGGTGACGTCATCGATCATCTCGCATCTTCATTTCGGTGGCGCCGACATCTCCCTTTGGAAGAAGTTCCGGCTGTTCTTCACCGTGGGCGTCGTCGTGCTGCTTCTGAGTGCGGCGAAGGTCGCGGTCCACTACTTCGGATTCGAGTTCCTCGATCTCAACGGCCTGCTGACCAGCGGCATCGGCGGTGCCGTGTTCATCGTCGGCTTTCTGCTGTCGAGCATCCTCCAGGACTACAAGGAGGCGGAGAAGATCCCGGCCGATCTCAGGAATTCCATCGAGGCGATCGAAGGCGACCTCACTTGCTTCGCGCAGACCAACGATGCCTTCGACCTGCGGAAGGCGCGGCTGTTGTTGCTTGCCTTGATCGACAGGCTCCGCGAGGGCCTCGGGCACAAAAACGGCCACAAGAACGTTCCTCCCGCCCTCGATGAGCTGGCCAAGCTGACGCCGATCCTGGGTCGGCTCGAGGGCATGGGCATGGCCGCGAACTTCGTCGTCCGCCTCCGGACGAACCAGGACGTGATCCGGAGAGCCTTGCTCCGGATCTACACCATTCAGCGCGTCGAGTTCGTGCCGTCCGTGCACGTGCTGGTGCAGACGCTGGTGTTCTCGATCGTACTGCTGCTCCTGCTGCTGAAGACGGAAGGCGACCCGGCATCTGCACTGCTGTTCGGCTTCATCACCTTCATGTTCGTCTACGTCCTCTACCTCGTCCGCCTCCTAGAGCAGCCGTTCGCCAAGGGGCACGGCTCGGTGGACGACGTGAGCTTCTTCCTGCTCGACGAACTCGAGCGAAACCTGCGCCGGACGCTCGAAGATCCGGACGGCGGCGCCCAAAATACGACCACGACGGGAGATTGACACATGCACGGAGGAGGATCCGTCGGAACGGCCGGCGCTAGACACGCGAAGAGGCTCGCTTGGGCCCTCGCGATGACCGCGACCTACATGATTGCGGAGGTCATCGGAGGACTTGTCACCGGCAGCTTGGCGCTGCTCGCGGACGCCGCCCACATGCTAACCGACGTCGGCGGACTCGCGCTGGCGTTGCTCGCGATCCGCTTCGCCGCCCGCGAAGCGACTCCGCAGCGGACCTTCGGCTACCTTAGGATGGAGGTTTTGTCGGCGCTGGCCAATGCGGTCGTGCTGCTGCTGCTGACGGTCTACATCCTGTACGAAGCCTATCAGCGCTTCCTGTCGCCCCCCGAGGTCTTGAGCGGACCGATGCTCATCGTCGCCGCCATCGGCCTGGCCGTCAATCTGGTCAGCATGTGGCTGCTCTCGAGCGGGTCGTCCGAAAGCCTGAACGTCAAGGGCGCGTACTTCGAAGTGCTGAGCGACATGCTCGGATCGATCGGCGTGATCGTGGCCGCGCTGCTCATGATGTGGAAGGGCTGGGTTCTCGCAGACCCGATCATCGGCGCAGGCATCGGATTGTTCATCGTGCCCCGGACGTGGTCGCTCCTCAGCCAAGTCACGCACATCCTGATGGAGGGGACCCCGCCCAACGTCGATACCGGTGCCATCGAGAAGAAGCTGCTTGCCATCCCGGGAACCGTGGCCGTCCACGATCTGCACGTCTGGACCGTCACGTCCGGCTTCGACGCCATGAGTTGCCACCTCCTCGTCACCGACATGTCGGCGGGCCGGGAGGCGCTGCGCGAGGCCCGGAACCTGATGAAGGCGGAATACGGCATCGAGCACACGACGATCCAAATCGAGGACGAGGCCATGAGAGCTGAGGAAACCGTGCTCCATGTCTGAGCCGGGTCACCGAAGCGCCGACCATGATCACCGGCATCATCATGGTGCCGACCGGCACGATCATGACCGCGATCACGATCATGGCGGGCTCGGTCACGTCCACGCTCCGGCGAGCTTCGGCAAAGCCTTTGCCATCGGCATCGGGCTGAACACCGCTCTGGTCGTGGCCGAAGCCGTCTATGGCTACCTCGGAAATTCGACGGCACTGATGGCAGACGCCGGGCACAATCTGAGTGACGTACTCGGCCTGGTCGTGGCGTGGGCCGCGTCAGTCGCCTCGAAGCGAGCGCCCAGCGGCCGTTTCACCTACGGTCTGAAGGGGGCGTCGATCCTGGCGGCGCTTGCGAACGCCGTGTTTCTTCTCGTCGCGACCGGCGCCATCGGATGGGAATCCATATTGCGGCTGTACGAACCGGAGCCCGTCGCCGGCCTGACCGTGATGGTGGTCGCCGCCATCGGCATCGTCGTCAACGGCGCCACGGCCATGCTGTTCGCGAGCGGCCGCAAGGGCGACATCAACATTCAGGGGGCATTTCTGCACATGGCAGGCGACGCCGCCGTTTCGGCCGGCGTCGTGGCGTCAGCAGCGCTCATCCTCTGGACCGGTTGGCTTTGGCTGGATCCTGGAATGAGCCTGGTAATCTGCGCCGTCATCCTGTGGAGCACATGGAGCCTTCTGCGCGGCTCGGTCGCGATGTCATTGAGCGCGGCACCGGCCGGAACCGACATGGAAGCCGTCCGGTCGTTTCTGCTGCAGCGGCCGGGCGTAGCCAAGATCCACGACCTGCATATCTGGCCGATCTCCACGACGGAAACGGCGATCACGTGTCATTTGGTCATGCCTACCGGACATCCCGGCGACGATTTCCTGATGGAATCGGCCCGGCTGCTCAGGACAGAGCACAAGATCGGACACGCGACCCTGCAGATCGAGACCGACGAGAACAACGCGTGCGCGCTGGCGCCCGACGACGTGGTCTAGCGTGGATGAGGGAGAGGACGACAAGCTCGAGCGCCTTCACCGTCTCAAGTCGGCGCTCGAAATCGAGATCGACGTGGGAAACGAAAGAGGGAGGGTAGCATGCCCGAACTGTCCGCACGATGGCGACTGGCGAACGGAGGTCGGCGGCTGGGTGTTTTCCTGCGAGGAATGCGGTGTGCGCGTAGACGGCAGATTTCCTGCCAGACGCGTCGCGAATTGAGGGCGGTCGTGACAAAGGAAGCTCCGAAGGGCAGGGGATGGGCAAAAGGGTTCGACAGCCAAATATTCGGGAGGGGGCTGAGGTTACTTTTCGTGGCCTGTAGCCTGCTGTGCTGGCTGGCATCGCCGTCGTACGCCCAGAGCGCCCGCGAGTTCGCGCGGGAAGGGTTTGCGGCAAAGGACAGGAAGCAGTTTCCGCTGGCCATCCAATTGTTCAGCGAGGCAATCAAACAAGGGCAATTCACTCCCGAGCAACGCGGCTTCATCCTGTACGGGCGAGGGGTATCGTATGACGCGCTAGGACTGCGCGATCTCGCCCTGGGCGATTTCGACGCGGCGATAGCGCTGCTGCCCGAGTTCCCGAATTCCTACGTGTATCGCGCTCTGGCATGGAGCGATCGACGGGAATTCGACAAGGCACGGGACGATCTCATGCAGGCGCTGCGGCTGAACCCGACCAGCGCGCTCATTCACAACAATCTCGGTTCGGTTTACGAACGCAAAGGTGAGGTGGACAAGGCGATCGAAAGCTATGGGGAGGCGATCCGGCTCGATCCCACGGCGGCACAAGCCTTCTACAACCGCGCCCATGCCTTCATCGCGAAGCAGGACTATCGGGCCGCGATATCGGACTACGACCGGGCGATCGGCCTGCAGCGCGACTTCGCGGACGCCTACAGCAACCGGGGCGGCATGTATCTCCTGCTGGGCGACACCGACAAGGCGATCGGAGATTTCGACGAGGCGATCCGTCTCAAGGGCACCGATCCGATCTTCTGGTCGAACAGGGCGAGCGCCTACATGACGATGGGACGCTATAAGGATGCATTGGCCGATTTCGACCGCGCCCAAACGATCGATCCTGGCAACCCAGCGACTTATCTCGGACGAGGACGAGCTCGGCTCTATTCGAACGAGATCTCGGGGGCGATCGAAGACCTGCGTGTCGCCGCGAGACTCAGGCCGACGAACGCCTTTCCCGCCATCTGGATGCACATCGCCCGCATCCACCAGGGCAATCCGGACCGCGAGGAACTTGAGCGGAACGCGGCGAGAGTGGATCGCTCCCAGTGGCCGGCTCAGGTCCTGGACTTCTACTTGGGCAAACTGGCCATGGACCGGGTGCGCGAAGACGCCGGCAGCGGTGTGGGCGCCGAAGCCGAAAGGCGGCTATGCGAGGCGGACTTCTTCGTCGGTGAGTTCCTAAGCCACCGCCAACAGAAGGCCGACGGCCGCCGGATGCTTCGGACGGTCGTCGATCGGTGCCGTCCCGTGGACATCATCTTCGCCGCTGCTCAAGCCGAGCTGCGCGACGACAAAGAGGCGAAGTAGCGGAGGCCCGCGTCGTCGACCACGGGGTACCTTCAAATTCAATGCGAAAGGATGGACGTGGTTCGCCGCGAAAGTGAGAAGGAGGATGCGGAATCGCGCCGCATGTCCAAGGTTCAGCGCGTTTTCTTCGTCGTTGGACTATTGACGCTGATAGCATTGTCATCCGGCTCGATCGGCATCGTGCTGTATCGTGCGTTTCCCGACAGCAATTGGGTCACGCTAGTCGCTCCGCTGGGCGCAGCGGCCGCCGTGGTCGCTCTACGGAAGCTATTCGCTGCCTGAGTTTCGGCGCACTCTCGGCGGCGTTTGAGGAGCCGTTCGGCTGCCGTTGCGTCGGCAGCCGAACGGACGCGCGGTTTCGCGTCTAGCAGGCTCGTTTACTTGCGGCCTTCATGCTGCCAGTGAGCGGTGACTTCGTCGCCTGATTTCGTCAGATGGACGTGCTGGTCCACATGATCGATCCAGGACACGGGGATGAAGTGATGGTGGTCGCCGTCGGGCGAACTCTGCTTGGTGAGCTTTATCTTATCGCTACCCTCCAGATGGTCGACCTTTCCCACGGTCTTCTTGTCCGAAGAAATCACGTCCATATGCTCTTTGATCTGCGATGTGTCCGGCATGGGGTATCCTCCAGTGAGTGGAAAGGATGCAACGCCCCCGTACCGAGAAGGTTGCTTTCGGGCGGCTGAAGGATGTCCCACGGGGAATCTGATTACCGGCGTGAAATATCAACAGCGCGATGCAAAGCAGTGACGGCTTTCTCAAGTCGCTCATTGAGCTCTAATGAGCACGTCCATCATTTCCTGAATGACCGACATGATTTTGGCATTCGCCGCATAGGCATTCTGAAGCTGGATCAAGTTCGACATCTCCGAGTCCAGGTTGACGCTGGAGGTCGAATTGAACTTGGCCTGGAGCGTCGAGACGACGACGCTCTGGCCCTGCTGAAGTTGGGTCGCCTGCGTCGCGACATTACCCTGGACGCTCAGGAACTGCTGGAGGTAGCTCGAGATGCTGCCGGTAAATGGCTGGCTCGACGAGCCGAGTCCAGTCTGCGGTGAGTAGGAGTACACCGCCGTCGTGAGCTGCGAGTAGAGATAGTCCGAGCGAGTGGTGTCGCCCGCGGGCGTCGCCGGCGAGGTGTTGTAGACCGAAAGCTTGCTCGGATCGGAGGCGAGCTGCGTATTGACGGCGATGCGACCGGCAAGGCCGGTCATCTGAGAGCCCGATGCCGATATCGCGCCGGTATAGAGGGCCTGTCCGCCATCGGTGAACAACGGAATCTGCGGATTGCCGGAAGTCAGCGACGAGATCGTCTTGGTGCTGGAGGACGAATTGACCTTGGTAAGGCCGGTGCTGTCGCCGGTAACCCGCAGCGTAGTGGCCGTCGCCGGCAATGGGGCTGCGGCGAACGACAAGTTCGTGCCGGACAGCGCGGTGTTGAGTGCCGAAGCGATCGCTCCCATACCGCCCGAGAAATTCAAGCCGATCCGCAGGGGATTGGCGTTGGTCGCGTTCTGGAGCGGCAGTGCCGCCGGATCGGTGATGTTGACAAGCGTGATCTGGCGCTGGGTGTTGGTGGCCGTATCCGTGTAGGTGATGTTAACGGTGTTGCCAGGCTGCGCGCCGGCGAGTTCGAGGTCGAAACCGGCGGGCGGGCCGGAGACCGTGCTGCCCTCCGTGGTCTTGTCCGACAGCGCGCTCGACATCGCGGCGGCGAGTTGGTCGATCTGATTCTGCGCCTGCACCAGCGTCTGGTCGCGCAGCTTCAGATCGGCGGCCATCTGGCCTGAGGATACCACGTTGTTGGCGACGACGTCGATCATCGAGCCGTTCGGCAGTTTGACGTTGAGTGCGCCGACGCCGGACTTGGTCGGATCGATGTTGTAGAGCGAGGTCGCCGAGAGGGCACCGGCAGATGAGAACGTGAATTGCGAGGCGAGACCCGCACCGATCAGTTGGATACCCGTCGTTGTGTAGATGTTGGCCTGGTTCGAGCCGTCGGTGGTGACGCGGAGGTCGACATATTTCGACAGCGTGTTGATGGCCTGATCGCGCTGATCCATCAGCGTCGCGGCGGACGGATCGTTAGCCGACAGGCCCTGCAGCTTGGTGTTGATGTCGGCGACCTTCTGCATGGCCGCGTTTGCCTGCTGCGCCGAGGTCCCGAGATCCTGTTCGACATTGGAGCGGAGCGACTGGATGCCCTTGGTGGTGACGTTGAGCTGTTGTGCCAACGCCTGCGCCGCGCCGAGCGCCACCCTCTGCGCCGACGACGAGCCAGCACTGGTCGAGAGCGCCTGCAGCGACGTGGTGAAGTTGTTCAGCGCGGTTTCGAGCGTGCCGCTGTTGCCGGGCGTGCCATACACATTCTGAAGCTGCTTCAGGATGCTCGCCATTTGGTCGGCGTAGCCGCTTCCGCCGGTCTCGGTGCGGAGCTGGTTCAGCACATAGGTGTCGAGCTCCCGGCTGACGCCTGTCGTCATCGCGGTCGAGCCGAAGTCGCCGGTGGTGACCTCGATCTGGTTCGGTGCCTGCGCGACGTAGCCCGGCGTCTGCGAATTCGCGACGTTCGACGAGACGATCGAAAGCGCGGCCTGATTGGCACGCAGACCGCTCATCGCGCTGGCAAGGGCGGAGTTTAGGCTCATGGTGAAGCTCGTTCTCGATCGAAACAAGAGGCGGAGTGACGTGTTCCGAAATTCGCAAGAACTGTGCCAACGATGAAAACTGCAGAAACGCGTTTAGATCTGCAGTATTCGGCGTCTTCCGCGTGCTCGCGCGCGGAGCGCGGGTAACAATTGCCTGAGATTCTCATGCAAAAATTGCTTGAGTGAATCTCCTTTCGGCTCTCGCACGCCGGGAACAAAGCAACGTTGCTCGGCGCCCTGCGCCCACAAGGCGATCGTTAGTCGTGTGTAAATTGGTCGCAACCGAACTCTTCCGCAGAAGGGAACGTCACGATGACGTGTGACTTAGGTAACGACTGATGAGAGAGGGACTCGGAACATGAAGAAGCTTGGTCTTTTGGTATTCGGCTTGGCCATCTCGTTCGCTCTGCCGGCTACGGCGGAGACGGTGATCGTCAAGAAGGGCGGACATCATGGTGGATACGGCGCGCGGGCAGAGATGCGCGGCCATTATGGCGCCGGCATGTACCGCGGCATGAGAACGCACGGAAACCGGACCGTCGTCATTAAGCGCGGGCACGGCCACCGCTATTGAAAACTTCGCGGAACGCCAGGCGAGGTGTCCTCCCCAGCAACTCGGCCTGGCAGCGACGCGAAGAAAAAGGCCGCCCTCCGGGGCGGCCTTCTGGCTTTCTCTATCGGAGAGGGGGGCGCGTCGGAATCCGCATCAGGAATCCAGAAGCCCGCCTCGTCGGAAAGAACGGTCGTCAGGGCGCTTCCAAGGTAGTTTCCAGCCGCTGACAGTGTTGACTTAAGACGCTATTGCCAGCCCCGTTTCCGCCGACGCGATCCAGTCGTTGGCGATGCACGCTACGCGTGGCCGACGTGGCGGTCAGAATTGCGAACGGACGCGTACGCCGAAGATTGAGGCCGGACCGCGGTCGCGGTTGTAGGCGGGATTGACGACGAGCTGGTAGTCCAGCGTCGCGCGCCACGACCACAACGGAAAGCTGTAGTAGGTTTCGATGATCTTCTCGGAGCCGGCATTCGGTAGGCGTCCGTCTCCGACGAGAATGCCGAGACCGCCCGCATCGAGGTAGGTGCGGCGCGCTTGCGAGATGCCGTTCACTACGCCGGCGAATCCGAACGTGTCGTTGGGTCTGTTCCAGGAAGAACCCGCGAGCGACAGGCCGGCGGCGACAGTCGCGTCGATGTCGGTGAATTCATAGGACTCCTTGGATCCGTCGGCGACGCCGGCCCTGGCGAAGACGCCGAGGTCCTTCGTGACCTCCTGCTCCAGGTTGACGCTGATGCCGGCCCGGCTCTGATAGCGCCGGACCAGGGCGGTGTCCGCGGCTGTGCCCGTCGCTTGCGCGAGCGCAACGGCGTCGTCGAAGCGACCCATGCGCCCCCGCGTCAAGAAACCCGTAACCGCGACCTTGCCCGGCTTGCCCCAGATCTCATGGCGATGTTCGATCTCTCCGATCCACTGGAATTGGGAGAACGTCGGATCCAGCTCGGTGCTGTTGGGAACGGTCGACAGATCGAACAAGCCGCCGCGGAATGTCCAGTCGCCCTTGTACCACTCGACGGCGGCGCCGTAGGTGAAGCCCCAGGCGTCGGCGGCGTAGTCGAACGTGCCGGTGTCCACGATCGACCAGTTCATGAAATCCTTGCGCGGGTCGTGGGCATACTTGTTGGTGTCGAAGACGTCGGTGACGGCGAATTTTCCCACCGTCAGGACCAAGCGGTCGGCGCTCTGCGTGCCGGCGAACTGGTTGATGTCGGCGTCGACCTTCTTGGTCTCTCCGCCAAGATCGAACGTCTGACGGAAGAAGGCCCGTGGAATTCGGGCGTAGGGCGCAGCGGCGCCGACCTTGTAGGCCTCGCCGCTCGGAAATCCGGCCACACCCAAGGTCGAGCTCAAGCCGAACCCCTGATCGATCTCCGGGTTGACCCAGAATTCTCCGCCGGCCCAAGGTCTGAAGCCGGCGTAGAGCGTCACGTCCCAGGTCTGTCGGGTCTGGTTCGGAATGAGGCTATTCGTCCCCGTGTAGGGCGAGCGGAAAGGCGCCGCATACTGCTGCAGATAGGTCGTCTGCCCATGGATGCTGAACTGGTCGGTTTCGAAGGGCATCAAGCCGTCCTCGAGAACCTTCTGCCCATTTTGACCGAAGCGGTAGTTGAGGCCGAGGCGGGCGGTCTGCACCGCGAGATCCGAGGACAGACGCTGCGTGCCGCCAAACCCTTTCTCCTTCGCGCCGAAGTCCGTGTAGAGATATTCGAACCGCGCCGACCAGTTTGCCGACAGGGCGACTTCGGCGCCGGCGCCCCAGGCGGAGCCGAGCCGAGTGAAACCGATCTTGTCTCCCGGGGTGCCGTCGAGCGGGTCGAGCGTCGCCTGATCGTAGCTCCATGCGAAGCCGCCTGTTGCGTAGAACAACCAGGGTCCCGGCGCATAGCCCAAGCGAGCGCGCAGCGTACCCGACGTCAGGACGGTTTCCTTCAAGGTCGCCGGTCCCTGCGCGGTGCCGACGGCGGCCGTCCCGGAGATCGTGTTCGGAAAGGTGAGATCGCCCTCGACGCCGACGACCATGCGTGAGGGCAGCACGTGATTGTATCCGGCGCTCAGTCCGAGAGCGTAGGAGCCGGTTCCCTTGAACGCGTTGAGGGAGTTCGTCAGGTCGATCGATCCGGACGACGGAGCCAGTCCCGGGGCGCCGAAAGCGTACTGCGAGGACCCGACGCCATAGGCGAAATGGCCGCCGACGAAGGGGCCGCTCCAGTCGACGGCCTGGCCGGGCCGGACCTCGCCGAGATCGGCTGAAAGTCCCTCGGCGGCCGGACCGCCCGCCAGGATCATGCCGATGATGACCTTCTTCATCGCGTCGAGCGTCCGCCTCTTCATACCGCTTTCGATACGGCGGCGGCCGCTTGGCAACAATTTGAATCTAGCCTGCACGCCGCCAATCCTGTCGCTGAATTGACCAGGGCGTGCGTTCGCCGCGAAATGTTTCACAGCGACCCTGCAGCACCCGCGGTTGTGCATACCCGTTTAGGACCCCGCCCAGTCGCAAGCGACCTCGAACGCTCGACGCCGCGAGGGCAGGTGATGGAGCGCGATGGTGGACGACACGCATCTGGAGATGACCCAGTGAACCCATCCAGCCTTATTGCGAATAGTTCTTAGTTGCAAGAAGTGCTATTGGACAGGTAATCGTTTAACACTGTCGACGTGATGGATTTGCAACAGTCGTTGGAGGCGCTGCGCCCAGTGCCCGCGGTGAGCGCGATCGAGGTGGATATCGGTGCCGGCCTCCGGATCGTGTTTCGGCGCCTGCGTGGGCCTCTAAGTTCTTCTGGAGATCGAATCGCTCTGCCGGGTCACCGGTCTTCTCCGGCGGAGGTCCGGGGCGTGGCGCGGGGGAGTTGCCTCGCGCGCCGTCCGATGCCTCTCTCGTCGGCAGAAACGGGGGTCTCAGCAGGGTTCGACAAGGAGATGGGTGGTGGCTTCACCCATCGAGTATTCCAGACCGCCCCGCGGCCGGACATGGTGACCCGTTCTCGGTGGCCGAATTGGAAAACAAGACGCCTTAGCTTCACATACCTCCGGACACCACCAAACGGGCACCGAATCCCGCCGGGGCGGTCGACGAGACCGTTAGGGGGAATTGTCTGGCAGAGGCGCCATCACGACCGCTGAGCGGCGACGGGGATGGCGGTCCTTGACTTTCTGTCGGCTGGGTCGCTTGGCCGCCGTGTCGAAAAGCAGAGAACGATCTCACGCCCGGCTCGATGCGAGTGCTGGATTAGCCGGCGCAGCCAACGCCCGAAGAGCCCCGCCCGGGGGCGCTGCCGCGCTCCGGAGCGACCCGCGTCGTGAGTCGCTTGAGGTTCGCAAGCAATTGGCCCCGGACCTCGCCTTCGTCCACGGCCCATAGATCGGCGAGAATCGGCTCGGCCTTGGCGACGTCCCAAGGAAACAGGGAGCGCCCCTCGACCTGTGCGAAGGGACCGTCCGTCTCGGTCAGTATCCTGTCGCGGGGCATTTCGGCAACCAGGCCGCGTCCTCTCTCGCCGGCGAGCATCGCCGGGCCGACGCTGAACCAGCAACCCTGGTCGACCGCGCGTTTGAGCTCGCGGCGCGTCCCGGAAAACCAATGCAGAACGGCGACGCCTGCATCGGACCGCGACGCGAGCGCATCGAGAACGGGCCCGGCGGCCCGCCTGCTGTGTATCGTCATGATGCGGCCGCCGGCCGCCCCGCACATCCGAAGGATTTCGTCAAAGATGTGGCGCTGCGTTTCCCAGGTCGCCTTAAGTTCTGGGCCGCCGTCCAGACCGATCTCGCCGACGTATCTCGACTCCGGGAGCAACTCGTCGAAAAGCTGAAGTTCGCCCCGTCGTTCGTGAGCCAGTTGAGGGTGCAGGCCGAGCGCGGTGCGGATCTTCGCCGCTCCTCGCGCCAGCGCCGCGGTCCCAGCCCATGCCGATGGTGTGGTCGTCACCGACAGGACGAAGAGGTCTCGCTCTATGCATTCGTCGGCTGTAGCGACGGGATCCGGATAGAGGTCTAGATGGGCATGAAGGTCGATCACTTGACACCGTATTTCGCGTGCAAGGCGCCGAGTTCGCCAAGCCCCCGGCGTAGCATATCCCGCAAGCTGTCGCGCCTCCGGATTCTAGGCCACGAGAGCGCGCTCCCGAGCCAACGGTCGAATCCATCGTCGGCGGTGGCGGCCAATGCCATTCCGACGGAACGGACATCGTCGAAGCCCGCATGGTTCGCATCGTCTCTACCGAGGTGTTCGTACGCGTACTTGGTCTGATCCGGCCGCCCCCATGCGACGAAAGCCGCTCTGCGGACCTGGCACGGTACGCATCGTCCGCAGTGGCTGTATTTGAATTTTTGGAACCTGCCGCAACTCGTCGAGCGTGGCGCTAGGGCGCCCAAGAGCTCCTGATCGGCGCATTCCTTGAGCATCTCGCCTTTGGTCTTGTCGGCATACGGCGTGCGGATCGACACTCGAATGCCGGCGGCATCCAGTAGATCCTGGAACAGCGCCAGGAATTGGGGATGCGCCGTGCGCGTGCTCAAGCTTCCGATCCGGCTTCCGGTAAGGGGAGGATTGATCGCTATGAAGCCGTTCTCGCAGACGTAGAGTGGAACGGTTGCTCCGTTTCGATACGGCGCCAGCGACGTCGCGACGACGACTCCGAACGCAAGGAAGATGATGGATCGGGCGCGTTGCGAAGTATCCTTCGGCTTCGGCACGACCGCGTTGTCGTTGAGCTGAATGTGCCGCAGTCCACCGCCGATCGCGCGCGCGAACTCCTCCTGCTTCTCGGAGTCGCCGCGCACGATCTTGCTGACGACGAGTGGGTGGTTTCCCGCTGCGGCGAGGTCGATCGCTCCGGCCAGACTGTCGAGACCGCCCGACAGCAACGCCACACAGCTCTGCGCCGGCGCGACGACGCGAGCGGGTTCGGGTGCGGCTGCCCCGCCGGGGATGAAGTGCAGGTGCCATCTGTCCGTCGTCAGAAAGGCCAGCGTATCGGCGATCAACGGCGCCGCGCCGTTCCAGAACGCTGGATCCATCACGGCGATCTCGAGTTCGAATTCCCGCGTCCATCCGTCCGGACTGTCGGTACGTAGCCCTGCGGCGTCGGCGACCATGACCGAGTTCGCTATGGACAGGAGGTCCCAAGCCCGCGGGTGCGGCGCAAGACGCTCCTTCCGAAAATCTTTGCGGACGGCGGCTCCCGCGCTCGCCCGACCGGGCGCGCCCGCCTGCCCGTACAGGATGACCCTGAGCGTGTCGGCTTCGTCGAGACGGCCGATCTCCGCCGGCGCGCAGAGCAGCCTCATTCTTCGTACCCCTCGAACACTTCGAATGTATCGCGTAGCGCGGCCTGCACGACGCGCGCGATCCGTCCCGAAGTGAGCGTCCTTCCCTGATCGCGCAACTTGCGGAAGGATGCGGCGACGGTTTCCGCGATGTAATCCCGCATCTGCTTCAATCGAGACAACGCGACCATTGGCGTGGCGGACCGCTGAAGCAGGTGCTTGCCGACGTCAAGCTCGAAGCGCCTGGCGACGTCGAGGGCAGTGAATCTCTCGATAACGAACTCCCGCTCGGCGTCCGACAAGTTGAGAAGGTCGGCTTCCGGAAACTGAGTCAGTAGATCCGACATGGCGTCGTGGATCGCGGCCCGCTCCGCTTCCGCATCCTGCGTGCCGTCGACCGGTCTGACGGCCTGAATGATCGCGGTGGCGATCTCTTCCGTCGACCGGCCCGCGAGAGCAGCCGCATCGATCGGCGCGTCGGCCGCGCCCGAAGCGCTGGAATATAGCGTGTATCCGAGCGAGCCAGCCGTCTCGGCGGTGCTGCCGAACCGTTGGGTCGCGGTATTGGATCCGCCGTAACCGCTACGGACATAGTGACCGAGTCCGCGTCTCAGATCCCGGCCGTCACCGGATCTGGCGTAGTTTCCCATGCTGTTGCGCGCGCCGGCGAAGCGCTTCTCGGGAGCGATGCGCGGCGGCTGGACACCGGGAGGCGGTGTCGTCGGCGGAACGACGGGCGCGAGCGGCAATTCGTCCGGAGGCGGGCCATCGGGTGGCGGCGCGTCAGGAGGAAGAGTCGGAGGCGGCACCGGATCTTGAGGGGCTGCGGGCGTCCAAGGCGGCACCATTGGCACGCCCGGACCCGGCCCGCCGCTAGACTGCGACGTTCCCATTTGGCCTCGTCTTGCTGATCGCGGTCTTCACGGGCCTCGCTATGTCCCCAGACAAGAGCCAACCGTCGAGCAGCGAAGCCGCCCAGGGACGATCGCCAATCTTCGGTACGATGCTCGGCTGGATCTGCTGGTGGGGACGGGCAGCGATGAACGCCGCAAGCCTCGGACCTTGAATCGGATCCGCATCGGCGAGCGCGATGCAGGCGGTCAAAATAGGCGGAGCGCCCCATTCCTGCTCTTTGCGAGCACGCTCGAGCAGACGATCCAT
Source organism: Bradyrhizobium sp. WBOS07 (assembly GCF_024585165.1). Taxonomy (NCBI): domain Bacteria; kingdom Pseudomonadati; phylum Pseudomonadota; class Alphaproteobacteria; order Hyphomicrobiales; family Nitrobacteraceae; genus Bradyrhizobium; species Bradyrhizobium sp. WBOS07. The sequence continues at coordinate 2,215,302 of NZ_CP029008.1, forward strand.
CATCACCGTCGTTTCCATGCGAGGAACGCGGACTAGGCGATCCTTCAGGCGGCCCGACATCTCAGGATGCTCAATCATCGCGGCGAGAAGTTCGGCCCCGTCCGAAGACAGGCGGTCTTCGGGCGTGATGAGCGGAGCCTGCTCGCGGCCGACGTAGAGCGCGCCGCGCAGGTCGTGGTCGTGGAGGGCCGGCGAGAGCGCCAACCATTCCTTCACGAAGGGAGCGTTCCACGGCGCCTTCAAATCGAGATCGCGCCCCGCTGTCGCCGCGTCTTCCCATTCTTGGAGGAACGTAGGCTTTCCCTCGTCGGAGGCGCTGACGTTTTTGACCAGTTCGGCATAAGCCGCGGTGTCGCCGATGCGCTCGAACAGCAATAGCTTGGCGAGCACTGCTTCGTCGACGCCGACGCCCTGCGCTTTCGAGATCGTCATCCGGATCGAGAGCGCGTTCAGGAAGCGCTTGATCAGCCGCGGATTTCCCAGAATCCCCGTCGCCGTCGTCATGAGCGAGGCGAGCCTCTCGGCCGTGTCGAATTGACCAACAAGATGCTCGGGCAACTTCACGCCAAGCGACTGGACGAAGGCCCGGTCGACCTTCTTTCCCTGCCACGTCCGTTTGAGCTGGCCAATCATGCCGGCGCGGATCTTCTCCTTGTCGTCGTCGGACAACTCGCTGTTGTCCACGAACAGGAGCATCATGTAGGCGCGGACCTCCTGGGTCCCGAGCTGCGGTACCCGAATGGGAACTTGGATGAGCTTGTCGAAGTAGTTGGTGACCAGCAGGTCGTCGCTGACGCCGACGAAGTGCTTCCGGACGGCGTGCTTGATCATGTCGTTGTCGGCCGCGATCACGAAGGCGGTGCTCTTGAGGAACAGAAAGAGGCGGATCGCCTCCAGTGTCGAGATCGTGGTCTCCGGCAGGCATCGGTCGAGATCGTCGATCAGGACGACCAAAGTTATCCCGAGCTCCTCGAGCGCCTGTTCGAACGCGTCGCGCAGCGCCTGGATTTCCTTCGGCGGTGACGTTTCCTCCTTCGGGTTCAGCAGTTCGCCGCCTTGCTGCACGGCGTCCGCCGCAGCTTTCTTGGCGGCTTCGCCGGTTTCCTTCCCGACGCCTTCGGACCAGACCTTTTTGGCGAGCTCGAAGATCTCGCCGACCGCCCCGACCGGGGGCACCCCGAAATAGATCGAGGCGGCCGAGGTCGCTGCGAGCTTCGCGGCCCGGAGCCATTTCACGCGCTTGGCAAGGGACGCGACCTTATCGAGCGCCGTCTGCCGGCCGTGCGCCTCCTTCGCGAGCTTATCAGCGATCACGTCCATCAACGCAGCACGCGCGTCGTCATATCCCTGGTAGAGCCAGGCATTGAATTCGACGAAGACGTACTTGTCGGCGGCCTTCTTCCCGCTCTCGTCCCTCCTGGCGGCGATCGCCGAGCGGGTGAGCTTGATCATCGAGGACTTGCCGATGCCCCAGGCGCCAGACACGCCGATCGAGATCGGGCGTCCCTTGGCCTGCACAATGATCTCGGCCACGGTTTCGGCAACGCCGGAGAAGTTCAGGAAGTCCCGCTCGGTCTCGTTATCGGGCCACATCGGCAATCTCTCGCCTGAAAAAGCTTTTGGAATCGAAATATTTGTTGCGCGAGCAGAGACAACGCAGCGCGACTGCCGAGCGCTGCGTTGTTACGTTCCGTTTTCCGAAAGCGCAACCCAGACCTTCTTCTTACGTCCTATGGTTGTTGCTCTGCACACGTGTTTCAAGTCATCCCGAAGGTGCCCTGCAGCAAGGGGGCGGGGATCGGGCGACGGCGCTGGCGGGCCGTCAATGTATCTTTCGATGCCTCCAACGATCTTTTGCGCCGCTCCCCATCGCAATCGAGATGATCTAACTGGACGAAACGGAAGCAGCCGAGGCAACCGATACCGGCGCTTTGTCGGAGCGGCCGGACCGGTGGCCCAAGGAATATCAACATGCTCGCTATCGTGGTTTGCGTCTGGCACCCGGAGACCGACGAACTTCTCTTTGAGGGTGCGAGCACGTCCTTGAGCGTCCAGAACGTTCGCGACATCGTCGGGCTGAGCTTTCCGGAAGATCCGGAAATAATGACAGCACACCCTGTGCCTGTGGTGCATGGGCGCGCGCTTCTTGATTTGATGGGAAAGAAGTTCGACGGCGATGGCGACTTTCAGGTTTCCCGCGAGCCTCTAAGGTTCGCCGAGGTCTCTCGGTTGTCGAACTAGCGGCCCGAAACAATTTCTCGGCAGGGCCCCCGCCATTGCGGCGCTGTCGGGTGTACTGCGCGCGACCACTCGCTCGATCGACGTCAGCTATCCAAAACCTCCCCATCCGCATGCTTCGCTACCCAAACATCTTGGATGACGGAAGGGCGAGTGATGCCTTGCTTCTTCAATTCCGGCTCAGGAACGCTTTGCAGGAAAGTGAGCGAGTAGACTCGATGATTGCCGTCGAGGATACTTAGGCCCGTTTCTATCGGCATGGTGACAGGCACGCGGGGGAACTGTCCTTTCACCGCCAGATAGCTCAAGCAAGATTCAAAACGCTTCTTGCTGTTGTCGCCGCCATAGCCATTCTCGATTCCGAGGACCAACGCCTCGAACATGGAATTCATGATCTTGCGGGAATTAAGCGACAGCTCGTCGAAGCTACAGTCGCGCGACTCCTTCGTCCACGTGACCTTCTTCCACCACGATACCGGCTTCACGATGATGTACTGCCACCTATGGCCGTTGAAGGGGATCGGTGGCGGCCAGCCCATGCCCTCCTGATTCGCCAAGTTCAATAGCCATTGATCCACCACGTCGTCCGGCCAATCCGGCAGGTCAGCTTTGATGTCGGCAAGCGCGACCAAGAGCGTCTCCTCAAGCGTTCAGGCAGGCCCGGTCGATTGTGTCGTCGACTCTACCTGCGGATAGTAACGTTTGAAGTCGTCATGGCTCGCCAGCGCGCTTGGGCGATATGCGCCGACGCCAGCACATTGTCTGACTTCCGGCAGGTCGAAGCGCGTGCGCACGGTCGGATGTACCGGAGCCTGGTGGTTGATCTCGCGGACTTCGACTTCCCAGTTCCTGGTGCCGACGAGGTTTTGCAGCCATCGCCATTTCGGCAGACTGGCGGCGTAGGCGTCGAGCGTGTCGCGCATGCCCGCGATCTCGCAATGCTGAACGCCGTTCGCGCCGGGGAAGACGTTCAGTGCCGGTCCGTTGTCACCGGTCTTCGGCATCCTGATCCCGTCCACGTAGATCGGCCCGGTGATCAAGCCGTCCGGGACGGACGTGGCCTGCTCGCACATCCAGGCGAGGGCGATATCCGACAAACGCGATTCCGGTTCCGGATAAGATCCGCCGATATCCGAGTGGTTCCCTGCGAACCAGAGCTGGATGAGACGCGGAACACCCGGCGTTGCGGGGTGCACAGACGGCTCGGTGCCGCCCCAGCCGACCCGGGCGAAATCCTTGCGCGTCTCGTCGATCGCGTTCGCCGAGCGCGCAAAACGTACATGTTTGCTGAGAAGGCGATCGAAATTCTTGCCCGTCCACTCGGCGGTATGAGAGCGCGGCGGATCGCCCTTGTTCGGGAAGTCGTAGATGGTCTTCAGATTGACCGTCCGCTGCCGTTTCCAGAACCAGATGACGGCAATCAGCATCGCCAGATGCGTGACCAGCCACGCCGGCACGATGAAGCCCCATAGCAGGCCGGCCTCCGAGACGATGGCCGTCAGCGCACCGATGATCGCGGCCGGAACGAGCGAAGCGAAGAAGGCGAGGGCAGCGACGCCGAGAGTCAAGCCGGCCTGGATCATCCGGCGTCGCGGACCGCTGGCGCCGAGGGCAGCGACCGTATCGAACACGCCGACGAAATATGCCGCGGCGTTGGCATCCAAGCCGTCGCCGGAGCCGTACTTGGTCTGAAATCGCCGCGCCAGTTCGAGCCTCTCCGCCTCGAACTGCTCACGCGGGTGGCCCGCGCCGTGTTCCAGCACGGTATCCACGGCTTCCCAAGCGATGTCCTTCACGGCCTTGCGGTAGCGCATCAATGGGCCGGAGGGCGTCTTCTTGGGGACGCCGCAGAGCATCAGCAGGTTCGCCAGGCTTCGGACCGTGTAGGCGCCCCGGCTGAACCCGAAGAGGAATATCCGGTCACCGTCTTCGTAGTGGTTGATGATGAATTCGTAGCAGTCGGCGATGTTGCGCTTGATGCCGTCGCCCGCGATGGATCCGAGCATCTTCTGGACGAAGCGCACCGGAGCGGTGAGGGCGGTAGCGCCGATATCCGTCCCAAGGCCCGCGTCGTAGAAGACCACTTGCCTGGACGGATCGATGGCCGTGTCCGCGTGGTCGCGGCTCACACGGTACATCTTGTAGATGTTGCTGATGCGCTGCTCCGGACGCGCGCCGCCGTCTTGGCCGGTTCCGTCGGAATAGACGACGATGTTCTTGCTCATCCTGAACCTGTTCATCCGCTGCGGGGCCGGCCTCACGCCGGCGCCGCCCTAATTCCGCGATCATGCCGTCTCCCGGCTAGAAAACCAAGAACACCGGGTGAACAAAGCCGGTTCCAGATGATTAAAACTGGAACAATTTCATATATATAGCGTGATAAAATTAATCTGGTAGCACATCTTGCGTGGCCAAATTGCCATCATATCTTCTTAAGTGCGCCCGTCCGATCTGCAATCGGTCAAGGAGCCGCGACCGACCTTTCGATCGTTGAATCAGGGGGATGGGAATGGCAGTTAAAGCATCACTTTTCAAAGTCGACAACGGCGACATGGTGCTGTTCGAGACCGAGTCCGGTCGCCGGATCCTGACCGACATCAACATCCGGGAGGCGGCCGACGACGAGGACGACGACACCCCCAACGTTGGGAAACAGCTCCGGAACAAGCTCGATCGGGACGATAAGGGGAGGCTGTTCGTCGATGGCTTTCTGAACACCCATCCGGACGCCGACCACATCCGGGGCCTGGTCAAGCACTTCCATCTCGGCGACCCGTCGACCTGGGTGAAGGCCGACGACAAGATCATCATCCGTGAAATGTGGTCCTCGCCGATCGTGTTCCGCCGGGCGAAGGCGAAGGACGAGGATCACGTCCTTTGCGCCGACGCCGAAGCTTGGCGCGACGAGGCCCGCCGTCGCGCCAACAGGTTCAAGAAGGAACGGACCGCCGAGGACGGCAACCGCATCCTGATCCTGGGCGAGGACGTCGACGGCAAGACCGATGACCTGACGGAAATCCTGGTGAAGGTCGACGAGGTGTTCTCGAAGATCTGCGGCGTACAGGACACTTCCTTCGAGGCGCGGCTGCTGGCACCGATGCCTGCCGACGACGAAGCGGAGGAGGAGGTTCTGACGAAGAACAACTCCAGCGTCATCATGCGTCTGGACCTGAAGGTGTCCAAGGTCACCCGCGGGCGCTTCCTTCTCGGCGGCGACGCCGAGGTCGCGATCTGGGACCGCATCTGGGAGCGCAACAAGAAGTGGCCCGAGCGTCTGCAGTACGACGTTCTGATCGCTCCGCACCACTGTTCGTGGCACAGCCTTTCCTACGATAGCTGGTCCGAAAAGGGCGAGAAAGCCAAGGTGTCCGAGCCCGCCCGGAGCGCCCTCGGGCAGCCGCTGGATGGCGCGCTGATCGTGGCCAGCAGCAAGACCATCAAGGACGACAAGAACGATCCGCCGTGCATCCGTGCGAAGCGCGAATACATCGATATCCTCGATCCCGTGAAGGGCGAATTCAAGTGCGTCGCCGACAGTCCGGGCGACGACCCGCTGGCGATCGAGGTCACTTCGGCCGGACCGCGCATCAGACGCGCTGCGGTCGCCGTCAGCGTCGCCGCCGGTACCGGTATCGGAAGCCAGCCGCTCGCCCACGGATGAGCCGATGGCGGCGATCTCCGCGGCAGACGACATTCCCATACCCGTCCGACGGGCGCTGCGCCTCATTGAGGCTCACCCGTCCGTCGAACGGGTGACCGCCGAACGGATCGAAGGAAACGACGCCATCCGGGCCATCGTGGAGATCCGGACCGAACTCCCGAACGCATGGAGGGCCGCAGGTGTCAGCCCGTCGGGCGTCCGCGCGGTCGAGCCCGTGACGTTCATCTTCACGGCAGGATATCCCCTGGGGGCGCCGCTTATCCGCCTCCGCGCGGACTTCAATCGCAGTCATCCGCACATTCAGCCCTCTAGGAATGGCGGTCCACCTGAACCGTGTCTCGTCGCCGGTTCGCCGCGTGAGGTTCTGCGGGTTCGCGGAATAGGCGGCCTTTTCGAGCAACTGGTCGACTGGCTGGACAAGGCTGCGATGGCGCAGCTGATCGATCCGGAGCACGGCTGGGAGCCGGTGCGGCGTGACGGGATCGACGACGTGATCGTCGCGGATCCGACCTGGTTGACGGGTCTGCCCACCAGAGAGGGCGGCTGCTCGGTCTTCCCGGCGTGGTACTACGCTTACCGCGAAGCAACTTTGTCTACCTACCGGATCGGCATCCCGCGCGCCGCTCCGGTACCGCTGGGGCCGCGGTTCGCCGGCGAATGGCGATATGCGCCTGTCGGCGATGACGGGCAAACCGGCAACGCTCACGCACTGATCGCGTGGTCCGGTAAACTCCCGACCGGTCGGCCGTTCGTGGCGGATCGCTACCTTCCGGAAACGGTCACGACGATTGACGAGCTCTTGAAGCGGGCGGCCGAACTAGGCTGCCGCGAATTCCTGGAGCCGAAGCTCGGAATCCTGCAGGAGCGGGTTTCGCAATCGAAATTGAAGGAGAAGCAGCCGATAGCCGTCATTCTGTTGGCGCGACGCCCGTTCGAGGTGATCGGCACGACTTCGCCGATCGAGATATGCCCCTACGTCGTGGAATTGCGCGGCGGCGAGGCGCTCTCGTCAGGCAGCGGCAAGCTGGTCAGGACCGCCACGCACCGAGATGAGATATCACCCGAATTGCTGCGACGCGCTGCGGGCGACGACGGGCAGGCGCTGCGCCCGTGGACGCTCCTCGGCTGCGGAAGCATCGGATCCAAACTCGCAGTTCATCTCGCCAGGTCCGGACGGGGACCCGCGGCCCTCATCGACGACGGCATCCTGCAACCTCACAATTTCGCGCGCTACGCCACGCTTCCCTCCGACACGAAAGTCGAAAGCTTCTGGTCCATTCCAAAGGCGCACTACCTGGCCGAGGCACTCGCGACCCTCAAGCAGCCGACGGTGCCGCACGTCGTGGACGTCGTCGCGCGCGCATTCGATGACCAATCGATCGCCCCTTTGGTCGCCCGAAACAGCTTTGCCGTCGTCAATACGACCGGCTCCGCAAGCGTGCGCGAGGCGCTGGTCTTGCCTGGAGTCACGGTCGATCGGCCCCGGGTGGTCGAGGCATGCATGCTGGGCATCGGAAGCGTCGGCCTGATGTCGGTGGAGGGGCCGGCGGCCAACCCGTCGGCGACCGATCTGATCTGCGAGGCCTATCGCCTGATCCATTCGGATCCCACCCTCAGGAACGAGGTCTTCAACACGAAGGCCGAAGCGATCGCGATCGGTCAGGGCTGCGCGGCCATCACGATGCCGCTGTCGGACGGCCGCTTGTCCTCGTTCGCGGCGCCGATGTCCGAGCATATTCGCCGGCTCCAACGCGACGGTCTTCCCGAGACCGGCGAAGTGCTGGTCGGCAGTTTGGCGGCCGATGGGCTGAACCAGATATGGCATCGCAAGGATATCCGGCCGCGCATCGTCGTAGGCGACGGCACGGACAGCGTCGTGCGCCTTAGTCCGGAGGTCGACGACACGATCCGGCGAGAGGTCGCTGCGCGCCGTGGCTCGGAGACGGGCGGCATCATCCTCGGCCGCTATTTGGACGTCGCCAACGTCTTCCACGTCGTCGGCACGATGCCCGCGCCGCCCGACAGCAAATTCTCGCGCGACGAGTTCGTGCTGGGCACCGAGGGACTGAGGCCCATGCTGGAAGATCTGATCGAAGGATCTGGCGGCGCGCTCTACGCGCTCGGGACCTGGCACAATCATCTCGTCCCCAGTGGCCCGTCCGGGAAGGACGTGAAGACCGCCGCTCTGCTTTCGATACGTCAGTATTTTCCGTTGCTGATGCTGATCCACACGCCGGCTGGATATGTCCATTTCACCGCTGAAGCCTTATCCGGAGCCGGCAGCTCACACAGCGCCGTGGTCAAGGTGGCAAGATGAAGAATCCGAGATCTCCAGACCCGTCGCCGGCCAGCGCCCCTGACTGCACAGAGGCGATCCGATGATCGATATTTCGAAGCTCTTCGATCCCTATTCACGACAGGCTCGCCTGTTTCCGGGCTTGCTCACGCTGTTTCCGATCATCCTCACTGCGATCGCGTGGTTTCCCCGGCTGGTCACCTCGAGCTGGGGCGCCACGCTGGTGACCATCGCGACGTCCTGCGGGCTCCTGTATGGCTTGAGCGTCCTGAGCAGATCGCGCGGCAAGAAGGTGGAGAAGCGTCTCCTGGCTGAATGGGGAGGTTGGCCATCGACGATCTGGCTGCGCCATAGGGAAGAACATCTTCCGCCGCCGGTGTTGGCCCGATACCACGCGTTCTTCGCGAAGAACGTGCCGTTGTTCGTTACGCCGAGCCCGGAGCAGGAGAGGGCGGATCCGAAGGCCGCGGACGCCATGTACGCATCGGGGGTGAAATGGCTTCAGGAACGTTGCCGTGGGAAAGCCTATCCGCTCGTCGAGAAGGAGAATGCCGAATATGGCTTTCGCCGGAACCTGCGCGGATTGAAACCGATAGGGGTCGCTGCCTGCTTGGCGGCTCTTCTGATTTCGGTTCTCACGGTCGTCTGGCGCTACGACAACATCATCCCGGCCGTGTCCAGTTTCTCCATGCCGGCACTTCTCGCGGCGTTGGCCGCCATCAAGCCCGCAGCGATCGGAGCGATCTGCGTCGATCTGGTCGCATTGACCGCTTGGTTTACCGTCGTGCGCGACGATTGGGTTCGGGACGCCGGCGATCAGTTCGCGCGGGCCCTACTGGCGTGCTGCGACACGCTTGAAGTGCCGGCTGCCCAGCCCGTGGCGGCCTCATCCGCAAAACGTATGCGGCGGGCATCGACCGCGACCGGCGAAACCAGGTCCCGGCGGGCTCGCTCGGAAGGTGAGGAATCATGATCTCCGACGCGAGGAGGAGATGCATCTCCTCGCGTCGATCCATCGGCTCAACGATCAACTATCCGAGGTGGACTCATGCGCTTGCGGAATTTGGAGAAGTATAAGACGGGTGGCTCTGGCAACAACTTGACGCTTGGCATTCCGCTACCGAAGACGCCGGATGGGCGGGTGTACCGGTATTCACCCAACGAAGACGCACATCCGCGCCTCTTTCTTCTGGGCGATCGAGTATCGGATTTCACTCTACCCGAGGCCTTGACGTCTCGCATGACGCACGCGCCCGGTACGCCAGGCACAGTCTGTCCGTATAGTGGTATCCTGGACGATGACGAGAACTTTACGCATCCGGACGACCTCGCGGCTGCCAAGGAAATCGTCGCTCATGCCTTTCACGCCGACGCCGCGGCGGCAATCCATGGCATGTTCGATGACCTCGCCCGGAAGAACGCTGGCAACAAATTTTTCAAGGTGACGACTGGCACACGGCCGTCGGCCAAACCCGCACCGCGGTTCGCTCGAAACGATCTTCTCCGCGAGTTGGTATGCGACGAGTGCGGCCGGGACTACGGTGTCTACGCCATTTCCTTGTTCTGCCCGGATTGCGGAGCGCCGAACATTCACTTGCACTTTGCGCGGGAAATCGCGCTCGTCCGGGAGCAGGTGGAGCTCGCGGGCCAACTCGGCTCGGAAAGGCATGAACTCGCATACAGGATGATGGGCAATGCGCATGAAGACGTACTGACGGCCTTCGAAGCGACCTTAAAGACGGTATACCTATACAAGGCGACCACTCGACCACCCGACGTCGCGGCGACGAAGCCGATCGCCAACGACTTCCAGAACATCGAGCGCGGCCGCAAGCGCTTCGCCGAGTTCGACATCGATCCGTTCGGAACTCTGACGGCCGACGCTCTTGCCGTCCTGACGCTGAACATCCAGAAGCGGCATGTCATCGGACACAATCTCGGCGTGGCCGACGCGAAGTTCGCTGAACATGCCGCTGAGGCCCGACTGGGCGAAACCGTGCCTTTGGTCGGCGACGACATCCTGCAGTTCGCCGCGATTGGTCAGTTGGTGATCGACGGTCTCGACGGATGGCTCGCTGCAGGCGAAGCTCCGCCGCCGACTAAGGACAGGCTGAGCATTCCGCTGATCGCGCCGCCAGCAAAGAAGAAGCCCGAGTTGAAGATCGGCGAACTCGGGCCATTGGCGATCCGGATAGGATTGTGGGTATCGGAACAATCCCAAAAGGGCTTCGACTGCTTCATTCCCGAGCAAGACCTCATCGAGGCGTTTCCGGAATCCAACATCGACGATTTGGCGTTTGCCGTCGCCGAGCTCGAAAGCGATGGCTATCTGAGAACGAACTTGATGATTTCCACGCGGCTTCCGCGGATGTTCACCACCGCAGAGCTTTTTATCACCTTCGATCCCCATACCGGGCAAAGCACCCCCGAAACGGACGTGGTTGCGCTCGTCGATCTTGCTCTCGGCAAATCTGGGACCGGGACTGTCGATGCGGAAGAATTGCATGCGGCCTCCGGCTGGCCGCTTCGACGCTTCAATCCACCTTTCGCCTACCTGGTGTCGCAGATCGACGATAGACGGGTCCTTCATGGAGGCACGGAAGACTATCCATCACGCGGCTTTCTGATGACCGATGGCGATCGGGTTACGCTTCAGCGCTTCGCGGCCCGTTTGCGCCGATGATGGTCATCTTATGCCGGCCTAGGTCGATCCTATGCGCGGGGGGGGGGGGCGCCCCCAAATCCGCACCCCGCTCGCCCGGCGAGCGGAATTCGCGCCCGTGGGTCGATGTCGGAGGGCCGCGCCTCGCTGGCAGCGTGCGTCACGAATGCGGGAGGATGACACCCCAGCCCGTCCCTCCGACGCCTGTCGTCGGGCGGTAACCGCCAGCTATTTGACTTGACAAATGGCCGCCGCTTTCAGATATTTCAGATAAGGAGACAATCATGGTCGCTGCGGCATTGAAGACACACGTCGTCGCTCCCGAAGAACGCTCTTCGGCGAAAGGTTTGCTGGATCTTCTCGCCGAGGCTGGCGGCGGCGGAATCGGCCAGGTCAAGCTCGTGTTTGAACCCATCCTCGGCCGAAAGTCGGCAGTCGTGGTGCCAGAGGGGTTGGTGGATGTCATCAAAGACTTGGCAGGTCTCATCGAAGGAAGCCGGCAAATCAGCTTGTTTGCCGACGATCCCGAAGTTACGCCGGAACAGGCATCGGACCTGCTTGGCATCTCGCGCCCTACAGTCGTTCAACGTATCAAGCAGGGTGATTTGAACGCTCGGATGGTCGGAGCGCATCACCGCATCCGTATGTCCGATCTGATCGCGTTCCGGCAGAATGAAGCTGAGAAGACCAAGACCGAGTTCGAAGCTCGCTCCAAAGCTGCTCGGTTCGCGGTGGCCAATACCGTCATCGAGGGCGGCCACGTGCTGCCCGAAACCGAGGAATTGATGAATGAGTGGGTGCGCGGAGAGATCGACGACGACGAGTTGATCGAACAAGGCCTCAAGAGGTTCGGCCCCGGTGCCTGATCCGTATCTGCTCCCCAACGGAACCCTTCGGAACAAATTCGGGACCGACGATCCTTCAGAGCTTCTGCGTAAAGAGGACCAGATCGTGTCTCTCAGGCAGATGGTACTTGCCCGCAGACGGCCCAGTTCCCCCTTTGACTTCGATAAGTTAAGGCAGATTCATCGATATCTCTTCCAAGATGTCTATGAATGGGCGGGGAAACCTAGAACATGCGACCTCCGAAAGGCGGCATACTCGGACTCGGACGAAAGCCCAAAACATTTCACGGCCAGCCCAAAGATAAAATCTGAAGCCGACCGAATCTTCGGTGCGCTGGTCCGAGACAACGAATTGCGCGGATTGGCCCTGAACGATTTCATCGATCACGCGTCCGAACTCTTCGTCGAAATCAACAACCTCCATCCCTTCAGGGAAGGCAACGGGAGAGCGCAGCGCTTGTTTCTTAGCGCGCTCGCCGAGAACGCCGGCCACGAACTTGCTTTCGACGTCGTCACGAAAGAGCGCATGATCAACATTAGCGTCGCGGGAATCGACGGCGACGTGTCCGGAGCAAAGCGTCTGTTCCAGGAGATATCGGATCCAAGAAGGGTGAAGGCGCTCAGAAAAGCGCTCAGTTTCCTCCAAAAATCGCATTCGGTCCCCTGGAACGATCTCTACGTCGCCACAACGACCGCAGGCCAAGCCTACGCCGGCGTGCTCGTCGGCATTGCCGGCAACGACTACATGATGCGCGTGTCCGAAAATCCGCAGGAGTGGATCGCGATCGGCGATGCCGACGACCTTCCGGAAAATTCGTCCGGAGGCGACAGCATCGTTCTGACCGCCAAGCGGTTCTGAACCCGGCGAACAGGATCGTCATCTCCGCAAAAAACGGGGACGCCAGACCCGGCTTGATGCATACCTTCGTCCGAAACGGCCGCAGCGATTCATAGTTCTGCTCGATTGGTTTGTGATGCGTAGGCATCCTCCTGCACCGCGGTCTTTCGACCGGGTTCGAGCCCGACCTCAACGAGACTTTCGGGATTCCGGCCGCCGGCCGGCAAGTCCGACGCCGCAATCGCTGGACAGAACCGCGGGTGACAGCATCTAAGAGTTCGTTTCAGACTTAATGAGGTCGGTATTGGCGCCCCGCTTCAGCGGTGCCGGCAGGAAGGCGTCGATTTCGGCGTCTGTGAAGGTCAAATCTTCCTTGTTTTTCAGAGCGTCCTGAGCCTTGCCGTAAGCCCTCGCGTCGGTATGGGGCGCGATGCGATAAATCTTGTGGAGTTGGGCCTGCAGTTCGTCGCGACGTCGGCGGAGCTCCGCGAGCGAAATCGAAGCGTCGCGTATATCCGCGAGCAGGCTGAGATAGGCTTCCCGGATGTTCCAGATGTCGGAAGCCGCTTCGCGATGCTTTTGGGCAGCCTCGCCGGGATCGATGTCCTTGACGTAGCTGTTGAGGATGAGGAGAGAGATGGCGAGCAGGGCCGTTGCGTAGGGGTAGAAGACCGAATTGCGATCAAATATCACGCCGACGGCGCCGCCCGTGGTCAGCGCGGACAGCACGATCTGGCCGAGTTTTATGTGCGTGAGGCGCGCGGCATAGCCCTCGGCCATTTTCTCGTGCGTCTTGTGAGTGTAGGCGCAGCGTCCGAAACTCTCTCGCACCTGACTTTCGAAGGCGACGCGCTCTGGGTCAGCCGGGATAGAGGGATCCAAACACGTCTTTCCATTTCTGCCTTCGGGACCATTGATGATTGTCGTCATTGTACTGAATCGCCTCCGTCGCGCGTAGATATGCGCTACGCGCCTTGAATTCGAACACACCCTTGCGGTGCACGTGAGAACCACTTCCGGGCGCACGCCAGACGGTCTGGTTTTGATTCTGCTTTGCGAGGTAGTCGAAGAAGTCGCGCGCCATGAAGTCATGATACAAGAACGACTTGTCGCGGTGCGGATATGTCTCGATGAACTGATACGCCAACGTGTCGATGAGAATGCCACTGATCGGCACCGCACAGTGGCGCGCCCACACTCGCATCATTCGGCCTAGATATTTAAGGTTCTTGTTCGTGAGGGCGTTGCGTGTGTCGATTGCGGCGATCTCAGCTCGAGGATTGCACACCTTCCAACTGCCGCCATTGTTGGCGTTCGGATAGGTCCAGCTATCGCTGTTCTGGTTCTCAAAGGCCGGCAGCACCTCGAAGGTCAAATTGTCGTCGAACGAGATGACCACGACCTGGCCATCGCCGAAACTCTCCGAGGTCCGATAGGTCTTCTGGATCGATCGCTTGACGGACTGAAGCAGCGCGGATTGTCCGTTGCCTTGATGGGCGTTGTACTGATGATACACGGCGTTGGGCAGGATAAAGCCGATGTCGAGATCGCTCAGGCCCCGGGCTGCAGTGTCACGACCGTAAGAGCCGACATAGAGACTATGTGCTGTCTCGGAATTCGTGTTCCAGAAATCTGTGTTGAGCTGACGGGTGATGCGCTTGTAACGATAGGAAATCGATGTGATTAGCTCAGTCGTGATCTGGTAGTTGTCCTTGAATTTTTGGAAGTCTTCCCCGACGCCCATAACGTGCAGTGTCCTTGCGGCCTAGCGGCTGGTTCCGGCGTTCGATGTGGGGAGGGCGGGTGCACTTACAAGTGCGAATTGCCCTGCCGTCCACAGGTCCGACCCGCCGAGTGGACCTGAGCCGGCGAGGAAATGCGTCACCCCGGCCGCCGCAGCCGGCCGCGGCCAGAGCTACGTCTGTCAACAGCCTCCAGCCCCGGATAGACAGCCCGATCCTCGCTTGGTCGAAGGCTTCTCCCTTTGATTATGCTCCGCCCGCCTTTATCTTCAGGTGCTCGGGGGTTTCATGCTGACGAAGCAAGCCAGTGAACACGACACAGATTTCTACGGGTGGACCCGGGAGCAAGCCGGCATCCTTAGGGCAACTTCCCCTGTAGACACGCGCCTTGACATCGACAATCTGGCTGAAGAGATCGAAGTGATGGGACGTGCCGAAATCCTGGCGATATCTAGTCTACTTCGACAAACCCTAATTCACTTGCTGAAAGCAGCCCTCCAACCCGAAAGTCAGACTCTAACGCGTTGGTTTGAGGAAATCGTCACATTCCAAGGCGATGCCGTCCTGGCCTTTTCGCCAGGACTGAAGCAGCGACTCGATCTTGAGAAAATCTGGCGTGTCGCCTGCAACGGAGCTACCCGCACCTTGGAAAATCGCGCGGTAGTCGTACCTCAATTGCCGTCGACCTGTCCGCTCTCGTTCGACGATCTTCTTGACCCGGAATTCGACCCCGGAGCAGCGACACAACTCCTATCTGCCGCCATCCAATCAGTGGCCAAGCACGGCATCTGAGCATCAGGCCCACAGGGCGGCACGTTCCATGATCAACGCTGGTGGGGCTGACCACATTTTACCCGTCCGGCCGAACCAGAGCGCAAACTTGGGTTTAGAAAGCCCAACGGTAACCGGGAATTCACAACTCTCCGGCGTAAGCCTTGCCGATCGGGTTGACCTCCGCCGTGCGTCGACCGATGATTCTGCAAAGACGCAGATCGGATAAGTAACGTGAAGGCTGTTGCAATAGACCCGTTCGAGCGACGGATTGTCGTCGAGGAGGTAGACCCCACACCCGCTGAGCTCAGGCGATTGTGCGGGTCTCCCAGGCGCGTTCTCGCGACCCTTCCCAATGGGGATGTAATCCTGGCCGCGGAAGGAGAGGGCGCCGATGCCGGGTTTTCGTTAGGAGGGTCGAAGGCTATTCGCAGCTCTGCGATCGTCCTTGGACGGCGGAATTCCTTCGGAGACCGTACAGCAGCGCGGTCGAGTCTCGAAATGCTTGAAGGCCTGATCCGCTGGGTCAGCCCAATCTCGGTTCCGGAACCTGCGCAATCGGGAGAGACCGTCTCGGTGATCGTTGTGGATCCCGAAATTGGATTGATTGATCGCGCCGAGATGGGACGGACTGCCGCCGGGATTGATCACGTTCTGGGAGGAGCACCAGTGCCGTTGCTGAATGCTCCCGGCGGCGACGTCGTCTACGGGAAGGCTCAAGAGGACGGCTGGCGCTGGAAAAAGGACGATTGCGTGTTTGGTGGCCGCTGCGTGATTGTCGGGAGCGACGCGACGAACACGCCCGCCGAGCCCGTCGCCAGCGTTAGGGTACTTCGACGGGACGTGCGCTTCGGTCCGCCAGGCAAGACACTCTGGTTCGGATACGACAAGCATCCCATGAGGATGACCGCTCGTCCGAGCGCTTACCCCTAGGCCGATCCAATCAAGCGCCGCAGCCTGCACAGGCTCAGGGTGCACCAGCAACAGCCCAAACCCGGTCCCGATGACCGGCCGGTAGATCCCGTCGACGAGCGCGGTGTGGCTCGGCCTATCGCAGTGTAAGTTATCCTGCGATAGGCCGAGCTATCGCTCAGTGCCAAAATTGAATCTCGAAGCGCCAACACCGCCAGTGACAGAATTGAGTCTTCCAGAACCAGGGGCCGATCGAGCCGCGACAAGCGTGAAGACGCCGCCGGCCAGAAAGCCCAATTGCATCAGTAGGCGAGTGACAAAATCAACCAGAGGCCCCAGTGACAAATTCAAACGCGAGCGACACAGGAACTGCCGCGTGTGGTCACAGCCCAATCCGTAATTCGCATAAGGTATATTATGGAATATCTTTTTGTACAATTGGATCAGTTATTTAGACGACATTCCTGCCATAGCGCCTTCGCTTCATCTGCTTTTCGGTCAGGGCCTCGAAGCCCGGTCCCGAGTCCCGGTCGCTACTGTGCATGGGGTTGTTTTGCAGATTTGCATCGGCTCGATCTCTGCGAAAGCCGATATTGCCGTGACCTTGGCCGGCTGCAATAAGCAAGGCCTCGCGAGATCGCAGATGACCTTCTGACCTTCCGTCCGTATAGGTTTGCATCTCAGAACAACAACAAACCTTCCGAGGAAGCAAACTCATGAGCTTTTCCCGACGCACGCTTCTCAAGGCCTCCGCCGCGACCGCGGTCCTGGGCGGCATCGGTGCGCCCCATGTGGCCCGCGCCCAGAGCGCCGAGTTCACCTACAAGTACGCCAATAACCTGCCCGACACCCATCCGCTGAACGTCCGCGCCAAGGAGATGGCCGCGGCGATCAAGCGCGAGACCAACGGCAAGTTCGACCTCCAGATCTTCCCGAACAACCAGCTTGGCTCGGATACCGACATGCTGAGCCAGATCCGCTCCGGCGGCGTCGAGTTCTTCACGCTGTCGGGCCTGATTCTGTCGACCCTGGTGCCGGCCGCGTCCATCAACGGCATCGGCTTCGCGTTCCCGGACTACGACACGGTCTGGAAGGCCATGGACGGCGACCTCGGCGGCTTCGTCCGCGGCGAGATCAAGAAGGCCGGCCTCGAGGTCATGGACAAGATCTGGGACAACGGCTTCCGCCAGACCACGTCGTCGAGCAAGCCGATCACCGGCCCTGATGACCTCAAGGGCTTCAAGATCCGCGTGCCGGTCTCGCCGCTGTGGACCTCGATGTTCAAGGCGTTCGACGCCGCGCCCGCCTCGATCAATTTCAGCGAGGTCTATTCGGCGCTGCAGACCAAGATCGTCGAAGGCCAGGAGAACCCGCTGGCGATCATCTCGACCGCCAAGCTCTACGAGGTACAGAAGTACTGCTCGCTGACCAACCACATGTGGGACGGCTTCTGGTTCCTGGCCAACCGCAGGGCCTGGGAAAAGCTGCCGCAGGATGTCCGCACCATCGTCGCCAAGCACATCAACGCCGCCGCGGTCAACGAACGCGCCGATACCGCCAAGCTCAATGCCAACCTGCAACAGGAACTCGCGGCCAAGGGCCTGACCTTCAATCAGCCAGCGGTGGCGCCGTTCCGCGACAAGCTGCGCACCGCCGGCTTCTATGCCGAGTGGAAGGGCAAGTATGGCGATCAGGCCTGGGATCTGCTGGAAAAGGCCGTCGGCAAGCTGTCGTAACGCGTTGGGGCCGTCATGGCTCATGTCGAGATGATCGCAGTGGTGGGTGAGGCGGCATTTCAGCCCCCTCGCCGACCATCGTTGCTGGCTTCGCTCGAGCGCCTGCTCGGCCTCGCCGTCGAAATCCCGGCGGCGATCCTGGTCGTCGCCGAGATCGTGATCCTGTTTGCCGGCGTGGTCGCGCGCTACGGCCTGCACCGGCCGCTGATCTGGTCGGACGAGCTCGCCTCGATCCTGTTCCTGTGGCTCGCCATGCTGGGTGCGGCGGTTGCGTTCCGCCGCTCCGAGCACATGCGCATGACCGCGGTCGTCGCCAGTGCGCGGCCGGCCATGCGGGCCTATCTCGATCTGGTCGCGACCTCAGCGGCCCTGGCGTTCCTGATCCTGATCGTCTGGCCCGCCTGCGACTACGCCTATGAAGAAAGCTACATCACGACGCCGGCGCTGCAGATCTCCAATATGTGGCGCGCCGCCGCGCTGCCGGCCGGCATCGGCCTGATGGCGGCCTTCGCCTTGCTGCGGCTGCTGCGCGCGGCCGACTACCGGATGGTCGTGGCCGCGATGCTGTCGGTTGCCGTCCTGGTCGGGCTGTTCTGGCTGGCGGAGCCGCTGCTGCGCTCGCTCGGCAATCTCAACCTCGTCATTTTCTTTGTCGGCGTCGCGGGTTTCTGCGTCTTTGCCGGCGTTCCCATTGCGTTCGGCTTTGGCCTGGCGATCTTCGGCTATCTGGCGCTGGCGACGCGGACCCCGGTGATGGTCCTGGTCGGGCGGATGGACGAGGGCATGAGCCACCTCATCCTGCTCTCGGTGCCGCTGTTCGTGTTCCTGGGCGTCCTGATCGAGATGACCGGCATGGCGCGGGCCATGGTGGCGTTCCTGGCCAGCCTGCTCGGCCATGTCAGGGGCGGCCTGCACTACGTCCTGGTTGGCGCCATGTACCTGGTCTCCGGCATCTCAGGCGCCAAGGCCGCCGACATGGCGGCCGTCGCGCCCGTGCTGTTTCCTGAGATGAAAGAGCGCGGCGCCAAGCCCGGCGACCTCGTCGCGCTGCTGGCGGCCACGGGCGCCCAGACCGAGACCATCCCGCCGAGCCTCGTGCTGATCACGATCGGCTCGGTCACCGGCGTTTCGATCGCGGCGCTGTTCACCGGCGGCCTGTTGCCCGGCGTCGTGCTCGCGATCACGCTCTGCATGCTGGTGTGGTGGCGCTACCGCCACGAGGACATGAGCCACGTCCGGCGCGCCACCGCATCCGAGATCGGCAGGACCTTCGTCGTCGCCCTGCCCGCGCTCGCACTGCCCTTCGTGATCCGCTATGCTGTGGTCGAGGGCATCGCGACCGCGACCGAGGTTTCCACCATCGGCATCGTCTATGGCGCGCTGGTCGGCCTGCTCGTCTACCGCCGCTTCGACTGGCGGCGGCTGTTCCCGATGCTGGTCGAGACCGCGGCGCTGTCGGGCGCGATCCTGCTGATCATCGGCACGGCGACCGGCATGGCCTGGGGCCTGACGCAATCCGGCTTCTCGCGCTCGCTGGCGGCCGCCATGACCGGATTGCCCGGGGGCGCTGCGACCTTCATCGCCGTTTCGATCCTGGCTTTCGTCATCCTGGGCAGCGTGCTGGAAGGCATTCCGGCGATCGTGCTGTTTGGGCCGCTGCTGTTTCCGATCGCCCGGGCCGTCGGCGTGCACGAGGTGCACTACGCCATGGTGATCATTCTCGCCATGGGCATCGGGCTATTCGCCCCGCCCTTCGGCGTCGGCTATTATGCCGCCTGCGCCATCGGACGCGTCGATCCGGCCGAAGGTATCCGGCCGATCTGGGGCTATCTGCTGGCGTTGCTGGCGGGATTGATCATCGTCGCGATCTTCCCCTGGATCTCGATCGGATTCCTTTGAGGCGCAGTTTAAGGAGGGTGTCGATGAGCGAGCGGCGGAACCAGTACAATGTCGGTCTCGACAAGACGCCCGCCAATTACGTGCCGCTGAGCCCGCTGAGCTTTCTCGCGCGCAGCGCCGCCGTCTATCCCGATCATGTCAGCACGGTCTATGAGGGCCGCAGCTTCACGTGGGCTGAGACCCATGAGCGCTGCCGGCGCTTTGCGTCCTGGCTCGCGCGCAAGGGGATCGGCGTCGGCGACACCGTCGCTGCGATGTTGCCGAACATCCCGGCGATGAACGAGGCGCATTTCGCCGTGCCCATGACCGGCGCCGTGCTCAACGCGCTGAACATCCGTCTCGACGCGCCGTCGATCGCGTTTCAGCTCGACCATGGCGGCGCGAAGATCATCCTGGTCGACCCGGAATTCTCGGGCGTCATCACCGACGCGCTGGCGCAGATGACGGGCCCCAAGCCGCTCGTGGTCGACGTCGACGACGCATCGTTCAAAGGCGGCAGCCGCATCGGCGAGATCGAGTATGAGGCGGCCGTCGCCGAGGGCGATCCGAACTTCGCGGCGATCACGCCAAACGACGAATGGGACGCGATCGCGCTGAGCTACACCTCGGGCACGACGGGTAATCCCAAGGGCGTCGTCACCCATCATCGCGGCGCCTACCTCAATGCCGTCAGCAACATCCTCGCCGGCAATCTCGGCCAGCATCCGGTCTATCTCTGGACGCTGCCGATGTTCCACTGCAACGGCTGGTGTTTCCCGTGGACCATCGCGGCGGCCGCCGGCATCAATGTCTGCCTGCGCAAGGTCGAGCCGACCAGGATCTTCGAGCTGATCAAGGCGCACGGCGTCACCCATATGTGCGGCGCGCCGATCGTCTACAACACGCTGATCAACGCCCCCGACGCGCCCAAAGGCAGCGCGGCCCGCCGCGTCGTCGGCCTGATCGCCGGCGCCGCGCCGCCGGTCGCGGTGCTCGAAGGCGCCGAAAGCATCGGCATCAAGCTGACGCATGTCTACGGCCTGACCGAGGTCTACGGCCCCGCCTCCGTCTGCGCCGAGCAGCCCGGCTGGGACGAACTCCCAGCGCCCGAGCGCGCGCGCATGAAGCGCCGGCAGGGCGTGCCCTACCCGCTCGAGGAACGCGTCACCGTCATCGATCCGCAGACCATGCAGGAGGTGCCGCGCGACGGCGAGACCATCGGCGAGGTCATGTTCCGCGGCAACATCGTGATGAAGGGCTATCTCAGGAACGAGAAGGCGACCAGGGAGGCGTTCGAGGGCGGCTGGTTTCACACCGGCGATCTCGGCGTGCTCGACGAGCACGGCTACGTCATCATCAAGGATCGCTCCAAGGACATCATCATCTCCGGCGGCGAGAACATCTCCTCCGTCGAGGTCGAGGACATCCTCTACAAGCACCCGGCCGTGCTGTTCGCCGCCGTGGTCGCAAAGCCCGATCCCAAGTGGGGCGAAGTGCCCTGCGCCTTCGTCGAGCTGAAGGACGGCGCCAGCGCCAGCGAAGCCGATATCATCGCCTTCTGCCGCTCGCACATGAGCGGCTTCAAGACGCCGAAGGCCGTCGTGTTCGGGCCGATCCCGAAGACGTCCACCGGCAAGATCCAGAAATTCCTGCTGCGCAACGAGGTCGGATCGGCGAAGGCGATCTCGGCCTGAGCTGATTGCAGATAAGCTTCCGCCCGCACGCCGGAAGGCGGCGGGCGGAAGGCCTCAACCTCACATCTTCTTGTAGGCGTCGACGATCGCCTGACCATCGGCGCCAGCCTTCTTGAGCCAGTCGGCCGTCAGCTGCTCGCCGATCTTCTGGAAGCCGGATTTGAGCGCCGGGCTCGGCGGCTCGACATTCATGCCTTTTGCCTTGAGCTGGTCGAGGTACCAGGTGCTCTTGTCCTGCCAGGCCTTCCAGCCACGGGTTTCCGCCGTTGCCGCCGCCTTGAGGATGGCCTCCTGGGTCGGCTTGTCGAGCGCGTCGAACGCGGCCTTGTTGACGAAGGTGTAGTCCTTCGGAATCCAGGCTTGAACGTCGTAGAAATATTTGAGCGACTCCCAGGCCTTCGCGTCGTAGCCCGTGCCGCCCGACGACATGAAGGAATTGACCACCCCGGTCGCCAGCGCCTGCGGCAGTTCAGCGGCCTGGATCGTGACAGACTGCGCGCCGACCAGCTCGCCGATGCGCGCGGTCCCGACGTTATAGGCGCGCCATTTCAGGCCTTTCATATCCTCGATGGTCGCGAGCGGCTTGTTGACATAGACGCCTTGCGGCGCCCACGGCACGACAAACAGCAGCTTGAGGCCCTGCGCATCGAGCTTCTTGACGATCGCAGCCTTGGAGGCCTGATACAGCTTCATCGCGTCCGGAAAGCTGGTCGCGAGGAACGGCACGACGTCGACGCCGAACACGGGATCCTCGTTCTCGTGGATCGAGAGCAGCACCTCGCCCATCTGCGCCTGACCGGTCACCACCGCGCGCTTGATGTCCGGTGCCTTGAACAGCGAGGCGCCGGGATGGACGGTGATCTGCAGCTTGCCTGATGTTGCGGCCTCGACGTCCTTGGCGAAGGCGACGAGATTCTCGGAGTGCGGATTGTCGGCGGGATAGGCCGCCGGCAGATTCCATTTGGTCTGGGCTAAAGCGGGCGTTGCCGCCAGAATTGCGCAGGCCATCAGGCCTGCACCGATGAAACGAGACTTCATTGAACTTCTCCTCCCGGTCAAATTGAACGCGTGGCTTGGTCAGTCTGGAAAGGCGAGCTTGGGCAGGAACATCACGATCTGTGGATACTCCGTGATGATGAACACGGAGGCGAGCAGCAGCACGAAAAACGGAAACGCCGCCCGCGCGACGGTGAACGTGTCGCGCCCGCTCATGTTCTGGAGCACGAACAGATTGAAGCCGACCGGCGGCGTGATCTGCGCCATTTCGACATGGATGATGAGGTAGACGCCGAACCAGACCAGATCGAGGCCGGCCTGCCTGACCATGGGCAGCACGATGACGGCGGTCAGAACGATCATCGAGATGCCGTCGATCAGGCATCCCAGGATGATGTACATGATGCTGAGATAAAGCGCGAGCATTCCCGGCGTGAGCTGTTGCCCCTGCACCCAAGTGGCGAGCGCCGCCGGAATGCCCGTATAGGCCATCGCTGCCGTGGTGTAGGCCGCGCCCGCCAGGATCAGCATGATCATGCAGGTCAGGCGCGTGGCGCTCATGATGCTCTCGAGGAAATTTTTCCGCGTGAGCGTGCCGCTCCACCAGGCCAGTAGCAATGCCCCGGTGACGCCCCAGGCGGCGCATTCGGTCGCGGTCGCAAAACCAAGCACGAGCGAAAGGAAGACCGCGAGGATCAGCAGCAGGCAGGGCGCGAGCTTTGCCGACTCGCGCAGCTTCTGCCGGAATGGCATCGGCGGATCGCGCGGCGGAACCTTCTTGGGATTGAGCAGCGACCAGATGATGATGTAGCCGGAATAGAGCACCATCACCAGCACGCCCGGCAGGAAGCCGCCGAGGAACACCTGCAGCACGGAGACATTCGCCGTGACCGCGTAGACCACCATCGGGATCGAGGGCGGAATCAGGAGGCCGAGCGTGCCCGAGCCTGCGAGCGATCCGAGGCTCAAGCCTTTATCGTAGCCGCGCTTGTCGAGCTCGGGCAGCGCGATCTTGCCGATCGTCGCGCAGGTCGCCGCCGAAGAACCCGAGACCGCCGCGAAGATGCCGCAGCCGATCACGTTGACGTGGGTCAGGCGCCCGGGCAGCCATTGCACCCAGGGCGACAATCCCCGGAACATCTCTTCCGACAGTTTGGTGCGGAAGAGAATCTCTCCCATCCAGATGAACAGCGGCAGCGCGGCCAGGGTCCAGGACGAGCTGGCGCTCCAGGTGGTGGTCGCAAGCACCGCGCCGAGCGGCAGGCTCGTGGTCAACGACATCGCCACGAAGCCGACGAGCCCGAGCGAGACCGCAATCCAGACGCCGCTTCCCAGCAGCAGGATCATGACGCCGAGCAGGATGAAAGAGAGCTCGATCATGCCAAGATTGGCCATGGTCAACCTCCGCCGCCCTGCGAGATGCGTTCGACGAACTCTTCCGGCGTCTCGTCCGGCGAGCCCTTCTCGTAGCTCGGGCGGCCGCCGCCGACGACATTGACCATTTCGTCGATGAGCGCGATCGACAGGATCGCAAGACCGCCGGCAAAGCCGAGCTGCGGAATCCAGAGCGGAAGCGCGACCACGCCCTGCGCCACGTCGTTGAAGCGCCAGGAATCGTAGGTCATCTGCACGGCATAGCGGGTGAAATAGAGAATGAAGACGGTGGCGATACCCAGCGCCACGATCTCCGCGACCTGCTTGGTCCGCCCGTGCAGCCGCTCCAGCAGCAGGCCGACGCGGATCATCTCTCCCCGCTTGAAGGTATGCGCAAGGCCGAGGAAAGCCATCGCGGCCATGCACCACGACGCGAAGTCATCGCCGGCGGGAATGTTGATCGCAAACTGGCGGCCGACCGACATCAGCATCATGATGGCAAAGATCGCAACCAGGAAGACGCCGGCGGCGTAGCCTGCCCCGAGATAAAGAAGATCCAGCGCGCGGCGCACCGGTCCACCAGCCGTTTCGTCGTCCCCAGCCACCAATCCCATCCTCACACGAGGCGTTTCGGCGGGCCCGGCGATCGCATATCGCGCGCCGCCGATCCTGCTTCAATATCGCCCTTGGCCAACGCCCAGTCTTTCAGACGTTAGATCAACATGATGGAGCCGACGCAAGCAAGGACTATGCCTGCCGGCAGGCGAATTTCTACCGCAGGTTCAATGCGTCTCCAGCCGTAGCCCGTCAAAGGCGGGCACGACGCCCGCGGGCAGCGATTGCCGGATCACCTCGTAATCGACATCGGCGGTCATGTTGGTGATGACAGCGCGCTTTGGCTTGAACCGCTCGATCCAGGACAGCGCGTCATTGATGCTGAAATGGCTGACATGGTTGGTGTAGCGCAGGCCGTCGACGATCCAGAGGTCGAGATCTTCCAGCGCATCCCAGCTCTCGCGCGGGATGTCGTTGAGGTCGGGTGTGTAGGCTGCATTCCCGATGCGATAGCCCAGCGCGGGAATGTTGCCATGTTGGACCAGAAAGGCGGTCATCGTCACGGCGCCCCCCTTCCCCAGGATGGTCTGGCTTTCGCCGGCTTCGATCGAATGCCGCGTCAGGATCGGCGGATAGTCGCTGCCCTCCGGCGAGATGAAGCAATAGGAGAAGCGCGACAGGATGTCCTTGGCGGTCGACTGGTTGAAATAGGTCGGGATGCGGCGGCGCATGTGCATCACGACCGATCGCAGATCGTCCATGCCGTGGGTCTGGTCGGCGTGCTCATGCGTCAGGAACACCGCATCGATGTGATCGACGTTGGTCGAGAGCAATTGCTCGCGCAAATCCGGCGACGTGTCGATCAGGATGCGCGTGGTGCCGTGCTCGGATTTCCGTTCGACCAGCAGCGAGCAGCGGCGGCGGCGGTTCTTGGGATTGTTGGGATCGCAGGCGCCCCAGCCGAGCGCCGGGCGCGGCACGCCGGCGGAGGAGCCGCAGCCCAGGATCGTCAGTGTCAGCGTCATGCGGCTCCCGGTTTCAAGGCTTCACCTTCGAGAACAGGCGGAAGAAATTCTCACTGGTCTGGCGCGCGATCTCGTCGAACGGCACCCCACGCGTCTCGGCCAGCACTTTTGCCACCTCCACCACATAGGCCGGTTCGTTGCGTTTGCCGCGGAACTTGCCCGGCGCAAGATAGGGCGAGTCGGTTTCGACCAGGATACGATCGGAGGGCAGTTCGGCCGCGAGCGCGCGCAGGGCTTCCGACTTCTTGAAAGTCAGGATGCCCGTGAAGCCGATATAGAGCCCGAGCGACACCGCCTTCAGTGCCAGCTCGCGCCCGCCGGTGTAGCAATGCAGCACGGCGCGAAACGATCCCTTGGCCGCCTCGTCTTCCAGGATGCGGGCGCAGTCCTCGTCGGCTTCGCGGGTATGGATCACCAGCGGCAGGCCGGTGGCGCGGGCGGCGGCGATGTGGGCGCGAAAGCCCCGCGCCTGCGCCTCCGGCGAGCCGTTGTCGTAGAAATAGTCGAGGCCGGCCTCGCCGAGCGCGACGACCTTGGGATGCTCCGTCAACGCAACCAGCTCGTCCGATGCAATGCCGTCCTCCTCATCCGCGTTGTGCGGATGGGTGCCGACCGAGCAATAGACGTCGTCGTAGCGTTCGGCGATGGCAAGAAGCTGATTGAGCTTCCGAACCCGAGTCGAGATCGTGACCATGCGCCCGATCCCGGCCGCGCGCGCCCGCGATACGATGCCGTCGAGATCTTCCGCAAAGTCCGGAAAATCCAGATGGCAGTGGCTGTCGACCAGCATCGGCGAATGCCTCTAGGCCGCCGGCTCGATGTAGCGCGGGAACGCCGGCGTCGGAGCCGGAAGCGTCGAGCCGGGCGCGATCCGCTTGGCACCTCCGAGCATGGCGAAGCTGCGCTCCCCCTCCGGGACTCCGAGGCTGTCGAGCAGCTTGCCGGATGCGGCCGGCATCGCGGGCTGAGCCAGAATCGCGATCTGGCGCACGACCTCGGCGGTGACGTAGAGCACCGTCTTCTGTCTGGCCGGATCGGTCTTGGCGAGCGCCCACGGCGCCTCGCCGGCGAAATAGCGGTTGGCCTCCGCGACCACGGCCCAGACGGCGTTGAGCCATTGATGGATCTGCTGCGTCGCCATGGCTTCGCGGGACGCGGCCACCATGCCGTCGGCCATCGCGAGGATCGCCTTGTCGTTGTCGCTGAACTCGCCGGGCTCCGGCAGCACGCCGCCGAGTTGCTTGGCGATCATCGACAACGAGCGCTGCGCCAAATTGCCGAGATCGTTGGCAAGGTCCGCGTTGATGCGCGCGACGATGGCTTCGTGATTGTAGTTGCCGTCCTGTCCGAACGGCACCTCGCGCAGGAAGAAATAGCGCATCTGGTCGACGCCGTACTGGTCGGCGAGGTTGAAGGGATCGACGACGTTGCCGACCGACTTCGACATCTTCTCGCCCCTGTTGAACAGGAAGCCGTGGGCATAGACCCGTTTCGGCAGCGGGATGCCGGCCGACAGCAGGAACGCCGGCCAGTATACGGCGTGGAAACGGATGATGTCCTTGCCGATGATGTGCACGTCGGCCGGCCAGTAGCGCCAGTTCTTGTCGCTCTCGTCGGGAAAGCCGACGCCGGTGATGTAGTTGGTCAGCGCGTCGACCCAGACATACATCACGTGCTCTTCGTCGCCGGGCACCTTCACGCCCCAGTCGAACGTCGTGCGCGAGATCGAGAGATCGCGCAGGCCGCCCTTGACGAAGCTCACGACCTCGTTCTTGCGGGAATCCGGCCCGATGAAATCGGGATGATCCGCATAGAGCTTGAGCAGCTTGTCCTGGTAGGCCGACAAGCGGAAGAAATAGCTCTTCTCCTCGACCCATTCGACCGGCGTGCCCTGCGGACCGAGCCGAACGCCGTCGTCGTTGAGACGCGTCTCGTCCTCGGCGTAATACGCCTCGTCGCGCACCGAGTACCAGCCGGCGTAGGTGTCGGCATAGATGTCGCCGTTCGCCTCCATGCGCCGCCAGATCTCCTGGCTGGAGCGATGATGCTGCTCCTCCGTGGTGCGGATGAAGCGGTCGAACGACACGTTCAGGCGCTCGTCCATTTCCTTGAAGCGGCCAGCGTTGCGGGTTGCGAGGGCCGCTGCGGACATGCCCTCGCCGGCAGCGGTCTGGACCATTTTCTGGCCGTGCTCGTCGGTCCCGGTCAGGAAGAACACGTCCTTGCCGTCGAGCCGCGCAAAGCGCGCCAGCACGTCGGTCGCGATCGCCTCATAGGCGTGGCCGATATGCGGGCTGCCATTGGGATAGGCGATGGCGGTCGTGATGTAGAAGACGTTGTCGCGCGCGGCGGCGGCAACGGGCGCGGCAGCCTTTGGGGCGGCTGCCGGCGCTGCGGCT
Source organism: Bradyrhizobium sp. WBOS07 (assembly GCF_024585165.1). Lineage (NCBI taxonomy): Bacteria > Pseudomonadati > Pseudomonadota > Alphaproteobacteria > Hyphomicrobiales > Nitrobacteraceae > Bradyrhizobium > Bradyrhizobium sp. WBOS07. The sequence continues at coordinate 2,242,924 of NZ_CP029008.1, forward strand.
GCCGGCGCTGCGGCTTGCGGCGCTGCGGCAGGCTTCGGCGCAGGCGGGGCCTGGGGTTTATGAACCTTGGGCTTGGAGACCTTGGGCTTGACAGCCTTCGGCGGAGCGATGACGGGGGCCGGTGCGACGACGGCCGGCGCGGCAGCCTTCTTGGCTGATTTCTTCGCAGGTGTCTTGGCGAGCTTTTTGGCGGCCGCTTTCTTCGAAGCCTTCTTAGCGATGACTTGCTTCTTCGCAGCCTTCTTTGCCGGCTTCGCTATGCCTTTTTTTCCACCCCTTGTGGTGGTGGCTTTCTTGGACGCCTTGACCTTCTTGGAAGCTTTGCCGGTAAGCGGCTTCACAGCCTTCTTCGTGGCTTTCTTGGCAGTCCGCTTGGCTGCCTTCTTCGCAGCCTTCTTTCCCTTGGCGGTTTTCTTAGCTCGCGTTGCCACGACGAATTCCTTTACGGCTTCTCGAATTTTTTGAATCGAATCTGCGCCTAGCGCGTTGCGTCCGCCAGCCAGCCGAACACCGAGAAAACCAAGGGCTTGCGCTCCAGATTGTAGGTTTCGGTGTCGCGCGCGGCGCGGACGATCTTTTCCCATACCTCAGCTAGCCGCGCAAGGCGCGGCAAATTCTGGTTGGCATTGGCCTCGTCCGCATGCAGGCGTTCGGCGATCCAACGATCGATGCCGTCGATGAACGCGGCGAGCGCGACGCGGTCGCTGATGCCGAGGGAATCGCCGAGCGTGTGCAATTCGCGCGGGTCGACCTGCGGCAGGCGCGCCAGCAGCGCGGCGGTGCGCTGCTGAAGCTTCAGCGCGTCGCCGCCGAGCAGCGTCAGGGCCCGCGCAACGCTACCCTCGGAGGCCTCCGCCGCCTCGCGCAGCGCAGGATCGCTTGGATCGAGCTCGGCGGCCGCAGCCGCGGCCCCGACCACGTCGTCCGTTGCGAGCGGCCGCAGTCGGAGCTTGCGGCAGCGCGACTGGATGGTGGCGAGCACGCGCGCCGGCGCGTGGCTCACCAGAAGGAACAGCGATTGCTGCGGCGGCTCTTCGAGAATCTTCAGCAGCGCGTTGGCCGCGTTCGGATTGAGCTCGTCGACGGTGTCTACGATGCAGACCCGCCAGCCTTCGGCCGCCGCGGTCGAGCCGAAGAAGCCGATCGTCTCGCGTGTCTCGTCCACGGTGATCACGGTGCGCATCACGCCGCGATCGTTGGCGGTGCGCTCCAGCGTCAAGAGCCCGCCATGCGAGCCGGCCGCCACCTGCCGCGCCACGGCGTCATCGGGATCGACGGCAAGGTCCTGGGCGTGCTGCACGGCAGGCGCGAGCGGCTGGCCATGGGCGAGCACGAAGCGCGCCATGCGATAGGCCAGCGTCGCCTTGCCGATGCCCTGCGGCCCACCGATCAGCCAGGCATGCGGAATCCGCCCGCTGCGATAGGCTGACAGCAGCGCCGCCTCGGCCTCGCGATGGCCGAACAGCCTGGATGTCTCGCGCGGATGCGGAATGGCGGTTTCACGCTCGGACTGGCGCGGGCTCATGCTGAAATCACCGAAGCCGGTGTGGGAAGGAGACGATCGCGCAGCGCAGCCCAGATTCGGGCCGCGACCGTGTCAGGGTCGGAATTGGCGTCGATCAGCACGCAGCGCGCCGGATCGTCCGCAGCGATCTTGCGATAGGCCTCGCGCAGGCCCTGGTGAAAGCTGAGCTTCTCGCTTTCGAACCTGTCGGGCGTGCCATTGCCGCGGCGCGCGGCGGCGCGCTGCAGGCCGATCTCGACCGGCAAATCGAGGATGATGGTGAGATCCGGCTTGAGATCGCCGATCGTGACCCGCTGCATCGCGTTGATCAGGCCTTCAGGCACGCGGCCGAGGCTGCCCTGATAGGCCCGCGTCGAATCGGCGAAGCGGTCGCACAGCACCCAGACGCCCTGGTTGAGCGCAGGCAGGATCACGGTGCGGACATGATCGTCGCGCGCGGCGGCAAACAGCAGCGTCTCCGCCTCCGGACCGAGCAGTCTGCCCATCCCCGACAGCACCAGATGACGCATGATCTCGGCGCCCGGCGAGCCTCCCGGCTCACGGGTGACGCGGATGCGGAGTTTGGCCGCCTTGAGGCGGTCGGCCAGCTTCTTGATCTGGGTCGACTTGCCGGTGCCCTCGCCGCCTTCAAAGGTGATGAAGCGTCCGCGTCCGGACGGCCGCTGTCCTGGGCTCTCACTCATGATCAGAGCTTCTCGGCGCCTGCGCGGAACATGCCGATCACGAGCTCGCTGGCGCCGTCGATCGCGCGCCGCACGGTCGAGCCGGTGCCGATCGCTTCAGCCGCATAGACTGGCGTCTCCACCGCGATGTTGCCGCTGCGCCAGACCCTGACCACGCCGACCTTCTGGCCGGCCTCGACCGGCGCACGCACCGGGCCGCTATAGACGACGCGCGCAATCAGCTTGTCGCTGCCGTTCTTGTGCACCATCACCTTCACCGGAGTCTTGGCGACGAGCTTGACCGAGCGGCTCTCGCCGCCGAACACCTTGGCATAGCCGACGGGCTGGTCGGCCGCGATCAGCGTGCGGGTCTCGAAATTGCGAAAACCCCATTCCAGCATCTTCTTGGCTTCGCTGGCGCGATCGTCGGGGTCGTCCAGTCCGTTGACGACGACGATCAGCCGCGTGCCGTTCTGCACGGCCGAGCCGACCATGCCGTAGCCGCCTTCCTTGGTGTAGCCGGTCTTGAGACCGTCGGCGCCTTCCAGCGAATTGAGCAGCGGATTGCGGTTGGGCTGGCGGATCTTGTTCCAGGTGAACTCCTTCTCCCCGAACAGTTTGTAGAACTCCGGAAAGTCCAGGATGATGTGGCGGGCGAGCATGCTGAGCTCACGCACCGTCATCTTGTTGGCGGGGTCGGGCAGCCCGCTGGAATTGCCGAAGGTCGACCTGGTCATGCCGAGCTCGCGGGCGCGCTTGGTCATGAAGTCGGCCGCGAAGATCTTCTCGTTGCCGGCCATGGCTTCGGCGAGCGCGATGCAGGCGTCATTGCCGCTCTGGATGATCGCGCCGTGCAGGAGATCGTTGACGGAGACCTTGCTGTTGATGGCGGCGAACATGGTCGAGCCGCCCGAGGGGGCGCCGCCCCGCCGCCAGGCGTTCTCGCTGATCCGGTACTCGTCGGTCAGCTTGATGTCGCCCTTCTTGACCGCATTGAAGACGACCTCCGCCGTCATCAGCTTCATCATGCTGGAGGGCGCGCGCAGCTCGTCGGCGTTCTTCTCGAACAGCACGCTGCCGCTCGTGGCTTCGATCAGGATCGCGGTCGGAGCATCGCCGTCGAAGCCGGTATCGTCGGCCTTCTTGGCGCCCTGGACGCTCTGGTTGGCGGCCAGAAGCGCCCCGCTCCAGCCGACGCTTGCCACCAGGATCGTCGCCATCAGGCCGCGCGCAAGCGCTCCGGCGGTGAACCGGGTGCGACGGTGCGAAAGAAAACGACATGCCATGGCCAAGCCCTGAGAGCAGCGTTCTAACAGCTGGAATCGGTGCGAACAACGCGACGTTGGACGCTTGCCCAGAGATTGCACGATTCTCGCCGTGCCCCTATCGTGGCACCTCACCTTTCCCGACCAAACCCCTGAAACAAGGCGGAAAAGCGATGTCCTCCACGCGCATGATCAAGGCCAACGGCATCGAGCTCTTCATCCGCGAAGCCGGCCAGGGTCCGCTGGTGGTGCTGTGCCACGGCTGGCCCGAGCTGTCCTATTCCTGGCGCCACCAGATCCCCGCGCTCGCGGCCGCCGGGTTTCACGTCGTCGCCCCCGACATGCGCGGCTACGGCCAGAGCGCCGCGCCGCCCGAGGTTGCGGCCTACTCGATCTTCGACACGGTCGGCGACGTGGTCGGCCTGGTGCAGGCGCTCGGCGAGACCAGGGCGATGGTGGTCGGCCACGATTGGGGCGCGCCGGTCGCCTGGCATGCGGCGCTGTTCCGGCCCGACATCTTCACGGCGGTCGCCGGCTTGAGCGTGCCGCCGCCGTTCCGCGGCCGCGGCAAGCCGCTCGATTTGCTGCGCCAGGGCGGCGTCACCAATTTCTACTGGCAGTATTTCCAGACGCCGGGTGTCGCCGAGGCCGAGCTGGAGCGCGACGTCGCCCGCACCATGCGCGTCGTGCTCGGGGGACGCGGCCTGGCCGACCCCACCGCCGCGATGTTCGTGCAGGAGGGCAAGGGCTTTCTCGGCCATGCGGGCGCTGAGGAACCGCTGCCCGGCTGGCTCAGCGAGGCTGACCTCGCCTATTTCACTGAAAGCTTCCGCAAGTCCGGCTTCCGCGGCGGGCTGAACTGGTATCGCAACATCGACCGCAATTGGGAGCTGACGGCGCCCTGGCAGGACGCGCAGATCCGTCAGCCCTCGCTGTTCATCGCCGGCTCCAAGGACGCCGTCATCACCGGCCTGATCGGCGCCAAGCGCGTCAACGAGCTCGAGCGCGTGCTGCCGAATCTGAAGCAAAAGCTGATCCTCGAGGGCGCCGGCCATTGGGTGCAGCAGGAACGGCCCGACGAGGTGAACGCGGCGCTGGTGCAATTCCTCAAGGCCAGCGCGGCCTAGTAGAGCCCGCGGCCGCTCAGGATGTTGCGCGCCTCGGCGGCGCCGTCGGACGTGGTCTCCGTCGCGTAGCGGCCATCAGCGTCATAGGACACGGCGCGGGCGTTCTGGAGCGCCCGGCCCCGGCTGCGGCTCGATGCCGACATTTCCGAGGTCGCATTGAGCGAGGCCATGTCGGCGGAGGTGCTGCCGAGATTGTAGGGCCGGCCCTCCGGCATCGGCACGTCGCCGCGAATGGCTCCGCGGCCCGATGATGGCAGCTCCGGCACGAACGGCTTGGCCGAGGCGACCCGGACCATCGAGGGCGACGGCGCCGGAACGCCGGTGCGCAGGGTCGCCAGAAGCTGGCGGTCGTCGGAGCCTTCCAGCGGCGCCCGACCGACATATTCGACGCGGACCTTGGCGACACCATTTCCTTTGAATTCAAGGAGTTCGGCGGCCTTGTTCGAGACGTCGATGAGGCGATTGCCGTGATAGGGTCCGCGGTCATTGACGCGGACGATCAGCGACTTGCCGTTCGAGATGTTGGTCACCCGGGCGTAGGACGGCATCGGCAGGGTCGGATGCGCCGCGGTCAGCGAGGTCATGTCGAACACTTCGCCATTGGCGGTCAGGCGGCCGTGGAAATCGTCGCCGTACCAGGACGCCACGCCCTCGGCGCGATAATTGACGTCCTCCTCCGGCACGTAGGTCCGGCCCGCCACGACATAGGGCTTGCCGATGCGGTAGGTGCCGCCGCCCTTCGGAACGGGGTCCCCGAAAGCCACGACCCGGGGGCTCGACGACACGCCGTATTTCGGATCGACGCGGCTGGCGAATTTGTTCGAGGAGGCGCAATTGGCCAGCGCAACGCAGGCTGCGACCGCCGCGACACCACGCGCGGCCCGCAAAACCGAATCTGACCGTCGGATCCCCATTCGCCCCAAATACCACTTTGCCGGAGGCGTACCCAACCCGCTTTGGCTACGGGGATCGCTGTCCGGTCATCTGATCCGAAGCGGCCCACCACCGTCTCGGAAGCGGTAACGATAACGCAACCCGAACACGGCGGAAATGGGGAGCCGGCGGCGATCCCGCCGGCATGGTAAACGGGACGTTCGCATTTTTCCGTTGTTCTACGGAACGAGGCCGCCTGCGCTGTGCCACGGCTGGACATTCTGTTGCGCCGAATCCTCACTCCACCCCCATTGTCGCGCCGCTCTCTGGAATTCTTTTGACTGTGCAAGGCCGCCCGCGTTCTCTCGGCTGCAAGGGCGGGATTTGGAATTTAACGATGATCGAGACGGTTTCGGCACTGATGGGTCTGGTAAGCGCGGGGATCTTCCTGGCCCATGCGTTTGAAGGTTACCGCACGAGGGCCTGACGGCACTCGCGCAGACGGCAAGCATCACCTCTTTCAAGAACGGCGCGTTCGGACAATTCTTGATCCGATCCGAGCGGGCATCGAAGACGAGAGCGGCAGGTGTCCCATGCGCAACCATGACCTGGTATCTGACGGCTTCCTGGCATTGACTGCCGGCGGCTTGGTCCTGCTCTGCTCGAGCCTCGTGGCGCTGGCCTTCGCCTGAGCGCCACCCTCTCCTTCCCGCGCGCAGCTCAGCGCAGGCCCAGCAGCGAGCGGCGATAGAGGCCGCCGCGGGCCTCGCTCTGGCACACGAAGCTGCCGTCGAAGCCTTCGCCGTACCGCTTCTGACCCTTGCGGTAGTAGACGCCCTTCTTGAAATCGAGCCACACCACCTTGTCGCGTGGACAATGACGCTGCGCCTGCGCCTCGTAGCGGAATGGCGTCAGCGGGTTCGCCGCGACTTCCGCGGAGCCGGCGCCGACCATGATCGCGCCGGCGAGCGCGATCCCACCGGTCCATCTGCCGAAGCCGCTTCGCGTCATTCCCCGCCTCCCGATCCGCGCCGCCATGCGACGGCGCGCGGCAACGGTAGCACGAAATGGCGCGCGGAAGGCGCCAGTCGCTGGAGGCAGCGGACCGCCGTCTATTGCTTGTCGGCTTCGAGCTGCGCGAGCGCCTGATGCAGGCACTCCTGGAGCTTTTGCGCGACCTGCTCACGCGCGACGCCGCTGGCGGCAAGATCGGCCGATACCTTGTCCACGACTTCGTTCATCGTCCTGTCTTGCAGATGGTCCGTGACCAGCGTCGTTGCGTAATTGGCAGCGGCATCGCCGGTCAGACCGAGCCGGCTTGCGGCCCAGAGACCGAGCAGCTTGTTGGACCGGGCCGTGGCCTTGAACACGAGTTCTTCGTCGTGGACGAATTTGGCCTCGAAGCCCTGCTCGCGCTTGTCGAACGTGGTCATGGTCAGCTCCATTGCGCATTCGCTGATGGGGATTGGACTGGCTGGGGTCGAACGTCTCCGCGGTTCACGTCGATCGGATCTGCCTGCAGCTTCCTCCCGGACCGCGAAGGCCGTCAAGCCAGCCGTCGCACGGCACAACGCAAAAGCGCCCACCGGCAGGGAAAGCCGGTGGGCCCGTCTCGGATCAGTTCAACGATCTGGTTGGATCAGCCGCGTGCGCTCAGCGCTTCGCTCAATCCTTGGCCGCGGCGGCCTCGCGCGCAAGGCGCTCGGCTTTGAGCCGCTCTTTGTTGGCGTAAAACGCCTTCTGCGCCGCTTCATGGTCGCGCATGGCCTTTTCGGCCTCGATACGGCGTGTCGCATCGCGCGCCTGGCGCTGCTCGGGGGTCAGGGGTTTGCGTCGGAAGGAAAGGTCTTCAGTCATGGCCAGATAACGCGCGTGTGAGGAAAGAGTTCCCGGCCTGCCCCATGCGCGGCCTCACAAATATCGAAAAACAACCCCATGCACAGTAGCTATGTTATTGTAAAATAGAACGTTTTTATGGGCCTTGAGGGCCCTACAGCTCGATCTCGGCGATCACGGGCAGATGGTCCGAGAAGGCTCGCGCCGCTTCGTCGGTCCACACTTTCGCGATCCGGCTGTCGGACGTGGCATAGATCCGGTCAAGCCGCATCAGGGGGAGACGCGACGGGAAAGTTCGCAGCCGCGTCCGGTTCGGGCAGACCTGCGCGAGCACGCGCCGCACCGACCTGACCCAGAACCAATCGTTGAAGTCGCCGAGGACGACGGTCCTCGCCGGCCGGACCAGGCTTACCAGGGCCTGCGCCTGCGCATAGCGCTCGTGAATGCTCAAGCCGAGATGTGTGGCAACCACGCGCACGTCCCCGGACGGAGTCAGCAGGCTTGTCGCAATGGCTCGGCGCGGCTCGCGCTCCCGATACGACACGTCGACGATCTCCGGCATGCCTGAGAACGGAAAGCGGCTCAGGAGCATCTGACCGTATTCGCCATCCGCAGTGACGATCGACTTGGCATGAACGCGGTGATCGCCGACGACACTCGCAAGTTTCGCGAACGGATCGTCCGACCTCGACCGCGAATCCACCTCTTGAAGCGCGACGACGTCAGGGGCCCATTTGCGAAGGATGGAGCAGACACCCTCCAGATCGAACTTCGGATTGAGGTTGAACGTGCCATGCACGTTCCATGTCATGAAGCGCATCAGCGTCTCCCGGCGAGCCAGGTCGCCAGGAATTGCGCCCCGGCGCAGAGGCCGAGCCAGCCCAGGAACGCCAGCACGAGCAGCAACATGCTGCTCCAGGATGCAGTGCGGGCGACGTCCGCGATCTGAGCCCCCAGAACCGCCATGGCAAGGATGCCGGGCGTCATGCCCAGCACGGTTCCGACCAGGAAGTCACGCAGAGGCAGCGTGCTCGCGCCGGCCACGACATTCACGATCGAGAACGGTGCGATGGGAATCATCCGGATGACGACGACAGCCAGGACGCCCTTGCCGACGACGCGATCCTGGATCCGCGCCGCACGCCGTCCGAGCAATTGCTGGAGCCGCTGTCGTCCGAGCGCCCGCCCGATCACGAAAAGGATGAAGGCACTGAGCAGGACGCCAGCGGTCGCCGTGACGAAACCAAGCCAGGGCCCGAGCGCGGCCGCCGTCGCCGCAATGAGCACCAGCACCGGAAACACCACCAGCCCGCCGAGGACAAAAGCCACGATCGCGAGCGGCGGTCCCCAGCCGGAGTGCGGATACCTGGACAGCAAGGTCGAGAGGCGCCCCGTGTCGGTGAAATCGCTCAAGGAGGTATATGACCAGGCCGTCGCCAGGCCCAGGAGCGCCACCGCGATCGCGACGATCCCGATGATGGTCTTGGTGCGCCACATGCGCGAAGCCGCACGCTCGAAGTGCAAGGGATGCTCGGGATCCGCGACCGGCTGAACCAGGGTCGCGAGCGTGCTGGTGATGACCGAGGGCTCCACGGCCCGCAGCGTCTTGGCCCCGCCGGCTTTCGACACCTCGTCCAAGAGAGCAAGGAGATGATCGTCGTTCTGCGTAACGCGTCGTTCATCCAGGCCGCAGAAATGGGCGATCAGGCGCCGGCGGACCGACGCGATGAAGGAGCGATGCTCGTCGGATACGGCCTCGAAGATCAGGTCGCATTCGCTGTCGGCTCCCATCGACCGGTTGTTGAGATTGGCTGAACCGATCCGCAGGATCTGATCGTCGACGATCATGAGCTTGCTGTGCACCATCACGGCAGCTTCCTGATCCCCGTCGCACGTGACGGGGTAGACGAAGCGGATGCGGTCGGCCACGCCCGCTTCGCTGAAGCAATCGATGAAGGCCCCGCGGCCGTTTTGCATGGCCTGGGACTCCAGCCACGAGGAATGCAGTTTGGGAGCGACGACCAGAACGCGAAGCGACGGCACGCGCTTCATCTGCTCCGCCAGCACGTGTGCGATCCCAGTGGCGCTGGTGAACTGGTTCTCGATGTAGATGAAGCTGGTCGCCGACCGGATCGCCGCAATCAGCGAGCGTTCGACTTCCCGGATGGTCGAGCCCGTAGGGCAGACCACTTCGGTCCTGGCAATGCCCACCTGCATCTGCTCGGCCTCGACCGGCACATGCGAGGGCCAGCGCACGCTCTTCGGTGCGCGCCGATCAGGCGTCTGCTGGCCCGCGGCACGCCAGCGCTGCTCCACGAGTTCGAACAGCGAGGAGGCGGCGTCACCGTCGACCAGGCATTGCACGTCGTGGAACGGCTTGTATGGCTTGCCCTGGGGGTCGCAGCGCAACGGCTGGTCGGCGCAATGCTCGCTAGTGTCCCAGCGCCTGATCGTCAGGTCGAGCCCGCCGACAAACGCCAGTGATCCGTCGACGCAGACGATCTTCTGGTGCTGGGCCGAACCGAACGGAAGCGTGGAATCCAGCACGAACTGGACGCGTCCGTCGGTGTCGGCGGTGAACTTCGCCGCCGAATTCCATTCTCTTTCCGAGGCGTAGAACGAGACGAAATCCCAGACCAGAATGTTGACCCGCAGCCCCGGCCGGCGCTGCACGAGCGCGCGCACGAAAGGGCCGAGCTGTTCGGGCAAGCCGTCATCGGCCCGCCCGGAAGCTCCGACCAGCCTAGTCTCGCTATGGATATCCCACCCGACGATGTAGACGAGATCTTGAGCCTCGAGCAGCGCCACGCGCAACGCCGCGAAGTAAGCGGCCGCATCGTTCAGGACTGCTACGCGCCGTGCCTTGCACCGTCGCCAGACGGTGTCGCCGGGTATCAGGGTCGATGAGCTCTGAAGCAGGTGGACCTCGCAAATCACGTTCGCGTCTAAACGCGCTGAATGCTCAAGGGGTTCCAGCCTCAGGGACGCGGTTCCGGCTGCGAAGGCCGGGGGGATGGCGATGATCCCCGCGCCATCGCGCCTTGCCGCTATTTGGTTCGGACAGTCTTTGCTCCAGCGCCCTTCAAGACAGCCGCGATCTTGTCAGGCGTATCGCCGTGAAAATCCACGGAGACCTCGATCGGCCCCTCCAGCTTCTGGTGTCCCTCCGGGGCGGGCTCCGCCTTGGCGTCGCTGCCTGCCGGACGGGTCCCTACCGTGTTGGCGGCGCCGGCGGGCTGAACGAAGACGTCGCTGCGCGGCACGCCGCATTCCTGCACGACATGCTCAACCGCAAGCTCGGCGCCGCGGCGCGTGTCGAATTCGCCAATGATGGTACTTTCCAAGAGCGCTCTCCGTGACCGGTCGAGAGTGCGAACAACCGGCCAGCAAGGACGAGGTTCCTGAAGGTCAAAACCGGACGATGCCGAACAGAAAGAGCAGCGCGACGGCGATCGAGCCGGAGATCAGGCCCTCCCCTGCGCCACATCGCAATCGCAATGTCGTGAGGCCACGACATCATTGAGACAGGTCAATACGGGCTGGCCCAGGCTCTGGGAACCTCGCGTCGGCAAGCAGATGGAGACGGCCATGTCACAGCAGAGCAGCGCGCACTATTATCTCAATTGGGCCAAGGAGCGGATCGACGAGATGGACGCCGCATTGGCCTCGTTCGAAGTCAAGGCCGGCCAGGCCAAAGCCGAGTCCAAGGTGAAGACCGATCAGCTGCTGTCTGATCTGACGAAGCGCCGCGACGAATTTCAGGCGATGCTCAAGACCCAGGCCGCAGCAGGCGAAGCCGCCTGGACAGACGCCAAGGCCGAGCTGGAAAAGCAATGGGCGGGATTCGAAGCCCAGGTGAAGACCTACTTCGAAGGCGCCGGCAAGCAGTTCGAGCAGCAACAGGCCACCTTCAAGGACGTTGCGGCGGCACAGGCCAAGGCCTGGCGCGAAGCCGCCGACAAATTCCGCGAGGCCGCGGGCAAAGTCGCCGCAGCCCGCACCGTCGATGTCGATGCCGCGCTCAAGCAGATGAAATCGGATGCATCCGAAGCAGAAGCCCGTCTACAGAAGCTGAAGCAGGCCGGCAGCGAATCCTGGTCGGTCCTGAGTGCGGCGCTGGCTGAATCCCGCAAGGCGTTCGATCAGGCAAACCAGGCGGCATGGGAGGCGCTGAAGGGCGGCAATGTGAAGAGCTGAGAGCGGATGAGGCGGACCTTTTCGCTATGCTTCGGCTCCGGCCGAAGCGCCCCTGACCCGATGCGCTCAGCTTCCTTTGGCCGAGGTCCCTGATTGCGACCCGCCCAGGCCTGGATTGATGGCCAGCGACGCTCCCGCAGCGCCGCCGGCTTCATAGGCCGTCATCGACACCATCCGCCCGCTGCTGCGCTGGTTCCGAAGATTGAGGCCGAGCTTGTCGAATTCTGTGTCGACCACGGAGGTCTTGAGGATCACCAGGCCGCGGCCGGTGCTTGCGTTGGCCTGATCGCGATCGTCCTTGATCGCCACCAGCCTTTGCGCGATGGACGCCACCATCCCAAGCGCGAAGGAGGCATTGGCCAGATGCCGCTCCTGGTGCCGGAACCTGCCGTACTCGATCGAGGTCTTGAAGCGGCCGAGCTCGGCGCGCACGGCGCCGTCGATCAATTCAGCGAGGTAATGCGCGACCTCGACATCCGCGCCGAGACCAAAGAACACATAGACGTTCTCGCCGTCGGCGTTCTTCTCGCGCCAGACCCGGCAATCGCAGAAATGAGCGATCGCGCCGATGCAGTCGTCCAGGGGAATCCGCTTCTTGCGATTGGTCTCGAAGACCCTCCGTTCGCACGGCGAGGCGCGCAGCTCGACGTCGGAGAGCGACAGATCATGCCGATCCAGCAGCTCGGCAACCTTGGCGGCGGCGGACAGCGCCTCGTCCTCGGTGCAGCCATTGGCGATCGTCTTGGCGCGCAACGCCTGAATGCGGAGCTTCAGTTTGTCGAGCGCGGCCGGATTGGAGGTTTGATTCACCGATGACCTACCTGGGGAAAGCCGGACCGATAGACCCCTGACGGCTCGGCTTGGCGGAAGGGGTGGGATTCGAACCCACGGTACCCTTGCGGGCACGCCGGTTTTCAAGACCGGTGCCTTAAACCACTCGGCCACCCTTCCAAGCCCGGAATGGTGTCGCTTAACGCAGTCGACCGCGTAAGGCAACGCGAAGTTGGGCTGCTGTGATGGAGTTTGAGTCGCTGTGAGGGCGTCGTTGCAGCGGGGCTTGGTGGGGGCCTCCGGCTGCGGCTGCCGTTGAGACGCCGCGGCGGGCTTGCTTGCATATCGCTCGCGGCCGGCTGCGGAGCGCACTCTTCCGTTGAGCAGGATCAAGGAATTTCCGCCGCCCGCCCCTAGCGTTGGGTGACGCCATGGACGGAGGATCAAGATGAGACTGAAGCGATTCCTGTTAGCCGTTGCGCTCCTGGTTGGAATTGCGGCGCCGGCGCTGGCGCAGCCGTTTCCGCGGCCGGTGCTGCAATTCAACGGGCAACTCATTTTTGGGCCGACGCTGATCGTCGGGTTGAAGGTGGTCAACTGGAGCGATTACTCGCCCGCCCTGTTTGCAGATTCGCCCAAGCTGCCGCCGTGCGGGCTCAATACCTCGGCGTCGCGGACCTGGGTCGATATCTACAACGCCAGAAAGCAAAAGCTCTATGGATTCTGCGATCTCGGCGATCCCTCCAATCTCTCGCAGCTCTGGTTCTCGGTTCCCATCAGCCATCGGCCGAGGTCGGTTTTCATCACCCTCATCGACCGGTTGCAGCGCCGAATAGTCGTGTCGAACAAGGTCGCGATTCCGTGAGCCGGCGAAAGAAAACGCGGCGCCCCATGGGAGCGCCGCGCCAAATCCGTTCGTGACGATGTCCGGCTCAATACCCGCAGGACGCGCAGGTCATCTGCACCGGGGCATAATGGGAATAGCCGGGCGAGACCATCTCGCTGTGGCGGTGATCGTAACGCAGCGGCGCCGGAGGCCCGACCTGCCTCCCTATCGACCCACGGCCCTGCCCTAGCTCGACGGGCAGTCAACCAGGACGGCGCTCCGAATGTATTTCGTCCTCTGGCGGTCAGTGACGCGGCGGCCGAACTCAGGGCTGTAATTGAGGTCGTAGCGGCACCCTGCCTGCATTGCCTTGTAGATCGCGCCTCGCTCGATCACATAGCTTCCCTCTGGAAGCGTCTTGAGCCGGACCTCCGTGATGGTCTGCCGCTGGCCGTGATCCGGACCGAGATAGGTGACCCGGTCGGTCGAGCCGACCGACCAGACGATCGCAACCACGCAGATCAGGGAAACAGCGAGAGCGGCGACCGAGCCGAATTGCGGTCGCTGAAGGGGGGCAAGAAGCAGGCTCATGCCGTTTTGTGTCGTGTCCGGCCCGGCGGTTCAAACAACCCTCGCCTGTCCTTCGACCAAAAGAAAGCGGCGCCCTCGCAGAGAGCGCCGCTCCAATCTCCCAACCTGGTCCGGCTCAGTAGCCGCAGGACGCGCAGTTCATCTGCACCGGGGCATAATAGGAATAGCCGGGCGAGACCATCTCGACGCGCTGGCGCGTCGCGTATTGCGGCGGAATGCGCTGGTACTGCACGCTGGGCGGCGCGACCATCACGGTCTGCGGCACCATCACGGTGCGGTATTGCGCCGGCGTGCGGTGCGCGACGACGGCGCCGGGCGACACCATCACGGTCTCGTCGACGGCGCGGTATTGCGGGGGCACATATTGCTGCTGATAGCAGGTCGTGCAGGGCGGCGGCGTATAGCAATTGTAGCAGCCGGCCGAAGCTGCGCCCGTCATGGACATCGCGGCGACGGCGGTCGAGAAAACAACAGCAAGAGTACGCGACATGTAGTGCCCCAGTTGCCCGAAATGGATTTGCGAAGTTGGCGCATTATACGCCGCAAAATTCAGGGCTGCTGAAGTTCATCAGGGCATCCTTAATGCGAACGGCCGGCTTGCGCCGGCCGTTGAGAACTTGTTGACCATGTGCGCGCCGTGCGCGCGACGCGACGCTTACTTCGAGCGACGCTTCACCTCGCGCACGGCGCCGCGCGCGGCGCTGGTGGTGAGCGCAGCGTAGGCCTGCAGCGCGGTCGAGACGTTGCGCTTGCGGCCCACTGCCTGCCAGGCCAGATCGCCCTTCGCCTCTTCCGCGGCGCGGCGCTTGGCAAGCTCCTCGTCGGAGACCTCCAGCGTGATGCTGCGGTTCGGGATGTCGATGGCGATGATGTCACCGGTGCGGACCAGGCCGATATTGCCGCCTTCGGCGGCTTCCGGCGACAGATGGCCGATCGACAGGCCCGAAGAGCCGCCGGAGAAGCGGCCGTCGGTGACGAGCGCGCAGGCTTTGCCGAGGCCCATCGATTTCAGATAGCTGGTCGGATACAGCATCTCCTGCATGCCGGGGCCGCCGCGCGGGCCCTCGTAGATGATGACCACGACCTCGCCGGCGACGACCTTGCCGCCGAGGATGCCCTCCACTGCCGCGTCCTGGCTCTCGAACACGCGCGCGGGGCCGGAGAACTTCAGGATCGACGCATCGACGCCCGCGGTCTTCACAATGCAGCCGTCCTGCGCAAGGTTGCCGTAGAGCACGGCGAGACCGCCGTCCTTGCTGAAGGCGTGCTCGAGATTGCGCACGACGCCCTTCTCGCGATCGGCGTCGAGCTCGTCGTAGCGGCGCTCCTGGCTGAAGGCGACTTGCGTCGGGATGCCGCCGGGCGAGGCGCGATAGAAGGTGCGCACCGTCTCGCTCTTGGTGCGCTTGATGTCCCAGCGCTCCAGCGCCTCGTTCATGGTCGGCGCGTGCACGGTCGACACCGAGGTGTCGAGCAGGCCGGCACGATCGAGCTCGCCCAGGATGCCCATGATGCCGCCGGCACGATGGACGTCCTCGACATGGACGTCGGCAACCGACGGCGCGACCTTGCACAGCACGGGCACGCGGCGCGACAGCCGGTCGATGTCCTTCATGGTGAAGGCGACCTGCCCCTCATGCGCGGCGGCCAAGAGATGCAGCACGGTGTTGGTGGAGCCACCCATCGCGATGTCGAGCGTCATCGCGTTCTCGAACGCCTTGAAGTTCGCGATGTTGCGCGGCAGCACCGATGCATCGTCCTGCTCGTAATAGCGGCGGACGAGATCCACGATGGTGTGGCCGGCCTCGACGAACAGGCGCTTGCGGTCGGCATGGGTCGCGACGACAGAGCCGTTGCCGGGCAGCGCAAGGCCGAGCGCCTCGGTCAGGCAGTTCATCGAGTTGGCGGTGAACATGCCTGAGCAGGAGCCGCAGGTCGGGCACGCCGAGCGCTCGATCACCTTGACGTCCTCGTCGCTGACCTTGGAGTCGGCGGCGGCCACCATGGCGTCGATGAGGTCGACGGCCTTGGTCTTGCCGGCCAGCTTGACCTTGCCGGCCTCCATCGGGCCGCCCGAGACGAACACGGCGGGGATGTTGAGCCGTAGCGCCGCCATCAGCATGCCGGGGGTGATCTTGTCGCAATTGGAGATGCAGACGAGGCCGTCGGCGCAATGCGCGTTGGCCATGTATTCGACGCTGTCGGCGATCAGCTCGCGCGACGGCAGGCTGTAGAGCATGCCGTCATGACCCATGGCGATGCCGTCGTCGACCGCGATGGTGTTGAACTCCTTGGCGACGCCGCCGGCCTGCTCGATCTCGCGGGCGACGAGCTGGCCGAGGTCCTTCAGATGCACGTGGCCGGGCACGAACTGGGTGAAGGAGTTGACGACCGCGATGATCGGCTTGCCGAAATCGCCGTCCTTCATGCCCGTCGCGCGCCAGAGGCCGCGGGCGCCCGCCATGTTGCGGCCGTGGGTGGTGGTGCGGGAGCGATAGGCTGGCATGGCGGTTTCCGTCCTTGGTTTGACCGGCCGGGCGGGAAAATCTGGCGTCGCCTCAGGCCTTTGTGGCCGGATAGCGCACGGGCTGGGCCGGCGCAACGGGAACTTGGGCATGACAGGGCTCCCCTGCTCCCGGCGGGGGGGCTTCGTCGTTAAGTCCCGTCATTCCGGGGCGATGCGCAGCATCGAGCCCGGAATCCATCGGGCGGCAGCACCCGTGGGTCAATGGATTCCGGGTTCGCGCCTTGCGGCGCGCCCCGGAATGACGGCGGGGGCGTCGGAGCCCCTACTGCAACGTCGGATCGAGCCGGTCGCGCAGCCAATCGCCGATCACGGACACCGCCAGCGTGGTGATCACGATTGTGGTCGCGGGGGCCAGCATGATCCAGGGCGCCCGGGTGAGGTATTCCCGGCCGTAGCCGACCATGTTGCCGAGGCTGGTCATCGGCGGCTGCACGCCAAGGCCGAGGAAGGACAGGCCCGATTCCATCAGGATCACCTCGGGGAAGACCAGCGTGGTCGAGACGATCAGGGTCGAGGCGATGTTGGGCAGGATGTGCCTGAGGTAGATCCGCTGCGGCGTCGCTCCCAGCTGGCGGACCGCGGCGGCGTAGCCTTGCGCGTTGGCGGAGATGGCAAGGCCGCGCGCGATACGGGCGTAGCGCTCCCAGCCGAACAGGCCCATCAAGCCGATCAGGAGCGGCAGCGAATTTCCGAAGAAGGCGAGCACGGCCAGCGCCATGATCAGGAACGGCATGCTGGCCTGGAAGTCGGTCAGCATCAGCACGAGCTGCTCGGCGGCCCCGCGAAAATGCGCGGCGAGGAAGCCGAGCGTGGTGCCGACGATCGCGGAGATCGCGGTGGCGCCGAAGGCGATCAGCAGCGAGATGCGGATCGAGACGAGCAGCCGCGACAGCACGTCCCGGCCGAGCTCGTCGGTGCCGAGCCAGTGCGCGGCATTGCCCGGCGCCGCCAGCCGGTTGCGCAGGTCGAGCTGGGTATAGCCATATGGCGCAATTTTTTCGGCGAAGGCGGCGATCACGAGCATCGCGACGATCCAAGTCACCGCCAGCGCAACCGAGACCGGGATTGCCGGCAGCCCGATGCGGCGGCTAGTGGTATCCTTCAACGTGGCGTCGGTCATGCATGCGCTCCCTTGGCGCGCAGCCGCGGATCGAGGAAGCCGTAGAGGAAATCCACGATCAGGTTTGACGTGACCATGGTCATCGCGACCAGCAGCAGGATGCATTGCACGACGGCAAGGTCGCGGTTGGCGACGGCGACGACGAGCAGGCGCCCTACTCCCGGCCAGGCAAACACGCTCTCAACCACCACCGCGCCCGCGATCAGCGTGCCCACCATGAAGCCGAGAATGGTCACGGTCGGGATCGCCGCGTTCGGCAGCGCATGTGACGTCACCACCTTGCGCCACGGCAGGCCTTTTGCGGATGCGGTGCGGATATAGGGTTGGCCCAGCACCTCCAGCATCGCGCTGCGGGTGAAGCGCGCCAGCACCGCGGCGCCCCCTAAGCTCAGCGTCGTGATCGGCAAGATGGCATGGCGCCAGCTGTCCTGCCCGCCCGACGGCAGCCAGCCGAGCTGCACGGCGAAGACCAGAACCAGGATCAGCGCGAGCACGAAGCTCGGCACGGTGAAGCCTGCGACCGCCGTCGTCATCACGGCACGATCGATGGCGGAGCCCCGGTGCAGCGCCGCGTAGATGCCGGCGGGAACGCCGAGCGCGACCTTAAAGAAGAAGGCCGGAAGGGTCAGCGCCAGCGTCGCCGGGATGCGCTCCAGCACCAGCTCGATCGCGGGCCGTCCGTCGCGCATGGAGCGGCCGAGCTCGCCCTTGGCGATGGCGCCGAAGTAATCGAGATACTGAAACCAGATGGGATCATCGAGGCCCCAGGCCTTCCGAAACGCGGCGAGCACCTCGGGCGGCGCCTCCGGTCCCAGGATCATCAGCGCGGGATCGCCCGACAGGCGCAACACGATGAAGGCGAAGGTGACGACGAGCACGATCGTGAGCGCGGCGCGCCCGATGCGGATGGCGAAATAGCGTCCCATCACGCCGCATCCCGCGCTTGCGCGCCCGTGACGAGATGGCAGGCCACCTGCCGGTCGCCACCGACGGCAGCCAGCGCCGGCACTTCGCTCGCACAGCGGGCGATGGCGCGCGGACAGCGCGGATGGAAGGCGCAGCCTTGCGGGCGCGCGGCAGGGTTCGGCGGATCGCCTGCCAGAACGATGCGGCCGGCGCTGCGGCGGCCGGGCGCCGGCGACGCCGAAACCAGCGCCTGGGTATAGGGATGCTCGGGCCGTGCGAACAGATCGTCGGCGCTGCCGATCTCGACGATGCGGCCGAGATACATCACCGCGACGACGTTGCTGATCTGGCGGACGACGCGCAGATCGTGGCTGATGAACAGCAGCGTCAGCGACAATTGCGCCTGGAGATCGCAGAGCAGGTTCACCACCTGGGCCTGGATCGAGACGTCGAGCGCGCTGACCGGCTCGTCGCAGACCAGGAAATCGGGCTTGGTGGCGAGCGCCCGCGCCAGCACGATGCGCTGGCGCTGGCCGCCGGAGAGCGCACCGGGATAGCGCGCGCCATGCGCCGGCGTCAGCTCGACCGCGCGCAGCAATTCGCGGACGCGCTCCTCGCGCTCGGCGGGCGTGCCAATGCCGTGGATGTCGAGCGGCTCGCGGATTTGCGCCGCGACCGGCAAGCGCCGGTCCAGCGCGCCGAGCGGGTCCTGGAAGATCATCTGCATGCGCGCCCGCTCCGCGCGCCATGCGGCCGTTGCGGGCACGGCCATCGGCGTGCCGTCGAACCGCACCTCGCCGCGATCGGGCGGCTCGAGGCCGAGCACGATACGTCCCGTCGTCGATTTGCCCGAGCCGGACTCGCCGACGAGACCCAGCGTCTGCCCCCTGGCAATCGCGAGCGACACGCCATCGACGGCGTGCACGGCCGTAGCCCGGCCGAACATTCCCGAGCGCATCGCATAGCTGCGCGAGATCGCGGACACCTCGACGAGCGGCGGGCTCATTCGGCGGCGATCCCCAGCAGCGCGCGGCGCGAGGCCTCGGCCCGGATGCAGGCAACGCGGCGGTCATCCGCGATCGGCGCCAGCGCCGGCGCGGCAAGGCTGCACGGCTCGGACGCCAGCGCGCAACGCGGCGCGAAGGCGCATCCACCAGGCATCTTAGCGGGATCAGGCACCGTTCCGGGAATGGCGGTGAGACGCCGCCGGGGCCCGTCGAGCGGCGGCAGCGCGCCGATCAGGCCCTGCGCGTAGGGGTGCGCGGGATCGGCGAAGAGCTGGTTGCTGGGGGCTTCCTCAATGATGCGGCCGGCATACATCACCGCGACGCGGTCGCAGTTCTCGGCGACGACGCCGAGATCGTGGCTGATCAGCACCATCGCCATGCCGAGCTCGCGGCGCACCGTCGAGAGCAGCTCCAGGATCTGGGCCTGGATGGTGGCATCGAGCGCGGTGGTCGGCTCGTCCGCGATCAGGAGGTCCGGATTTCCGGCGAGCGCCATCGCGATCATGACGCGCTGGACCTGGCCGCCGGAGAACTCGTGCGGATAGGCGTCCAGCCGCCGGCCCGCGTCGGGAATGCCGACCAGATCGAGCAGCCGCCGCGCCTCGGCCTTCACGGCTTGGCCTTGGAGATCGCGATGCAGCGCCAGCGCTTCGCAGAGTTGCCTGCGGATCGTCAGCACCGGGTTGAGCGCGCTCGCCGGATCCTGGAAGATCATGGCGATGCGCCCGCCCCTGACATGGTCGAGCTCGGTGGCCGGAGCGCCGAGGATCTCGCGCCCTTCGAGCCGCACCTTGCCGGAGACCTGCGCATGCCGCGGCAACAGGCCGAGCGCGGCGAGCCAGGTCACCGACTTGCCGGAGCCGGACTCGCCGACGAGACCGAGGGCCTCGCCCTTCTGCAAGGTGAGATCGACGCCGCGCAGGACCGGCACGCCGCTGAAGGCGACGCGGAGACCTGCAATGTTGACCAGCGGCGCCACGGCTACGCCTCGAAATTGCCGGCGCGGAAATCCATCGCGAAGGCGGGTGCTGCCTTCCACTTGATCGATTTCGGCTTGGCGGTGAAGGTCGCGTTCTGGTGCAGCACCGTATAGGCGGGGTCCTCGCGCTCGGCGATCTCCAGCATGCGGCGGAACGCCTTCTTGCGTGCGGCCCGGTCGGTCGAGGTCTCCAGGAATTCGGAGAGCTTGTTCAGCTCGACGTTGGTCCACTCGCCGATCTGCTGCTGCTGCCCGTTCGGCCCATGCTGGGCCACCAGCGAGGACACGGGATCGTTGAACGCGGCCGAGTTTGACCAGTCGCGCACCGCGCGCGCGGGTCCACGTTCCATGATCTGCGACCAGTTCTCCTTGGTCTCGATCTGCACGTTGAGGCCGACCGACTTCCACATCTCGACCAGGATCTGCGCGGTCGCGACCTGGTTGGTGTAGTAATTGTTGAGCAGGCGATACGGGATCGGATCGCCCTTGTAATTGGCTTGCTTGAGCAGATCCTGCGCCAGCTTCGGATCATACGCGGGCACGGCCCAATCCGCGTTGAACATGTCGCCGTAGAATTCCCATTGCAGCCCCTTCGGCACGCGGGTGCGGCCGGCCCACAGGCTGTCGACGATGGCCTGGCGGTCGATCGCATGGGTGAAGGCGCGCCGCACAAGCGGATTGGCGAGCACGGCGTGGTTCTTGTCGAACACGGTCAGGCGGTGGTTGAGGATGGTGCCGCCCTGCACTTCGAACGCGGAGTTCTTCTCGATGCCGGCGATCTGGTCCGGCGGGATGTCGCAGGCGAACTGGTATTCGCCCGACAGCAGGCCGTTGATGCGGCTGGCGACCTCGGGCACTTCGAGGAAGCGGATGCGCTTCAGCGGCGGACGGCCACCCCAATATTCGTCATGCGCTTCCAGGGTCAGTGACACGTCGGGCTTGAGCTCGACGACCCTGTAGGGCCCGGTGGTGATCGGCTTGCGCGCCCAGTCGAGATAGCTCGCGGATTCTTCCCAGGCGCGGCGGTTCATGATGTCCGAGCCGTAGCGCTGCAGCCGTCCCTCGATGGTGACGTCCGGCGTCGCGTTGTAGAAGCGCACGGTGTACTTGTCGACGGCATCGACGCGCGCGAGGTCCGGCCAGATGCGGCGGGCGACGGCGGGCACGTCGGGCGGCAGCTCCTTGCCCGGCCGCGGCGTCGGGATCTTCTCGAACGCCTTGATGGTGGAGCGGTTCTTGGCCTCGGTGTCGCTGAACATGCGCTCGCGGCTGAAGGTGAAGACGACGTCCTCGGCGGTCATCTCGTCGCCATTGTGGAACTTGACGCCCTGGCGCAGCTTCACCTCGACGGTCTGGTCGTCGATGCGGCGCCATTCGGTGGCAAGGCCCGGCACGGCTTCGAGATTGCCGCGCCAGTTCTTCGAGATCAGGCCTTCCCAGATCGAGGAGAAGAACACGCGCTCGCCGACATTGGACTGCTCGCGCAGCACGTCGAGCACGTTGGCGTTGGTGACCTTCTGCACGGCGATCGTCACCGACGGACGGCTGTCGCCCTGCGCGATGGCAAATCGCGGCAGCAGCAACGTGCTTGCGGCCGCGCCGCCGGATTTCAGGATAGTGCGACGGGTAAGCTTGCTCATGGCGGTGTGACCCCTGCCCTGGATGATGCGGTTATTCGGCGAGACCGAGCGCGGCGAGATAGGCTGCGCCGGCGCGGACGTCGTCGTGATTGCGAAGTTCGAGGATCAGCCGCGGGTTGGACGTCAGCCGGCCCAGCGCGCGGAACACGGTGACCCAGGGAATGTTGCCCTCGCCCGGGGCCCAGTGCCGGTCGGCAAAGCCGTCAGTGTCCTGCAGATGCACATGAGTGAGCATGTCGCCGGCGGTCTCGACGTAATAGTCGACCGGCGGCGCGCCGGTGGAGATGTGGGCGTAGTTGGCGTGACCGGTGTCGAGCGAGACGCGAACCCTAGCGCTTTCGAGCGCCCTGGCGAGGCGCACCCGGTCGCGCGGATCCTTGTCCTCGATGTTCTCGATGACGATCTCGCAGCCGATGGTTTCCGCGCGCGCGACGACTTCGGCGAGCGTCGCCTTGACGCGCTCGACGAGGTAGTTGCGATTGTCCGGATAGAGATCGAGATTGTTGTGGTCCCAGGTCGTGAACGGCGAATGGATCACCATCTGCGTCGCGCCGAGGAACTCGGCGGCATCCAGCCCCTGAAGCAGGCGCTTGGTCACCGCCTGGCGGATCATGGGATCGTGGCTGTCGATCTTGAAGCCCCAGAACGGACCGTGGATACCGAGCCGTCCGGTATGGCCCGACAGCATCTGTTTGATCTCGCCGGCGGTGCTGCGCCAATCGCTGTCGAGAAGATCGGCGCGGAAGAAATCCTGGATTTCGAGATCGCGCTGCCGCTCCAGAAGCCAGTCGCGATGCGCGGGAATCGATTTGATGGACAATGCGGCGCCCAGCACCGGCTTCGACATGGCTTGCTCCTTGACCGTCAGCGATGACGGGAGCAGCGCTAGACCAGTTCGATGACAGGCCGGTGAAATGCAGGTTCTGCGGCGCCGGGAGATGTGGACATCCTGCCGACGATGCGCTCGGGTTCAGGCAACCGCGATCGCGCACCGATGCCGAACGGACACATCGCAACCGGTATTCGTGTCCGTAGTGATCCGGAATGGAATCCTAACCAAGCTTCGCGTACATCGCGGGACATCGATCGGCGGCCACTTCCACGGGCATCACCCTCTGATCGCGCTACATGGGGTTGGGGGACCACATGGGGCCACATGGGGCGGGGGATTGAAGGCTGGGGCAAGGTGACGAGGTCCGGACTCCTAGGCACTCCGGACCTCGACACTTTCTGAGATTGAACGCAATCTGAGACTGAACGCAATGACGCGCCGTCCGGCTGGGGCATCCGGGCGGCGCGTTGTCGTTTCAGCGTCGTGTTACGCTCAGCGCGTCTGCGGCTCCAGAGTCACCGTGCAGTCGCCCTGCCCTTGCGTCGCGACCACGATGTTGCCCGCGACAGCGCCGAGGGCGATCGGCGCGGACGAGCCGCCGCCGGGCATCTGGACGATCACGCTCATGGAATCCCCGCGCGCCGTCGATCCCACGGTCGAGGGTTCTGCCTGGGCGACGTTACCCGAAGCGTCACGCCGCATGATCTGGCAGTTCACGTTGCTTGCGCCGGTTGCTGCCATGCTCGATGAAGCGCTGCCGCCCATTTGCGCGCGGGCCCGCGACGGATCGCGCGGCACCTGGCTGACGATGCGATGCGTGCGCGGCTCCACGATGACGACTTCGTCTTCCGTCGCGAAATATTCATAGTCGCGATATGCCGGCTCGATCGACACGATCTCGGGCGGCAGCCGGTGCAGACGCACGCGCGGCGGAATCGTCTCGCCGATCCGGATCGAGATGTTCAGGTTGCGCTCGGGCTGGGCCAGGCGTGCACGGCTCACCGTTTCGGAGATCCGCACCTGCTTCTCGGTGGTCACCTGGGTCTGCTGATTGACCTGCGTGTTGGTCTGGGTGGTCTGATTGGCCTGGTTGGTCTGCGTGCCGGAAGGCGCGGTCTGCGCATTGTTGGTCGGAGCCGTCCGGCTCGTGTCCGTTGCCGTGGCTGGCCGGTCGGTCTGCTGCTGATCGGCCGCATTGCGTGGCGACTGGGTCTGGTTCTGCTCCTTCTGGTTGGTCGCAGCCCCAGTCCGCTCGTTCTGCTGACCAGCGGGGCCGGTCTTGGATTTCTCGGACTCGGCCGTTGATTTCTGCGGCGCAGACTTGTCCTGCTTATCCTGCTTGGTGTCAGCGCTGCTCTTGCTGTCGCGGCCCGGCTTAGTGCTCTCGGCCTCACGGTTGCGATCGCGCGCAGGCTCGCGGGATTCTTGTGCCTGATCCCTGCCCTTCGGCTGGTTACGCTCGGCAGCATTGGCCGGCTGGCGCTTGTCGTCGCTCGCCTCTTGCTTGGCAGCACCGCCCTTGTCTTCGCGGCCCGCGCCTTGCAGTCGCTCCTGGGCGCCCTGTGCGCGCTCTTGAACACGTTCCTGAACCCGTTCTTGGGCGCCGCCACGCTGCGGCCCAGCGCCTTTCGCCGGCTCCTCGGTCCGTTTCGGCTCGTCTCTGCGCTCACCGGGCCCCTGGGCGTAGGCGAAGCCGGAAGCGAGCATCAATCCAATGGCCGCAGTCGATAGCATCAAGTGCTTAGGCATGGTCCCTCTCCTCGAGAATTCGCAACAACACACGCGAACGTTCTGTCGGTGCGAAGGTTCCTGAGCAGGAACGAGGGGCCGAGTTACGCCTTGCTCACATCGGGTCCTTGAGCGTGAGGCGGGCTGTGAATGTCACGCTGGTCTTGCCGACCAGCGCCATGCCTTCGACCTCGGCGCCGCCGGCGGAATAGTCGCCCGAGAAGCCGCAGGTGACCTCCCTGCCGCCGAAGGCGAGCGTCCGGCCGACGGCTTCGGTATGCTGGTTGACGATCATGTCGCCGCGCCACTTGCCGTTCCGGAAGGTGTAGCTGCCGGTGTAATAGAAATAGCTGTCGCCGCCCATGATGCGCCCGTCGCAGAGCATGACGACGCCCCTCGCCTGCCCGCGCTTGCCGTCGCGCATCTCGATGTCGAAGATGTAGAGGCCGTTGACGACCCTGGCCTCCTCCTGTGCTCCATCCACCGTCGACATCCGATTATCCCCCCACAGATCCGCTGCCCGATCAGCTCGGCACGTTCCGCTCGAGATCCTCAAGCCAGGCTGCCGCGCTCGAATCCGACGGCGCGCGCCAATCGCCGCGGGGCGACAATGAGCCGCCCGCCGAGACCTTCGGACCATTCGGCATCGCCGAGCGCTTGAACTGGCTGAAGGCGAAGAAGCGGCGCAGGAACACTTCGAGCCAGCGGCGGATCTCCGGCAGATCATACGCCCTGCGCCGGTCGCTCGGGAAGGCCGGCGGCCATTCGCCCTTGGCCACGTCCTTCCAGGCGTGCTGCGCCATGAAGGCGATCTTGGACGGCCGCATGCCGAACCGCAGCGTGTAGAACAGGTTGAAATCCTGCAGCTCGTACGGTCCGACCGCCGCTTCCGTGCTCTGCGGCTTCTGGCCGGCCTCCACCGGCACCAGCTCGGGCGAGATTTCGGCGGCCAGGATCGCGCCGAGCGTGCGGTTGACGTCGTCGCTGAACTGCTTCGACGAGATCACCCAGCGGATCAGGTGCTGGATCAGCGTCTTCGGCACGCCGGCATTGACGTTGTAATGCGCCATCTGGTCGCCAACGCCATAGGTGCACCAGCCGAGCGCGAGCTCGGAGAGATCGCCGGTTCCGATCACGATGCCGCCGTGATGGTTGGCGAGCCGGAACAGATAATCCGTACGCAGGCCGGCCTGAACGTTCTCGAAGGTGACGTCGTAGATCTTCTCGCCCCGGCCGAAGGGATGACCGATGTCCTTCAGCATCTGCGTTGCCGTGGTGCGGATGTCGAGTTCCTGCCAGCTCGTGTGCAACGCCTGCATCAGCGCCAGCGCGTGGCTCTTGCTTTCGCTGCCGGTGGCAAAGCCCGGCATGGTGTAGGCCAGGATATTCTCGCGCGGCAGGCCGAGCAGATCCACCGCCTTGGCGGCGACGATCAGCGCGTGCGTTGAATCGAGCCCGCCCGAGACGCCGATCACGACGCGCTTGGTGCCGGTGGCACGCATGCGCTGCACGAGACCTGCGACCTGGATGTTGTAGGCCTCGTAGCAATCATGCTCGAGCAGGCTTTCGTCGCTCGGCACGAACGGGAAGCGCTCGACCTTGCGCAGGAAGCCGATGTCGGCGGCCGGCGGCTTCAACGCGAATGTCACCTTGCGGAAAAACGCCTCGCGCTGGCGGCGGTTGTCGTCGAACGTGCCCATCAGCGCGCGCTCCTGCCTCAGCAGGTCGAGATCGATATCGGCAATGGTGATCTGGCCGCTCTGCCGGAACCGCTCGCCCTCCGCCAGCAGCACGCCGTTCTCGTAGATCGAGGTCTGGCCGTCCCAGGACAGATCCGTGGTCGATTCACCGGCCCCGGCGGCCGCGTAGACGTAAGCGGCGAGGCAGCGTGCCGATGTCGACTGGCACAGCAGCGCGCGCGAGCGCGCCCGGCCGATCGTGATTGGGCTGCCCGAGAGGTTGATCAGCACGCTCGCGCCGGCGAGCGCGAGCTCCGAGGCCGGCGTCACCGGGATCCACATATCCTCGCAGATCTCGACGCCGATGGTGAGGCCCGGAACGTCCTCGGCGGAGAACAGCAGGTCGACGCCGAACGGGGCATGCAGCCCGCCGAACGCGATCGTCTCTCCGACCATGCCGGCACCGGAGGCGAAATGCCGGCCCTCGTAGAATTCGCGGTAGGTCGGCAAATAGGTCTTCGGCACCACGCCGAGAACGTTGCCGCGATGAATGACGACGGCGCAATTGTAGATGCGATGGCCAAAGCGCAGCGGTGCACCGACGATCAGGACCGGCATCAGGCCTGCGGAGGCCTCGACGAGGCCGGCGAGACCGCGCTCGACCGCGTCGAGCAGCGGGTCCTGCTTGACCAGATCCTCGATCGCGTAACCGGACAGGCACAGCTCGGGAAACACGGCGACCGCCACCGACTGCTCATGGCAGGCATTGGCTGCCGCCAGCACCGCCTTTGCGTTGGCCGGGGGATCGGCGACATGGGACGTGGTGACACAGGCCGCCACGCGCGCAAATCCATGGGCGTAGATCGAGTGGAAAGTCATCGAGCGCAGTACCCTTGATCTCTTCGCTGCCGAAGCCGTCAGCACCTAACCATTTGTAGCCCATCGGCCGGGCCCCGTGCAGGCCATCCGCCGTCATGCATAACGGATTTGCAGGGCCGCCGGTTCGCGCCCGACGAGCTCAGGCGTTGCGGGCCAGCACGCCCGACAGGTCGTCGCGCAGCCATTCGGCGATCCGCGGCCAGGCATGCGCGTGGGTGCGCGCGCCCATGAACAGGCCGAGGTGGTTGCTCGGCTCGGAAGCCGCCGCAATGAAGGCCGGCGGCGTGCCGAGCAGACCGGCCGTGGCGAGCGCCTGCGCAGCCGGCACGACGTCGTCGTCGAGCCCGGCGAGCAGGAAAACCGGCGCCTTGACGTCCTTCGGATCGACCGTGCGGCCAAGCGCCTTGAAGTTGCCGCCTGCGATCTGGTTCTCTCGGAAGATCCGGTTGACGACCTCCAGATAATAAGTACCCGGCAGATCGAGCGTCTCCGCGTTCCAATGCTCGAAGCGCGCGAGCAGCGCCGCGCCTTCCTCGTCCGACAGGTCTCTCTGCAATGCCGCCACGATATCATCGCGGTTTGGCGCCTTGGACCACAAGTGAAGCATCTCCCCGCCGCTGACATTGCCGCCACCGCGTGCGACGAGCTGGTCGTACACCATCTCGGGCGCGTTGCGGGTGAGCCGGCACAACGGCGACTCGATCGACAGGTCGACGGGGGCGCCTGCTAGCACCAGCCGCCGCACCTTGGCCGGAAAGCGCGCCGCATAGAGCAGCGACAGCCAGCCGCCCTGGCACAGGCCGACCAGATCGACCGGCGCGCCGATCTCGTCGATGGCGACGTTGAGATCACCGAGATAGTTGTCGATCGAGAGATAGCGCATGCCCGGGGTGGCCGATCGCCAATCGGTGAGGTAGATCCGGTCGATGCCGCCGGATTGCAGAGACTGCACCACGCTGTGGCCAGGCGCGAAATCGGCGACCAAGGCCCGGTGCAGCGCATAGGGCGCGCACACCAGCACCGGCTGGCCGGACCGGCCCTGCGAGCAATCGCGCAGATGCATCGTCGCGAGCTCGAGCGCAACGCGGTTGGGCGTCGTCCACGGCAGCTTGCTCTCGTCATGCTCGGCCCGGCCGCGCTCGACCCACCAGAAGCACGCGTCCATGGCCAGCCGGGCTGCCGTGAACGGCCATAGCAGCGGCTCGTCGGGTGCATGGTCCGGTCCGCTCGCCTGTTTGCCGATCTTGTCCACCATGACGAGGTCCCTAGAGAAACGCCTCGAGGCTGACGACGGAGATGCCGAGCTCGCGAAAGCTTCGATGGGCTGCGGCCACCGAGCCGTCGAGATCGATGCCGCGGCAGGCGTCCTCGATCACGGCCACCTCCAACCCGGCCTTGCGCGCATCCTCCGCCGAGAAGCGGACGCAGAAATCCAGCGCCAGCCCGGCGACAAAGACAGTCTTCAGCTCGCGTTCGCGCAAATAGCCGAGCAGGCCCGTCGCCGTCTTGTGGTCGTTCTCGAACAATGCCGAATAGGAATCGATGCCGCGGCGAAACCCCTTGCGCACCACCAGGCTCGCTCTGACCACGTCGAGATCGCGATGGAATTCGGCACCCGAGGTGCCCTGCACGCAATGCGCCGGCCAGAGCACCTGGGTGCCATAGTCGAGCTCGATGGTCTGGAATGGCTGCTTGCCGGCATGATTCGTCGCGAACGAAACGTGGTCGCGCGGATGCCAGTCCTGGGTCAGCACCACATTGGCGAATTTTTGGGCGATCCGGTTGATGGCGGGGATGACCTTCTCACCGCCGGGAACGGCGAGCGCTCCGCCCGTGCAGAAGTCGTTCTGCACGTCGATCGCCAGCAGCACGTCGTGGTCGGAAATCTTCATCGCCAGTCCCATTCCATGCGCCCGGCGCAGCGGCCGCCGGACAGGCCCCCCAGTGTCGGTCTTCCCGCCCGGCTTCGCAACCGGCCGCGCCGCGCAAAACCTGTGCGAATTGGTCACCGGCCCACCGCCAGCATGCAACGGTTTGGCCTCGTCCGTGTTGACTAGGCGCACCCGAGGGCGGATTCTCGAAACTGTCGGGACGGGTGGATGGGGTCGAAGGCGCGGAGGAGAGGGTTGCCGGGGCCGGAAGGCGGCGGCAACCACGAGATCATGAATATCGGCAAGACAGGACAGATTCTTCTCGCCGATATCGGCGGCACCAATGCGCGCTTCGCGCTGAGCCGGAGCGAATTGGGCCAAGACGGTCAATCCGGACCGATCGACTATGTGAAAGTCGCCGACTTCCCGACGGTTCGGGAGGCCATTGCGGACGTGCTGGCGCGCCGGGCCGGTGGCGAGCAGCCCCGCAGGGCCGTGCTCGCCGTGGCAGGACCCGTCACCAACAACCGCTGCGTCATGACCAACAGCCCCTGGGTCATCGACGGCAACGAGCTGCAAGCGGCTCTGGGCTTCGACAGCGTCCACGTGCTCAACGACTTCGAGGTGGTAGCCTGGTCCCTGCCCGCCTTGCAGCCTGCCGATCTGATTCCGCTCGGCGGAGGCGATGGCCTGTCCGGCGAGCCGTTGCTGGTGGTCGGACCCGGAACCGGCTTTGGCGTCTCCTGTCTGGTCCAGCGCCATGGCGCGCGCCTCGCCGTCGTCACCGAAGCCGGACACGCGACCCTGCCGGCGGAGGATGAGCGCGAGGAACGCGCGATCGCGTGCTTGCGGCGGCGCCTCGGCCACGTCTCCATCGAGCGCGGCGCCCTCTCCGGATCCGGGCTGCAAAATCTCTACGAAGCCTTGGCGGAAGTCGATGGCGCTCAGGTGCCGCATCGCGATGCCGCCGGCATCACCAAGGCGGCTCTGGAGGGCAGCTGTCCCGTCAGCCGGGCGACGCTCGAGATGTTCTGCGCCATCTTGGGCTCGGTCGCCGGCAATCTCGCGGTGACATTCGGAGCGCGCGGCGGCGTCTATGTTGCCGGCGGAATCGTGCCGCGCTTTCCTGAGTTCCTGATGGCCTCCGCGTTCCGGCCGCGCTTCGAAGCGAAGGGCCGGTTCCAGGACTATTTGCGCAACATCCCGACCCGGCTGGTAATCAAACCAGATGCGAGCTTCGTCGGCCTGAAAATGTTTGCTGACCATAATGTGGATTGAGCTGCGGGAACCCTCTCCACGCGTTGGTTCCGATATTCACAGGTGATTCAGCGTCCGCGCGGTTCCACGCATGAACACGCTTGCCTCCATGTTCCCGATGCGAAACAATCAAGCCGTGTGTGGCGTAGTTGCGGGGGCGTGACATGCGTAAGCAGGATCTGGGTTTCGACTATCACCGCTATCATCGCCTGCTCAGCGAGGCCGATGACGAAGACAAGCGGCTGGCGCTGATCGATCTCTTGATCGAGGAAAAGGCGCGAGACCGGCTGGCCGCACAGCGCGCCTCGGACCGGGCGGCCATGACGGCCCATACCATTGCCAGGGTGCTGAAGAACGGCCGCAACTGAGGTGCGGCGGCGTTGTCGTCAACAACGCGGCATCTCTGCCGTCGATCAGTGCGGCGCTTTGGCCGGAACTTCGGGAAACATCGAATCGATCATCGCCTTGAGCTGATCCATCGCGATCGGCTTCCGCAGGATCGGCCGGCGCCGGAGCAAGGACGGCAGCAGCTCTGGCCCGTAACCGGTGGCGAACAGGAACGGCTTGCCGCGACGTTCGATCAAGTCGGCGACGGGATCGACGTAGACGCCCATGAGGTTGATGTCGAGGATGGCCAGATCGTATTGCGCGGTCATGGCAAACGCGCTCGCGTCCCGCACATTGTCGGCTTCCGCGACGACGTGGTGGCCGAGTTCCACCACCATGTCGGCGATCATCATCCGGATCAACGCCTCGTCTTCGACCAGGAAAACGGAGAGTCCGTCCGCCATTTCAACTCCGCAGTCAGCTTGCGAAGCTAACCATACATCAATTGCGGAAGGGATACACGAATTCGTGGCGGGCGCCGTTAATTCAGAGGCGCCCGATCCGATTCAACTTGATCAATCCAATCCGCGCTCGTGGCTGAGGCGCACCATCTCCTGGATGAAGACCTGCTTCTGCTTGTCATCGAGGCTCGAATAGAGCGGCTCGGCGGCGTCGGCGACATTGCGCTGGTCGGCGGCGCGGTCGATCAGGAACTGCGCCTCGTTCCGCATCTGCTCGATGATGTCGTCGGGCGGATCCCGCTTGGCGCGCGCAACCCGCAAGTTGAGCCGCTCTGCACCATTATGTCCCAGGTAGTGCATCGCGCTCGAGAAACCGTACCAGTGCTTCTCCTGCTCGGGCGTGAGGTTCAGCTCGGTCTTGATCCGCTCGATGTAGGAATCGCTGTTGGCCACGATCTGCTCGGCGGTCTGCTGCGGCGCGCCGGGCTGGGTGAGGACGGTGACGTCCTTGTGGTCCTTGCCCGGCGGTGCGTTCTTTGCCTCCTTGCTCGCCTTGCCGCCCTTGCCCCCTTTGGCACTCTTGGCGTCCTTGTCCTTGGTTGGGCTTTGCTGCTTGGCGTCCTTGCCGGACTCCTTGGCGGCCGGCGGCGGATTGCCGGCATTGTTGTTGCCGACGCCAAGCACGCCGGTGAAGACGCCGACGACGCCGCCGATGGCGCCGCCGAGCACGCCACCGACCGGACCTGCCGCCTTGTTTCCGGCCGCCGCGCCGTCCTGAACGCCTTTGACCAGACCTTGCGCATTGGCCGCGGCGGCACCGAACAGCAGAGCGCATACGGCCCCGAGCGCGATGCATCGCCGCATGTGAAGCCGCGCCGACGGCGCCAGGTTGATCATTCTCGTCTCCATCGTCGATCTCGCTCGCCTGTTGGGCGGCAGCCAAGCCGCCCGCCGCAACTCTATCGTTTCCACCGCTTCGCGGTCCAGCCGCGGACAAGTGCTGTCCACGCCCGAAAAGTCTTTCGCGCGAAGCGGTTATGGTTGTGCAGGCTTGTGCGAAACTGCGGCGTAATTGCGCACGGATCGTTCCGGGCCGGTCCACACGAAGTGTGCATCGCAAAAAACAAGCAGTCGCAACTCACGACCGCGGCAGCGCGCCCCGCCGTTCAGGACACAACGTTAGTTCTATGTACGAGCCGTTCGGGTTTCTCGACAGACGCGATCAATCATGATCTGATCGCGCTACCAATTTGCTGGGGGCATCGGTGAATTGCCATCGGGCCGACGGCATCAATAAGAAAATCGAACAACAAGAAACTCGGAAAAGACGTCTTAGAGGAAACTCCAACAACAACACCCAAGCGAGGAAACGAGATGTCACGCAAGAGACTGACGCGACGTCAATTTGTGGCTGCCACTGCAATGTCCTCCGCGGCGCTGATCTCGGCGCCCTATGTCCGGGGCGCTTCCGCCGCCGGCAAGCTCTCGATCGGCTTCTGGGACCATTGGGTGCCAGGCGCCAACAAGGCCTCGACCGAGCTCGTCAACGAATGGGCCGCCAAGGAGAAGGTCGAAGTCACCATCGACTACATCCCCAGCCAGGGTAACAAGAACCTGCTGACCATCGCCGCCGAAGCGCAGGCGAAATCCGGCCATGATATCTTCGCGATGCCAACGTGGTGGGCGCATTCCAATGCCGACCAGTTGGAGAACGTTGCCGACATCATGGGGCCGATCATCGCCGAGAACGGCGAGGTGAACGGCACGGCCAAATATCTCGGCACTGTCGGGACCAAATGGCTCGGCGTTCCCGCCTGCGTCGGCAGCCAGATCAAGGGCCCCTGCTCCCGCATCGACCTGATGAAGAAGCACGCGGGGATCGACGTGCAGGAGATGTATCCGGCCGGCGCTCAACCCAAGGCCGACAACTGGACCCTGGAGACATTCCTGAAAGCTGCCGAAGCCTGTCACAAGGCGGGCGTCCCGTTCGGCATTGGCCTCGGCGAGACCACCGACAACGTCGACACGGCGGGCGCAATCTTCCTGTCGTTCGGCGCCCAGCTCGTCGACGCCAAGGGCAATCTCACCGTCAAGACCGACGCGGTTCGTCAGGCGCTCGATTTCTACAAGAAGCTGATCGGCTTCCTGCCGCCCGATGTCGCAGCCTGGGACGACGCATCCAACAACAAATGGCTGGTCTCCGGCAGGGGTGCGATGATCATGAACCCGCCGAGCGCCTGGGCCGTCGCCAAACGCGACGCGCCGCAGGTTGCGGAGCAATGCTGGACCCACGGCTTCCCGGCGGGGCCGAAGGGCCGCTTTGCACCCTACCTGCCGTATTTCTGGAGCATATGGAACTTCTCCAAGAACAAGGAAGCAGCGAAGAGCCTGCTGGTGGCGTTGTCGAAGCCGGCAGCCATCGAAAAGATGGTCACGGCCAGCGGCGGCTACGACTTGCCGGCTTATGAGAAGCTGACGACGCTGAAGGTCTGGCAGGAAGAGGGCCCACCGAAAGGCACGCTCTACCACTATCCAAATCCCTACAAGCATCAGACGCTGTCGATTGCAGCTTCGCCTGCGCCGCCGAAGATCGCACAGCAGATCTATGCGCAGGCGACGCTCACCAAGATGTGCCTGCGGTATCACCAGGGTGAATCGATGGAGAAGACGCTCGCCTGGGCCGAAGGCGAATGCGAAGGCTTCATGCGGAGCTGAACCGGAACGGCTCGCCGCGACGGCCTTAGGCCGCGCGCGGCGAGTCTTCCGTCTCACTCACCTGACGAGAGCCGCCGGCTTCGGCTCTCGAACCTTCCAAAAGTCGGGTCTACCGACCAAACCGCGCGAGGAAATGCATCATGGCGGATGTCGCATTGCAGCCAGACAGGGCTGGCGCAGCGCAACCGGCGCGAAAACGCTCCAGTCTGCAAAAGGCGCTCAAACGCAAATCGACTGCGGCGTTCCTGATGACGCTGCCGCTGATCATTCTCATCACGCTTCTGGTGCTTTATCCCGCGTTCTATTCGCTTCATCTGGCGACGCTCAACAAGTCGATGCAGAGATTTGTCGGTCTCGGCAACTTCGAGTTCCTGTTCAAGCGCGACACGTTCTGGCTGGTCGTCAAGCAATCCTGCATCTTCGCCATCACCGCCGTTCTGTTCAAGGCGCTGATCGGGTTCATCGTCGCGCACTTCGTCCACAACATTCCGGCCAAGGGCCAGCGCAAATGGCGCGGCATGCTGCTGGTGCCCTGGGTCATCCCGCCCGCCATGAGCACGCTGGCATGGCTGTGGCTGTTCGACCCCTCCTATTCCGCGTTCAACTATACGCTGTCGTTCTTCGGAATCGGCCCGATCCCGTGGACCGGGGACGCCGCCTGGGCGCGCTTCTCCGTCATCCTGGTGAACGTCTGGTACGGCGCGCCGTTCTTCATGATCATGTATCTGGCGGCCCTGAAATCGGTGCCCGACCAGCTCTATGAAGCCGCGGCCATCGACGGCGCCAATTGGTGGCAGCGGATCTGGTACGTGACGCTGCCGATGATGCGCAACATCATCGCGATCACGACGCTGTTCTCGCTGATCGTGACCTTCGCCAATTTCGACATCGTGCGAATCCTGACCGCCGGCGGCCCTCTCGACCACACCCACATCTTCGCCACCTGGGCCTTCAGGATCGGCATCGAAGGAAGCGATATTCCGCTGGGCGCCAGCGTCTCCCTGTTCATGGTGCCAATCCTGGCGGTCGCAGCGATATTCATCCTGCGGGACGTCAACAAGCGCGGGAATGAAGCCTGATGAGCTCAGTCACGATAGACAAGGCCGCGCCGACGCGTACGGTCAAGTATGGAAGCATGAGCCGCGACCGCAAATGGGCGCTGCGGTGGTCGTACTTCTTCCTGACGCTGTTTGCGATCTTCTCGCTGCTGCCGCCGATCTACATGCTGATCACCTCGCTCAAGAGCAGCGCCGAAATCTCGGCGGCGACCAATCCATGGTGGGTCTTCCATCCGACTCTCGAGAACTATGTCGGCCTCTTGACGTCGAACCAGTTCCTGCGGTTCTTCTGGAATTCGGCGCTGGTCTCCATTTTCGTGGTCACCATCACGATGCTGATCAGCGTGCCCGCGGCATTTGCCCTGGCGCGGATGCGGTTCTGGGGCTCGGCCACGCTGGCGACCGGCGTGTTCCTGACTTACCTCATTCCGGACAGCCTGCTGTTCATTCCGCTGTTCAAGGTGTTCGCCCTGTTCGGCGACTGGACCGGCATCCAGCTCATCAACCGCTGGTACGTGCTGCTGTTCATCTATCCGACGCTGACGGTGCCATTCTGCACCTGGATCATGATCGGCTATTTCGCCTCGATCCCGAAGGAGCTCGACGAGGCCGCGATCATCGATGGCGCCTCCTGGTTCCAGACGCTGACCCGGATCTTCATTCCGGTGGCGCTGCCGGGGCTGATCGCCGCGACCATCTTCGCCTTCACCGTGTCCTGGGCGCAGTTCCTCTATCCGCTCGTGTTCACGACGTCCACGGACCAGCTCGTGCTGCCGGTTGGCATCATCACGACGCTGATCAAGGGCGACGTGTTCAACTGGGGACAGATCATGACCGGCGCGCTGCTCGGCGCGGCGCCGCCGCTGATCATATACGCCTTCCTGATGGACTATTACATTGCCGGCCTGACCGCCGGTGCGACAAAGGGTTGAGAACTCATGGCTGACGTTGCTTTGCGGAAGGTAGTCAAGCGTTACGACGACGTGGAAGCCGTGCGCGGCATCGACCTCGACATCGCCGACCACGAGTTCATCGTGCTGGTCGGCCCGTCCGGCTGCGGCAAGTCGACCACGCTGCGCATGATCGCAGGCCTCGAGGACATCAGCGACGGCGACATCATGATCGGCGGCGACATCGTCAACGACGTGCCGCCGAAGGACCGCGACATCGCCATGGTGTTCCAGAACTACGCGCTCTACCCGCACATGACGGTCGCGGAGAACATGTCGTTCGGGCTGCGCCTGAAGCACTATCCCAAGGCCGAGATCAAGGCGCGGGTGACGGAAGCCGCGCGCCTGCTCGACATCACCGACCTGATCGACCGCAAGCCGAAGCAGCTCTCCGGCGGCCAGCGTCAGCGCGTCGCGATGGGCCGGGCCATCGTGCGCAATCCGAAGGTCTTCCTGTTCGACGAGCCGCTGTCCAATCTCGACGCGAAACTGCGCGTGCAGATGCGGATCGAGATCAAGAAGGTGCACCAGAAGGTGCGCACCACCACCGTCTACGTCACCCACGACCAGGTCGAGGCGATGACGCTGGCCGACCGCGTTGTCGTGATGAACAAGGGACGGATCGAGCAGATCGGCACGCCGAACGAGCTCTATCACAAGCCTGCCACGCGGTTCGTCGCCGGCTTCATCGGCTCGCCCGCGATGAACTTCATCCCGTGCCGGCTCGAGGACGTCGGCGGTACGCTGCAGATCCGCCTGACCGACCGCATCGCCTTCCCGCTGCCGCCGGCCCGGGCCGCGCGCTACAATTCGCTGCCGCGCACCGACAAGCTGCTGCTCGGCCTCCGGCCCGAGCATCTCACCGAATCTCATGCGCATCTGGAGCCCGGCGTCGAGACCTTCGACACCGTGCTTGACGTCACCGAGCCGATGGGAATGGAGACCCTGGTCTATTTCGGACTCGATGGCACACCGGTCTGCGGCCGCGTCAATCCCAATGCCGGCGCCAAGGACGGGGCACCCATGCGTTTGGCGATGGACCTCAACAATATGCACCTGCTAAACGAGGCGACCGGCGCCGTGTTGTGACGCCGGTTCAAGAAACTCGCGCAGGCAGGGGACGATGGCGACCAACAAGAAGAAGATTTTCATTACGCAAACTTTGTCGCAAGGGGCACGCGCCCTCCTCACCCAGCGGGACGATATCGAACTCGTCGAGTTTCCGAACCTGATCTCGGCGGGGGACTTCGAGGCTTTGCTGAAGAGCCATGCGCCGGTCCACGGCGTCGCGCTCGGCGCCACCGCCTTCGGCGAGACCGAGCTCGAGGCCGCAAAGGACATGAAGGTGGTGACCCGGATCGGCGTCGGCTACGACGCCGTCGACGTGCCCGCCCTCTCCCGCCGCAAGGTGCCGCTGATGGTCGCCGGCAGCGCCAACTCGCCTTCGGTTGCGGAAGCCGCGCTGTTCATGATGCTGACGCTGGCCAAGCGCGCCCAGGAATTGCATTCCTGCGTCAAGGACGGCAAATGGGCCGATCGGCTCGGCATGCTGCCGTTCGATCTCTACGGCAAGACCGTGCTGGTGATCGGCTTCGGCCGCATCGGCAGCCGCACCGCCAAGCGCTGCCTGGCATTCGAAATGAACGTCCAGGTCTACGATCCCTACAAGCCTGCCGCCGAGATCAAGGCTGCCGGCTGCGAGCCCGTCGCCGACCTCGATGCCGCCCTGCCGAGCGCCGACTTCGTCACCATCCACTGCCCGAAGACGCCGGAGACAATCGGTCTGTTCGATGCTGACAGGATCGGCCGGATGAAGCCGAGATCCTATCTCATCAACACCGCACGCGGCGGCATCGTCAAGGAAGCCGCGCTCCACGACGCGCTGGTCTCGGGCAAGCTTGCCGGTGCCGGCATCGACGTGTTCGAGGTGGAGCCGCCGCCGGTCAGCAACGCGCTGTTCGCCCTGCCCAACGTCATCATCGCCCCGCACGTCGCCGGCGTCACGGTCGAGGCGGTCCAGCGCATGAGCGAGCAGACTGCGCGCAACATCCTGAGTGTGCTCGACGGCGATCCGATCCGGCAGAACGTGATCAATCAGGACGTGCTCGGCTAAGCTGAGCTGAGCTGGAGCTCCTGGCGGGCGACGGAAGCGCCCGCCTTCGGAACGCCAGGAAGCGTCCCATTTTGGCGCAGATCGGGCCCCAACTCAGCCTTAATCAAGCGCGCCTAATGTTCCCGGCCGCGGCGGCAGTGGGACAGACTAGCCGGCCGCGTCGAGCTGGAGGATGGAGCCTTGTCAGAGATCGACCCGACCGACCACGCGCTGGCGACCATCGCCAGCATTCTGGAGAACCCCGAGCCCGTCCTGGTCATTCGCAAGACCGAGACCGAGATCGTGGTGTCCGGAGAGCGCGAGCATGTGGACTCCGACGAGCATCGGGTCGTGGACGAATATCCTGCGGTCGAAGAGCATTCGTCGCTGGAAGAGCATCCTGTCGTCGAGGAGCAACCGCTGGTGCCGGAGCACACCGATGCCGACGGCTACAGCAAGGTCGGACCCGGACCCATGGTGGCGATCCGCCTCAAATGGACGGTCCATCGCGGTGACGACGGCCAGTACTACGTCCACGAAACCATCGGCGAACAATCCGCGCCCGTGGTCAGCGGCCCCATGACGAGCGAGGCCGCGGTGCATTTCGTCGACACCCAGCAGGACGAGGCGCATCGGCGCTTCGAGCTGCTGCGCAGCGAGATCGCCGGCCGCAGCTCCCTCGCCGACTACGAGCGCAAGGGCGAAGCCTAGCGCTGCAGCTGGAGGCCTTTCTACACCTCTCCCTGCCGGGGAGAGGTGTAGACCGTGCCTCCGCAATTACTTCCTTCCGAGATAGTCCTTTTTCACGAGCTCGACGCCGGCGTGCCGCAGCAGGTCGTAGGCGGTCGTGACGTGGAAGAAGAACTGGGGCACGCTGAACGTCAGCAGCAGCGTCCGCCCTGTGAACGGCAGCTCTGTCCCGTTCTTCAACTTGAAGAAGACGTTGCGCTCCGCCGCCGCCTCGATCTCCGCGCGCGGCAGGCTTTCGATGAACTCGATCGAGGTTGCAATTCGCGCCTGCAGTCCGGCCATGTCGTGCTCCAGCGCCGGCAGCGTCAACGGCTCGCACTCTGCCAGCAAGGCCGGCGCGACCACGGCATGGCGGCAGGCCTCGCCGACCTGCTGGGCGAGGTCGTACATGTTCGGCGCAAGCCGCATGCCGAGCATCACCGCCGGGTTGAACTTGCGGGCCTCCGCATAGGCGACGCCCTTGTCGAG
The DNA here is from genome assembly GCF_024585165.1 of Bradyrhizobium sp. WBOS07. Classification (NCBI taxonomy): domain Bacteria; kingdom Pseudomonadati; phylum Pseudomonadota; class Alphaproteobacteria; order Hyphomicrobiales; family Nitrobacteraceae; genus Bradyrhizobium; species Bradyrhizobium sp. WBOS07. The sequence continues at coordinate 2,281,843 of NZ_CP029008.1, forward strand.
CAGGACCGACAGGTTACGCAAATACGGCACGAAGAGGCCGACCGAGGCCTCGTGCATTGAGATCGTCACGTTGAGATTCCCTTCAATTCCGCCTCGCCGGAAGCTCGCATCTGGTCTACATCCGCCTTGAGGAGCTGCACAATGACAGCTCGCGCAGGGGTGGAGAAGAGATGATCGTTCGAATGGCCGTTCGACTCTTGGAAGCATCAAGGACGCCGAGATCACGGTCTTCCCCGACAACACCGTGATCTTCGACGAGATCGCCAAGGGCAATGCCGATCTGATGATGCGGATGCCTCGGAGACACGCTACCAGCAGAAGCAGCACCCCGGCGTGCTCTGCGCGGTGCACCCGGAAAAGCCGTTCGATTTCTCCGAGAAGGCCTACTGGCTCCAGCGCGATGTGGCGCTGAAGGCCTTCGTCGACCAGTGGCTGCACATTTCCATGGAAGACGGCAGCTACAGGAAGATCTACGCCGCCTGGTTCGACTAGGCATTCTCAGGGGGCCTGCATTGGAATGGCGCCTCAGGCCGCGTCCTCCTGTCGCTTGCCTCGGCCCAACTTTGGGCCGGTCCCTCGCCTATTGAACCCTGAACAGCAGGACGGCGACTCATACCGAGACAGTGATCTAGATCACTTTCTGCAATCGAACCGATGCGTAAGCGTCAGTGCGGGGACCACCTTTTTAGGAGATGGAAATGAGGAAGCTGTTGGCCACGGCCGCATTCCTTTTGGCGAGCACCGCTGCCCAGGCGCAGTACACGTTCGAATATGGCGGACGCACCATCCGCATCGACCCCGACCGCGGCACGGTGCAGATCCCCGGCGTGTACGACAACACCGGCCAGAAGGCCAAGAAGGCCAAGAAGAACGAGACAACGCCGGGCCAGCAGCCGCCCCAGCAAGCCATTGTCGAGCCGCAAACGCCGGCCGCACCGGCTCCCGCGCCCGTCGCCCCGCCGCCCGCGGCCGCCCAAGCGCCTGCGCCTGCCCAAGCGGCTGCGCCGGTCGCTGCGGCCGTGGCGCCTCCGCCAGCTCCGCCTCCGGCGGCCCCCCCCAGCAATGCGCCGGCCGAGACCGCGGTGCTGCCGGTTCAGGCCGCCGCGGTCGCTCCGCCCGCCCCGGCGACGGGGCCCACGCGCGATCTCAGTTCACCTCTCGGCGTTTGGCTCACCGAGGAGAAGGAAGGCAAGGTTCGCATCGAGCAATGCGGCAGCAATCTCTGCGGCTATTCAGTCGACAGCAAATCCAACCAGAACGGTGAGCAGGTCCTGATCAACATGAAGCCCGGCAAGGACCAGAAATGGTCCGGCCGCATTCTCGATCCGAACTCCGGCTCGACCTACGATTCGACCATCGCGATGAAGGGCACCGATCGCCTGCGCGTGCAGGGCTGCGCCTTCGGCGGCATGTTCTGCGGCGGCCAGACCTGGACGCGGGTGAACTGAGTTTCGACATCGACGTTTCGACTGAAAAAGGGGCCCGCGATCCGGGCCCCTTCGCTTTTGCCCGGCGCTCAGCTGCGAGGTGCGCTACCTCACAGAGCCCGCTGCGCGTGAGCCCCCTCACATCGCCTGTTCCGCGCCCGTGCCACGTTCCCCGCATCGTCACCCACAGGGGCGTGTCATGAACGGCTTTCGCAAAGGTTTCTTCGCCACCCTCCTCGCCATCGCCTTCCCGCTCGGGCAGGCCGATGCTGCGACAAGCACTTTCGACGGCATTTGGAATGTCCGCATCTCGTCATCCAGCGAGACCTGCGGCAACGGCGCCACCGTCGCGATCGGCATCAACAACGGTCAAATCGCATCGAGCAGCGCGGCCGTGTCGGCGTCAGGTCGCGTCGCCGATGCCGGCAGCATCAACGTCACCTTGAGCACCGGCATCAAGCGCGCCGTCGGCTTCGGCCGGCTCAGCGGCACCTCCGGCTCCGGCACCTGGCGCGGCGCGCTGTGCACGGGCACGTGGACGGCGGAGCGGATGTAGGTCGCCCGTGTCCCGGACAAGCGGCAATGCGAAGCGTTGCCGCGCAGAGCCGGGACCCAGCACGATTCACAATGCGCTTCGTAACACGGCAGCTCTGGGTCCCGGATCGGCACCGCATCGCTTTACGGGCGCTGCGGCTTGTCCGGGACGCGCGGCTCTAGCCCAGCGCCGCGCCGTACTCTGCGTCGGTGACCGGCTCGAGCCAGGTCGAGTACACGCCGTCGAGCGCCTCCTGCATGGCGATGTGGCACATGCCGTTGGTCGGCGAGGCGCCGTGCCAGTGCACTTCGCCCGGCGGAATCCAGACGGTGTCACCGGGACGGATCTCCCTGACGGGACCGCCCTTGGTCTGGACGCGGCCGACGCCGGAAATGACGTAGAGCGTCTGGCCGAGCGGATGATGGTGCCAGTTGGTGCGGGCGCCGGGCTCGAACGCAACACGCGAGCAGTTCAGCCGTGCCGGCGCGGGCGCCATGATCACGGGGTCCTGCCACACGGTGCCGGTGAAGTTTTCCTTGGGCGCGCGGCGGGTCGGCCGCGTGCCTGCAACAGTGATCTCCATGGGATTACCTCGCTTGCTTCCCGGTTACTTCTTGCTGGCGGCGTAGCGCGCCTTGGTTTCGGCGTTCATGGGATAGAGGCCCGGCAGCACGGCGCCGTTGTTCACCTCGTTGACGATCCAGGCCTCCATGCGCTCCTGCTCGACACCCTCGTTGAGCACGTGCTCGAGCATTGCCTGCGGGATCAGCACGCAGCCATCCTGGTCGGCGACCACGATGTCGTTCGGGAATACGGCAACGCCGCCGCAGCCGATCGGCTCGCCCCAGCCGACGAAGGTGAGGCCCGCAACCGAAGGCGGCGCGGCATAGCCGTCGCACCAGACCGGAAGATTGGTGCCGAGCACGCCCTCGACGTCACGCACCACGCCGTCGGTGACAAGCGCGGTGACGCCGCGCTTGACCATGCGGGCGCACAGGATGTCGCCGAAGATGCCGGCATCGGTGATGCCCATGGCATCGACCACGGCGATGCATCCTTCCGGCATCGCCTCGATCGCGGTGCGGGTGGAGATCGGCGAGGACCAGGATTCCGGCGTCGCCAGATCCTCGCGCGCCGGCACGAAGCGCAGCGTGAAGGCCGGTCCCACCAGGCGCGGCAGGCCCGGGCGCAGCGGCCGCGCGCCGCGCATCCACACATTGCGCAGGCCCTTCTTCAGCAGGACCGTGGTGATGGTGGCGGTGGTGATGCCGGCGAGGGTCTTGCGGGCTTCAGGGGATAGCGACATGGAAACAGACGAGCTCCGGGGTGCGGGAAACAACGCGCGCATCTTGCGAGCCGCAGCCCTTGCGTCAAGGGCCAAGAGGCGCCCAATAACGCAGGGCCGGTGGGCCTTTATGTGACGCGATAACAAGGCTTTATCGCCTCCCCCTGCATTAATTTATTGGACTTGCGGGCGCATATACGCGAAGCAGGGTGACGCGGAACTCGAGCTCGAGCCCGCGCTTTGCAAAGCCCGATTCCGACAGCTCTTCGACAGCTCAATGGCCGCGACGCTTCCCCCGCCCCGCCTTCTGCCCAGTGGCGACAGCGCCGTCACGGTCGAGTTCAGCCGCACCATCGACGAGGAGGCCAACCAGCGCGTGCTGGCGCTCGACAAGGCGCTCGTGGCAAGCCCCATCGAGGGTATCACCGAGACCGTGCCGACCTATCGCTCGCTGCTGGTGCACTACGACCCCTGCAAGATCGGTTTCGACGCGCTCGGCGACAAGCTGCTTCCGCTCGCGATCCAGCCGCCGCCGCCCGTGACCAAGGCGCGCCGCTGGCGCGTTCCCGTCGCCTATGGCGGCGAGCACGGCATCGACCTCGAGGATGTCGCCAAGGCCCTCAACACCACGCCGGACGACATCGTCGCCCGCCATGCGGGCGGCGACTACAAGGTCGCCATGATCGGCTTCACGCCGGGCTGGTCCTATCTCAGCGGCCTCGACAAATCGCTGCACATGTCGCGGCGGCAGAATCCGCGGCTGCTGACGCCGGCGGGCACGATCTCGATCGGCGGCGTCCAGGCCGGGATCCAGTGCCTCGCGGCGCCGAGCGGCTGGCATCTGCTCGGCCGCACGCCGGTGCGCACCTATCAGCTCCACCGCAATCCGACCTTCCTCACCGAACCCGGCGACCGCGTGACGTTCTTCGCCATCGACCACAAGACCTTCGACGAGCTGGACCGCGCGGCGGAGGCCGGCGAGATCGTCGCCGAGCAGGTGGACGCATGAGCCGGCTCGTCGTCGCCAGCATCGGACCTGCAAGCTCCGTCCAGGATGGCGGCCGCTTCGGCGCGCAGCGCTACGGCCTGACAGTGAGCGGTGCGATGGATCGGCTGTCGCTGGCTGCGGCGAACACGCTGGTCGGCAACGCGCCGTTCGCCGCCGCCGTCGAGATCGGTCCGTTCGGTGCCGCCTTCACCGCCCGTGACGGCGCCGTGCGCGTGGCGATCTCGGGGGCGCCGCGCAACACGGACGTCGCCGGAAACCCGGTCGCCATGGACACGTCGGTGACGCTGAAGGACGGCGAGACGCTGACGCTGGGCTTCGCCCGCGGCGGCGCCTTCACCTATCTCGCGATCGAAGGCGCCATCACCGGCGAACGCGTGTTCGGCAGCCTTGCGGTCAATGCCCGGGCCGGCCTCGGCAGCCCCTACCCGCGCCCGCTCCAGGTCGGCGACGAATTCAGCGTCGATGCCGCGAGCGGCGCAAGCGAGCTGCGCATCGAATTGCCGAAGCCCGCGAGCGGGCCGATCCGCGTTCTGCTGGGACCGCAGGACGACGAGTTCGACGACGCCAACAAGGCGCTGTTCCTGAACAGCGAGTGGAAGATCTCGGCGACCTCCGACCGGATGGGCTACCGGCTCGAAGGCCCCGCGATCAGGCATCTGCACGGCCACAACATCGTCTCCGACGGCACCGTCAACGGCAGCATCCAGGTGCCCGGCAACGGCGCGCCGATCGCGCTGATGATGGACCGCGGCACCTCCGGCGGCTATCCGAAGATCGCAACCGTGATCACCGCCGACATCGGTCGCCTCGCGCAGACCTCGGCGGGAACGGCGTTTCGCTTCAAGGCCGTCAGCATGGCCGAGGCGCAGGACGAGGCGCGAAAGTTCGCGCAAGCGATCCGGACCCTGCCCGATCGCCTGCGCGCGGCCGACAGCGTTGCGCTCAACATCGAGGCCCTCAGCGATGCCAACGTGGCGGGCCATGCGGTGAACGCGGTCGATGCCGGCACCTGGCAGGTCACCGCGGAGCCCTAGACGCAACAACAAGACCCGAAGGCGGAGAGCATCCATGAAGACGATCGATCTCAATTGCGACCTCGGCGAAGGATTCGGCGCGTGGGAGATGGGCAACGACGCCGCCATGATCGAGCTCGCAAGCTCGGTCAACGTCGCCTGCGGCTTCCATGCCGGCGACCCCGACATCATGCGCCGGACGGTGGAGCTGGCGAAGGCGCGCGGCGTCTCGGTCGGCGCCCACCCTGGGTATCGGGACCTGCACGGGTTCGGCCGCCATCCGATCGCGGGCCTCAAGGCTTCCGAGATCGAGAACCTCGTCGCCTATCAGATCGGCGCATTGCAGGCGATCGCGACCGCGGCCGGCCACAAGGTCACGCATGTGAAGGCGCATGGCGCGCTCTCCAACGTCGCCTGCGAGGACGACATGACGGCCAGGGCGATCGCCGCCGGCATCAAGGCGGTCGACCCCAGCCTGATCTTCGTCGTGCTCGCCAATTCGAAGCTGGTGAAGGCCGGCGAAGACGCCAACCTGCCGATGGTGCACGAAGTGTTCGCCGACCGCGCCTATGAGGACGACGGCAACCTCGTCTCGCGCAAGAAGCCCGGCGCAGTGCTGCACGATGCCAAGGCGATCGCCGAGCGCGTGGTGCGGATGGTGCAGGACGGAGCGGTGGTCTCGGTGACCGGCAAGGTGATCAAGATGCGCACGGACACGGTGTGCATCCATGGCGACACCCACGGCGCCGTCGAGATCGCGCGGACCTTGCGCGCGGCGTTGAAGGCGGCGGGAATCGAAGTTGCGCCGTTCAAGCGCGGGTGAGGCACGACAGGTGCCGTAGGGTGGGCAAAGGCGCATAGCGCCGTGCCCACGACTTCGCGTGATTAAGACAGGTCGTGGGCACGCTTCGCTTTGCCCACCCTACAAGACGACGAGAGCTCTAAAACGGATGCACCGAGAGCGTGCCGAACACGATCGCGGCGATGACCGCAAACGCGCTGTAAAGCGCCAGATGATGGGCGCTTGCCCGGGTCTGCCGCGAGAGCGAGCGCGCGTAGAAGTGCAGTCTGGCTTCCGCCGATAGTTCGCGCATGGTCGATCTCCAACGCCCCATTTGCCGGAGTATGAAGGATCAACCAGGGCGGGAGGCAAGATAGCGGCGCAAATAGCGATGCGCCTCCTCCGAGCAGGCCGTCTCGCAGTCGTAAATTCTTTCCAGGTGCGGGTTCCGAGAATCTTATTCGTTCAAATCCGAGCCAGTTGGAACCGGCTCGGAGATCGGCGAGCGGCAGCCGTCAGTACACGTCCGCCTGGAAACGCCCGGTCTTCTTCAGCTCGGCGACGAAACTGACGGCTTCGTCGGTCGAACGCGCGCCGAACTGGGCGACGATGTCGACCAGCGCGCGCTCGACGTCCTTGGCCATGCGCTTGGCATCGCCGCAGATGTAGAAATGCGCGCCTTCGGCCAGCCACGTCCACAGCTCGCGGCCGACCTCCCGCATGCGGTCCTGCACGTAGAACTTCTTCTCGCCGTCGCGCGACCAGGCCAGCGACATCCGCGTGAGCAGACCCGAGGTCTTCATCGCATTGAGCTCCTCCTGGTAGAAGAAGTCGCAATCGCTGCGCTGATGGCCGAAGAACAGCCAGTTCTTGCCGGGCGCGCCGGTCGCCTTGCGGTCGAGCAGGAAGGCGCGGAACGGCGCGATGCCGGTGCCGGGACCGACCATGATGATCGGCGTCTTCGGATCCTTCGGCAGGCCGAAGCCGTGCGCCTTCTGCACATAGACCTTGAGCTTGTCGCCCTCGTTGATGCGCTCGCCGAGGAAGGTCGAGGCGACGCCGAGGCGCTTGCGCTTGCCGATGACGTAGCGCACGGAATCGACGGTCAGCGACAGCTTTCCGGGCGTCGCATTGTGCGACGACGAGATCGAGTAGAGCCGCGGCTGCAGCGGCTCCAGCGCCTCGACGAAGGCCTCCGGGTGCGGCCGCGTGCCGGAAAACTTCTGCAGCCCAGCCATGACGTCGAGGGTTGCGGCATCGCCATCGGGGTCCTCGCCCTGCGCCAGCGCCCGCGCCTTTTCCCGCGCCGCGCCGCCGGTGATGAAGGAGATCAGCTCGAACAGGGTGTCGGGCGCCGGCGACAGCGAGACGTCGTCGATCAGCACCTCGCGCAGAGTCTTGCCGTTCACCTTCGTGGTGTGCGAGGCGCCGAGCAGCGCGATGATCTGGTCGACGAGACCGACATCGTTGCGCGCGAACACGCCGAAGCTGTCGCCGACGACGTAGTCGAGCTTGCTCTCGGAGAGATCGAACTCGACGTGATAGGTTTCCTTCTCCGACTTGCCCTTGTTGAGAAGGCGGCGCGACAGGAAGGTCGCAGGCACGGGGTTGTCGCGTGAGCGGCCCGGCTCTGCGATCGTCACCGTCACGGCCGGTGCCGGAACGTCCGGCTTGTCCGCCGCTTTGGCCGCCGGGGCCTTGTCCAGCTCCTCGTACAGCGACTTCAGCATCCGCGCGGTTTCCTTGCCGCCGGGGACGCAGAGGTTGAGCCGTGCTTCGCTGCGGCTGGCGATCGCCTCCGAATAATCGTGGCAATTGTAGCCGCACTGGCCGCAATCCTGCTGCGCCATCGCCGCCATCATCTTGCGGCGCACCGGGCGTCCCTCGGCAAGCTTCATGCGATCGGCGATCGGCATAGTCTGGTCGTGCCAGGGCGCTTCGCCGTCGTCGCCGTCACCGGCTGCGCCCTGCATGACGGCGGCGCCCTGCTCCGCCGACAGCGGCGCGGCGACATGAGGCGACAGCAGGCCGGCGAAGAAGCCGTTCAGCCAGGAACGCTGCGCATCGGAGAACGGTGCGCTGGCGGGAATGATGTCGAGCCTGGGCGGAGGGGTGATCTGGTTCATGCGGACACCTGTGCATCGGCAAGCTTGCGCAGCGTTTCGCCGTCATGGCGGCGCGCGAAGGAGAGAAAGGTTTCGTCGGGCGACGAGCGATGGGCGATATAGGCCTTGAGCAGCGCCTCGACCGTCTTCGGCGCATCGTCGGCCTTGAGGTCGTGATAGACCTCCTGCCCGACATCGGCGTCCGGGCCGAACCCGCCGCCGGTGAAGAGGTGATAGCCCTCGACCGTGTCGTCCTCGCCAACGGGCACGCGTGCGCCGATCAGGCCGATGTCGCTGATGTAATGCTGCGCGCAGGAATGATGGCAGCCGGTGACGTGGATGTTGACCGGCTTGTCCATCGCCACCCGCGGCTCGCACCAGTCGCCGATCTCGGCGGCGTGGCGCTTGGTGTTCGCCGCGGCGAAGCGGCAGCCGGCATTGCCGGTGCAGGCGATCAGGCCGGCGCGGATGTGCGAGGCCTCGACCGCGAGCCCGATCTGCTTGACCGCCGCGATGGCAAGCTCGACGTTCTCCTCGCGCACGCCCGATATCAGCAGGTTCTGCCAGACCGTGAGCCGGATCTCGCCGTCGCCGAGGTCGTGCGAAACCTTGGCGAGCCCCCGCATCTGGTCGCTTGTCAGCTTGCCGAGCGTCAGCGACACGCCGATCCAGTTGAGACCGTCCTGCTTCTGCTTGTGCACGCCGACATGCGCCATGCGGTCGGCGGCCGGCCGCGGCGCGAACGCCTCCTCCGGCACGCGCGTGAACGGCGCCTTCAGCCGCTCCTCGACCAGCCCAAGAAAGCCGTCATGGCCCATGGCGTCGAGCACGTATTTCAGTCGCGCCTTGTTGCGGTTGGTGCGGTCGCCATGGTCGATGAAGACGCGCACGATGGCGTCGGCAACGGCGGTCGCCTGCTCCGGCTTGACGATGATGCCGGAATATTTCGCAAAGTCCTTGTGGCCGGTGATGCCGCCGAGGCCGAGGCGGAACCAGACTCCCGGCTCGACGCCGAAACCGTCCTTCACCTCATAGGCCGTAAACGCGATGTCGTTGGTCTCCTCCAGCACGGCGATCCTGCCGGCGCCGTCGAAGGCGACGTTGAACTTGCGCGGCAGGCCGTAGAGCGAGCGGTCGTTGAGGATGTGGTAGTGCCATTCGCGCGCATAGGATCGCGTGTCGATGATCTCCTGCGGATCGATGCCCGCCGTCGGCGTCCCCGTCACGTTGCGGATGTTGTCGGCGCCGGAGCCGCGCGAGCACAGGCCGAGCTCCTGGATGCCCTCGAGCAGCTTGATCGCGTGCTTCGGCGGGATCTCGCGAAGCTGGAGATTGGCGCGCGTCGTGACGTGGCTATAGGGCCCGCAGAGCTCGTCGGCGAGATCGGCGAGGCCCGACAGCTGCCAGTGCTTCATGATGCCGTTCGGAATCCGCAGGCGGCTCATGTAGGAGTCCTGCGTCGGCGCGACATAGAAGATGCCGTAATAGCGCCAGCGGAAATTGTCGGCCGGGCTCGGCGGCGCATTGTCGAGCGCCTGCTGGCGCAGCCGCGGATAGGCATCGAAGGGATGCTCGTCGCGCTTGAACTTCTCCTGGTCGGCGAGCTTCTTGCCCGCCGCGATCACCTTGTCCTGCGCCTTGAGGTGCACGGCATCGGGACCGACAGGCTCGGCATTCGCCTTGCCGGCACTGCCGCCGCCAAGACCGCGCCCGACCCGGCTGATCTGCAGACCGGTGGTGAAGCCTTCGAGATAGCGTTTCTGCTCGTCGGTAAAGTCGACTGCGAGCGTATCGATTTTCATGGTCGGTAACGAAGCTCCTGCGGCCACCTGGGTGGCATCGACGGACATTGCGCGACCCGCGAGGACCGAGGCTGGCTTCAAGAGCCGGCTTCGCTACCCCAGCGGTCCGATCAGCTTCGTTGCTGCGGGACTCGGCTCAGCAGGCACCTGTGACAAGCTGGCCGCACTGCAACATTCAAGTTGCGTGCCAGCCTGGAGGAAATGGAAAGCCTTGTGTTTACAGGCGATTATGCGAACGCCCGGAAGATCCCGGGCCGCGCGCTTTCACGAAATTCGTGCATCCTGATCAATATTTGAGCAGTGAATTTCTGCGCCCAAAAATGATGCAGACCGAGTCAGGTCCGCCAACGGCCAACCGCAAAGGCTTCGAGGTGCCCCCGGATGTTGGCGGGATCGAAGACCGGGCCAGCGAAGGCGCCGAACGCCGCTGCAGGCTGCTCGGGCGGCCGCCTGCCGAGGGCCGCATCGTACAGATCGGGCCTGAACACGGCCATCGCCGTCTTGACGCCTTCCGGCGCGAGCGCCGTCTGCCCCCAACGCACCATCTGCGCATAGAGCCAGGCGGCCTGCACTGGATCCGGGCGCCCTGCCCCCTCCCGCCCGACCAGGAGATAGCGGCCGCTTTCGCGGAACGTGCCGTCAGGAGAAATCTTCAGGCGCCCGGTCAGGGTGCGCTGGATGACTTCGGCATCGACGCCGATCCGCTCGGGCTGCGCCAGGAGCTGCGCCGCCTCGGTCTGGTTCGCAGGGTTCTCGATGAACTCGGCCGCCTTCACCGCCGCGCGCACCAGGCCGGCGACCACGTCCGGATTCTTGTCGGCCCAGACCTGGCGAACCGCCAGCACCTTCTCGGCGGCGCGGTCCAGGATGTCGGAGACGAAATGCAGGATGTGACCGATGCCGAGATCGACCGCGATCGAATTCCAGGGCGCACCGACGCAGAACGCGTCGACATGGCCATTGGCGAGGCTGTCGACCATATAGGGCGGCGGCAGCACCACGAGGCGCACGTCCTCGTCGGGATCGACGCCGGCTGCGGCCATCCAGAACCGCAATTGATAATTGTGGGTCGAGAACGGGAAGGTCATGCCGAAGGTCAGCGGCTCGGCCCCCTCCTTGCGCCTGATCGCAACGACCTTCGCCAGCGCTTTCGCCGTCACCATCGGATCGAAACGGTCGCCGTCGATCTGCTCCATCAGCGCAGCATGGAGCGCCGGCGACACCGTGATGGCATTGCCGTTGATGCCGAGATTGAAGGGCGCGGCGATCGGCACCTTGACATGGCCGAGCCCGAGCGAAGACGCGATCGCCACGGGCGCCAGCAGATGGGCGGCGTCGAACAGGCCGATATTGAGCTTGTCGCGGACGTTGGACCAGGAGACCTCGCGCACCAGCTCGACGTCAAGGCCTTCGGCAGCAGCAAATCCCTTGTCGACGGCGACGATCAGCGCGGCGGCATCGACCAGCGGAATGAACCCGATGCGAAGGGGGGCGGTCATTTCAGCATCTCCGAGGCGGTGATGATCGACTGCGCGATCTCACCGATTTTCTTCTTCTCGCGCATCGCCGTGGAGCGCAGCAGCACATAGGCCTCGTCCTCGGTCAGGCCCTTCACCTTCATCAGGATGCCCTTGGCACGTTCGATGATCTTGCGGTCCTCGAGCTGCGACTTGGTGCGCTCCAGCTCCTCCTGGAGCTTGGCGAAGGCGTTGAAGCGGGACACGCAGAGGTCGAGGATCGGCTTGATGCGCTCCTTCTTCAGCCCGTCGACGATGTAGGCGGACACCCCCGCCTCGACCGAGGCCTGGATCGAGGCGGAATCGCTCTGATCGACGAACATCGCGATCGGCCGTTTCACGGCGCGGCTGACCTGGAACATCGCCTCCAGCACGTCGCGGCTGGGGTTCTCCAGATCGATCAGGATGATGTCGGGATCGACCGCATAAATACGGGCCAGCAGGCTCTGCATCTCGCTGATATGGACGACCTGCGTGAATCCGGCCTCCCGCAATCCCTCCTGCAGGATCGCGGCCCTGACAGGGCTTTCGTCGACGATCACGATTTTGGGCGACTGTTCGGCGCTCATGGCTCACTCGCGGCAGGCGATTCATCCATAGCACGCCGGAACGCCCTGCAAAGGGTTGTAATTGTGGGCAATTGGGACTAGCTCAGGCCGGTCAATCAGGCAGATTTGGATATGGATCAGGCGGCTGCGCCCAAGGTCAGCTTCGTGTCACTCGGGTGTCCCAAGGCATTGGTGGATTCCGAGCGCATCATCACGCGCCTGCGCGCGGAGGGCTATGAGCTCGCGCGCAAGCACGACGGCGCCGACATCGTCATCGTCAACACCTGCGGCTTCCTCGACAGCGCCAAGCAGGAATCGCTGTCGGCAATCGGCGAGGCCATGGCCGAGAACGGCAAGGTGATCGTGACCGGCTGCATGGGCGCGGAACCGGAAGCGATCGAGCAGGCCTATCCCGGCGTGCTCTCCATCACCGGCCCGCAGCAATATGAGAGCGTGCTCGACGCCGTGCACCGCGCGCTGCCGCCGGCGCACAATCCGCATCTCGACCTGGTGCCGCCGCAGGGCATCAAGCTGACCCCGCGACACTACGCGTACCTGAAGATCTCCGAAGGCTGCAACAACCGCTGCACCTTCTGCATCATCCCGAAGCTGCGCGGCGACCTGGTCTCGCGCCCGGCCAATGACGTGCTGCGCGAGGCCGAGCGCCTGGTCGGCGCCGGCGTCAAGGAGCTGCTCGTCATCTCGCAGGACACCTCGGCCTATGGCGTCGATCTGAAATATGCCGAGAGCCCGTGGAAGGATCGCCAGGTCCGCGCCAAATTCCTCGACCTCGCCCGCGAGCTCGGCGAGCTCGGCGCCTGGGTCCGGCTGCAATATGTCTATCCCTACCCGCATGTCGACGAGGTCATTGCGCTGATGAACGAGGGCAAGGTGCTGCCCTATCTCGACATCCCGTTCCAGCATGCGAGCCCCGACGTCTTGAAGGCGATGAAGCGTCCGGCGGCGCAGGACAAGACGCTGGCGCGGATCAAGCGCTGGCGCGAGGAATGTCCTGATCTTGCCCTGCGCTCGACCTTCATCGTCGGCTTCCCCGGCGAGACCGATGCCGACTTTGCCTATCTGCTCGACTGGCTCGACGAGGCCGAGATCGATCGTCTCGGCTGCTTCAAGTACGAGCCGGTGGCCGGCGCCACCTCGAACACAATCGAGAACCCGGTGCCCGAAGAGGTCAAGCAGGAGCGCTACAACGCGCTGATGGCCCGCCAGCAGAAGATCTCCGCGCGCCGGCTCAAGCGCAAGGTCGGTACGCGCCAGCAGATCATCATCGACGAGGTCGGACCGACCGTCGCCAAGGGCCGCTCCAAGGCCGACGCGCCGGAGATCGACGGCGCGGTGTATCTGACGAGCCGCCGCCCCCTGCGCGTCGGCGAGATCGTCACCGCCAAGATCGAGCGCGCGGATCAATACGACCTGCACGGCAGCGTCGCGGGGTTCTGAGGGATCCCGTCATTGCGAGGAGCCCTTGCGACGAAGCAATCCAGAATCCCTCCGTTGCGGCAGTCTGGATGCTTCGATGCGCTCGCAATGACGCCGTCAGGTCAGCCATTTCGGCACCCAGCGCTCCGGGCGCGGGGCACGGGCCAGATCGACCCTGGCTTCTGACAGCAGCGCCGGCTCGCCGTCGATGGTCGGGCGGACATCGTATGCGAAGTTCGGCATGACGCGGCCGTCCGCATGGAGGCCGAAATTCATCGCGTACCACAGCCCGAGTTCGGGCTGCGCGCGGCGCATCTCCTCGCGCAGATCGCGCAGCAGAGACTCGATCGATGCGGCCTCTTCGAACGGCTGCGGCCCGCGCGCGAGCACGCGCGCCTCGTACTGCTTGCCGACGATCGCGACCGCGAAGCGGGTCCGGTCCCAGGGCTTCTTGCCCTTGGGCAGATGCGCCGCCAGCCGCCAGCCGAGCTCGGCCATCAGCCGGTGATTGGCCCAATAATCCTCGCGCTCCCGGCTCCACTTCTCCATGAAACCGCGGAAGTCGGGCAGCTCCGCCGAAGTCTCCTCGACCGCCGTCGGCTCGCCATGCGGCCGTCCGGCGAGCCATTGCGCAAGCTCGACCGTCTGAGCCTCGACCTCGTCATGCGGCTTCAGATCGCTCCAGGCGTTGTCGAATTGCTGCGACGTCAATTTGGCGAGCAGCCCGTCGAGGCTCGGCGCCAGTAATTCGTAGGCGCCCTCCGATCCGAGCCCCACGATCGGCGGATTGTCGCGGTCGAGACCGGCGCCGTACCAGCCGCCGACGGCCGAACCATCCGGCAGCCGCATGAACAGCGAAAACCTGTCCCGCAACGGACTGCCGTCGACGATCGGCGCGTGATCTGAGAACTGGCCCTGCAGCGCAAAGCAGCCGACGCTGCCCCAAGGCCGCCCCTCCAGCCAGCCGGCAAAGTCGACCAGCAGCGGAGGCGCTTCGATGCCCGGCGGAAATGCGCCGCGAATGCTGTCGAGGTCGATCGGATAAGACGTGTCGGACAAGGCTGAAACTGTCTCGTTGGTCCCGCCCCTCTTGGTCTGAGCCGAGTTGCGTCCGGTTCGAACCAATTCGCGTATCTCGATCACAAACGCGCCAGCGAGGCGATGGTTTCTGGGGGCCAGACAATGAAATGGCGGGAAACCAGCGGAATCCGGGAGCGGACGATACCCGCCCGATGACCACATCGACCTTGCTCGCAGGCTTCTTCCTCTTGGTTGCCGCGGCGCGACGCGCGCGGCTACCAGCGATGTGTATTGTGACACTATAGTGCATTCACGCAGAGGTCACCGACTCGGCCTAACTCTGCCCGCGCTTCTCAACGCGAGCGAGGAACGAGGATGAGCCTTTCGGGCATGCTGCGCACGCAGCGCTTCGACGATTACCGTCTCTGCCATCAAAGCACCGTCAACCAGACGCTGCATCTCTTCAGCGCCGTGATCTTCCTGTTCTGCTACGGGCTGCTGTTCGTAGACCCTGCGCTCGCCGGCATCGTCGGCTGGATTGCGATGCTGACGCGGCAGACCGGGCATTTCTTCTTCGAGCCGAACGGCTACGACGCCGTCAACGACGTCAGCAATGACTACAAGGAAGCGATCAAGGTCGGCTACAACCAGACCCGCAAGATCATCCTGCTGCTGGTATGGGGCAGCGCGCCAATCGCGTTGTATGTCGATCCGACGCTGTTCGGACTTTTCGATCCGCCGGCCGGGCGTCTCGACTTCATCCGCCATGTCGGCACGCTCTGGCTCGCGATCGGCATCGGCGGCGGCCTTGCCCGCATGCTCCAGCTCTTCGCTACCCGCGACGTCACGACCGGTCTGGTCTGGGCGTTCAAGGTGCTGACCGACCCATTCCACAACATCGCGCTGTACTGGAAATCGCCGCTCAAGCTGATGCGCGGCGAGCTGATCGACACCGCGATTGCCGACGCCGATTGGGGCGACGAGGACGCCGAGGAAGCCGCTCACCTGACCTGACCGATGCACGCCGGGCGGGTGTCAGCAAAACGCCCGCTTGACAAGCCCAGGCATTGGCATGTATTGCCGCGCCCCATGATCAACCGGACCAACCAGCGCACCGCCATGCTCCGCCGTCGCTCCCGCGACGACGAGAGGGTGCGCCATGTCCGACGACGCCGCTGAACCACTAGAATTCAGCCGAGGTTTTCGAGAAGGCCGCACCCGCAAGGTGCGGCCTTTCTGCTTTTTGCGCCCGTTTTCCACCCGCCTCCAGAGGAGTTCGACATGACGACGCATCCGTACGACGCGCTGATGGACATCACCGCACGGCCGAAAGCCGTGTTCGTCCGCGGCGCCGGCTCCTATCTCTGGGACGACGGCCGCAAGCGCTATCTCGACTTCGTGCAGGGCTGGGCCGTGAACTGCCTCGGCCATTCCCCGCCGGCCGTCGCCGACGCGCTTAGCTCGCAGGCCAAGCGGCTGTTGACGCCGAGCCCGGCCTTCTACAACGAGCCGAGCCTGAAGCTGGCCGCGGCGCTGGTCGGGGCCAGCGCGTTCGACCAGGTGTTCTTCGCCAATTCCGGCGCGGAGGCCAATGAAGGCGCGATCAAGCTCGCGCGCAAGTTCGGCAGCCTGCACAAGGGCGGCGCGTTCGAGATCATCAGCTTCGAAGGCGGCTTCCACGGCAGGACGCTGGCGACGATGTCGGCCTCCGGCAAGAAAGCGTTCGAGCCGCTGTTCGAACCGAAGGTCGCGGGCTTCAAGAAGGCCAAGCTCAACGACATCGCCTCGGTCGAGAGGCTGATCAACGCCAACACCGTCGCCGTGATGCTGGAGCCGATCCAGGGTGAATCAGGCGTGTGGCCGGCAACCGATGCGTTCCTGCAGCAGCTACGCGCGCTGACCGAGGCGCACGGCCTGCTGCTCATCTTCGACGAGATCCAGACCGGCATGGGCCGGACCGGAAAACTCTTCCACTACAAGCACACCGGCATCGCGCCGGACATCATGACGCTCGGCAAGGGCATCGGCGGCGGCGTGCCGCTCGCAGCCCTGCTCGCGACCGAACGCGCCTCCTGCTTCGAGCACGGCGACCAGGGCGGCACGTTCAACGGCAACCCGATCATGTGCGCTGCCGGCCTCGCGGTGCTCGAGGCGGTCAAGAAGCCCGACTTCCTCAAACAGGTCGCCGAGACCGGCCTCTTGCTGGAAAGCGAGCTGCAGAAGGTCTCGGCCCGGCACGGCCTTGGCGGCGTGCGCGGACGCGGCCTGCTGCTCGCGCTCGACCTCAAGCTGCCGATCGCGCCGGGCATCGTCGCGCAGGCGTTCGAGGCCGGCGTGCTGCTCAACGCGCCGCAACTCGACACGCTGCGCTTCATGCCGGCGTTGAACGTCGCGAAGGCCGAGATTGCCGAGATGATCGATTGCCTCGACGGGATCCTGACCAAGGCCGGCGCGGCACGGCGGGTCGCCTAAGGTGGCGTAGGGTGGGCAAAGCGAAGCGTGCCCACCATTCAGAAGTGGTGGGCACGGCGCTTCGCGCCTTTGCCCACCCTACGAGACCTCAACGGTAACGGCGAGTCACGGCTTCAAGATCGACGCGCCCGTGGTCTTGCGGCTTTCGAGATCGATATGCGCTTTCGCGGCGTCCTTGAGCGCGTAGGCGTGGTTGATCGGCACATGTAGCTTGCCGTTGATGACGGCGGCAAACAGCGTGTCGGCGCCTTCCAGCAGCTCCTTGCGCGTGCCGACGTAATCGTTGAGCTTCGGCCGTGTCGCGAACAGCGAGCCGTGATTGTTGAGCTCGGCGATCGCGAACGGCGGCACCGGACCCGAGGCGTTGCCGAACGAGACGAACATGCCGCGCGGCTTCAGGCAGGACAGCGAGCCCGGGAAGGTCGCCTTGCCGACGCCGTCATAGACGACGTCGCAGCCCTCGTTGCGGCTGATCTGCTTGACGCGCGCGACGAAATCCTCCTCGTTGTAGAGGATGACGTGGTCGCAGCCGTTGGCCTCGGCGAGCTCGGCCTTCTCGCGCGAGCCGACCGTGCCGATGACGTGGGCGCCGAGCGCCCTCGCCCATTGGCAGGCGAGCAGGCCGATGCCGCCGGCGGCGGCGTGGACCAGCACGCGGTGATGCGGCTCGACCTTGAAGGTCTTGTGCAGGAGATACCAGACGGTCAGCCCCTTCAGCATCAGCACCGCACCTTGCTCGTGGGTGATGTGGTCGGGCAGCTTGACCAGCTTCTCCCAGGGGATGTTGCGCTCGCCGGTATAGGCGCCGAGATTGTGATAATAGGCGACGCGGTCACCGGGATGAAAGTTCGTAACGCCGGGCCCGACCGCGACCACCTCGCCCGAGGCCTCGTTGCCGGCGATGAAGGGCAGCCCCGGCGCCTTGTAGAGCCCGGTGCGATAGTAGACGTCGATGAAGTTCAGGCCGACCGCGTGCTGGCGGATCCGCACCTCGCCGGGCCCGGGCGCCGGCACGTCGACGCTCTCATAGACCAGGGCTTCGGGGCCTCCGACCTTGTGCACACGGACCGCTTTGGTCATCGCCTGACCTCCTGTTCTCCAAGGCGCAAGCGAAAGACATCGCGCCCACCTTGTCAACTCGATGCAGCTGGAACGCCTAAACCGACGGCGTGCCGGACCTCTTGCGATTGCGCCTGGCCAGCACGTTGAAGAATTCGACCGCCGCCGAGAACGCGATCGCGAAGTAGATATAGCCGCGGGGAATGTGGAACTGGAATCCGTCCGCGACCAGCGCGACGCCGATCAGCACCAGGAAGGCGAGTGCCAGCATCTTCGTGGTCGGATGCTCCGCGACGAAGCGCGCCACCGGACCCGCCGAAACGTACATGACCGCGCAGGCAATCACGACCGCCGCGACCATGATCCGGATGTCCTCCGCCATGCCGATTGCGGTGATGATCGAATCCAGGGAGAACACGAGGTCGACGACGATGATCTGGACAATCACCCAGAAGAAGGCGCTGCCTGTGGACTTGTTCTCGTTCCGGCCGTGATCGGACTCGACCTCACCGTGAATCTCATGCGTCGCCTTGGCGATCAAAAACAGGCCGCCGCCGATCAGGATCAGGTCGCGCCAGGAGAAAGCCTGCCCCGCAACCGAGAACACCGGCGCGGTCAGACCGATCAGCCAGACCAGCAGACTGAGCAGGATGAGGCGGAAGACCAGCGCCAGCGCGAGGCCGATCTGGCGGGCGCGGTGCGCCTGCTGCTCGGGAAGGCGCGAGACGAGCACCGAGATGAAGATGACGTTGTCGATGCCGAGCACGATCTCGAGCGCCGTCAAGGTGAACAGCGCGGCCCAGGCTTCGGGGCTGGTGATGAGGTCGGTCATGCGAAGGATCGCACCAATCGTATCAAGGCATCGCTGAAGCTGATCCAGAGCGCGATGGCGCAGAGCACGATGGTGACGCCGGTACCGACGCGAAAGTCCATCTCCAGCACGTAGAGGGCGAGCACCGCCCAGATCGCGATCAGCGACATCGTCAGCCAGCGCAGCCGCACGACGCGGACCGGATGCAGCACGTGAAACGGCACGAAGGTCAGCACGACCAGCGCGGTCACCAGCAGCGTCGACCACAGCGGCGGCCAGTGCAGCAGGAACAGGTAGAACGCCGCCGCATTCCACAGCGCCGGGAAGCCACGGAAATGATTGTCGTCCGCCTTCATGCGCAAATCGGCGAAATATAAGGCGCTGGTGACGATGATGGCGACGCCGAGCAAGGGAGCCGCGACGGGCAGCAACAGGCCGCTGGCCACGATCGCATAGGCCGGCACGAACACATAGGTGACGAAGTCGACCACGAGATCGAGCACGTCGCCCGACCAGTTCGGCTGCACGTTCTTGACGTCGAGCCGGCGCGCGATCGGACCGTCGATCGCGTCGATGATCAGGGCGACGCCGAGCCATTGAAACATCGCCGCCCAGTGCTCGCGCACGGCCTCCAGCATCGCCAGCAGCGCGATCGCCGCGCCGAACGCGGTGAAGATGTGCACCGAGAAGGCCGCGGCGCGGATCGCGGGCGTGGGCTTCAGGGAATCCTCTTGGCTATCCATGGCTCCTGCTATCAGAATGAGGTCGATTTGCACATCCGCCATTGCGGCGCGCCGTCGCACACTTGGCCACGACATGGGACACCATCAGCGGGCTTGAATTTGCCACGGGGCGTGTCATGTGTCGTTTCATGACAGACGCCTCGACACTTTATGACACCGCCGTGATCGGCGGCGGGCCGGCGGGGCTTGCCGCGGCGATCGCGCTGGCACAGGCGGGTGGCCGGACTGCATTGGTGGCGCGTCGTGCTCCCTATGCCGACAATCGCACCACCGCATTGCTCGGTGCCTCCGTCGACCTCCTGGAGACGCTCGACGTCTGGTCGCGCTGCAGGGACAAGGCGGCCGCGCTCGAGGTCATGCGCCTCGTCGACGACACCGGCCGGTTGTTCCGCGCGCCGGAGGTCCGGTTCTCCTGTCACGAAATCGCGCTGGATGCCTTCGGCTACAACATCGACAACCGCTCGCTGATGCTGGCGCTGGAAGAACGTGCGGCCGAGCTGCCCAATCTCGTCCGTTTCGACGACGAAGCCGAAAGCATCGTCGTCGAGGCCGAAGACGTCGCCATCCGGACGGCCTCCGCCCAGTTTCTCGCGGCCCTCCTCGTGGTCGGCGCCGACGGCCGGCATTCGCTGTGCCGGGAGGCTGCCCGCATCGACGTGTCGCGGCGCGAGCTCAACCAGACCGCGCTGACCTTCAACGTCGGCCACACCAGGCCGCATCGCAACGTCTCGACCGAGTTCCACACGCCGCACGGTCCGTGCGTGTTCGTGCCCCTGCCCGGCGACCGCTCTAGCGTCGTCTGGGTCTCGGCTCCGGCCGAGGCCGAGCGGCTGCGGAGCCTCGATGACGCCGAGCTGTCCGCGGCGGTCGAGAGGCAGTCACATTCGATCCTGGGACGGATGAGCGTGGAGCCCGGACGCAACCTGTTCCCGCTGGCGATCGAACGTCCAAAATCCTTCGGCCGCGACCGTATCGCGCTGGTCGGCGAAGCCGCCCATGTGGTTCCCCCGATCGGCGCCCAGGGCCTCAATCTCGGCCTGCGCGATGCCGCCGACATCGCGCGGCTTGCCGGGGAAGCGGTCGCCGCGGGCCAGGATCCCGGCGCGGACGAGGTGCTCACGCGCTACGACCGGGCGCGGCGTCCGGACATCCTGAGCCGCACGTTTGCGATCGACATTGCCAACCGCTCCCTGCTGAACGATTTCCTGGCGCTGCAGCCGGTCCGCGCTGCCGGCATGCACCTGCTCGGCGCCATCGGCCCGCTCCGGCGCTTTGCAATGCGCGAGGGCCTGACGCCGACTTGGCGAAGGTAGCTGTTAGGTTGAACAAATTGGCCGCAAGCTCGGTGCAACCTCTCCCGCTTGCGGGGGAGGTCGGCGCGAAGCGCCGGGTGGGGGCTCCCTCCCTTTAGGGAGTTTCTCCGCAGACCTCGGACAATCCCGATGCGGAAATACCCCCTCCCCAACCCTCCCCCGCAAGCGGGAGAGGGAGCGCACCGTCTCCGTGGAGAAGAACTCCCCAACCCTCCCCCGCAAGCGGGAGAGGGAGCGCACCGTTTGCGTTGCAAGAGGCTTCAGCCCTCACGGAAACGCCAGCCGCCCCGTCTGGATCGCCCACATCACGCTGGTCAGCGTGACCACGGACGCGAAGGTCCCGAGCAGCACGGCGACGGAGGCGGATTCGATCCAGGCATCGTTCTGCCGGGCGATCACGAACACGTTCAGCGCCGGCGGCAGCGAGGCCATCAGCACGGCGGTGGCGGCCCAGGGCTGCGCGAACGGCCCGAACGCCAGCATCAAGCCAAACGCCGCGAGCGGATGGAATAGCAGCTTGATCGCGACCACACCCGGCACCTCCCATGGGACGCGGTCGAACGGGCGCAGCGCCACGGTCACACCGAGCACGAACAGCGCGGTCGGCGCCGCCGCGTTCTGCAGGAAGGTGATGGTGCGATCGAGCGCGACGGGAATCTCGATATGAAGGGCTGCGACGGCGGCGCCGAAGCAGGCCGACATGATCAGCGGGTTGAGCACGATCTGCTTCAGCACCACGCCGAAGGCGTGCACGATCGAGGGATGATCACGGTCGGACAGCTCGATCAGGAGCGGCACGACGGTGAACAGGAAGATGCTGTCGCAGCAGAAGATCAGTGCCGTCGGCGCCGCAGCCTTGCTGCCGAGCACGGCGAGCGCCAGGCCCGGCCCCATATAGCCGATATTGCCGTAGCCGCCGGACAGGCCGGCGAGCGTCGCCTCGCGCAATGTCAGCCGGCCGAAAACCTTGCCGACGACCAGCGCCAGGGTGAACGCGGCGACCGTGGACAGCGTGGTCGCGATCAGGAACGGCGGATTGTTCAATTCCGAGAACGGCGTCTTGGACATGATCGCGAACAGCAGCGCCGGCAGCGACACGTAGAGCAGGAAGAAGTTCATCCAGGCGAGGCC
The DNA here is from genome assembly GCF_024585165.1 of Bradyrhizobium sp. WBOS07. Lineage (NCBI taxonomy): Bacteria > Pseudomonadati > Pseudomonadota > Alphaproteobacteria > Hyphomicrobiales > Nitrobacteraceae > Bradyrhizobium > Bradyrhizobium sp. WBOS07. The sequence continues at coordinate 2,303,851 of NZ_CP029008.1, forward strand.
TGATTCCGGCAGGGATTTGACCTTGCCGCATGCGAAACCGACGAAGATCAAGCCAAAATATGGTAGCGCGAGATTGAGGATATCGACCATTGATGAAGTGTTTTCTGAAGACTTGGGGGCTATCTCCCCCTCAAGTGAACGCCAATTCCAGATCAGGCCACTAGCATCGGCCACAATCCTGGTCTATCGACGGGGAATGATTAAAGCGCGGACCGCCAAATTCCAGATCGGACAGGTCGTGCGCCACCGGATCTTCTCGTTCCGGGGCGTCATCTTCGACATCGATCCGGAATTCAACAACACCGAGGAGTGGTGGCTGTCGATCCCCGAGGAGGTGCGGCCCCACAAGGATCAGCCGTTCTATCACCTGCTCGCGGAGAACGCTGAGTCGGAATACGTCGCCTATGTCTCCGAGCAGAACCTGCTGCCGGACGAGTCCGGCGAGCCGGTCCGGCATTCCCAAGTCGCCGAGATCTTCATCAAGAACAAGGATGGCGGCTACCGCCCGCGCAATCCGTCCCTGAATTGAGTCGCTCCGACCGGCGACCGACAAACAAAAAGGCGCTCGAGACGAGCGCCTTTTTCATGTCCGGGATTTGGTCCCGACTACTTCTGGCCAGCCGGCGGCGTGCCCTGCTGCTCGAGCTTCTTGCGCTGCTCCTCGGCCTTCTTCTGAAGCTCTTCCTGAAGCTTCTTCTGGGTTTCCTCGAACACCTTCGGATCGGTCGGCGGACCGTCATAGGCCTTCTGGAATTCGCCGGCGAGCGGCAGCGGCAGGGTCAGCGGCGCGCCATTGGCGTTGATCGCCTGCACAACGAGATTCTGGCCCTTCTTCATGTTGTTGATGAGCTCGGGCGTTGCCTCGTAGTCCGACATGCAGCCGTTCTGGAAGCAGATCACGTAGGGCTGCTGCAGCGGCGGGTTGTTGTCCACGATGATCCGGGTGCCGTGGACGAGCTGCATGCCGAGCGGCAGCGTCACGCGCAGGATCTTCTTGGGCTCGCCTTCCGGCTCGATGATCACGGCGGCGATGACCGGCTGGCCCGATTCGATGCGGCCGTCCTTGCCGGTAAAGCAGACCTGCTTGGCGTTGGCGTCCTGGCCCTTGAGGCAGAACTTGGTCCAGGGGGCATAGATCAGCTGGATCTGCTGATCGGCCGGCTGCGCCGCACCCTGCTGGCCGCCTTGGGCCGGCGGCTGCTGAGCCTGCGGGGATGCCGGGGCCGGAGCCTTCGGGGCGGCCTTCGGAGGGGCAGCTTTCGGGGCCGGAGTCGCCTTGGGCGCGGGCGCGCCGGGAGCCGGAGCGGGAGTTTGGGCCTCAGCGGTGAACGGGACGACCAACGCCGTCGCCGTCAACAAGGCGAGAATTCGCCCGCGCGGCCGGACGGACGCGGCCAAGTAACGGAAATTCATTGCGGAAAACCCTTTCTGAACGGGAAGTGCCCGAACCGCTCCGAAGCGCCGAACCTGGCCGCCTTGGGCGCGGCTCTCTCCCCGTCAATTGAGGCGGATAAGTGACGGGCTCGACGCTCTTGCGCGATCGGGTGCCTTCTTAACGTGGCCGACGAAAAGATCAATGCCGACAAGCGCCTTTGGCCACATCCGCGGCTGCGTCCGGGGAAACTCCCTGTGATAGGATTCGGGGCACGCCGTCCTCGAATCAACCTGTGCCGATGTTCATGTTCCAACGCCTTTTCGAGGGCCTCGGTGTCCGCCTTGGCGTCCTGATCCAGGCCTCTGCCCTTGCCCTGGGCTTGAGTGACGGAGCGTCGATGGGCGCGGCACGGGCCGAGGACGCCCATGCCATCGCCATGCACGGCAAGCCGGCGATGCCGGCCGATTTCGTCCATATGCCCTACGTCAACCCGGATGCGCCCAAGGGCGGCCGCTTGACCTGGGGCATGCTCGGGACCTTCGACAGCCTCAATCCCTTCATCGTCAAGGGGCTGGCCGTGCAGCAGATGCGCAGCTACGTGGTCGAGAGCCTGCTCGCGCGCGGCCATGACGAGCCGTTCACGCTCTATGGCCTGCTCGCCAGGAGCGTCGAAACCAACGACGAGCGGAGCTTCGTCACGTTCCGTCTCGATCCGCGCGCCCGTTTCTCCGACGGCAAGCCGGTCGCGGCCGAGGACGTGCTGTTCTCCTGGCAGCTGCTGCGCGACCACGGCCGGCCGAACCACCGGCAATATTACACCAAGGCGGTCAAGGCCGAGGCGCTCGATCCCCTCACTGTCCGCTTCGACCTCGCCGGCGCCAACGATCGCGAGTTGCCGCTGATCCTCGGCCTGATGCCGATCCTGCCGAAGCATGCGGTCGACGTCGCAAGCTTCGAGGAGACGACGCTGACGAGCCCGATCGGCTCCGGCCCCTACCGCGTCACGGCGGTGAAGGCAGGCGCCAGCGTGACGCTGACCCGCAATCCCGATTATTGGGGCCGCGATCTGCCCATCAACCGCGGCCTCTACAATTTCGACGAGATCCGGCTCGACTATTTTCGCGAGGCCAACGGCCAGTTCGAAGCTTTCAAGCGCGGCCTCTACGATTTCCGCGTCGAGCACGAACCGCTGCGCTGGCACGACGGCTACGACTTTCCGGCCGTCAGAAGCGGCGATGTGGTCCGCGACACCGTGAAGCCGGGCTTGCCGCAGCCATCCGAATTCCTGGTGTTCAACACGCGCCGCCCGATCTTCGCCGACATCCGCGTGCGCCAGGCGCTGACGCTGCTGTTCGATTTCGAGCTGGTCAACCGCAATTACTTCTTCGGGCTCTATTCGCGCGCTGCCGGCTATTTCGCTGGCTCGGACCTGTCGGCCTATGGCCGCCCGGCGGACGGACGGGAACGTGAGCTGCTCCAGCCGTTCGCCGCCCGAATTCCGTCCGACATCATGGACGGCAGCTACCGCCTTCCCGCGACCGACGGTTCGGGACGCGACCGCACCACGCTGCGCGCGGCGCTGAAGCTGTTGTCCGAGGCTGGCTACGATCTCGACGGCACGGTGCTGCGCAACCGCGCGACGCGAGCGCCCTTCAGCTTCGAGATCCTGGTCACGACCCGCGACCAGGAGCGTATCGCATTGGCGTTCCAGCGCGACCTCAAGCGCGCCGGAATCGAGCCGAGCGTGCGCTCGGTCGATCCCGTGCAATTCGACCAGCGCCGGCTCGCTTACGAATTCGACATGATCCAGAACCGCTGGGACCAGTCGCTCTCGCCCGGCAACGAGCAATATTTCTACTGGGGCAGTGCGGCCGCCGACAATCCCGGGACCCGCAATTACATGGGCGCCAGGGATCCGGCGGTCGATGCCATGATCGCCGCCCTGCTCGAGGCCCGTGAACATACGGATTTCGTCTCCTCGGTGCGGGCGCTCGACCGCGCTTTGATCTCGGGCTTCTACACAATCCCTCTGTTTAACGTATCCGAGCAATGGATCGCGCGCTGGAATCGGATAGAACGACCCAAGGCCACCTCGCTCTCGGGCTATTTGCCGGAGACCTGGTGGGCGAAGGGGCAGAAGCAAGCCACTGAAGCAAAGTGACGTCGTGAACCAGCCAGCCGTATCGCCGACGCTCGACACGCTGTTTCAGCGCACGCTGATCCGGCAGCCGCATGCGACCGCGCTGCTCGATCCCCTCAACAAGGCACGCATCACCGGGCACCAGCCGCGGCGGATGACCTATGCCGAGGCCGACACCGCCATCGAGGCGCTGTCGGCATATTTCGTCGAATCGGGCCTGCCGGCCAATTCCGTCATCGCGATCCAGCTGCCCAACACGGTCGAGTTCGTGCTGACGGTGCTCGCCGCCCATCGCGCCGGTCTCGTCGTCGCCGTGCTGCCGCTGCTCTGGCGCCATGCGGAACTGACCGCGGCGCTCAATCGCACCGCGGCCCGTGCCATCGTCACCATGAGCAAGGTCGACGGCACCAGCTATGCCGACCTCGCGATGCATGCGGCCGCCGAAGCCTTCTCGATCCGTCACGTCTGCGGCTTCGGAGAAGACCTGCCCGAAGGCATGGCCTCGCTCGACGACGTGCTTGCCCGCCCGCCCGGCACCACGCGCGCCGTGATCCAGGACGGCCGCAAGGCGGCGATGATCTCCTTCGACGTCACCGCGGAAGGCTTTCGTCCGGTGCCGCGGCCGCATTTCAGCCTGATCGCCGGCGGGCTCGCGATGTCGCTGGAAGCCGACATCCGGCAAGGCGCGACATTGATGGCGGCGTTCGCGCCGATGTCGTTCGCCGGCCTCGCCTCCTCGCTCGCTGTTTGGCTGCTCTCCGGCGGCGCGCTGGCGCTGCATCATCCCTTCGAGGTCGAGGTGCTGGAGCAGCAGATCAACGAGCATGATTGCGAGGTGCTGATCGCGCCGGCGCAGCTGGCCTTGCGGCTCGGCGATTCCGACCTGGCGGCTCGGATGCCATCCTTGCGCAACGTCATCGGCCTGTGGCGCGCGCCGGAGCAGGTGGCTGCGAGCGATGCCTGGATCGCCCCGCATGCGCCGCTGACCGACGTCTATCTGTTCGGCGAGGCAGGCCTGTTCGGCGCCCGCCGCGGCGAGGATGGCATGCCGGTCGCGGTGATGCCCGGGCCGCACGGCGCTCCGCGCGAGCAATCCGGCTCCTCCATCGCCGGCGAGAGCCTGCTGACGCCGAAGGGCACGCTCGGCCTGCGCGGCGCGATGGTGCCGATCGCGGCCTACGCCCCGCCGCAGCCGGTCGGGGAGACCCTGACGGCGCAGCCGCCGCGCGACTATGTCGACACCGGCTATGCCGCGCGGATCGACCGCCCGAGCGGTGCAATCTGCATCACCGCGCCGCCCTCCGGCATCATGGCCGTCGGCGGCTACCGCTTCCTCTCCAACGATTTGCAGGAATGGGCCCGCCGGCTCGGCCAGGGCGCCCTCCTCACGGCGCTGCCCGACCGCCTCTCCGGCCACAGGCTCGCCGGACGCGCCCAGGACAACGCCCGCGCCCGCGAGGCGCTCAGCGAGCTCGGGCTTAACCCTCTGATGGTCGAAGCTTTTCGCGATCGCTCCGGGCCGGTCTAGGCGCAGTTTCGCCGGATATGTTGACGCCGCATTAAGGCGGCCAAACTAGATTGCGCGGCATCTGTTGCGTCATCAGAGTTTGTCGAATGTCCCAGGCGGGCCCGATCCTCTTTGTGTCCAATGCCGATCGGCCGCGCTTCGTTGGGGCACTGGACGAGGCCCGGCTGTTTCCCGTGGTCGACACCGACTGGGCCGGCGCGGCACGCGCGGTCGATGAGGTGCAGCCGGCCGCGATACTCGCCGCGATGCATGGCGGACACGAGCCGCATATGGCCGCGCTCTCCAGGAAGATCGCCGACCAATCGCCCTACCTTCCGTTCGTCGTCGTGGATGCGGCGGGCACGCTGCCTCATAACGCCCTGCCCTTCTCCTCGCGCGGCGGCAACCCCGACCGCCTAATCGCACGGCTTCGCGCCGCGCTGCGCGTGCGCACGCTCCATGCCACCGTGCTGCGCCGGCTACCCGAGGTGAAAGTCGCACTGCCGCAAGGTGACCCTGCCCGCGATGCCACCGTGCTCCTGATCGGCCGCGGCGCCGCCTACCCCGCGTTGTCCGTCGCGCTCGGCGAACGCGTCGGCGTCGTCGGCGCGCTCTCGATCGAGGCCGCCGCGAAGCATCTCAACACCCGGGACCTCGACGGCGTGGTCCTCGCCGAGGGCTTTACGGCGCGCGTCACCGACGCCTTTCTCACGGTGCTCGCCGAGGACACCCGCTTCCGCAGCCTGCCGGTCGTCGTCACCGCGCACCAGCTGACGCAAACCTACGATCTGCCCAATCTGGAGCTGATCCCGGGCGAGCCGGCCAAGGTCGCCGCCAACGCGTTACCCCTGATCCGCCAGCACGCGATGGAAGCGCAGTTGAGCCGCACCTTGCGTTCGATCGATGCCGGCGGCTGGCTCGATCCGCGCAGCGGCCTGCTCACGGCGGAAGCCTTCGCCCGGGATTTTGCCAAGGCGGTCGAGCAGGCGCTGGCCCGCGGCGGCGGTCTGTCCGTCGCGCGTTTCGCCTTCGACCCCGGCAATTCCCGCGCCCAGCTCGACGCCGCGCGCATCCTCAGCCGCCTGATGCGGCAGATGGATTTCGGCACGGCGCAGAGGGACGGCTCGGTCATCGTCGTGTTCGCGGAGACCGACTTCCGCACGGCCCATATGATCGCGCGGCGTCTGTCGGCGGTGATGCGGCATACTTCCAACGGCAAGCACGAGATGCGCAGCGACCCCGTCGTCAGCGTGGACTCGCTGTCGCCCTCGGATACGGCAAGATCGCTGCTGGCGCGGCTGTCGGCGGATGCGTCAAGGGCGGCGTCGTAATCACGACCTCGCTGCCGTAGGATGGGCAAAGGCGCACTTGCGCCGTGCCCACCAGCTTTCCCTGACGACAGAATTCGTGGGCACGCTTCGCTTTGCCCGCCCTACGACATCTCGCCCCGCCCTCACGCCGCCTTCTTGCTCTCCGCGAGCTGGGCCAACTGACGCATGATCTCCGTCGTGCCCGCAAGCCGCTCTTCCGGGGTCTCCCAATCCTGCAGGAACACCACCTTCATGTCGGGCCGCACCTTGGCGGCCTGGCCGTAGCTGCGGATGAAGCTGACGAGGCGATCGGGATGGGCGAAGGAATTGTCGCGGAAGACGATGACGGCGCCCTTCGGGCCGGCGTCAATCTTCTCGACATTGGCCCTGCGGCAGAACGCCTTGATCGCGGCGACCTTGAACAGGTAGCGCACCTCGTCGGGCAGCACGCCGAAGCGGTCACGCATCTCCGCGCCAAAATTCTCGATCTCCTCCTCGGTGTCGAGATCGGCGAGGCGCCGGTACAGCGACAGCCGCACCGAGAGATCGCCGACATAGTCCTCCGGAATCAGCACGGGCATGCCGATGGTGATCTGCGGCGACCAGCGGTCGGCGGCAGGCTCGGAGACGCCGGCCTTGAGGTTGACGATCGCCTCCTCCAGCATCGACTGATAGAGCTCGAAGCCGACCTCCTTGATGTGGCCCGACTGCTCCTCGCCGAGCAGGTTGCCGGCGCCGCGGATGTCGAGATCGTGGGAAGCGAGCTGGAAGCCGGCGCCGAGCGTCTCCAGCGATTGCAGCACGGTGAGCCGGCGCTCGGCCTGCGCCGTGATCTTCTGCTGCGCCGGCAGCGTGAACAGCGCATAGGCGCGCAGCTTGGAGCGGCCGACGCGGCCGCGCAGCTGATAGAGCTGGGCGAGGCCGAACATGTCGGCGCGGTGCACGATCAGGGTGTTGGCGTTGGGAATGTCGAGGCCGGATTCCACGATCGTGGTCGACAGCAGAATGTCGAACTTGCCGTCGTAGAACGCGGTCATGATGTCCTCGATCACCGCGGGCGGCATCTGGCCGTGCGCGACCGCGACCTTCATCTCCGGCACGTTCTTGTCGAGGAAGTCCTTGACCTCGGCGAGGTCGTCGATGCGCGGCACGACGTAGAACGCCTGGCCGCCGCGATAGCGCTCGCGCAGCAAGGCCTCGCGGATCATCAGCGGATCGTGCGGAGCGACGAAGGTGCGCACCGCGAGCCGGTCCACCGGGGGCGAGGCGATGATCGAGAGCTCGCGCACGCCGGTAAGCGCCAGTTGCAGCGTGCGCGGGATCGGCGTCGCCGACAGCGTCAGCACGTGCACCTCGGAGCGGAGCGCCTTAAGCCGCTCCTTGTGGGTGACGCCAAAATGCTGCTCCTCGTCGACGATCACGAGGCCGAGGTCGCGGAATTTGATCGCCTTGCCGAGCAGCGCGTGGGTGCCGACGACGATATCGACCGAGCCGTCGGCGATGCCCTTCTTGACCTGGTTCAGCTCCTTGGTCGGGATCAGGCGCGAAGCCTGCGCCACGTTGACCGGGAAGCCCTTGAAGCGCTCGGTGAAGGTCTTGGCGTGCTGGCGCGCCAGCAGCGTGGTCGGCACCACGACCGCGACCTGCTTGCCTTCGAGCGCGACGGCAAACGCCGCGCGCAAGGCCACCTCGGTCTTGCCGAAGCCGACGTCGCCGCAGATCAGCCGGTCCATGGGGCGGCCGAGCTCGAGGTCCTTCAGCGTGGCTTCGATGGCCCCGAGCTGGTCCTCGGTCTCGTCATAGGGGAAGCGTGCGCAGAACTCGTCGTAGAGGCCGGGTTGCACCGGCAGCTTGGGTGCCTCGTGCAGATGGCGCGCGGCCGCGATCTTGATCAATTCGCCGGCGATCTCGCGGATGCGGTTCTTGAGCTTGGCCTTGCGGGTCTGCCAGCCGCCGCCGCCCAGCCGGTCCAGCTCGACACTGGTCTGGTCGGAGCCGTAGCGCGACAGCAGCTCGATGTTCTCGACCGGCAGGAACAGCTTCGTCTCGGCGGCATAATGCAGCTCGAGGCAGTCGTGCGGCGCGCCGGCGACGTCGAGCGTCTGCAGGCCGATGAAGCGGCCGATGCCATGGTCGACATGGACGACGATGTCGCCGGCGGCAAGGCTCGTCACCTCCGAGATGAAATTGTCGAGCTTGCGGCTCGCCTTGCGCGGCCGCACCAGGCGGTCGCCCAGAATGTCCTGCTCGCTGATGACAGCGATCTCGTCGGTCTCAAAACCGCTCTCCAGGCCGAGCACCGCGAGCATGGTCTCGTTGCGCGGGGTCGCCTGCACGGTGCGCCAGGAATTGACGCTGGTGGTGTGGGCCAGCTTGTGGTCGCGCAGCATCGAGGCCATGCGGTCGCGCGAGCCTTCGCTCCACAGCGCGATCACCACCTTCTTGCGCTGGGCCTGCAGCGCCATGACGTGGCCGACCACGGTTTCGAACACGTTGATTTTGGCATCGTTGCGCTCCGGCGCGAAGTCGCGGCCCTTGCGCGCGCCGGCGTCGACGACACCCGTTCCGTCAGCCGGAACCGAGAACTGCGTCAACCGCACCAGCGGCATCTCGCTCTCGCGCTTGGTCCATTCCTCGCCGGTGAGATACAGCCGGTCCGGCGGCAGGGGCTTATAGATCGCGCCGCCTGCGGGATGCTCCATCGCGTCGCGCCGGGCCTCGTAATAGTCCTGGATCTGCTTGAAGCGCTCGCGGACGGCATCCTCGGCCTGCGGCTCGATCGCGATCGGCGCGCCTTGCAGATAGTCGAACAGCGTGTCCATGCGGTCCTGGAACAGCGGCAGCCAGTGCTCCATGCCCGGGTGGCGGCGGCCTTCGCTGACCGCCTCATACAGCGCATCGTCGCGCTCGGGCGCGCCGAACTCGGCGACGTAGCCCATGCGAAAGCGGCGGATGGTATCGGTGACCAGCTGGAATTCCGAGACCGGCACGAGGTCGAGCGCGCGCATGTCGAGCAGCGTGCGCTGGGTCTCGGCGTCGAAGGAGCGGATCGATTCCAGGCTGTCGCCGAAGAAATCGAAGCGGACCGGCTGCTCGAGGCCGGCCGGAAACAGATCGAGGATGCCGCCGCGCACGGCATATTCGCCGGGCTCGCGCACGGTCGAGGAGCGGTTGTAGCCGTTGTGCTCGAGCCAGGCGACGATGGTGTCCATCGGAACGACATTGCCGGGGGCCACCGACAGCGCCTGCGCCGCGACCAGCTCGCGCGCGGGCACGCGCTGCACGGCGGCATTCACCGTGGTCAGCACGATCAGCGGCTTGTCGCTGCCGGTGAGCGAGGCAAGCCGGGCCAAAGTCGTCAGGCGTTGCGCCAGAATGCCGCCATGCGGCGAGACGCGGTCATAGGGCTGGCAGTCCCAGGCCGGGAACGTCAACACCGGCAGATCAGGCGCGAAGAATTGCAGCGCGCGTTCGAGCTGCTGCATGCGCGGACCGTCGCGGCAGACCACGGCAAGGCTGACGGCCGGCTTCTTCGGTCGCGCCGCAATGGCCCGGGCCAGATCGGAGACCACGAGGCCTTCGGCGCCTTCCGCGACATTGGCAAGCGTAAGCGCCCGGCCGGGTGCAAGCAGCTCGGCCGGCGATTTCATCCCCTGCTTCATGCGTCGCGTTCCGGGATCGGGAAGGCCTTGATGCGGGCAAACAGAGCACCGGTGACATCAGCCGGCAGCACCTTGTCGGAGGTGATGGCGGCATAGAGATCGGGATCGTTGACATCGAGCAGCGTCTCGAGCTGCGTCAGTTCGTCATCAGACAGGTTGCCGATCTCGGCATCCGCGAAGCGGCCGAGGATCAGGTCCATCTCGCGCGTGCCGCGGTGCCAGCAACGGAACAAAAGCCGCTTGCGGCGATCGTCCAGCCCGCCGCTCGATCGTGTCGTTCCCGTCATGTCTCAAATCCAGTCAAACGCAGAAAGCCCGGACGTGCCGGGCCGGGGTGATATAGCCACTCAGGGTGGCCGTGTCAGCCCTCGATTTGGCATGGCCCGACAGCCGGCGCAGCGTACGAAAAAAGACGTGGATGCCCGGCACAAAGCCGGGCATCACGGGCCGAAACGATCCTAGATTCGCCTCATGCGCCCCAGCCTGCTCAATCCGCTGTTTGCTGCCGTGACCAGCCTGCCCGGCGTCGGTCCGAAGCAGGACAAGCTGCTGCAATACCTGCTCAGCCGCAGCGAGACGCCGCGGCTGGTCGATCTCTTGCTGCATCTGCCGAGCCAGGTGATCGACCGCCGGGCGCGGCCAAAGATCCGCGACGCGGTGCAGGGAACCATGGTGACGCTGGAGGTCGTTGTCGATCGTCACCGCCCGCCTCCGCCGCGCAATTCACGCGCGCCGTATCTGGTCTATGCCAGCGACGACACCGGCGACGTCGTGCTGACCTTCTTCCGCGCCAAGCCGGGCTATGTCGAGAAGCTGCTGCCGGTCGGCGAGAAGCGCTATGTCTCCGGCACGCTGCAGATGTATGACGGCATCCCGCAGATCGTGCATCCCGACCGCGTGCTGGACGAGGAGGCGATCGCCAAGCTCTCGGGCATCGACCCGGTCTATCCGCTCACAGAAGGCCTCGCACTCGGCACGCTGCGCCGGGCTATCGCGCAGGCCTTGCAGAAGCTGCCGGCGCTGCCCGAATGGATCAGCCCGGAGGTGATGCGGCGGTGTAACTTTCCGCCGATCACGGAAGCGCTCAATCGCGTGCACCAGCCGGTCGAGCTGACGGACATCCTGCCCGATCAGCCGTTCTGGTCGCGTCTCGCTTTTGACGAACTGCTGGCCGGCCAGCTCGCGCTCGCCCTGATCCGCGCGCAACTGCGCCGCCCCGCCGGCGTGCGCAATGCCGGCGACGGGCATCTGCGCAACAAGATCATCGACGCCCTTCCCTACGCGCTCACGCCCTCGCAACGCAGCGCCGTGGCGGCCATCGCCGAGGACCTAAAGCAGCCGGTGCGCATGCTGCGCCTGCTCCAGGGCGACGTCGGATCGGGCAAAACCGTCGTGGCGCTGCTCGCGGCCGCCGCGGTCGCGGAGGTTGGCAAGCAGGCCGCGCTGATGGCACCGACCGAAATCCTGGCACGCCAGCATATCAAGACCATCGCCCCGCTCGCCGAGCGAGCCGGCATTCGCGTTGCGATCCTCACCGGCCGCGAGAAAGGCAAGGAGCGGCGCGAGATCATCACGCAGCTCGCCGCAGGCGAGATCGACTTGCTGGTCGGCACCCACGCGCTGATCCAGGACGATGTGACCTTCCACGACCTCGCACTGGCCATCGTCGACGAGCAGCACCGCTTCGGCGTGCGCGAACGCCTCGCGCTGACGTCGAAGGGCGAAGCCGTCGACGTGCTGGTGCTCAGCGCCACGCCTATACCGCGCACGCTGGTGCTGACCTATTTCGGCGACATGGACATCTCCGAGCTGCGCGAGAAGCCCGCCGGCCGGCAGCCGATCGACACCCGCGCCGTCGCCATGAGCCGGCTCGGCGAGGTCATGGACGGCGTCGGCCGTGCCTTGCAGGCGGGAAAACTGGTCTACTGGATCTGTCCGCTGGTGGAAGAGTCCGAGGCCGAGGGCACCGAGCACCTCACCAACGCGACCAAACGTTTCGAGAGCCTGCAAAAGCGTTTCGGCGATCGTGTCGGCCTCGTTCACGGCCAGATGAAGGGCACGGAAAAAGACCGTGTGATGGGCCAGTTCGCCGCCCACGAGATCGGGCTCCTGGTCGCGACCACCGTGGTCGAAGTCGGCGTCGACGTGCCCGCCGCCACCATCATGGTGATCGAGAACGCCGAGCGCTTTGGCCTTGCCCAGCTGCACCAGCTGCGCGGCCGCATCGGGCGCGGCTCGGAGGCCTCGACCTGCATCCTCCTCTATTCTGAGCCGCTCGGCGAGATGTCGAAGGCGCGGCTGAAAGTGATCCGCGAGACCACTGACGGTTTCCGCATCGCCGAGGAGGACTTGAAGCTGCGCGGCGAAGGCGACGTCCTCGGTGTGCGCCAGAGCGGCCTGCCCGGCTACCGCATCGCGCGCCCGGAGGTGCACGGGCAGCTGATCGCCCAGGCGAGAGACGAGGCGCTGCGCATCATGAAGGACGATCCGAAGCTGAAGGGCGAGCGCGGCGAGGCGCTGCGGTGCCTGCTGTATCTGTACGAGCGGGACGAGGCGATCCCGCTGATCGGGGCGGGCTAGCTCGCGGCCCTTTGTCGCCCGACCTCGTAGGCCGCAACATGCGCGCGGGCGAGATCCAGTAGCGGCGTCTCGATGCCCAAGGTCCGGGCTCGGTTCGCCATATCGCCGAGGATGTGCTCGCACTCGGTCATCGAGCCGCGTTCGATATCGCGCAACATCGAGGCCTTCAGCGGCGAGTCGAGGGTCGTGAACAGCTTGTGATCGAACTCGATGAACGGCGCACGCGGCTCATACCCCGATGCCGTCGCAACGGCGCAGCATTCGGCGAACAGGCGGAAGATGGATTGCTCACCGTTGGGCACGGCCAGGATGTCGCCGATGATTGCGCGCATCAGGCAGGTGATCCCCGCGATCGTCGAAAGCTGAACGAATTTCTCCCACATGTCCTGCGTGATCGCCTCGCTGGCGCGCACGTCGATGCCGGGAACATCGAACAATGTCTCCAGCGCGAGCGCGCGTTCACTCAGGGCGCCCTCGATCTCGCCGAAGACGATGGTCTGGTTGGCCATGAAGTGGACGACCCGGCCATCCGGATCCAGCCCGGCACTGACATTGGCGAGACCGCCAAGGACGCGAGCAGCGCCGAACTTTGAGATGAGAGCGTCGAGATGTCTCAGCCCGTTCAGGATCGGAAGGATCGTCGTGCCCGCACCGACGGCGGGCGCAAACTGGCTCATCGCGTCATCGAGCGAATAGGCTTTCACGCCGACGAGCACGACGTCGAATGATTCATCGAGATCATGCGCCAGGATGATGTTCGGCTGCACAGTGAAATCGCCGTGCGGGCTCACGACTTTTAATCCGTCCCGGCGCAATTGCTCCGCCCGCGTCCCGCGCACCAGGAAGGTCACGTCGCGGCCTGCTCGAACCAGGCAAGCTCCATAATAGCCGCCGAGCGCGCCAGCGCCGATCACCAGCACTCTCATTCGAACTCCCGTCTCAGACCCGCAAACATAATAGCAGATGGGTTCCGCAGCGTCTCCTCCCCGTCTTCGCGAGTGTGGCGACGCAATCCGGACTCCTTCCGCGGAGAGAGACTGGATTGCTTCGCTGCGCTGGCAATGACGTGGGATAGAGACCCGCACACCGCAACCACGAACCTTGCGGGACCGCAAGTGGGCGCGTCAGGTCTGCTTCCGCGCGATCCCCGCGGCAAACGCCTTCATCAGCTCCGCATCCACCGCCTCGCCCTTCGCATCCTCCGCCAGATGCTCGAACCAGCGCGCAAAGCCCTCGTAGATCTGGCTGGCCGGATGATCGGGGCCGAGGAAACCGGAGATCTCCCGCATTTCCGCGACCCAGCGATAGGCTTTCGGAATCATGTCCGGCAGCGCGACTTCGAGCCGCGCCAGGATCGCGGGCTGGCTCAATGCCAGCTCGTCGCGCAGCGCATCGGCGGCGCCTGCTCTCGTTGCCGCGATCACCATGGCCGAGCCGATGCCGGCGAGACCCTTGACGATGCCGGCGTAGGACATCTTCAGCGCCGAGGCGGCGCCGACCGGGCCCTCCACGATGCGCAGGTCGAGCCCGAAATCCCTCAGCACCGCGACATCGACGGCGTGCTCGCCGGATACGTAGAACGCAGGACTCTTGCCGCCCGGCTGCGGCGGAAAGCCGATGATGCCGGCATCGACGAACGGCGCCTGCGCCGAGCCGATGATCTCCTCAATTCTTTGCACGGTGTCGACGTTGACGGCGTTGCAATCCACCACGATCGGCTTGTGCTCGCGCCTGACGATCAGCGCCGCCAGCCGCTCAGCCAGTGCGACGGCTTCGCCCGGCGGCACGATCGAAAGAATGATGTCGGCGGCGGCGATCGCCTCGTCATCGGCACCGATCATGCCGGCATCTGCTGCGCGTCTGCGCGTCGCCTCGCTCCGCCCGGTCAGGGACGTCAGCACGCGCGCGTCATGCTCGCTGAGACGGCGGGCGACGGCGCTGCCCATGGCGCCGGGCGCGAGGATCGCAATGGTCTTGGACATCGTGCACTCCGCATCGAACGCCGAGCGAGGACGCTCGGCTCGAGGGGAGACTAGCAGAGGACGCCAAGGCGCGCGTGACCGGCGCCATCCCGCAACGGAATGGCTCTACTCCACCTTCGCAGGCTCGGGCTGGATCGCCGACGCATTGGCGATGCGCGCGGCATGCGCCATGCCCGCAAGTGCCGCCGCCTTCTTGGAATCGGGGGCCGAGCCCGGCTGGACCACGCCGGCCGACATGATCAGGGTTGCGGCATCCTCGGCGGTGAGGTCGACCTCAATGATTTTGCTCTTCGGAACATAGAAGAAGAAGCCGGTGGTCGGGTTCGGCGAGCACGGCAGGAACACCGAGACGTGCTCCTCCTGACCCGGCAGGCTGCGCGCAATGTCCTCGTTCGGCGATTGCGAGATCAGCACGATCGACCACATGCCCGGCGAGGGAAACTCGACCAGGCCGACTTTGCGGAAGCTCGAGCCCTTGCCCGAGAACAGCGTCTCGAACACCTGCTTCAGGCCACGGTAGATGGCGCGCACGGCCGGAATCCGGCCGAGGAAGGTCTCGCCGACATCGACCAGGGTGCGGCCGATCAGATTGGCGGCGAGGAAGCCGACCAGCGTCAGCGTGAAGAATGCGACGACCAGCCCCCAGCCGGGAATGACATAGGGCAGATAGGTTTCCGGCCGGTAGGCGAGCGGCACGAACGGCCGCACCACGCCGTCGACCCAGGTGACGAACCACCAGACCAGGTACAGCGTGATCGCGATCGGCCCTGTGACCACGAGGCCGGTGAGAAAATAATTGCGGAAGCGGCCCATCAGGCCGGTATGCGGTTCCGGGAGGGGATCAAGAGGCGCAGGCGCGTCGTCGCGGGGGGTCATTCGGGTTCCAGGTCGGTCGCAGCACACAAGCTAGGGTCTTCTAGCAGATTTTGGAAGACCACGACCGACCGATATCCCGCCTGCCTATTCCACGGTCACCGACTTCGCGAGGTTGCGCGGCTGGTCGACGTCGGTGCCCATCACGACAGCCGTGTGATAGGCGAGCAGTTGCACCGGGACGGCGTAGACCATCGGCGTGAACGCCGCCGCCATGTCGGGCATGACGATGGTGACGAGGGACTCGACGGTCGCTTCTTCAGCACCCTTGGCGTCCGTCATGAGGATGATGTTGCCGCCGCGGGCAGCGACCTCCTGCATGTTGGAGACGGTCTTCTCGAACACCCGGTCGTAAGGCGCGATGACGACGACAGGCATGGTCTCGTCGATCAGCGCGATCGGTCCGTGCTTGAGCTCGCCGGCGGCATAGCCCTCGGCGTGGATGTAGGAGATCTCCTTCAGCTTCAGCGCGCCTTCGAGTGCGAGCGGGAAGCTGGTGCCGCGGCCGAGATAGAGCACGTCGCGCGACTTGGCGATCCGGTGCGCGAGCTTTTCGATCTGGGGCTCGGTGGTGAGCGCTGCCGCCATCAGCCGCGGAATCTCGACCAGGCCGTGGACCAGCTTGGTCTCGTCCTCGCCGGACAATTGGCCGCGCGCCTTGCCGGCCGCGATCGCAAGATTGGCCAGCACCATGAGCTGACAGGTGAAGGCCTTGGTCGAGGCGACGCCGATCTCGGGCCCGGCCAGCGTTTGCAGCACGGTCTCGCTCTCGCGCGCGATCGTCGAGGTCGGCACGTTGACGACGGCGATCGTGTGCACGCCCTCGGCCTTGGCATAGCGCAGCGCCGCCAGCGTGTCGGCGGTCTCGCCGGATTGCGAGATGAAGATGGCGAGATCGCCCTTGCGCAGCGGCGCCTCGCGGTAGCGGAATTCGGAGGCGACATCGACCTCGACCGGCAGCCTCGCAAAGCGCTCGAACCAGTACTTTGCGACATAGCCGGCATAGCTCGCGGTGCCACAGGCCGTGATGTTTATGCGCTGGACGTTCTTGAAATCGAACGGCAGCTCGACCGGCAGCGCGACGCGCTCGCTCGCCATGTCGACGTAGCGCGCCAGCGTGTGACCGACCACTTCCGGCTGCTCGTGGATCTCCTTGGCCATGAAGTGGCGGTAATTGGCCTTGTCGACCAGCGAGGTCGAGGCGGCGTGCTTGATCTTGTCGCGCTGGACGGCGTTGCCGTCCTTGTCGAAGATATCAGCACTGTTGCGGGTCAGCACGACCCAGTCGCCATCTTCGAGATAGCTGATCGTGTCGGTGAACGGGCCGAGCGCGATGGCATCGGAGCCGAGATACATCTCGCCGTCGCCATAGCCGATCGCAAGCGGCGGCCCATTGCGGGCGCCGATCATGAGGTCGTCGTCGCCGGCGAAGATGAAGCCGAGCGCGAAGGCGCCGCGCAGCCGCCCCAACGCCAGCTTGACTGCTTCCACCGGTTTGTTGCCGCGCGCGAGCAGATCATCGACCAGATGCAGCACGATCTCGGTGTCAGTCTCGGTGTTGAACACCGCGCCCTTCTTCTCGAGCTCCTCGCGCAGCTCGCGGAAATTCTCGATGATGCCGTTGTGGACGACGGCGACGCGCTCGGTCGCGTGCGGATGGGCGTTGTTGACGGTCGGCTTGCCGTGGGTGGCCCAGCGGGTATGGCCGATGCCGGTGGTGCCCTTCAGCGGCTCGGCTGCCAGCCGCTTCTCCAGGTTCTTCAGCTTGCCTTCGGCGCGGCGGCGCTCGAGGTGCCTGCCTTCGAGCGTGGCGACGCCCGCAGAATCGTAACCGCGATATTCAAGACGTTTGAGCGAATCCACCAGCTGCTCTGCAACCGGCTCGCGCCCGAGAATGCCGACAATCCCGCACATGCGGATCACTATCCCCCAAATCGTCGAAAAATCGCCTAAACGACGCGTCCGGTTTTTAGCGAAGTTCGCAAGGAACCAGATACTCAATAATTATTGCGGATTGAGACAGCACGGACCGCATCCTTCGCCTTCGCCTGCGTCGAATTGGCCGGCCTTAAACCGCGCGCGTTAACTTGTTGTCAACATATTTGGCCAACGATTCCGTCTCAGGAGAACAAGGCCATGAAAGGCTCATCCGACCGCAAGGGCATGTCATCGATGTACATGCGCGCCAGCGAGACCACGGGCACGCATCTCGCACATTGGCCGCCGCCCCAGCGCGGCAAGGAAAGCAAGCCCGTCTTCATGAAGCATCCGGAAGGCGAGCCGGTCAAGCGCGCCACGCCGCGCGGCTGGCGCCTGACCCGCGCGATCTTCTCCGAATTTGCCGACGAGGAATAGCGGACAGCTCACTTCGCCGGCTTCTTGCCGCCCGTCTTCATCTCGCGATAGCGCGCCGCGCCGCCTTCCCGGATGGTCTGCTGGTTGCGCTCCAGCGCCATGGCGTCATCGGGCACGTCGCGCGTGATCACCGAGCCCGAACCGATATAGGCGCCGTTGCCGATTCTGACCGGCGCGACCAGCGATGAATTGGTGCCGACGAAGGCGCCCTGCCCGATCTCAGTCCTGTGCTTCTTGAAGCCGTCGTAGTTGCAGGTGATGGTGCCGGCGCCGATGTTGGAATTGGCGCCGACCGTGGCATCGCCGATATAGGAGAGATGGTTGACCTTGACGCCGGCCTCCAGCGTCGCCGCCTTGGTCTCCACGAAATTGCCGATCCGCGCGCCGTCGCCGAGCGAGGTGCCGGGCCGAAGCCGCGCATAGGGGCCGATCGAGACGTTCTTGCCGAGCGTCGTCTGCACGATGTGCGAAAAGGAATGGATCACGGTGCCGTCGGCGATCGAGACGCCGGGGCCGATCACCACGAACGGCTCGATGGTCACATCCTTGCCGAACACGGTGTCGGCGGCGAGATAAACCGTCTCCGGCGCGATCAGGGTAACGCCGGCCTCCATCGCCGCCTTGCGCAGCCGCGCCTGCATCACCGCTTCGGCCTCGGCGAGCTGCGCCTTGGTGTTGATGCCGCGCACCTCGTCCTCGCTGGTCTCGATCACCACGGACTCCCATCCCTGCTTGCGGACGATCTCGACCGCGTCGGTCAGATAATATTCGCCCTTGGAATTGGCATTGCCGATTTGCTCGATTATTTGAAGCGCCCGCCGGCCGTCGATCGCCATCACGCCGGCGTTGCACAGATCGATCTTGCGCTCGTCGGCGCTCGCATCGGCCTGCTCGCGGATCGCGACCAGGCGTTCGCCCTCGACGATGAAGCGGCCGTAGCCTGTGGGATCGGCGGCGCGGAAGCCGAGCGCGGCGATCGCAGCGCCCTTGGCGAGCGGCGCGCGCAGCCGGGCAAAGGTCTCGGCCGAGATCAGCGGCGTATCGCCGAAGGCAATCAGCAGATCATCGGCGCCTCGCGCGATGGCCTCGCGCGCCGCCAGCACCGCATGCGCGGTGCCGAGCCGCTCGGCCTGCACGAAGATGAGCGCGTCGGGCCGGATGCGCTTCGCCTCGTCCGCGACCGCCTGGTGATCCGGTCCGATCACGACCGCGAGCGCGCTGCCGGTTCCCTTCGGCGCCGCGCCGAGCACGTGGGCCAGCAGCGTCTGGTGAGCGACCGGATGCAGCACTTTGGGCAAGCTCGAGCGCATGCGCGTGCCTTCGCCGGCGGCGAGCACGATCGTGAGGCTGGAACGGGCGGTCATCGAAATCCTGTCGGTTCGGCCGAATCAAATGGCGCGGCAGGCGGGCCGCCCGCGAATGCTGCCGCCTTGCTACCCCCGCAAACGCCCGGAATTCAAGTGCGGCCCGCTTTTCCTGTTAATGTTCCCTGATTGATTCGGGGAAGCTTCGGGGCTGGGCACTCAACGTTCATGGCAAAGGATTCCGACCCACTGGCGGATGCCTTCGGCGCCAAGGAGACCGGCGGACTGTTCTCCGGACTCTTGGCCGAGGAAAGCGCATTCGACCGCCGCCTGATGTGGCGCCTGGGCTCGTGGGGCGTGGGGGCCGTGGGCGCCGTCACCATCGCGGTGCTGGCCAATCAGGCTCAGCTCGGCTGGCGCCGCGACCAGGTCGCTTCCGCCGATCTCGCGCGCCAGGCGGACCGGCTCCAGATGCTCACCAGGGAGAGCCAGAACGAGGCCCGCCGGCTCACGGCCGCCATCGAGACGCTGAACACGGATCGCGACCGGCTCTATTCGCGCGTCACCGTGCTGGAGCAAGGGCTCGATTCCGTCACCGGCGCCATCGCCAGGCAGACCACGGCGCCGCCGCCGGTCGCCAAGGCGCAGGATGCTGCGCCCGCAGCCCCGAGCGTCGCGCCGGTTGCCTCGACGCCTGCTTCCGCCCCTGACAAGCCTCGCACCGAGGCCGCCAAGGACACGTCCAAGGACACGGTCAAGGACACCGCGAAGGAAGCGGCAAAAGAGCCGCCGCCGCAGACCGCCGCGGCCGCCTCGCTCGTGCAGCAATCGCCTGCCATGAATTCGACGTTGCCGACCATTCCGCTGGTCCCGTCCAAGTCGATCATGGCGCCGCCCGATCCGGCCGCATCAAAATTGACGCAGCCCGAGACGAACGAGAAGGCCGCCGAGAAGAAGGCCGAGCCGGCGCCCGCCCCGACCGAGATCGTCGCGGCGGCCGCCAAGCCGTCGGAGGCAACCGAGAGCGAATCCCCCGCGATCGCGGTTCAGCAGACGCGCTTTGCGATCGATCTCGGCGGCGCCAATTCGGTCGACGGCCTGCGCGCGCTCTGGCGCGGCGTGACCAAGTCCAATCCGGAAATCGCAGCGCTGCGGCCGATCATCATGATCAAGGAAGGCACGACCGGGCTTGGCATGCAGCTCCGCCTCGGCGCCGGCCCGCTCGTCAACGCCGCCGTCGCCGCGAAATTCTGCGCGAGCCTCGCCGAGAGCAATCGTCATTGCGAGACCACCGTGTTCGACGGTCAGCGCCTGTCGATGCGCGGCACGGACAAGGCGCAAGAGAAACCTCAGGAGAAGCCTCAGGACAAGGTCCAGGAGAAATCTCAAGACAGGGTTCAGGACAAGAACGCGGAGAAGAGCCAGGACGCGGCCCCGCAAGCCGAAACCGCGCCCGGCGCCAAGCCCGAGAAGCCGCAGCGCCGCCGCGGCTACACCTCGAAACGCAGCAAGCGCGAGGAGCCCGCGCCCGCTCCTGCGGCGCCGCCGGCGCCGGCAAAGCCGGAGGCCGCATCGGCGACATCGACGCTGTCGTCGTTCTTCAGGCGATAGGAAGCTCCCTTCCGCGACGAAAGAAGCTAGCATGCGGCGATCGGACGCTGGGACTTGAGCAGCCCGTTGGCGTTCATTGACGGCGTCTTGTTGGCGTCACCTCGCCTTCCAAACCTCGCGGACTCCGATGAACGAACTTGATGACGTGTTGAGGCTGCTCGTTGCCGCAGGTACCGGCCTCGTAATCGGCATCGATCGCGACATGAACGACAAGCCGGTCGGCATGCGGACCCTCGCTCTGGTCGCGCTCGGCTCAGCATTGATCTCGATCTCCGTGATCGAGTTCCAGAACATGCGCGACCACCCTGATGCGATCTCTAGGGTCATTCAGGGCGTCGTGACCGGCGTGCTGAGCGGCGTGGGCTTCATCGGTGCAGGGGTCATCCTGCACGACAGCAAGTCCAAGACGGTGCACGGCCTTACGACGGCGGCAACCGTCTGGATCGCGGCGGGCCTCGGAATTGCCTGTGCGCTCGGGGCCTGGCTGCTGGTCGGCGCCGCGATCGCGGTGACCTTGCTGGTGCTGTTCGTTCTCGGCTGGGTCGAGCGCAGGCTGGGACTGAAATAGCGAGCCCGCGAGAGAACATATCAAATGATACGGAAGAGGTCGGCGTAAGACGGCATGATCCGCTCCCTGATTTGATTCGGAGCGGAGATGACGGACGCGAATTTCTTGCGAGAGCAACTCGCGTTGATCCGTGACCTCGCAGATCAGGCAGATCCCCATATCAGGAAGCGACTGCTCGACTTGGCCCAACGATATGAGCGCCGGCTCGCCGAACAGAACCGGAAAACACCTGGTCAGCCTTGACGGCCTCACGCGCGGCTTGAACGGCCGAGATCGACAGAAACATCGCCTGCCCTGTTGCCTGACCGCGCCATCCCGACCATATTGCCGGCCATGACAAAAAAGCCCTTCCGCCTCTCGCCCTACCAGGTCCAGTTCCTGATCGTCGTCGGCTTTTCGTCCGTCGGCTATGCGCTTTATCTGCGCTACCTCGCGATCGAGCTGTCGCAGGTCGCTCTCGCCTGCGACGCCGGGCTTCAGACGCTGCTTTGCAAGGCGCGCTCGGTCTCGACCGTGCTGTTCAAGAATTCGGTGTTCGGCATCGTCGCGCTGGTGGTTGCGACGCTGAACCTGATGCGGCCGTCGATCGTGCTGCTCACGGTCGGCATCATCGCGGCCGGCCTCGGCATCGTGCTCTACAATGTCGTGCTGTCCGGCCTTGCGATCGGCCTGTTCATTCTTGGATTTGCTCGGCCCGCGCCCGCCACAGCGTGAGCGCGAACAGCAGATACATCGTGCAGGTCCACAGCGACTGCCAATTGTCGCGGCCTTCGTTGAAGAGCACGAAGACGGCCGACAGCGCCAGCACGCCGGCGAACACCGATTCCGCGATCGGGCGCTGCCCGATCTGCGGCCGGTTCAGCATTAGCAGCGCAAACGGCACCACCGCCATCGTCAGCGCGGCGTAGGGAAAATCCTTGTAGCGCGGGTCGAACACGAAGCCGAGCGCGGTCGCGGCCGCGATCACCGCGGTCACGGCCAGCGTCAGGCCGAGAACGGCGGTGAGCTTCGACCATTTGCGCCCCTCGCGCGGACCGAGCAGGTCGAGGAAGGTCGGAAGGCTGCGGCCGATCACCATCGCCTGGGCGCAGAAGATCGGCGACAGGATGCCGGCCAGCAGCAACGCGCCCCAGAGCAGCCAGCCGCCGATGCCGTAGCTCTCGTAATACATCTTGTCGGCGCCGATCCCGAGCAGGCTCCCCGCCGTCGTCGCCGAGATGCCGACGCCGAGCCAGGCCGAGAAGCGCGGCGTCCACGGCCGCCGGCGCAGCGTGATGATGGCGACCGCGAACACCAGCACGGAAAGGCCCATGCCCGCGCCCATGTACCATTTCCAGTACGGGAAATTGCTGATCGGCGCCCCGGGCGGATATTTCAGGGTCCGGCGCGCCGAATCGTAAAGGCCCCAATAGCCGCCGACGGTGCCTTCCAGCTTGCGCTTCCAGGGCTGGTCGTAGGACTCGATCAGATTGACGCGAAACTTGTTCGCCTTGGCAAGGCCGAGGATTTCCGAGACCACGCGCGCCTGATTGGTCCGTGACGGCAGCGCGACGTCGCGCATGCGCCCCTCGCTCGGCCAGCCGGTCTCGCCGATCAGGATCTCCTTGCCGGGGAACGCCACCACCATGCGCTCGCGGATCTGTTCGACATGGGCGGCAGCGAACTTCGCCTTGACCGGGAAATCCTCCCAATAGGGCAGGATGTGGATCGTGACGAAGTCGACGGCGTCGGCGACCTCGCGGTTCTTCAGCCAGTACTCCCAGACGTCGGCATAGGTGACGGGCACGCTGACCTGCGTCTTCACCAGGCGGATGATGGAGACGAGATCCGCCGTCGTCATCTCGCCGCGCAGCAGCACCTCGTTGCCGACGATGAGGGTGGTGATGATGTCCGGGAATTGCTTGGCGAGGCGGATGGCGAGCCCGGCCTGCTCGTAGTTCTTGGTGCGGTTGCTGGAGAGCCAGATGCCCTGCAGCACCTTCAGCCCGCCGACCCTGGCGGCGATCGCCGGCACCTGGTCGAGCCCGTTCTCCATCGAATAGGTGCGGACGCAGTCGGTGATTTCTTTGAGCTGGCGCAGATCCTGCTCGATCTGCTCGGCCTCGATATGGGTCCACGTCTCCAGCGGCGTCTGCTCGCCGCGGAACGGCGCGTAGGAGACGCATTGGACCTTGTCGGCCGGGTCGATCGGCGCGCGCGCGAGCGTGATCGGCGTCGCCAACCACCACCACACGGCAGCAATCGCACCCAGTGAAACGAGCAGAAGCGCCAGTGGCGTACGAAGAGAAATCGGTTCCGTCCTCCGCGAAGGGTCCGTCGATTACCTGCTTGCACGCCGTCTGCCAAGGGGGTGCCCAGATGCCAATCCACTCAAGTGTTCCGCTTCTCCTCCAAGGAATTGGGCTGCGGCCGTTCGACCGGGACCTAGCATCGTGACTTTGCTGGACAAAATTCCAAATACAGGTCATGGACTCCGAAAGACTTTTCCGCCGCAATGGAGACCCATTTGGACGCCATCACCGACGCGTCCGCGGGATCCTGACGCGGACGGCCAGCGGATACATTGGGGAATTCATGCGGCAACGGGTGTTCGAGTCACGAAATGCGGTCCTGCGGCAGTTCGCCGCCACCTTGGCCGTCTCCTGCCTTCTCGCTCTCGCCGGCCTCGCTGGCGCCTCCGCCCAGAGCGGTGCGCCGACCCCGGATCAAGGCAAGGCCGCCGCCCAGCCTGCCGACGCCGCCAAGGATGCCGCCCAGAACCAGCGCCGCACCGACGAGTTCGCCGAAGCCGCCCAGGTCATCAACGGCCCCGCCGGCAATCCCGAATGCGTCTGGCTCGGCCGGCGCGTGGTGCGGCTGATGTGGCGGGACGACCTCGATACCGCCTTCCGCCACCTCGACCTCTACGATCGTTTCGGCTGCCCCGGCGGCCACATCCAGGCCGCGTTCCGCTGCCTGACCCGGTTCGGCGGCCAGATCGACCCCAAGGTTGCCGAGACGCTGGACAGCCGCGTGCACGCCTGCTGGATCAACCCGGCCGCCCAGCCGCAGCAGGCGGCCGCCTCGGCGCCGCAGCCCGCGCCGGCCTCGGGCAATTCGCCGGCGGCGCAGCCGGCCGCCAGTCCCTCGCCTGCGGCAAGCCCGACGCCCCCGCCCCAGAAATAGCTGAGGACCGTTTCAGCTGGCGTTCAGGAACGACCGTCCATAGAGACGGTTGGCACTGCCGCGCATCCCGAAAGGCATGCCCTCATAAGGACATGAGGCCATGACAGTTGTGAAACCGCGCGGCGGAGATATGCTTCCTTTGCCGCGGACTTGGTCGGATCTCGGGGTCGGATCCGCTTCCCTGCCACCTCAGCCCCTTCAGGTTTAGCCGCGATGCGCGTTGTCGCCGCCGTTCTGTTGCTCGTGTCCGCGCTCCACGCTGGGCTGTGGGGAGTCCTGCGCGACAGGGAACCTGCGCCGGATTTCAAGGGCCTGGTGCCGAGCCTGTCCTATACGCCGTTCGAACCGGGCCATGTCGTCGACCTCAACGGCGACCCCGACAAGATTCGCGCGGACATGAAGAAGCTCTCGACCCTCACGCGAGCGATCCGTTCCTACTCCGCGACGGAGGGCAACGAACTGGTGCCGCCGATCGCGGCCGAGTTCGGCCTCAAGGTTACGGTCGGCGCCTGGATCGACAAGGACGAGGACCGCAACGAGCGCGAGATCAAGGCTGCGATCGAGCTCGCCCGCAAGAACAGCAACGTCGTCGGCGTCGTGGTCGGCAACGAGGTGATCTACCGCGGCGAGCAGAAGGTCGAAGACCTCATCCGGATGATCAAGAAGGTCAAGGGCGCGGTCCGCGTTCCCGTGACAACGGGCGAGATCTGGAACATCTGGCGCGATTTTCCGGACCTCGGCTCCAGCGTCGATTTCATCGCCGCGCACGTGCTGCCCTATTGGGAAAACTTCCGTTCGGATCAGGCCGTCGACCAGGCCGTGGACCGTTACAACCTGCTGCGCAATCAGTTCCCGGGCAAGCGCATCGTGATCGCCGAGTTCGGTTGGCCGAGTGCAGGCTATAATCTTCGCAACGCAGACCCAGGTCCATTCCAGCAAGCGCTGACCTTGCGCAACTTCGTCACCCGCGCCGAAGCGCTCGGCATGGACTACAACATCGTCGAAGCCATCGATCAGCCCTGGAAATACTTCGAAGGTGGCGTCGGTCCGTATTGGGGCATCCTCAATGCCAACCGCGAGCCGAAATTCGCCTGGACCGGCCCGGTGGAGAATCCCGATTACTGGAAGCTGATGGGCATCGCGCTGCTGGTCGGCATCCTCCTGTCGCTGCCGATCCTGCGGATCGAAAAGGCGACCGCCAGGCAGGCCTTCCTGCTGTCGGCGACCGCCAACGGCGTCGGCGCCTGGGCCGCGACCGTGTTCGCGTTCTGGAACGGCCACTACTTCCTGTTCGGCTCGGCCTTCGCGCTGACGCTCGGCATGATCCTGCTCGTTCCCCTCGTCCTCATCGCGATGGCGCGCATCGACGAGATCGCCGCGGTCGCCTTCGGCCGGCCGCCGCAGCGGCTGATCGCCAAGGACAAGCCGATCGAGAACGTGCCCGAAGGTTATTGCCCGAAGGTCTCGATCCACATCCCCGCCTATTTCGAGCCGGTCGACATGCTCAAGCAGACGCTGGATGCGCTGTCGCGGCTGAACTATCCGAACTACGAATGCGTCGTCATCATCAACAACACGCCGGACCCTGCGTTCTGGCAGCCGATCCAGGACCATTGCCGCGCGCTCGGTGAACGCTTCAAGTTCATCAACGCCGAGAAGGTGCAGGGCTTCAAGGCCGGCGCGCTGCGCATTGCGATGGACCGCACCGCGGCCGACGCCGAGATCATCGGCATTCTCGATGCCGACTATGTCGTCGAGCCCGACTGGCTGAAGGACCTCGTCCCCGCCTTCGCCGATCCGCGCGTCGGCCTGGTGCAGGCGCCGCAGGAGCACCGCGACGGCGATCTGTCGATCATGCACTACATCATGAACGGCGAATATGCCGGCTTCTTCGACATCGGCATGGTCCAGCGCAACGAGGCCAACGCCATCATCGTGCACGGCACGATGTGCCTGATCCGCCGCGCCGCGATGGACATGGCCGGCGGCTGGTCGAGCGACACGATCTGCGAGGATAGCGATCTCGGCCTTGCGATCCAGGAGCTCGGCTGGACCACGCACTACACCAACACCCGCTACGGCGCGGGCCTGCTGCCGGACACCTATGAGGCTTTCAAAAAGCAGCGGCACCGCTGGGCCTATGGCGGCCTGCAGATCGTCAAGAAGCATTGGCGCCGCTTCCTGCCCGGCGCGAGCCGGCTGACCGCGGACCAGAAGCGCGAATACGGCCTCGGCTGGCTCAACTGGCTCGGCGCCGAGAGCCTCGGCGTCGTGGTGGCGCTGCTCAACCTCGTCTGGGTGCCGATCGTCGCCTTCGCCGATATCGCCATCCCCGACAAGATCCTGACGCTGCCGATCATCGGCGCCTTCATCGTCTCGCTGGTGCACTTCCTGTCGATGTACCGCGCCCGCGTCGCCATCAAGCCGGGCCAGATGCTGGGCGCCATGATCGCGGCGATGAGCGTGCAATGGACGGTGTCGCGCGCGGTGGCGCAGGGCCTGATCACCGAGCACATCGCCTTCGCCCGCACCTCCAAGGGCGGCCTCAGCCGGATGTCGATCGAGTTCCAGGCGTTCTGGGAGGCCGTGATCGGCACCCTGCTGCTGGTCGGCGCCGGCGTGCTGGTCGCCTCCAACAGCTTCAAGCAGATCACCGAGATCTACATCTTCGCGGGCGTCCTCGTGCTGCAGAGCCTGCCGTTCCTGGCCGCCGTCGCCATCGCCGTCCTCGAGCTCAGCCGCATCAACTCGTTCCAGTTCTGGCGCGACAGCGCGATCCGCACCGCCGAGCTGATCGGGCTGCGCCCGGTGGCGCTGCCTCCGGTGGCCGCGCCCCAGGCGGTGCCGACCGAGGTGCGGCGCGAGACGAACTGAGGGGCAAAAGCTCACCCCACAGCCATCCTTCGAGACGCCCGCCTGCGGCGGGCCCTCAGGATGAGGACACGTTTTGCGGCGAGATGGCCGAGTGTCAGACCCTCATGGTGAGGAGCCCGCCAAAGCGGGCGTCCCGACGATGCTCCGCATCGCCGGGCGAACCATGAAAGGCCCCGCTCGTCCGGCAAGCCCTGACAGTTCAACGTGGATGGCGCCGTCAATCGAGTTGAGAATCCCGGTCTAAGCCGTGGACAGAGCGAGAAAATCCTCGCTCCTGCCGCGACTTTCGGCAGCCACGCCCGCTATTGACCTCCGCGCCCCATCCCCCTACACAGCGCGGGCCGAAAGCATGATCCGGAAACAGCCGGTTTTTCCCCGCGACGCAAATCGCGCGTTGCGGCAAGACATGCTTCTCGAATGTCCGAACACGATGGCGATCTTCGTCAAAGCCATCAGCGGCCATGGGAGCGCGTAGCTCAGCCGGTAGAGCACGTGACTTTTAATCACGGGGTCCTGGGTTCGAGCCCCAGCGCGCTCACCAATAAAATCAACCAGTTAGGTTACTCTCGGAAGTCCCACCCTCCCATAAAGCTTAGGTGTGGGAGGTTTGTGGGAGGGACGCTAGACTACATCCACAGCGCAGCAACACGTCGCTGACCTCTTGCGAGTAGTCCAACGACTCGCCCACAACTTCGCTTGTGACTGATCCCAGACTCGTTGTTTTAGTAGCTCATCAAATCGGGTTAGTTTGGAGCGGTCCCTAGCGCTCCCATGGAAATATTGATGGCGAAGGCCGACCACATCAAAAAGCTCGTGGCCAGTTTCGGCAGGTCACAGGAATTCCGAGCGGCGACGCTAAGAATCATCGATGATGCTGCGAACCAGGGCAAAAAGCCGTTCGCGGATGCCCTTCGGAAAATCCTCGATGCGAACGTCCGTCCCGACTATCAAGCAACCCAACCGAGCTTGACCAGTCTAGGGTCGCAGATTGATCCAGCGATCAGCCTGATCGACGAAATCAAAGTGTCCCGGGGGCTAAGGGACATCGTCCTAAACTCTGAAACCCGAGCGCTAGTGGAAGGGATGATCGAGGAACGCCGCCGGGGCGAGGTGCTTCGACGGCATCGACTGCCGTTGACGACCCGCGTTCTGTTTGCGGGCCCGCCAGGCTGCGGGAAGACACTCTGCGCAGAAGTGCTATCTAGAGAGCTTTCGCTTCCGCTGTACACCGCAAGGATCGACGTAATAGTTTCTTCTTTCTTGGGCGAAACGGCAAGCAATCTACGCCGATTGTTCGAGTTAGCGACCCGTCAGCCTTGTATATTGTTTCTCGATGAATTCGACGCCATTGCGAGAAGTCGCGCCGACACGACCGAGCACAATGAATTGCGCCGCGTTGTGAACAGCCTGCTTCAAATGATTGAGCGATTTCGCGGGCCGGGATTGGTTATTGCTGCAACAAACCTTCCGCAATTTCTTGACGAAGCCATTTGGCGTCGGTTCGATGAAGTCATCTCGTTTGAACCGCCTGGGCAGCGCGAGATCGCGTCGCTGCTGGCCCGCCAATTCGCGAATTTTCCGCCGCAGTTCGATCTCGAAAGCATGAGTACAAAGCTTGTCGGTATGTCGTATGCCGACATTGAACGCGTATGTATCGATGCCATTAAAAAAGCGGTGTTGAAGACGCGCAAATCCGTCAGTGAGACAGAGTTTGTCGCAGCGTTGCGGCAGGAGTTGCGCCGAAAAGGACTAACAACATCGGCAAAGCCGTAGTGCCAGATGGCAACTTTCCCGCACTTGCCGCTGGAACGATTGGAGCGTTTTGCCGACCGGCGCCGCGTCCCGGCTCCCCTGGGGCCGCCGCAGCGGCAAGCCCCAACACACGCGGCAAGTATCACAACTGAAATTGACAATGCCGTTAGGCAGCAAGTAGCGCTTCCGCGCATCGAGGGGATCGATCCTGAACTAATCTTGAAGGTGACTCTTGCTTCGCCTGTTCAGGAGGATAGCTGGAGAACTGCGGGATTAAAGGTGCTCTCGCAGGAGCCCAACAACATACTGGTTTTATTTTCCGATGACGTGGAGTTGCGCGAATTTCGCGCGCGGCTGGGGCAGTATCAGTTGGGCCCAGTCGCGGGGCGACCAAACCCCGCATACAACTCGCTGTTCGCTTCCATTGAAAATATCGGAAGCATTACGTCAGAGGATCGAATTGGCCCGCGAATGCGGTCCGAAGAACTACTTACTCCGGCGCATATTAGGAACGACGCGGAGTTTGTGGTTGATGTCGAACTTTGGGATGCGCCAGCCCGTCTTGAGCGCGAAGTACGCGTTCAATGCCTGACGAACCATATCGAGGCGGCGGGTGGATCGGTTCATTCGCGATACATTGGAACTGCTGGTCTGATTGTTGTACGCGTGCGCTTGCAGGGGGCGCTTCTGCGGAATGTGCTTGAATTACCGGCAGTCTCCCGTGTGGACTTTCGTCCTATCCCCGATCTTGGTAACCGGGACGTTCCTCCGATTACCGTGGCGGATCAGCCGCCGCCAATTGTGCCACCGCCCGACGCACCGATTATCGGAATAATCGACAGCGGAAGCGTTGAGCATCCGCTACTACTCCCTACCCTGTCAGCGGCAGTTGGTATTCCGGATGAGATCGGGACTGCCGACATATGGGGACACGGTACCAAAGTCGCAGGTATTGCAGCCTACGGTGACGTGCGAGAGTGCGTAGAGCGGCAAGTCTTCGAGAGTCCGGTGCGAATTGTTTCCGTCAAGGTCGTCAATGACCAAGGGCAATTCGACGACCTAAACACTATCCCCGAGGTGATGCGCCAAGCACTCGTCGCGCTACATGAGCGGGGTTGCAGGATCGTCAATGTCTCGCTGGGTGATCAGTATCGAATTCCATATGACGGCGGGCGTGTATCTCAATGGTCGGCAGTGCTCGATCAACTCGCGCGCGAACTCGATATCGTCATCATTGTATCTGCTGGTAATTCCGCCAGCGGAGCCCGGGCCCCATGGGGAGCGCCAGAGAATATCATTGGTGCTTACCCAGATTATCTAATTGCCGCCGACAATAGGATCGTCGAACCCGCGACGGCAGCTATCGCATTGACGGTGGGGAGCCTCGCGCATGCCAACGGTCTGCCCGCAGATATGGACGGCGTCGAGTTGCAGGCGATCACTACCTCCGGCACGCCGTCTCCGATTACGCGGTCAGGGCCGGGAATAAACAAGTCAATCAAACCAGACCTAGTGGACTACGGCGGAACCTGCATCTTCGATGGAGCAACCCAGAGGATCGCAACGGGCGAGAATTATGCAAGTTCTGGCATGCTGACTTTCCGGGCCGAATACTTGCAAGGCCTGTTGACTGCCGCGACCGGCACCTCAATGGCCGCACCTCGTGTAGCGTATAAGGCCGCCCTCTTGTTGCGAGCTTTGCCGCAAGCGTCGGCCAATATGATAAGGGCTTTGCTCGCGTTGTCGGCGAAACATCCGCCCGAAGCAACTCAATCGCTAGCCTGCCTAGGCAACGATGGTGCGCGATTGTGTTTGGGGTATGGAATGCCCGATGCATTTCGAGCTCTGCACTCCGAAGAAGCCCGCGTCATTATGATCGCGGATCGTCAGGAGTTGCCAGTTGATCAGTTTGCCTTGTATCGCGTGCCGCTGCCAAAGGATTTCCAAACCACGAAGGGAAACCGTCATATCAAGGTAAGTTTGGCGTTCGATCCACCAGTCCGTCACAGCCGCCTGGAGTATTTGGGCCTGCGGATGAACTATCATCTAATTCGGGGGATGACCTCTGAACAAATTTTCGAGCACTTCCGGCATCGCAGCACCGATGAGGCGCCTTTTGACGACTTGCCCAGTACTGCAAAATGCAATCTAGCGCCGTCGCGCGACCTACGGGGAACGAGTACGCTACAATGTTCGACTTTCAAGATGGCAAGGAATGTCGATAGATACGGCGATGAATATTTTCTAGCTGTGTTTGCAGAGCGTCGTTGGGCCGGTGAGGAAATTACGCATCAGCGGTATTCTATCGCCGTTGAGTTGGAGCACGAGAAAGAGATTAATCTATACATCTCATTGCGCGCTCGCGTCAGAGTTTGATGGGGGATACTTTTGTCGAGTTCAGCGTGGGCACCCACCGTACCGTCCCTGATGATAATCGGGACTTTACTCCTCACTGCATTTTCGAGCGCGGCGCAAGACGCACCCTCGTTGGAGCAACTGCTTACCAAAGAAGAACAGACTAAACTTGGCATTTCATCAATGCCGCCGGAAAAGCGAGAAACAATACGCGGCGCCTTAATCAGGATGTACGGACTTGGCTATCGCACGGCGCGGGGTGCGGATCGTCCAAGCGGCAGCGCCGCCACAACAGGTGTTGTTGAGACACAAGTGGATGGTGAATTTAACGGCTGGGAAGGTGAAACGGTTGTAAAGCTGATGAACGGTCAGATATGGCAACAGACCGAGTATCATTACGAATACCACTACGCGTACATGCCAAAGGTTTTGGTCTATCCCTCTGGTAACGGTTACAAGATGAAGGTGGACGGCTTGTCTAAGCCAATTGGCGTTGCACGCTTGCGCTGATCACTGGAGATCGGACATGCGCCGCCGGTCCGGGTATTTTGTAAGACGCTTCGCAATGAAGAAGCATGCTTTTGCTCGGAATTTTCCCTCCCCCCAGAGGCCTTGGTAAAATCGTTTGGACGTGCCTCGCGGCGCGGCTATTGAGCCCAATTCGCGAGCGCAGCTTCCGCAGCGGCGCGTTCAAGTACCAACTGCTTGCTTACCTGCAAGCGAAGCCGCTGCCGAAGGACGACTCCAGTAGTCGCCCCGAGATGACTCCCCGCAGCATGCGCCTATCGTGCCTTACCCCTCCAGGCACTTTGGCGATGATCTGCGTAGCGAAGGACAGTCCGCCCGTTCTGATCTGCTCCCTGTGCAGACGGCCGATGACGTTCTTGGCCACGCTGCCCGCCATCCTCATGCTTCCCGCGGTGCACGCCTACCAGTGCCGTCCCTGCCTGCGGGTGGACACTATCCCGCTCGCCTAGGCTCTGCAGAGCAGCGTCGGCGTCCGCAGCCCCGACGGGCCGTGACCCGGCGCCGTTCCGGCCTGCCCGGCATGATCCGATCGGCCAGACGGCCACCAGGTGGGCAGGAACAAAGGCCCCTATCCTGGCTTAAATCTCGCTGGCTCTTCGGCCGAGCTGGTGGAAACGGCCCCCACTCGCCGGGGCCGCGTATTCTGCGCATGGGTCCTCACGTCGTGGACGAAGAGCGCGACCGGAGGATGATTTTGCGGGTTCTTGTAGCCGAAGACGAAGACCTGATCCGGGATGTGGTGGTCGACATCCTGGAGACGCATGGGCACGAGGTCATGGAAGCCGATAGCGGCGAGCGCGCGCTTCAGCTCTGCGCCGAAGCCGCACCTGATCTGTTGTTCACTGACATCAAGCTGGCAGGTTCGCTGTCGGGCTGGGACGTTGCCATCCAGTGCAGACAATCCAATCCGCGCATGCCGGTCATCTACGCCACCGGCTACACGCACGACGCTCCGCGACCGGTGTCGGGCAGCATCATGCTGCAGAAGCCGTTCAGACTTGAACGTCTGTTGGATGCAGTGACGTCGCTCACGGGCAAGTAGGCACGGCCCCAGCCGACCGCCGTCAATGCGCGCCGATCGACAATTGTCTGCCGTCATTTGCGCCGAGCCGGCCTCGAAAAAGGCCCGCGCCTGCAATCGATCGCGGAACGATTACCTGCCGCAGCAATTTTCTCCTTGGGAGTAGGAGTTGCGTATGCGTCATTCGCCGTCGATCGTGCCGCTGGATCGTCTGGATCGCGAGATCTACCTCGTTCTGGAGGACTTCGGCGCGCGTGCCGGTTGTGCCTGGCGAGAGACGGACGAGCAGGATACCGACCGCGAAACGGTGCTGCGGGACTTGCTCTCCGGGCAATACGCCTACCCCCTCAAGATCGTGGCCTTCAACGCCATCGAGGGCTGGTCGCACGACGCCACCGAGGACATCGCCAACGCCCTGGCTGATCGCGCGGTCCAGGACGGCATCGACTTATCGCCTGCGCTTGAGGCTTTCGTCAGCGCCAACTCGTCACGCCCATTCGGTTTTCAACTGGCGCTGCCTTTGCGCGGGGCTGCCTGACGCGTTTGCGGGAACGAAGGGCCTTCCGCAAACCTTTGCAGGAATGCCGGATATCTCACTGGTTCCGAGCGGGGCCGCTCGCCCCCACCCCAAAAACCCGCTGACAACCCTCCGAAAACGTGTACCCTTCATCCAAACCGGAGGAGCGGCATGTTTGAAATCAACGGTTTCGACACGGCGGGTATCGTCAGCCTGAAGCGGCCTTCACTTGCCGCCGCCCTCAAGAAGGCCCGGGAGCTGGTCGAGGACGGCTGCTGGGACGTTCAGGTCGTTGATCCCTCAGGCCGGGTCTACACCTCGTTCGAGGAGCAAGCTGCCTAGCTCGGCCTCTCCTCAGCTCTCAGGCGCCGCCGCAGTTGCAGCCGGCACGGTTAGCGGCGCCCCTCCAACCGAGACCGGCCCCACGGGCCCCAGAGGCCCGACAGGTTTGGGCTCCCGCACCATCCGCTTGCGCATCGCGGTGGACAATCCATAGCGCGCATTCGCTCGTCGGACGGACGAGGTGACGTCCGACATCGCGGAGCTCTGCAGCGAGTCGATCTTCGCGATCAGCGTCGACAGCTGCGAGGAGATCTTCTTCACGTCGACCCGCTCGTCCGTGATGCTCTGCCGCAGCGACAGCAGCAGCATCGAATCCTGCTGGAGCAGAACCGAGTTCTGATCCGCTGCCTGATTGTTCTGCTGCAGCAAGGCGGTGTGTTGCTGCTGGGCTGCCTGAATTTCCTTCAGCGCAGCGACGACCGGATCCGGCTTTGGCGCGGGCGCGTCCTGGTGCGGCAGCAGCTCAGCCAGGCTGCCGAGGTTCAGCGACGAAAAATCCGCGGGCGAGGTATAGATGGCCGCCGCGCCGTTGATGGCCAGCGCGCATAGCGAAAAGGCCAGGATCGATTTCCGGCGCGACCGCTTGATCGGTTCCGAAGCTACAGACGTTTCGGGTTCACGCGCTGACGCGGCGTCAGCCAGGGCGGCGGCGTCGAGCTCTTCGGCAAAGCCTGCCGTTTCGAATGTCGTGGTCACGTGCATGGACCCCAATGAGCGAGCAACAGGAAGCCGCTCCTGGAAACGCCCTCACGAGGAGTCCCTTGTACGCAGCACCCTTACACAACTGCCTAGAATTGTGAGCATTTCGGATTAATTCCACGTTAGCGGCGGGGCGGCGCGACGTGCGCTGCGCCCCCGTTCGAGTACGGGGCCTGGCGATCATCCCTGTTTTGCCCGACGGGTCAAACGCCCCCTTCCCGCCGATTCAAAATGCCTTGTGCCAGCAGCACTTAGCTACTGTGCATGGGGTTGTTTTCGTGTTTTTTTGTCGCCCTAGCCTTCGTCCAGCAGCTCGAACAGCTCCTCCACCCGCTCGAACGGCGCGCCCTGCATCTTGGCGTGATAGACCACGCGGTCGCCGTCGCGCTGCAGCGACTTGCCCCGCGACTTCCGCAGGCGCCCCGGCAGGAAGGTCGCGGCCGCAGCTTCCGGGCCGACATCGAGGCGGATGATGCCTCTGCGCTTGCATTCGATCCTGAGCCTCGCCGCAGCGAAGAAGTCGAGCGCGAGCTCCGGCAGCGGTCCGAAGCGCCGGGCGGTTTCCTCCTCGAGGTCTTCGAGATCGTCCTCATCCGTGCAACGTGCGGCGCGCGCATAGAGCTCGAGCCGGACCGGCTCGGACTGCACATAGCTCTCGGGCAGCATTTCACCGAGCGGCAGGTTCAGGTCCGGCACCCACACCGCCTGCCCCTCGTCGAGCTTCTCCGAAGCCATCTTGAGGAGATGACTGTAGAGCACCGGCCCGAACACCTTAACGTGGCCGGATTGCTGCTCGGAGAACAGATCGCCCGCGCCGCGCAGATCGAGGTCGCGTTCGCTGATGGCAAAGCCCGCGCCGGGCCGGCTGAACTCCTCGAGCACGGCCAGCCGCTTCTCCGATTGTCCGGATTGCGTCTCGGTCAACAGATGGGCGAAGGCGCGGATGCCGCTGCGGCCGACGCGTCCGCGCAGCTGATGCAGCTGGGCGAGGCCGAACTTCTCCGGCCAGCAGACAACGATGGTGTTGGCACGGGGAATGTCGAGCCCGCTCTCGACGATGTTGGTCGCGAGCAGCACGTCGGCCCTGCCCTCGACGAAGCTCATCATGCGGTCGTCGATCTCGTCCGCCGCCAATCGGCCGTGCAGGCAGACGATGCGCAGATCAGGCGCCACCGCCTGCACCCGCGCCAGCATCGGATCGAGGTCCTGGATGCGCGGGCAGATCAGAAAGCTCTGGCCGTGGCGGCGCTGCTCGCGCAGCAGCGCCGAGGCGATCGCGGCATCCGACAGCGGCGCGATCCGGGTCGCGACCGGAAGCCGGTGCACCGGGGGCGAGGCGATCACGCTGAGGTCGCGGAAGCCGGCAAGGCCGGCGGCGAGCGTGCGCGGGATCGGCGTCGCGCTCATCATCAGCACATGGACGTTCCTGGCGAGGCCGGCGAGCCTGGCCTTCTCGGCGGCGCCGAAATGCTGCTCCTCGTCGATGATGACGAGGCCGAGATCGTCGAACCTGACGTCCTTGCCGGTGAGCGCCTGCGTGCCGATCACGACCTTGATCCGGCCGCTGCGCAGGCCCTCCCTGGTCTCGCGCAGCTCGGCGCCCGAGGTCGCCCGCGACAGGTTGCCGACGTCGATGCCGAACGGGGCAAAACGTTTCTGGAAGGTCGCGACGTGCTGGCGCGCCAGCACCGTCGTCGGCACCGCGACCGCCACCTGCTTGCCCGAGAGCACCACGGCCGCCGCCGCCCGCAGCGCCACCTCGGTCTTGCCGAAGCCGACGTCGCCGCAGACCACCCGATCCATGGGATGACCGGAGGCGAGATCGTCCAGCACGTCGTGGATCGCCTTGGCCTGGTCGATCGTGGTGAAGTAGGGAAAACGCGCGACGAACTTCTCGTAGGCAGATCCCGGCGGCACCAGCTTCTCGCCGCGCCGGCGGCGGCGCTGGCTGATGTGCTTGGCGAGCGCCCTGCCGGCCGCCTGGATCTCGCGCTCCGCTTCGGTGCGCCGCGCCCACCATGTGCTGCCGTCCGCCTTGTCGAGCGAGAGCTTGCCGAGCTCAGCCGCGTAGGGCCACATCAGGGCGAGATCGGACGGCGGCACCAGCACCGCATTGTCGCCGGCGAACTTCAGGCGGATCATCTCGCGCAAGCCGCCGTCGCCGGTGTTGACGGTCTGCAGGCCGTCGAGCACGCCGAGGCCGCGCTGGAGATGGATCACCACCGTGCCCTGCTCGGGCACGTCGGCATGGTCGAAGGCCGTGCTCCAGGCCCGCGCCATCGGCTGCGGATGATGCGCCCGGCTGCCGAGCACGTCGGAGGCCGTCACGACGACGAGAGGCTTTCGGCCCGGCACCACAAAGCCCGCGTCGAGATCGGCCAGCAGCGCCGCCTCGCCGCTCCGCGCGCTCGCCGCCTCGTCCCAGTCCTCGCAGCGCGGCGCCTTGAGGCCGCTCATGCGCTCCATCACGCGCAGGTCGTCCTCCTGCGCCGCGGCGAGGATCAGGCGCGAACCGGCCCGCCGCGTCTCCTCGACGAAAGCACGCAGCGCCTTCCTGGCGGATGTCAGCTTCGAAAACTCCGGGATGGTCTGGAAGGACGCTGCGCGCGGCAGCACCTTCATGCCCCTGGAGAGCTGCTTCCAGTCGCGCCGTCCGAGATATTCGCGCTCGCGCTCGGCGCGCGGCGCGGCCTCCTCGATCGTATCGAACCAGCCGTCGACGTGCGCCGGAACGCCTGCGTCGGCGATCCATTTGGCACGTCCGCAATAATCGAACAGGCTCGCGCGCTTGCTTCCTTTGCCGGCAAGGCCGAGCCGCTCCGACATGGGATCGACGAGCAGCTCCCTGGTCTCGAAGATGATCCTGTGCTCGTTCGGGTCGAACGCCACGATCCGCTTGATCGCGCGATCCGAATGCTCGATCCGGAACGGCCCCAGCGCGCCCGCCGGAAAGATCTCGAAGGTCTGGCCGTGGAACAGCGCCCCGCCCGGATAATCCGGCTCGTCGTCGAGATCGTATCCGAGGGCTTCGAGGCGCGTCTCGAGCTCGCGCTCGGAGAACGGGCCGCCCACCTTCAAGCTCAAACTGAGGCGTGCCAGGCTCGCCGGCGGCGGCAGGCGCTCCATCACCGCTTCCGCCGTCGAGACCAGAAACAGCGGGTTCTTGGATTTCGCAAGGCGCCTCAGCACGGAAGCCCTGCGCCCCGCGAGCTCGTGCGACGGCTCGAGCTGATCGAACGGCAAGGTGTTCAAGCGCGGAAACACCAGGACCTCGCAAGCGGGGTCGAGCGCGTGAATGACGCTGCCCAGCCGCTCCGCTCTGTTCTCGTTCTCGGCGAGAAAAACGATGCCGCCGGGTCCGGACTGCTTCCATTGGGCAAGCAGGTGGAGAGCCAGCACCCCGAGCGGCGACGCCGACGAGATCGTGGCGCGCTGCACCGACTTGCTCGTCCTTGGCGACGTCCTGTTCGGCAACGCCTTGCTTGTCGACGTCCTGCTCGGCAACGTCTTCTTCGGCGACCTCTTGGCCACCCGCGCCTTCTTGGTAAGCCTCACTTGAATCCGTTTCTGGTCGTAAACCGTCGTCAACTGAACGCCAGCCGCCCTCATTTGCGATTCGGCGACGTCGCGCCATGCATATGAGATTTGCCCCGCGAACGCACGCCTGGTGGCAACGTTCGGCGCGGCGCAACGATCCCGACACAAGGGCTGGCTTGTCGACCGCTGCAGCGGAACTGCACGGCGCGGGATCTGCGTCTGTCGATGCGACGCTGAGCGCGATTGTAACCGTTCCGCGCACGGAGAGAAACGAAAAACCCCAGCGCTTGGAGCCACGCTGGGGCGTTTCGTTCAAATGAATTGGTCAAGCAATGACCTCTTCATAGCAGCGATTTCAGCGCGCGCTTGTGAACTGGTTCACATTCCTGCGGCAAAACAAACGACCTCAGCGCGGAGGCTCTGAGGTCGCCAACCTTTGTGGGAAAGGTTTTCTCGCGGCCCGGGGCTTTTGGGGGGCTGGGGCTGGGCCGCGAGCCAGGATTCGACGCCGGCCACGCCAAGTCGTTCCATGCAAAGTCGTTCCATGCAAAGTCGTTCCATCACCACCGGCGGAGAGCTTCGCCGCGGCGGCCTGAACGTTCGTCCCGTTCAATCCGCCGGAGTGGGATACCGCATTGCGGTTTGAGCGTGCACGCGCTGCGCGCTAGGATGCCGCTTTTATGGAGGCTCATTTGAAACCATTGCTTTTCATCGCCGCCGTCGCGCTGCTTGCGTCGGCCCCCGCCCACTCGCAGACGCTGGTCGATCCGAGCAAGGTCGCTCCCGAATATCGCGAGGCAGCCGAGAAGCGCCGGGCCGAGCAGCTGCGCCAGCGCGAATGCGCGCTGAAGGCGGATCTCGAGAAGGTGCTGCCCAGGGATCGCACCGCTTTCCTCACCCATTGCCTGGAGACGATGGCGGCCGGGCACTAGCGGCCGGCCGAAGCCCGCGCGCGCTCCGACATCCAGCCGCAATATCCTTCAAGCTTTCTTCAGACATTTGGGATCAGCTCAAGATCCGTTTTTCAAAGTCATTGTTGTCGGCGCATGAGCTCGGTCCAGATTCAGTGCACGCGGTGCAAGAGCGTGTTTCGCGATCGCGCCGGGCGGTTGCAGGACGGCTATTCCAGGCAATGCCCGAGTTGCGAAGTGGTGCTGTTCTTCGCCGAGGATTCCCAGCATCCCTTCATCAAGCGCGCGATGCGCAATGCGCGCAAGGTCCGCAAGGACATTAGGGAGGCCGAGGCCTTGCGGCTTGTCGCACCCGAACCGCGCGCGGCGCAATCGAGGAGATTCGCCGGACGGACGCGGTCGGCCGAACGCGAGGAGTAGCTCACCTCGGCTTCTGCTTGCGCGGAAACAGGCGATCGCGGATGTAGCGCGAGGTTGCGGTCAGACGGATGCCGCGCGGCTTCTGCCAGGCGGCGCGGTCGATCTCCTTCTTGTCGCCGATGGCCAGCCGGCCTTTGGCGCTCTTGGCAATGAAGATCGCGTCGCTCATCTTGCGGCCGGAACGCTTGTTCCTGGCTTTCACTTCCTTCCAGAGACTGATCCTGCCGAGCTTCAGCTTGGGCAGCTCCTCCCGGATTTCCCGCCGCAGGCAATCCTTCGCGGACTCGCGCGCCCGCTTGCGGCCGCCCGGAAACATCCACAGGCCGTCCGACCGGCGTCTGACCAACAATACCTTGCCGCGCCTCGCGGCGACGAGCTTGGAAGACTTCGCCATTGCTGCCGTCGCTGAAACAGAATCGTTCCGATCGTAACTTGTCTAGTGAAACAGACAAGTTCGCGGCATACTTCGGGGCGCCGGATGCTGGCGTGGCACCTCGGGCAGATCGCCGCGGTCGGCGGCGAGATCAGTCCTTGCCCGCCCCTGCCCGGTCCTCCGTCCTGATCCAGGCCATCATCATCTCCCAGGCCACCGAGAGGATGATCGGTCCGATGAACAGGCCGACGATGCCGTGGGCGAGCGTGCCGCCGATCACGCCGACGAAAATCACGATGGTCGGCGTGGTCAGGCCGCGTCCCATGACGAGCGGCTTCAGCATGGTGTCGATGAAGCCGACGAGGACGAGAAACACGGTGAGCAGCAGCGCCGTGGTGACGTCCTTGGCGGTCCAGATCCAGATGATCACCGGCAGCAGCACGAGGAACGCGCCGATCTGCACGATCGAGAGCAGCAGCACGATGAAGGCCAGAAGGCCGGCGCTCGGCACGGCAGCGAGCTTGAAGCCGATGCCGGCGAGCAGCGCCTGCACGATCGCTACGCCGATCACGCCCTGCGCCACGGCGCGGATGGTCGCGCCCGCCAGCGAGAGGAAATGCTCGGTCTGCTCCGGCACGATGCGAAACAGGAAGCCGCGGCCGGCCGCGACCAGCCTCGGCCCATGCGGAAACAGGAAGCCGGCCACGAACACCGAGACCAGGAACTGGAGCGTGCCGAGGCCGGCATCGCCGGCAAGCGACAGCAGCGGGCCCGCCAGCGGCTGGAGATATGGCGCCACCTCGCGCACCAGCGCACGGACGTTGGTGTAGGCCTGGTCCCAGAGCTCGTAGAGCCAGGGGCCGGCGAGCGGCCAGGATTTGATCTGCTCGGGCGCGGCCTGAAGCGCCAGATCGCCGGTGCCGAGCTGGTGGGCCAGCTCGCGCACGCCGTCCACCGCGCTGATGCCGAGCCAGGTCGCCGGGCCGATGACGATGCCGAGCGTGATCAAGGTCAGGATCGCGGCTGCGGTCTTGGGCCGGCCGCCGAGGGCTTTGGCCACCCAGCTGAAGGCCGGATAGAACGCAACCGCGAGCACGCCGCTCCAGGCCAGGATCGGCACGAACGGGCGGATGATCAGGAAGGTCCAGATGATCAGCAGGGCGAGCAGGCCGAGCCGGATCACCAGCTGGATGACATCCTCTCCCGTCAGGAGCTGACGGAGACTTTTCACGGGCACTGCTTTCCTTGCGGCATGAACGCAAAACTTCCGGTGCTTGCGCGGCCCAGCCGTTATTGCCAGCAACGCATCCGGCGTCAAGGCGACGGGAACCGGCCCGCCCCGCGATTGGCACCACGTCAGGGCCCTTGCGCCATGGCCCGCGACCCGCGACCGCCTCCGACGTCACCCGCCCTTGGCTAACGCCCGTTAACCGGATTCCCGCGCGCCGGTTTACGCCGCTGCAAACGCCCGCGGCTAGCGTAGATCGGGGTCACCAAGAAGCATTCCGTGCAATGGCCAACAGCATCTGGACGATCGAAGAATTTACCTGTGCGGGTTGCGGCATGAACTACACCGCGACCAGGGAGGAGCACAGCGAAGCCCACGCCGGCCATTTCAAATGCAGCATCTGCAGCGGAATGGTGCACGCCTGGTCCGGCAAGCATCATTTCTTCGGCTGGCAAGCCGTCAAGACGCGGCCACCCGTGTTCGGAAAGCGCTGGGCGGACGTGGAATGGTAGGCCGCCCATCACGCGGGCAGCCCTGACGATGCCGCAGGGTCGTCCGAGACGGACCGGCGGATCGGCCGAATTGCAGCGGCGCCATTTGGACTCCGTTCATCGATCGCCGCTAGATCAGAACGGACCCTTGGCGCCGAACCAGCAATCATGGCCGACCTCAACGCCGTCCTGACCAGGCTCAACGACCGCCTGCTCCGCCTCGAAGGCGAGCTGTTCGTGCTGCGCTCGCTGGCGCGCGCGACGCTGACGGCGGGCGATGACCATGCGGCGCGGATGCGCAAGCTGGTCGAAGCCGCAAAGGTCGCGCTCGACGACGAGGCCAGGCGCCCGCTCGACAAGCCGACACGCAAATATGTCGACGCGGCAACCGCCCTGGTGGAGGAACTGCTGGTCGAGCCGACCCCGGCGCGGCCGCTGTTCACAGTGATCGACGGCGGCCGGCGCGATTGAACAACAGGCGCATTGATCCGACGGCGCCGCGGCGTCCGTAGCCTTGCCGCGCAGATCCCGCTAGATCGGCGTGGAATTCTCTGCCTTGAGCCGGCTGAGGCCTGCCTCGATGATCGCGATCTCCTCGTCGATCTGGCCGATCGGCAGGCTGAAATCATAACCGGACCTGCTCTTCAGCTCGACCGCGAGCCGCTGCCTGTGCATCATCAGCTCGTCGAGCCCACGGCGGTTCTTCAGCCGCACATAG
The DNA here is from genome assembly GCF_024585165.1 of Bradyrhizobium sp. WBOS07. Classification (NCBI taxonomy): domain Bacteria; kingdom Pseudomonadati; phylum Pseudomonadota; class Alphaproteobacteria; order Hyphomicrobiales; family Nitrobacteraceae; genus Bradyrhizobium; species Bradyrhizobium sp. WBOS07. Next base: position 2,346,049 of record NZ_CP029008.1, read on the forward strand.
CTGTCGACAATCTGCTCAATTGCGCGCGGCATGAGATTTGTCCCGGCGAAAAGGCCCGCGCGGCGCACCCACGCCGGCGGGACATTTTCGGTGTCGCGGTACGCAGTACAAATCCGCGACGGATTCGTCGATACGCCGGGCTGGTTGAGATCGCGTTACCATTCAGTGATTTCGTGATACGCGGCATTGAAAAGGCCGCTGGCGATAACGCCAGCGGCCCAGGCCGGGTTTAAAAACGGATGCGGGTTGAAATGTAGCCAGCCCCGGTCCACGCACTCTTATCAGCCCGCCCGGCGTCCCTCTGTTAACAACGAAACACAGGAACCGAATCATTGGACGCTTGCCGTCCCGCCGTGGCCGCGCGGCAACGCACATGGTTCGCGGCATGGGTTTGCGGAAGCGTTGCGGGCAATCTGCGCCCGCCCTGGAGGCACCGAAATGGCGAGCTGCGCATTCCAGGCATCGATCGCAGCCGCGTCCTCGGCTCATTGTTGATAACCCAGGCAAGCGCTGCGCGGGTGGTGACAGGGCGTCCGGACGTGTTATCGGGTGATGACGCAGTTGCGAGACCGGATCGGAGACCCATGCGCATTACCCTCGTCGGCTCCCGCCATTTCGGCGTGACCACCCTGAACATGCTCCGGGAGCACGGCGTTTCGATCGTGCGGGTCGTGGTGGCCGACGCCGAGGATCGCCTCGCCGCGGCCGCCAAGGCGGCCGGCATCGAGGTCGTGGTGCAGGCCAACCCGAAGCTGGTCGTAGGCTCCGAGATCGCCCCTGATACCGATTTGATCATTACGGCGCACAGCCACGCCCGGATCGGCAAGGACGCGCTCGCCGCGGCCAGGCTCGGCGGGATCGGCTATCACCCCTCGCTGCTGCCGCGTCATCGCGGCAAGGCCGCCGTGGAATGGACCATCAAGGAAGGCGATCCGATCGCCGGGGGCACGATCTATCACCTCGCCGACCGCATGGACGCCGGCGCCATCGCCGCCCAGGACTGGTGCTTCGTGAAGAAGGGCGAGACGGCGCGAGAGCTCTGGGAGCGCGCGCTGGCGCCCCTCGGCCTCAAGCTCCTCGCCGACGTGATCGACTACGCCAAGGTCCACAAGGCGCTGCCCGCCAAGACTCAGGACGAGCAGTTCGCGACCTCCGCGCCAAGCCTTTCGTGAAGCCTATCCAAGGGCTCGCTCCCGACGTTTACCCTTAACGTGAAGCCGCGTTGATTCTGCTTGGAAAATCGGAGCCGAAAACGCAAATAAACCATTGTTCCAACAGGAACAATTTGCGATTTGGCATCGCAACAAATTTCCGTCACATTTGGTCCAGATAAGCGACAGCATATCAGACACATTGAAGGACGGATTTATGCGTTTTGCTCGCATTGCGGTGTTCTGTGCCGCCTCAGTTTTCACCGGCACCCTCGCCGCGTCCGCCTTTGCCCAGACGCCTTATGACGGCAACTGGCAGGTCACGATCGTGACCAAGAGCGGCTCGTGCGAACCCACCGCGAGTTCCATGCTGACGGTTGCCGACGGAAAGATCACTGCGCCCGGCGCTAACGTTTCCGGCACCATCGGCAGCGGGGGTCTTGTGAAAGTTTCGATCAATGGTGCATATGCCAACGGTCAACTCAACGGCAACGCCGGATCGGGGAAGTGGAATGGAGCATCTGCAGGCATACCGTGCAGCGGGCGATGGGAAGCATCGCGCCAATAAACCAATCGAGGCTCGCGCCCGGAGCCGGCGGCTGCTGATCGCGGCCGCCGTTTTGTTTGCGGCGGGGATCGCCGGCATTGAAAGCAAGGCCCAGTCGAGCCCGTTCGCCCCACTCGCGGGCAGCTGGAGTGGCGCGGGGACGGTGGCCCTGGACGACGGCTCGACCGAACGGATCCGCTGCCGGGCAAAGTACGCCCCGATCGGCCCCACCATGGAGCTGACCCTGACCTGCGCCAGCGACGCCTACAAGTTCAACTTCACGGCCAGCCTAAAGGCTGAAGGCAGATCCGTCACCGGGAGCTGGTCCGAGATCAGCCGCAACATCTCTGGATCGCTCCAGGGGCATGGTTCCGGCGGCCATTACGAGCTGCTTGCCTCTGCCGCGGGCTTCAATGCCAACATCTCGCTGAAGACGAGCGGCAATAAGCAGAGCGTCGCGATACGCGCGGACAGCCAGTTCCGCGGAGCGAACATCTCGCTGTCGAAATAAGCCAGCGGTCGATCCGACAATCGATCCGGCGGTCCCGCCGGATCGATTTTTTTATGCGGCCGGGACGAACGCCGTGACCTCGATCTCGACCTTGGCCCGCTCGTCCACGAGGCCGCCGATATAAAGCAGGGTCGAAGGCGGGAAATTTTGTCCGAGCGTTTCCTTCCAGGCCGCACCAATGCCCGCACCGGCCGCTTCATATTCGCTGCGGCTGGTCAGGTACCAGGTCAGGCGGACGATGTGCTCCGGACCCGCGCCGGCCTCGCCCAGCAGCTTGATGATCCGCTTCAGCGCCATTTCGACCTGAGCCGCCAGGTCGGGCGCATAATTGCCGGTCTCGTCGCCGCCGGTCTGGCCGGCCAGGACCACCCAGCGCCCCGGCCCCTCGACCGCAACGCCATGGGAAAAGCCACGCGGTTTCTTCCATTCGGCCGGCTGCAGGATCTGCATGAGCGAAGCTCTCCCGATTGTTGTTGTTCGATGCTGACTAAAGCGCGGTGCGATGAGGATGACTCGCTATCGCGCCTCAGCTTGCCGTCTAAGCATGATCTCTTGGAAAACCGCTGCGCACTTTTCCGGATCATGCTTTAGCACGACCCGCTGCATCACTGCATCCGCAGATTTGGCCGTTGCAAATGGCGGCGATGTCGCCGATACCGGCCGTCCCTTCACATTCCATTCTCCCGCAATCACCGCCGATGAGCGCGACACCGTCCAAAACGATGGCTGCACTGTGGATGGCCGGCTGGCTGTCGCTGATGCTGGTGATGGCGGTTGCCGGGCGCGAGACCACGCGCGAGTTGAACGTCTTCCAGATCATGGAGGTGCGCTCGGTGATCGGGTTTGCGCTCCTCCTGCCCATCATCTACCGCGCCGGCGGTTTCAAAGCGGTCGCGACCAAGCGCCTGCCCCAGCACCTCGCTCGCAACGTGGTGCACTATTTTGCCCAGCTCGGCTGGTTCTACGCATTGACGCTGATCGGAATCGGCCAGGTCGTCGCAATCGAATTCACCATGCCGATCTGGACCGCGGTGCTGGCCGCGACGTTCCTGTCCGAGCGCATGACGCTCTGGAAGATCGCCGCCGTCGTGCTCGGCATCGTCGGCGTCGTCATGATCGTGCGGCCCGCCACCAGCGAGATCAATCCCGGCCAGTTGATCGCGCTCGGGGCTGCGATCGGCTTCAGCATTTCCATGATCCTGGCGAAGTCGCTGACCCGAACCGAAAGCGCGTTGTCGATCCTGTTCTGGATGATCGTGGTGCAGGCCGTCGTGGGCTTGCTGCCGACGCTCGCTGTGTGGGTCTGGCCCTCGCCTCGCCTATGGGGCTGGCTGTTTGTCATTGGGGTCTGCGGCACCTTCTCCCATTATTGCCTCGCCAGTGCGCTCCGGTACGCGGATGCGACGATCGTGGTGCCCATGGACTTCCTGCGGGTTCCGTTGACTGCGGCAGCCGGCTGGCTGCTTTATTCCGAGCGGCTCGACGGCTGGACCGTGCTCGGCGCGGCGCTGATCCTGTGCGGCAATCTCCTGAATTTGAAGCCGGTGCCGCCGGTTCCCGCCCGCACCCAGTGAACCTTGCGCCGCCTTGCGCGACAAAACAAAGTGGCCGTGTGATTTAGATCACGTTGGAGCGGCGCTCCACCGTGCACATTCGGCCACACAGCAGCGGGTTGATGCGGACGTTCTGCCGTTTTGGTGGCGCGAGGTCGGGCACTTCGTGTAGGTTCGTTGCCAATTTGTTGCTGCCTGCAATTCGATTCTGGGGATTTCAGAATGCGCTATCTCACCCTCCTCGCCTCGCTGATGTGCATGGCGCTGTCGGTCAGTGCCGCGAAGGCTGACCGCCGCGTCGCCTTTGTCGTGGGCAACGGCTCCTACAAGAACGTCGCGCAATTGCCGAACCCGCCGATCGACGCCAAGGCGATGGCATCGACGCTGCGCAATGTCGGCTTCGAGGTGATCGAAGGCTCCAATCTCAGCCGCGACCAGATGACGGAGAAGCTGCTCGACTTCGGGCGCAAGGCGCAGGGCTCCGACATCGCGCTGTTCTATTATGCCGGCCACGGCATCGCCGTGAGTGGCACCAACTACCTGCTGCCCGTCGACGCCGACATCAAGTCGGAGATGGACGTCAAGTTGGGCGCGGCCATCAACATCGACCTGACGCTCGAGCAGACCATGGGCGATGCCAAGGTCAAGCTCGTCTTCCTCGATGCCTGCCGCGACAATCCGTTCGCCGCCAAGATCAAGTCGAACGCCGCGACCCGCAGCGTCAACGTGCAGAGCGGCCTTGCCGAGATGAAATCGGGTGAAGGTACGCTGATCGCGTTCGCCACCGGTCCCGGCCAGACCGCGCTCGACGGTCAGGAGGGCAACAACAGCCCGTTCACCCGTGCGCTGATCGACAACATCACCAGGCCCGGCGTCGAGATCCAGCAGGCCATGACGTCGGTGCGCGCCCAGGTCAATGAAGAGACCCGCAAGGGCCAGCTGCCCTGGGGCCACACCAACCTGACCGGCTCCGTCTATCTCAACCAGGCCCCCACCACCCAGGTCGCCAACGCCGCCCCGACCGCTTCGGGCATGTTGCCGGCTGCGACCGCCGGCTCGGACGGCGTCGAGCTCGAATACTGGCGCTCGGTGAAGGAATCGAACAAGCCGGAAGAGCTCAACGCCTATCTCACCGCCTATCCGAACGGTCAGTTCAAGGCGCTGGCGCTGGCACGTCTCGCCGCCATCAAGAGCGGCCCCTCGACCGCGACCCGCGCCCTCAACGCCGGCATCGATCCCGCAACCTTCACCGACGAGTCCACCCAAGTCACCGAGGACCAGATCGGCCTCGACAAGACCAAGCGCCGCGACGTGCAGCGTCGCCTGACGGCGCTCGGCTTCGACACCAAGCCGAGCGGCACGTTCGACGAGGAGACGCGCTCGGTGCTCAAGCGCTGGCAGACGGCGCGCGGCTATCCCTCGTCAGGCTACCTCAACAAGCTTCAGCACAAGGCTCTGCTCTCGGAGATCGTGGCTGCCCCGGCGACCGCGAGCGACACCAGCCAGAAGCCGGCCCGGCGCGCCGCCAGCGCCCCGGCTCAGGGCAGCGCGCCGGCGCCGGCCCCACAACGCAGCAGCCCCGGCGATGCCGCCGGTGCGGCCTTCGTCGGCGGTGTCGTCGGCGGCATGATGGGCGGCATGTTCCGCCGCTGAGGCGATACGACGACCTCAGAATGCAAAAGCCCGGCTCACGCCGGGCTTTTCGTTTGTAGTCCTCATGGTGAGGAGGCGTGAAGCGCCGTCTCGAACCATGAAGGCCTGGCTCTCGCAGCGGGGCTTCCCATCCTTCGAGACGCTTGCTGCGCAAGCTCCTCAGGATGAGGAGCCCCAGTGTGCGTGACGCGACTGCCTACTTCCCCGCCGCCTTGCGCAGCGCCTCGTTGATGCGATCCTGCCAGCCCGGGCCGCCCTCCTGGAAGAACTCCAGCACGTCCTGATCGATGCGCAGCGTGACCTGCTCCTTGATGCCGGGAACAGCCGTCTGCTTAGGCGGCGGCGCGGCGACCTTGGCCGTCACCTTCTTGAACGCGGCCTCTGCTTCCGTCCTGGCGTCGCCCAGGGTGCGCGGCCGCCTCGGTGGTTGCTCCGCCATGTCCTAGATTCCTTCAAACAAGGCCGTCGAAAGATACCGCTCGGAGAAGGACGGCACGATCGCCAGGATGGTCTTTCCGGCGGCGTCCGGCCGCTTGCCGATCTCAAGCGCGGCCGCAATCGCAGCTCCCGAGGAGATGCCGCCGGGAATGCCCTCGTGCCGCGCCAGCGCGCGCGAGGTCTCGATCGCGGTCGTCGAGTTGATCTTCACGATCTCGTCGATCACGGAACGATCGAGGATGTCGGGGACGAAGCCGGCACCGATGCCCTGGATCTTATGCGGGGTATGCTGTCCGCCCGACAACACCGGGCTCTCCTCCGGCTCGACCGCGACCACGCGAAGCGAGGCCTTGCGCGGCTTGAGCACCTGGCCGACGCCGGTGATGGTGCCGCCGGTGCCGACGCCGGCGACGAAAAAGTCGATGTTGCCGCCGGTGTCGTTCCAGATCTCCTCGGCGGTGGTGCGGCGGTGCACCTCGGGATTGGCGAGGTTCTTGAACTGCTGCGGCATCACCGCGTTCGGCGTCGTCTTCACCAGTTCCTCGGCGGCGGCGATCGCGCCCTTCATGCCCTGGGCCGCCGGCGTCAGCACCAGTTCGGCGCCGAGAAAAGCCAGCATCTTGCGCCGCTCGATCGACATCGATTCCGGCATCACCAGCTTGAGCCGGTAGCCGCGCGACGCCGCCACGAACGCGAGCGCGATGCCTGTATTGCCGGAGGTCGGCTCGATCAGCACGGTGTCGGGCTTGACGATGCCGGCCTTCTCCATCGCGATGATCATGGCGGCGCCGATGCGGTCCTTCACGCTTGCGGCAGGATTGAAATATTCAAGTTTTGCCAAAATGGTCGCATTCACGCCGTGCATGCCGGGCAGCCGGCGCAAGCGCACGATCGGCGTATTCCCGAAGGCCTCGACGATCGAGTCGTAGATCCGGCCGCGGCCGGCTTGGTGCGCTGCACCCGTGTTGGACGGTGCGTCCATGATGAACTCCCTGTGGCGACAATCTGCACATCTATCGCGGCATTGCGCAGTTACAGACAGCTTGCGGCGGCACGCAAGCGACAATGCGGCACATGTTAAATGCGCTGCATCGCAAAATCGCGTGAGCGGCGACGATCAGAAAACCAACGCATTTGTGTTGCGACCTCGTCAACCGCTTCTGCTTATGTTAGACTTATGTCTTAAAGCAGGGAGGTCACCACGATGTCAGCAATTGCTGAAGTGTTGTCGACCGTCGCGCCGAACCGCGATCCGCGTTGCAGCGAGTTGCCAACCTGTCCCGTTTGCGCCGACTCCATGGTCGCCGCCGAAGCCTCCGCCTACGTCTCGGACCAAATGATCAGCTATCTCTGGACCTGCGACAATTGCGGCTATGGCTTCGTGACCAAACATGCCGTGAAGCAACGCTTTGTGTGCAACTGAGCTAGCGTGGGGCGATATCGCCCCTCGCCCAGTCCTCGCGCGTACGCCGATAGAACTCCTCGAACGTTCCGCCTGCGATCGCGTCCCTGATGCCCTGCATCAGGAACTGGTAATAGGCAATGTTGATTTCGGACAGCAGCATCGCCCCCAGCGTCTCGCCCGCCTTGACGAGATGGTGCAGATAGGCGCGCGCGCAATTGCGCGTCGACGGCCATGAGCTCTCCTCGTCCAGCGGACGCGGATCGTCGGCGTGGCGTGCATTGCGCAAATTCACCTGGCCGAAACGCGTGAAGGCGACGCCGTGGCGGCCGTTGCGCGTCGGCATCACGCAGTCGAACATGTCGATGCCGCGCTTCACCGCTTCGAGGATGTCGTCGGGCGTGCCGACGCCCATCAGATAGCGCGGGCGCTCCTTCGGCAGCACCGGCGCGGTCTCGTCGATCATCGCCAGCATCACCTCCTGCGGCTCGCCGACGGCAAGGCCGCCGATCGCATAGCCATGGAAGCCGATCTCGACCAGGCCCTGGGCACTCGCGTGACGAAGCTGCGGGACATCGCCGCCCTGCACGATGCCGAACAGCATGTAGCCCTCGGGAGCGCGCTCGAAGGCGCGCTTGCTGCGCTCGGCCCAGCGCAGCGACAATTGCATCGCGCGCTCGATGTCGGCGTGTTCGGCCGGCAACCGCACGCACTCGTCCATCTGCATGGCGATGTCGGAGCCGAGCAGGCGCTGCACCTCGATCGAGCGCTCCGGTGACAGTTCGACCTTGGCACCGTCGATATGGGAGCGGAAGGTGACGGCGTTCTCGGTGACCTTGCGCAGGTCCGACAGCGACATCACCTGGAAGCCGCCAGAATCCGTCAGCATCGGCCCGTTCCAGCCGGTGAAACGCTGCAAGCCGCCGAGCGCCGCGATCCGCTCGGCGGTCGGGCGCAGCATCAGGTGATAGGTGTTGCCGAGCACAATGTCGGCACCGGCATCCCGCACCTCGCGCCAGTGCATGCCCTTCATGGCGCCGGCGGTGCCGACCGGCATGAAGGCCGGCGTCCGCACCACGCCATGGGGCGTGGTCAGGCGTCCGGTACGCGCGGCGCCATCGGTGGCGAGCAATTCAAAGTGATTGGGAAGGTCGTTGTCGGGATTCATGGCGGTGCTTATTGCGTGTCGGAGCACGTCGATCAACCCGCCCAGCCCGCGCAGCGGCCGGCCGGTGCCTCAGCCTGGGACACACTGGACGCGATTATTCCAGCCGGCAGCCTTGTTAAACAAAACGATACAGTATAGTTTTACTGTGGGGGTTGGACGAGGTGCCGCGGTGAGATTTGCCGGCGGCGCCAGATGTGTGATCGCCAGCCACCGACAATGCCTCTTCCTTCCTGTTCGACCGTCCTCTCCGGCCGCCCGCGCCACCGGATCAGGCCTACAACCGGCCGCTTGACCGCGGTCATGGTCCTGACGGGCAGCCTGGCGCTCGCCGCCTGCACCTCCCTGCCCCGCACACCCTACACGGCCGCCGAAGCCAGCACATCGCGCGTGCTCGATATCGATGGTCTCAGGCGCTACGCCGACGACCCCGTCACGAAATTCAGCTTCGACAAGGACACCAGCACGGCGACGAAGTCCTATCTGGCGCTTTCCGGCGGCGGCGCCGATGGCGCCTACGGCGTCGGCGTGCTCAACGGCTGGACCGCGGCCAGAACCCGCCCCACCTTCTCCGTCGTCTCCGGCGTCAGCACCGGCGGCCTGATCGCGCCGTTCGCGTTTCTCGGCCCGCACTACGACGACACGCTGAAGGAGGTCTACACCAGCGGCATCGCGGAGAGCCTGCTGAACGATCCCAGCATCATGCGCGTGCTGTTCGGATCCGGCCTGTTCGGCAACACGCGACTGCGCGAGCTGGTCGCGCGCTATGTCGGGCCGCAGATTCTGGCCCAGGTCGCGCGCGAGAACGCCAAGGGGCGAAAGCTGCTGATCGCGACGACCGACCTCGACACCCAGCGCACCGCGATCTGGGACATGGGCAAGATCGCCGCGGTCGGAACGCCCGAGGCGCTCAAGCTGTTCCGCGACGTGATGGCGGCCTCCGCCAGCATTCCCCTGGTGTTTCCACCGATCATGATCGACGCCGAGGGCCAGGGCCGCAAGTTTCAGGAGATGCATGTCGACGGGGGCGTGACCGCGCCGGTGCTGACGCTGCCGGAAGCCCTGCTGTTCCAGGGCAGTCGGCTGCCGGGCAGTGCGAAAATGGACATCTACATCCTCGTCAACAAGAAGATCGAACGCAATTTCGAGCTGGTTTCCAACGGCACCATCGACGTCGCCTCGCGCAGCCTGTCGGCGATCACCCAGTCGCAGACGCGCTCGATCATCTTCTCGACCTATGATTTCGCGCGGCGCAACCGTCTCGGCTTCCATCTCTCCTACATCGCGCGCGACTACCCCGCCCCGCCGTCCGAAGGGTTCGACACCGCCTATATGCGGGCGCTGTATCAGTACGGATACGAGAAGGCTGCATCCGGCCAGGCCTGGACCTCGACGCTGCCGTGAATCCGCGTGACGGAACGAGGCCGTGCTGAAACGGTTGACGATACGGCCAATTCGGCCAGATTGGCGATGACGTCCCGGCTACTGCGCGATATAGAGCGAATGACGAACGTCAGAAACGCGCAGGAATCATTGGGCATGGGATTGACTGCGACCAGGACGAGACCGGCAGCGCTGCGGCGCGAGGTGCCGAAATCCCGCGGTGGCCGGCCGACCAAGACCGCCGCCATCGAGCGCGACCAGCGCTTGATCGAGGTCGCCACCCGTCTGTTCCTCGATCGCGGTTTCGACGCGACCTCGCTCGACGCGGTCGCGGAAGCGGCCCGGGTCAGCAAGCCCACCGTCTATGCCCGCTACGGCGACAAGCGCGGCCTGTTTGCCGCCGTGCTGAGGCGCGAGATCGCACGCTGGCTTGCGCCGCTGTCGGCCGCGGCAGAGACCCAGTTGAGCAGTGCCGCCGACATCTCGGTCGAGCAGCGGCTGGTCGAGATCGGGCGGGAGATGCTCTCATTCACCTGCGGTCCCGACGCCGTCGCCTTCAGCCGCATGATGACGTCACAGGCCATCAACTTCCCCGACGTCGCCAAGCTCGGCAAGGAGGAAGGCTGGCTCAAGGCTGTCGCCACCACCGCGCGCTTCTTCGACCATCTGGTCGCGCAAGGCGCGCTCGACGTCGAGGACACCACCATTGCGGCCGAGGTGTTTCTCGACGTGGTGGTCGGCCACACCCACCGCATGGCGACCTTCGGAACGAGCCTCGATATGAAGGCCGCCGAAAAGCGCACGCGCGCCGCGATCAAGCTGTTCCTGGCCGGGGCGCTGGGGCCTGCCGATCGCGTCCGGGACGCCGCAAAAGGCCCGACGCGGCGCCGCTCGTCCCGCTGACGATTCCGTGAGCTCGCGCCCTGATCGCCGCAACGGCATTGACCAAACAAAACGATACGGTATTGTTTAGTTAAGTTGGTCCGGGCCGCCTTTCACAGCCCCAAGGAGGTTCGGACCGCTTCGATCGTCGCGGCAGGTACAGCCCGCCGCGGCGCTCCGCGGCCGGCCTTTGCCCGAGGCCGGCCGCGAATTCTTTACGTTCATCCGGCACTCTCGCAGGTCGAAGGTTTCGAACATGACGACAGCCAGACGACGGACCTTGCAACTGCTCGCGATCGCCTTGCCTGCGCTGCTCCTCGCCGCGCCGTTGCAGGCGACCGTGACCACGGGCACACCGACCGCACTTCACAGCGATACAGATGGCGATGCCGAGGCTGACCGCCAGGCCGTCAGCCGCGAGATCGAGCGCTTCCGCAGCTCGTCGATCTCGATCAGCCAGGCCATGGCGATCGCCGAAGCCCGCCACGCCGGCGCCACCACCGCGGATGTGAGTTTTGATGGCGGCTCCGGCGTCGCGGTGTACCGGGTGAAGACCCTGCACAACGACCGGATCTGGCGCCACACCATCAACGCTGCGACGGGCGAACTGGTGGGTGGGGAAGCTGCCCTGCCCCTCGCCGAGCTCGACCACGACGATCGCAACAACCTTGCGGCACTCGGTGCGATCAGGCACCGCCTCGCGGATGCCGTGCGCGTTGCCGAGCGCGCGGCCTCGGGCAAGGCGATCAGCGGTGGCCTCGTGCGCGAACGCGGCCGGCTCAATTTCGCGATCGTCGTGATCAGCGGCGACGATCTCAAGGAGGTCATCCTGGAGCCCCCGCGCGTCCGGGCCCGATAGCGACAGATTTTCCCCCGGTACCGACCGGGGGGAAAAGCCATTGACGGCGGCCGGACTCTCCCGCATAAGTCGCCGCCATGTTCACGACCACCAAACGCACGACCAAAACCACCACGGCCTCAGGGGCCCGGGGAGGCGTGCGCGCGTAGTCGTCGACTAAACGCATCAAGCTCTACCGAAGCCCCGCCCTCGTTGGTCCGGGGCTTTTTTGTTGTCTCATTCGCAAATCTCAATGGAGGACAAAGTGAGTAACGATCCCGTCGTCGCGATTGTCGGCGTCACCGGCGCGGTGGGCGCCGAATTCATCGCCACCATGGACAAGCGCGGCTTTCGCGTCGGCAAGCTCAAGGCGCTCGCCAGCGCCCGCTCGGCCGGCAGGACGGTGTCGTTCCGCGGCCAGAACGTCGTCATCGAGGAGCTGACCGAGCGGTCCTTCGAGGGCGTCGACATCGCCCTGTTCTCCGCCGGCGGCAGCATCTCCAAGAAGTATGCGCCGATCGCGGTCAAGGCGGGCGCGGTCGTGGTCGACAACTCCTCCGCTTTCCGCATGGACCCGAACGTGCCGCTGGTGATCCCCGAGATCAACGCGAACCGCATCCGCGACCACAAGGGCATCATTGCCAATCCGAACTGCGCGGCGATCACCGCGCTGGTGCCATTGTGGCCGATCCACCAGAAGAACCGCATCAAGCGCGTCATCATCTCGACCTACCAGGCCGCCTCGGGCGCCGGTGCCGCCGCGATGGAGGAGCTGGTCGAATCCACCCGCGCCAATCTCAACGGGCAGGTCTATACGCCGAAGGTGATGCCGCATCCCTACGCCTTCAACCTCTTCAACCACAACACGGCCGTCGACCCCGACACCGGCTACAACGACGAAGAGACCAAGGTCATCAAGGAGACCCGCAAGATCTTCGAGGACGACACCATCGCCGTCGGCGTCACCTGCGTGCGCGTGCCGGTGCTGCGCGCCCATTGCGAGGCCATCACCTTCGAATGCGAGAGGCCGATCAGCGAAGACCAGGTCCGCGCCATCATGGCGCAGGCGCCCGGCGTGAAGGTGGTCGACGACCGCGCGAAGAACTACTTCCCGATGCCGATCGACGCCTCGGGCCAGGACGACGTCCTGGTCGGCCGCATCCGCAAGGATCTCAGCGATCCCACTGGGCATTCGATCTCGATGTTCGTGGCGGCCGATCAGCTGCTCAAGGGCGCAGCGCTGAACGCCGTGCAGATCGCCGAGCTCCTGCCGCAGCGCGTGATGGCGTAGCAAGGTGCGTAGGGTGGGTTAGGCGAAGCCGTAACCCACCATTTTCAGGTGCAAACAAGGATGGTGGGTTACGCTGATCAGATGCGCTTCGCGCCTCTGATCAGCTAACCCACCCTACTTCTTTTCCTGAAACAGCAGACACGCATCGCCGTACGAGTAGAACCGGTACCCGTTCGCAATGGCGTGCGCATACGCCTGCTTCATCGTCTCGAGCCCGGAGAATGCCGACACCAGCATGAACAGGGTCGACTTCGGCAGGTGGAAATTGGTCATCAGGACATCGACGGCGCGGAAGCGATAGCCGGGCGTGATGAAGATCGCGGTCTCGGCCGCGAAGGGCTGGATCGTGCCGTCCTCGCGGGCTGCGCTCTCGAGCAGGCGCAATGACGTGGTGCCGACGGCGATGATGCGGCCGCCATTTTTTCGAGCACTGTTGAGGCGGTCCGCGGTCTCGGCCGAGATCGTGCCCCACTCGGCGTGCATCTTGTGGGCCTCGGTGTCGTCGACCTTCACCGGCAGGAACGTCCCTGCCCCGACATGCAGCGTCACCTGGTTGATGCCGACCCCGCGCGCGCGCAGCGCCTGCTCCAGCGCCGGGGTGAAATGCAGCCCGGCGGTGGGCGCCGCAACCGCGCCTTCGTTCACCGCGAACATGGTCTGGTAGTCGGCGAGGTCCTGATCGTCGGGCGTGCGCTTGGAGGCGATGTAGGGCGGCAGTGGCGGGCTGCCGAGATCGGCGATGGCCTGGTCCAGCGCCGGGCCGTGGAACGAGAACGACAACGTGACCTCGCCCGCGGCGCCCTTGGCCTCGACCTCGGCGTCGAGATGGCCGAGCAGGCAGACCTTGCCTTCATTGCCGAAGCGAATGCGGTCGCCGGCGACGAGCTTCTTGGCGGGCTTCACCAGCGCCTGCCAGCGCGAGCCGTCGAGCCGCTTGATCAGCGTCGCCTCGATTCTGGGCTCGGTCTCGCGGCCGATGCGGCGGCCCTTCAGCTGCGCCGCGATCACCTTGGTGTCGTTGACGACGATCTGGTCGCCCGCCTTCAGCCATGACGGCAGGTCGGCGACGGTCTGGTCGCGCAGCGCGCCGTTCTCGACGACCAGCATCTTGGCGGAGTCGCGCGGGTTCGCCGGGCGCAAGGCGATGCGCTCGGCGGGCAGATCGAAGTCGAACAGATCGGTGCGCATGTGAGATTCAGCGCCGTACCTCACTCCTCATCCTGAGGAGCGCGGAACGCGCGTCTCGAAGGATGAAGGCCCCGCTGCAGCAGCTCGGCCTCCATGGTTCGAGACGGCGCTACGCGCCTCCTCACCATGAGGGGATGGACTTACTCCTTGTCGGCGGCCATCCGCGCCTTGACGATCTTGTCGGGGTTCTGCACGGGCTCGCCGCGCTTGATCTTGTCGACATTCTCCATGCCCTCGGTGACCTTGCCCCAGACCGTGTACTGGTTGTCGAGGAAGCGTGCGTCGTCGAAGCAGATGAAGAACTGGCTGTCGCCGGAATCGGGATTGGCAGCGCGCGCCATCGAGGCGGTGCCGCGCACATGCGGCTCCTTGTTGAACTCGGCCTTCAGCTTCTTGCCGGAGCCGCCGGTGCCGGTGCCCTGCGGGCAGCCGGTCTGCGCCATGAAGCCCTCGATCACGCGGTGGAACACGATGCCATCGTAGAAGCCTTCGCGGACCAGCTCCTTGATGCGCGCGACATGGCCGGGCGCGAGGTCGGGGCGCATCTCGATGGTGACGGGGCCCTGCGTGGTCTCGAGGATCAGGGTGTTTTCGGTGACGCTCATGCTCGTCTCTCTTGCGTTGTGGGTGAAGTCTTGTCAGGTGACGTCTTGCGGCTGCGGAACTGGATCGCGAATGGACGTCCCGCTGCGGCGCCGGCCATTGCTTCGGTAAATGGCATCGGCGTGCAGCGTTGCAACGCCTCCATCACCGCGATCCGGTATTGCAGCCGGTCATTGTCGGAGGCCTCCGCGGACTCATAGGTGATCCTCGGATGGCCCAGAATGTCGCCGGACCGGTTAAAGCTCACGACGACGGTGATGTCGAGTGGCCGGGCCTTGGTGACGGGCGGCGGTCTCCAGCAGGTGCGCAAGTGCCGGAACACGTCCTGGATGGTATCGACCTGCCTCCCCTCGGCAGCCGTGCCCGAGGTGCCGAGCAGCAGCATCGCGGCAACCAGCAGGAGCTTGTCGCCACAACGCGCCATCGCCGCCTCTTATTTGATGTCGGAGGCGACCTGCACCTTCACCATCTTGTCGGGATCGGTCACCGCGCCGCCGGCGGAGCCGGGAGGAGCCTTCTTCAGCTTGTCGACGACGTCCATGCCCTGCACGACCTCGCCGATCACGGTGTACTGGCCATCGAGGCTGCCGCCGTCGGCGAACATGATGAAGAACTGCGAGTTGGCGCTGTCGACGCTGTCGCCGCGCCGGGCCATGCCGACGATGCCGCGGGCAAAATGCACCTTGGAGAATTCCTGCTTCAGGTTCGGATATTTCGACCCGCCGGTACCGTTGAAGTTCTGGCCGTCGCCGGTCTGCGCCATGAAGCCGTCCATGACGCGATGGAACGGCACGTTGTTGTAGTAGCCTTCGCGCGCGAGCTGCTTGATGCGCTCGGCGTGCTGGGGCGCGATGTCGTTGCGCAGCTTGATGACGATGCGGCCCTTGGTGCTGTCGATGACGATGGCGTTGGCCTTGTCGAGGTTGGCCGGCAATTGCTGCGCCAGCGCCGGCACCGCGAACAGAAGCGCGGCAAGGACTGCGAGAATTCGGATCATGACAACTCCGGATCAGAGGGAAGAGGAAGCGCGCCGTTATCCGGCGAATTTGGCCTTGAGCTGGGCCGCGACAACCGGCGGGACGAAGGCCGAGACGTCGCCGCCCATGCCGGCGATCTGGCGCACCAAAGTGGCGGTGATCGGGCGGACCATCGGCGAGGCCGGCAGGAACACCGTGTGCACCTCCGGCGCCATCGCCTCGTTCATGCCGGCGAGCTGCATCTCGTAGTCGAGGTCGCTGCCGTCCCGCAGGCCCCGAATCATGATGGTCGCGCCGTGCTTGCGCGCCGACGTCACCGACAGGTCGTCAAACGTCACGGCTTCGAGCACGCAGCCGGCCTTGGCCGCCACCGGCCCGCAGACGTCATGGAGCATCTTCAGCCGCTCCTCGGTCGAGAACAGCGGCTTCTTGCCGGGATGGACCCCGATCGCGACCACGAGCTTGTCGCAGAGCGACACGCTGTGCCGGACCACGTCCAGATGGCCGTTGGTGATGGGGTCGAAGGAACCCGGATAAAAGGCGATACGCGGCATGCCCCCTCCTACCGCGCCCGGCCCGGCCCGGCAAGCGGGCCGGTTCCCCGGCCGCTTCCGGCGATATCCGGCCGGCTGTGTCGGCAATGGCCGGTTTGTTTCGTCCTGAGCGCGGTCACGAAACAAAAGGGTGCAGCCACGAAACCATTTCCCACGCCAGGCGAAGACGTCCGGAAACTGGCCATGGTTACTAATCCGGCCAACGAATGACGGGCCGCACACTGGGCGTAGGCGGCCGCATCACAGGGGACTGTCAATGATCAAGGCTCTTTCAGCGATCACGCTTTCTGCGTTTGTTGCCGCAGCCCTCACGCTCCTGCCCGGCTTTGCCCCGGCGGTCGAAGCCAGCGTCCCGCAGCCGCTGGCGAAGAGCGACCGGCTCGATATCCGCGCCATCGGCAAGGACTGCTCGCAGCAGGCCTGGCCGAACTTCGAGGCCTCCTGCCTGCGCAAGGCCGGCACCAAGGCGACGATCCGCGAAGCGCGCCTCGTGACCGCCAATCGCACGCCGTAGGCGGGCCTGCCAAGCCCGCGAATGATGAGCGGCGAACAGCGAATGGAGCAGCAAGTCTTGGCCGCTGCTCCCTATTCGCCGTTCGTCCCGTTCCCGCTCTCCGCCTCTTCCGTGATGTGCTCGACCGAGACGACGTGCTCGTCCTCGGCGGTGTCGAACACGATGACGCCTTGCGTCGAGCGGCCGGCGATGCGGATGCCTTCGACCGGGCAGCGGATCAGCTGGCCCTTGTCGGTCACCAGCATGATCTGATCGGCGTCCTCGACCGGGAACGAGGCGACGAGGTTGCCGTTCCGGTTGTTGACGCTCATGGCGACGATGCCTTTGCCGCCGCGCCCGGTGGTGCGGTATTCGTAGGACGAGGTCCGCTTGCCGTAGCCGTTGACCGACACGGTGAGCACGACCTGCTCCTGCGCCGACATCTCGACATAGCGCTCCTGCGGGAGCTGGAAGCTGCCCGAGGTCTCCTCGGCCTCGGTATCCCCTGGTGCCTCCTCCGTGGCGGCTTCGCCGGCGACCGCGCGGCGCATCTTCAGATACGCCGAGCGCTCGTCCGAGGTGGCGTCGACGTGGCGCAGGATCGCCAGCGAGATCACCTTGTCGGAACCGGCGAGCGCGATGCCGCGCACGCCCATCGAGGTGCGCCCGGTGAACACGCGCACGTCGGTGACGGGGAAGCGGATGCACTGGCCGCCGGCGGCGGTCAGCAGCACGTCGTCGCGCTCGGTGCAGATCTGCACGTCGACAATCGCCTCGTCGTCGTCGAGCTTCATCGCGATGATGCCGGAGCGGCGGACGTCGACGAAATCCGACAGCTTGTTGCGCCGGACGTTGCCGCCCGTCGTGGCGAACATCACGTCGAGGTTGCCCCAGGTCGATTCATCCTCCGGCAGCGGCATGATGGTGGTGATGCGCTCACCCTGCTCCAGCGGCAGGATGTTGATCAGCGCCTTGCCGCGCCCGTTCGGCGCGGCCACCGGCAGACGCCAGACCTTCTCCTTGTAGACCTGGCCGCGGGAGGAGAAGAACAGCACCGGCGTATGGGTCGACGCCACAAAGAGCCGGCTGACGAAGTCCTCGTCGCGGGTCTGCATGCCGGAGCGGCCCTTGCCGCCGCGGCGCTGGGCGCGGTAGGCCGACAGCGGCACGCGCTTGACGTAGCCGGCATGCGAGACGGTGACGACCATGTCCTCGCGCTGGATCAGGTCCTCGTCCTCGACCTCGCCCTCCTGCTCGATGATGAGTGTGCGGCGCGGCGTGGCGAACTCGGCCTTCACTTCGGCGAGCTCGGTCTTGATGATGCCGAGCACGCGTTCGCGCGAGCGCAGGATGTCGAGATAGTCGGCGATCTCGCCGGCGAGCTTGTCGAGCTCGTCGCGGATTTCGTCGCGGCCGAGGGCGGTCAGGCGCTGAAGCCGCAGGTCGAGAATGGCCCTCGCCTGTTCCATCGACAGCCGGATCGTGCCATCCGCGCTGATGCGATGGCGCGGATCGTCGATCAGCGTCAGCATGTCCTCGACGTCCCGGGCCGGCCAGTCGCGCGACATCAGGGTGTCGCGGGCGGTGGTCGGGTCGGGCGAGCTTCGGATCACGCGGATCATCTCGTCGATATTGGCGACGGCGATCGCGAGACCGACGAGGATATGGGCGCGATCGCGCGCCTTGGCCAGCAGGTACTTGGTGCGCCGCGTGACGACCCGCTCGCGGAAGTCGACGAAGATCGTCAGCAGGTCCTTCAGATGCATGATCCGCGGACGGCCGCTGTCGAGCGCCACCATGTTGACGCCGAAGCTGGTCTGCAGCGGCGTGAACCGGTAGAGCTGGTTCAGCACCACATCCGGAACGGCGTCACGCTTCAGCTCGATGACGACGCGGTAGCCTTCACGGTCCGATTCATCGCGCAGGTCGCCGATGCCCTCGATCTTCTTTTCCTTGACCAGCTCGGCGATGCGCTCGACCATCGTCGCCTTGTTCACCTGGTAGGGAATCTCGGTGATGATGATCGCCTCGCGCTCCTTGCGGATGGTCTCGATCGCGACCTTGCCGCGCATCACGATCGAGCCGCGGCCGAGGTGATAGGCGGAGCGGATGCCCTGCCGCCCGAGAATGACGCCGCCGGTCGGGAAATCCGGTCCCGGCACGATGTTGATGAGCTCGTCGATGGTGAGCGCGGGGTTGTCGATCAGCGCGACGCAGGCGTCGATGACCTCGCCGAGATTGTGCGGCGGGATGTTGGTCGCCATGCCGACCGCGATGCCGCCCGCACCGTTGACGAGAAGGTTCGGGAACTTGGCCGGCAGGACCGACGGTTCGGTCTCGTTGTTGTCGTAGTTGGGCTGGAAGTCGACGGTGTCCTTGTCGATGTCGGTCAACAGGGCCAGCGCCGCCTTCGTCAGGCGCGCTTCGGTGTAACGATAGGCGGCCGCGGGATCGCCGTCGACCGAGCCGAAATTGCCCTGGCCGTCGATCAGCGGCACGCGCATCGAGAAGTCCTGCGCCATCCGGACCATGGCGTCGTAGATCGACTGGTCGCCGTGCGGGTGGTACTTACCGATGACGTCGCCGACCACGCGGGCGGATTTGACGTACTTCTTGTCGGGTGTGTGCCCCTGCTCGTTCATCGAGTACAGGATGCGGCGGTGCACCGGCTTCAGACCGTCGCGGGCATCAGGCAGCGCCCGCGCCACGATCACGCTCATGGCGTAGTCGAGGTAGGACTTCTTCATCTCCTCGAAGATGGAGACGGGGCGAATGTCCGAGGGTTGCGCCGGCTGGTCGCCGGGCTTGTTGTCGTCGTCAGCCAAGGGGGAATCCGGTGAGTTTTTGTCTGGGAATCATATAGCGCATCGCACCCCTGATAACCACCCTTGGCGGCGGCTCGGAAGCGCTTTTTCCGCTTATTTTTCCAATGACTTACGGCGTTGCACGGCACGCCTGGAAGCAAGCTGGAACAGGTCGTCCAGAATCGCCCCTGCCAACACGGACCCCCCCGCGGCGAGCGCCCATCCGTCTGCTTTGCCGAGCGCGGGCCGAGTTCAACCCGAACATGAAGCGGGCCCGGAAATCCCGAGCCCTTTCTGTCAATTAGT
Source organism: Bradyrhizobium sp. WBOS07 (assembly GCF_024585165.1). Classification (NCBI taxonomy): domain Bacteria; kingdom Pseudomonadati; phylum Pseudomonadota; class Alphaproteobacteria; order Hyphomicrobiales; family Nitrobacteraceae; genus Bradyrhizobium; species Bradyrhizobium sp. WBOS07. The sequence continues at coordinate 2,365,788 of NZ_CP029008.1, forward strand.
AAGGTTTGCTGACACGACGTGCAAAGGCGCGCCGAGACCCGCCAGCGCCGCCTCGTCCGATCCGTTCTCAGAACGGGATATCGTCGTCCATGTCGCTGTTGCGGCTGCCGCCACCGGCGGCAACCGGACGGCGCGGCGCGCTGCTGACGGGGCCGGAAGAGCCGAAATCGCCGCCCGGCTCGTCACCGAAGCTGCCGCCTCCGCCGCCGCCACCGCGGCCGTCGAGCATCGTCAGCGTCGAGTTGAAGCCCTGCAGCACGACCTCGGTCGAATACTTCTCGACACCACTCTGATCGGTGTATTTGCGGGTCTGCAGCGCACCTTCGATGTAAACCTTGGCGCCCTTCTTCAGATACTGTTCGACGATCTTGCAAAGCGGCTCCGAGAAGATCACGACGCGATGCCACTCGGTCTTTTCCTTGCGCTCGCCGGTGTTCTTGTCGCGCCAGGTTTCCGATGTCGCGATGCTCAAATTCGCAATCGGCCGCCCGTCCTGGGTGCGGCGAATTTCAGGATCCTTGCCGAGATTTCCAACCAGAATGACCTTGTTGACGCTTCCCGCCATCGCCGCTCTCCACTCCGAATGCCACTGATTTCAAAGGCCGAGCGCGCTGCCCGCGTTCCTCTGCGCCCTGTTGAGGCGACCCTATACGCTTGCGGGCACCGCTCAGCCCGTCACCCCCAAGGTTATCCCCATATATAGCATCGACCTTCGCTATGTTCCAGATTTGTTCTTTCCTTACGGCGCACCGAAACAGAACCTGGGATTCATCCCGCCGGCGCCGAGGAATGTTCCGCCACGGGAACCGGGCGAGGTTCCCGGAAACAGGCAAAACCGCTTAACATTGAGCAAGTTGCGGCCCCTTTTGGGCACCGGCAAGTGTGGCATTTGAGAGACGGACTCGGTGCCGTCTTGGGACTACGATCGCCCTGTAATTGAATGATAAGGGCGTCGCGCCTGATCCGCTGCTTCGGGGACTGCGAGAAGCGGCGAACACTGGGGAGACTGCAATGAACAAGATTCTGATTGGTGCCATCGGTGCAGTGACATTGAGCCTGTCGGCTCCCGCCAGCGCGGCGGATCTCGCCGCGCGCCCCTACACCAAGGCCCCGGCGCCGATGGTCGCCGCCATCTACGACTGGAGCGGCTTCTACGTCGGCATCAACGGCGGCGGCGGCAGCAGCCGTAAGTGCTGGGATTTCGTCACCCCGGGGACCGGCGTCCTGGTTGGCGAAGGCTGTCACAGCGCGACCGGCGGCACGGTCGGCGGCCAGGTCGGTTATCGCTGGCAGTCGACCAATTGGGTGTTCGGCCTCGAAGGCCAGGGCAACTGGGCCGACTTCTCCGGCGACAACATCAGCACGGTGCTCGTGGGCACGGGCCTGCGCAATCGCTCGAAGATCGACGCCTTCGGTCTGATCACCGGCCAGGTCGGCTACGCCTGGAATAACGTGCTGCTCTACGTGAAAGGCGGCGGCGCCGTCGTCAGCGACCGCTATCGGAGCTACGATCTCGTCACCGGCCTCGAGTTTGACCGGGCGAACGAGACCCGTTGGGGCGGCGTCGTGGGCGCAGGAATCGAGTTTGGATTTGCGCCGAACTGGACGGTGGGCTTCGAGTACGACCACATCTTCCTCGGCAACCGCACGATGACTTTCACCGGCTCGGGCAACCTGCTGGCGGCCCCGCTTGGCGCCGTTACACGCTCCGATCGTATCAGCCAGGACGTCGATATCGGCCTGATCCGGGTGAACTACCGCTGGGGCGGGCCGCTGATCGCCAGATACTGATATCTCTCTGACATTGTTCGATGATTGAAGGCCGGCCTTGCGCCGGCCTTTGTCATTCGGGAGGTCGGATCCGCAGGCGCAATGAGTCAGTAACCATCACCTTTTCAACCACTGTGGCTTTACGGAGACACAACTTGCGGCTTCAGTGGTGTAAGCACTGCTTCAGTTGGGCCGTTGAGTCCGCTGCCCTTCCGTCAAGGAAGGCAACAATAGAAACTGGGACTGGGATTAAGTTGAAAATGAAGAAAGTTCTGTTGGCTTCGGCCTGTTTGTTCGCTCTGGCGGCCCCCGCTTCGGCTGCTGATCTCGCGGCTCGCCCCTACACCAAGGCGCCGGTCGCTCCGCTGGCTTCGGTCTACAACTGGACCGGCTTCTACCTCGGTATCGTCGGTGGCGGCGCCTGGGAAGCCTCGTCGGGCGACCCGAAGATGCAGGGCGGTTTCGTCGGCGGCACCGCCGGCTACAACTGGCAGACCGGCAACGTGGTGTTCGGCCTCGAGGCCGATGCCGCCTGGGCTGACGTCAGCGCCTCGGCAGCTGGCACGGTTTTCGTCGCCGGCGTCGGTGGCGTCCCCGCCTCGCTGACCTCCAAGACCGACGCCATGGGCACCGTGCGCGGCCGCATCGGCTGGGCCATCAACAACGTGCTGCTCTACGGCACCGGTGGTTACGCCTGGATCGACAACAAGCTCACCGCCACCCTGGGCGGCCTCTCGGCCTCCGACAGCAAGTTCCACTCCGGCTGGACTGTCGGCGCGGGTGTCGAGGCGTTCTTCGCACCGCAATGGTCGGTCAAGGGCGAGTATCTCTATCGCAGCCTCGACGGCGAGACCTACTTCTCGGGCACCGTTCCCACCGGCACGCTCAACCTCCACACCGTGCAGGTCGGCGTGAACTATCACTTCGGCGCCCCGGTGGTTGCGAAGTACTAAGCGACACTTCAACGCCTCAGCGTTACGAAAGGCCGGCCTCGCGCCGGCCTTTTTGTTTTGGAGGATACGCGCCGGATCAGTGCAGCGCCTGCTGCCAGATGCCGCCAGCGCGCCAACATTCCGTTGACGATTCGCAACTCCCTCTGGAAATCCGTCTCCGTTCTTCCTACGTTCGCTGACAACCCCATCGGCGCCGATCCCGGTTCCGGACGAAGCGCGCCTTTTTTATCGGCGCGGTCGCGCACCCATGGGATTCCCTAGGGGCAACTCGGATGGATGAAGTGATCAAGGCGAAGCGCCAACAACAGAACGCGGGCTCCAGCCTGCGCGCAATTACGATCCGCGGCGCGCGCGAGCACAACCTCAAGAACATCGACGTCGAGATTCCCCGCGACAAGCTGGTGGTGTTCACCGGCCTCTCCGGCTCCGGCAAATCCTCGCTCGCCTTCGACACCATCTACGCCGAGGGCCAGCGCCGCTACGTCGAATCGCTGTCGGCCTATGCGCGCCAGTTCCTGGAGATGATGCAGAAGCCCGACGTCGACCAGATCGACGGCCTGTCGCCGGCGATCTCGATCGAGCAGAAGACGACGTCGAAGAACCCGCGCTCGACCGTCGGCACCGTCACCGAGATCTACGACTATATGCGCCTGCTCTGGGCGCGCGTCGGCGTGCCCTACTCGCCGGCCACCGGCCTGCCGATCGAGAGCCAGACCGTCTCGCAGATGGTCGACCGCGTGCTGGCGCTGCCCGAGGGCACGCGGCTCTATCTGCTCGCGCCGGTCGTGCGCGGCCGCAAGGGCGAGTACCGCAAGGAGCTCGCCGAATGGCTCAAGAAGGGCTTTCAGCGCGTCAAGATCGACGGCACCTTCTATGAGCTCAGCGAGGCGCCGACGCTGGACAAGAAATTCCCGCACGACATCGACGTGGTCGTCGACCGCATCGTGGTTCGCGCCGACATCGGCCAGCGCCTCGCCGAAAGCTTCGAGACCGCGCTGAAGCTCGCCGAGGGCCTCGCCGTCGTCGAGTTCGCCGACGCGCCTGCGGCCGCTCCCGCCGAAGAGAAGAAGAAGACCGCCAAGATCCACGACAAGAGCGGGCCCGAGCGCATGCTGTTCTCGGAAAAGTTCGCCTGCCCGGTCTCCGGCTTCACCATTCCCGAGGTCGAGCCGCGCCTGTTCTCGTTCAACAACCCCTACGGCGCCTGCCCCGCCTGCGGCGGCCTCGGCGTCGAGCAGCATGTCGACGAGGACCTCGTCATCCCCGACAAGGAGCTCGCCATCGGCAAGGGCGCGATCGCGCCCTGGGCCAAATCGTCCTCGCCCTATTACGTGCAGACGCTGACCGCGCTCGGCAAGCACTACAAGTTCACCCTGACCACCAAGTGGAAGGACCTGCCGAAGAAGACGCAGAACGCGATCCTGCACGGCTCCGGCGAGGACGAGATCAAGTTCTCCTACGAGGACGGGGTGCGCTCCTACGACACCAGGAAGCCGTTCGAGGGCGTCATCACCAACATCAACCGCCGTTACCGCGAGACCGAAAGCGAGTGGGCCCGCGAGGAGCTGGCGAAGTACTTCCACGACGTGCCCTGCGAGGCCTGCCGCGGGTTTCGCCTCAAACCCGAGGCGCTCTGCGTCAAGGTCGGGGCTAAGCATATCGGCGAGATCTCGGAGCTGTCGGTCAGGAAGGCCGGCGAATGGTTCGAGACCGTGCCCGGCGCGCTCAACGCGCAGCAGAACGAGATAGCCGGCCGCATCCTGAAGGAGATCCGCGAGCGCCTCACCTTCCTGCTCGACGTCGGCCTCAACTACCTCACTTTGTCCCGCTCCTCCGGCACGCTGTCCGGCGGCGAGAGCCAGCGCATTCGCCTCGCCTCGCAGATCGGCTCGGGGCTGACAGGCGTGCTCTACGTGCTGGACGAGCCCTCGATCGGCCTGCACCAGCGCGACAACGCCCGCCTGCTCGATACGCTCAAGAGACTTCGCGACCTCGGCAACACCGTGGTCGTGGTCGAGCATGACGAGGACGCCATCCGTCTCGCCGACTACGTGCTCGACATCGGCCCCGGCGCCGGCATGCATGGCGGCCACATCGTCGCCGAAGGCACGCCCGCCGAGATCATGCGCAACCCGAAATCGCTGACCGGCAAGTACCTGACCGGCGAGCTCGAGGTCGAGGTGCCGGAACGGCGTCCGCCGAACCATCGCCGCACCATCAAGGTGGTCAACGCGCGCGGCAATAACCTCAAGAACGTCACGGCGGAAATTCCGCTCGGCCTGTTCACCTGCGTCACCGGCGTCTCCGGCGGCGGCAAGTCGACGCTGCTGATCGATACGCTGTACCGCGCCATCGCCCGCAAGCTGAACAATGCCAGCGAAGGCGCCGCGCCGCACGATCGCATCGAGGGCCTCGAGCACATCGACAAGATCATCGACATCGACCAGTCGCCGATCGGCCGCACCCCGCGCTCCAACCCGGCGACCTATACCGGCGCCTTCACGCCGATCCGCGAATGGTTCGCCGGCCTGCCCGAGTCCAAGGCGCGCGGCTACGAGCCCGGCCGCTTCTCCTTCAACGTCAAGGGCGGCCGCTGCGAGGCCTGCCAGGGCGACGGCGTCATCAAGATCGAGATGCACTTCCTGCCCGACGTCTACGTCACCTGCGATGTCTGCAAGGGAAAGCGCTACAACCGCGAGACGCTGGAGGTCCTGTTCAAGGGCAAGAGCATCGCCGACGTGCTCGACATGACCGTCGAGGAAGCCGCCGAGTTCTTCAAGGCGGTGCCGCGCGTGCGCGAGACCTTCCAGACCCTGCACCGCGTCGGCCTCGACTACATCCATGTCGGCCAGCAGGCGACGACGTTGTCGGGCGGTGAAGCCCAGCGCGTCAAGCTGGCGAAAGAGCTGTCCAAGCGCGCGACCGGCCGCACGCTCTACATCCTGGACGAGCCGACCACCGGTCTTCATTTCCACGACGTCAAGAAGCTCCTGGAGGTGCTGCACGAGCTGGTGGCGCAGGGCAACACGGTCGTCGTCATCGAGCACAATCTCGAAGTCATCAAGACCGCCGACTGGGTCATCGACCTCGGCCCCGAAGGCGGCGACGGCGGCGGCGAGATCGTGGCGTGGGGACCGCCGGAGGATATTGCGAAGGCGCCGCGGAGCTACACGGGGAAGTTTTTGGAGCCGGTGCTGAAGAAGGCAAGGAAGCCGAAGCGGCGGAGCACGAGCGAGGCGGCGGAGTAACCCGAATAATCAACTGAAAAACTTGACTTTTTAACTAATTATTCTCGAATTTGGCTTCGGGGATGGGTGCGGGTTCGAATCCTGCCGTCTGGTTTGTTGCGGTCACCTTTCTGCTCGCTGTGATCCGATTTTGGGTCGATGGAAGGAGGAAGTCATGACCAATACAAAGATGAGTCGCCGTAAGGCACAGATGAAACGTAGCCGTCGAAATGTTGTTTTCGCACTGATTGAAACGATTTGGGCGATCGCGACGAATTGGGTAGCAGCGTTGGTGACCCTCTCCATCCATGCGAAGGGCGCTCCCGATAATGGGAGCGCCCTTTCTTCTTGAAGTTGTAACGCTGTTCGTTACTCTTTCAACTCACCCGATAAAGCGTGAGTTGGGGAGGATGGAGCTTGGCGATTGATATTACAGCCGTATCCGATGCTCAATTTGCCGATCTGCTAGCTCGCGGCGAAGGTCACTTCTTAGATTTCAAGGCCAGGGAAGTATCACCTGCGAAGCTCACCAAATCGCTTTCTGCGTTCGCCAACGCTGATGGTGGCGAACTCTTCATAGGGGTTTTGAATAGTGGGTCTCCGACTAAGCGCTGGTCGGGTTTCGTTGATGCAGAGGCTGCAAATGGCCATATACAAGCGTTCGAGGAATTCTTCCCGCTTGGGAGCTACTTCAAGTATCAGTTCTTGAAATCGGACCGCTATCCTGGACTGCTGTTGCATTGCGAGATTCTGAAGACTCCGGATATTCGTTCAGCTAGCGATAGCGTCTTCTATCTGAGACGCGGAGCGCAAAATCTGCCTCAAACGCGAGAAGATCAGATATCAAGACTCAAGTTCAACAAGGGCATTACCTCTTACGAAGATCATATCGTCAAGATTGATGTTGCTGAGGTTACAAACTCCAAGCCCGTACTCGAGTTTATGCTCGCAAACATCCCAACTGCAGAGCCCCTGCCGTGGCTCAAAAAGCAGCAACTTATCGACGAGGACAAGCCAACCGTGGCCGCCGTGCTTTTATATGCAGAGGAGCCTCAGGCCGCCCTCCCAAAAGCCGGGATAAAAATCTACCGGTACCAAACATCCGGGGCAGGAACGCGTGACACCCTAGTTGGAAATCCCAGTAGTATCGAGGGACATGCTTACGCGTTGATCGCAAAGGCCGTGCAGACGACTGTCGATATTGTCGAAAAGGTCTCGGTGGTAGGAACTACCGGGCTGGAAAAAGTATCTTACCCACGCGAATCCATCCATGAGATCATCACGAATGCAGTGCTGCATAGAGACTACAGTTTAAATGACGACATTCACATCCGCATCTATGACAACCGAATCGAAGTCCAAAGTCCTGGAGTGTTACCAGCGCACGTTACTGTTGAAAATATTCTCGAAGAGCGTTTCGCTCGAAACCAGCGGATAGTGCGCCTAATCAACAAGTATGAAGATCCTCCCAATAAGGATGTCGGTGAAGGGCTAAACACGGCTTTTGAAGCGATGCGAAAGTTGAAGTTTCGGGACCCTGTCATCGAGCAGCTAGACGGCAGTGTGAAAGTTACACTTCGGCATGAGAAGCTGGCTTCGCCAGAAGAAATTATCTGCGAATATTTGAGAGCGAATTTGGAAATCAACAACGCGAAGGCGCGTGAAATCACCTTCATTGGGTCTGAAAACTCCGTGAAACGAATATTCAACAAGATGATGAAGAGTAAGATCATCGAACGAATTCCAGATAGGCCTCAGGCTAAAACAGGCTACTGGAAAGGTCCAAACTTTCCGAGCGAGGCGCCAGAGTAATATCGAGCCACCGAGCAATCGGATCTCAGTCGCTGCAAGTCTCTTCCATGTCCTACGCTCTCGCCATCTTCGACCTCGACGGCACGCTGGCCGACAGCTTCCCCTGGTTCCTGCGCACCATCAACGACATCGCCGATCGCTTCGGCTTTCGCCGCGTCGCCGACGATGACATCGAGGGGCTGCGGCAGGCCTCGACGCGCGAGATCCTCTCACGGCTCGAAGTCCCCTTGTGGAAGCTGCCGGCGATCGCGCGCCATGCGCGGGGGCTGAAGGCGGAGGCGGCCAGCGAGATTCCGTTGTTCGCGGGCGTCGAGGCGATGCTGCGGACGCTGGCCGAGAACGGCGTGCAGCTGGCGCTGGTGACGTCCGACAGCGAAGCTAATGCGCGCGAGAAGCTCGGGGATGCCGGGGCGTTGTTTACGCATTTCGACTGCTCGGCCTCGCTGTTCGGCAAGCCGGCGAAATTCCGCCGGGTCGTCAAACACGCCGGCGTGGAGCTGGACCAGGCGATCGCGATCGGCGACGAGGTCCGCGACATCGAGGCGGCGCGCGCCGTCGGCATTGCCTGCGGTGCGGTGTGCTGGGGTTACGCGGCGCCGGCAGCGCTGCGAGCGCTGGGGCCGGATCATGTGTTCGAGCGGATGGATGAGATTGCGGATGTCTTGTGCCGTACTCGTAGGGTGGGTTAGCGCAGCGTAACCCACCTCTTTCGCGTCCGCGTATCCGAGACGTGGTGGGTTACGCTGCGCTAACCCACCCTACGAGACCTGTCTCCCCTACTCCGTCCTGCGCAAGAAGGCCCCGAACGCCCTTGGGCCGTCGCCGGTCTTGACCTCGCCGACGACCTTCAGCTCGGCGGCGTCGATGATGACAAGCGTGTTGCTCTCCCAACACGCGACGATGACGCGCTTGCCGTCGGCGGTGGCGGCGATGCCTTCGGGATAGTCGCCGACATTGATGCGCTTGATCGGCTTGAGCGTCGAGACATCGAACACGCTGACGGTGCCGCCATATTGGTCGGTCACGAAGCCGCGGCCTTGCGTCAGCGCCACGGCATAGGGGCGCAAGCCGACCGGCACGCGTCCGATCTCGCGCCCCTCCGCGATGTCGATCACGGAGACGTCGTCGGAGCCGACATTGGCGGTGTAGGCCCGCCTGCCCTCGGTATCGATGGTGACGCCGAATGGACGGGTGCCGACCTTGATGGCCGTCTTGCGCCGGCGCGTCGCGGTGTCGACCACCGAAACGCTGTCGTCGTCACGGTCCGCCGAGAGCAGCAGCCTGCCATCAGGCGTCAGCGCCAGCCCCGACGGCGAGGCGCCGACCGCGATGCTGGCCGTGACGCTGCGCGAGGCCGTATCGATCACTCGCACCGCCGCCGCGTACCAGTCGGCGACATAGACGGTCTTGCCATCCGGCGCCACGGCGATGCCGAGCGGGCCGCCGCCGACCTCGATCCGGCCCGCCACCTGCCGCGCCGCCGCGTCCACTACCGTCACGGCCTTGGCGTCGGGACTAGTGACATAGGCAAGGCGCCCGTCCGCACTGACGGCCACACCAGCCGGCTTGCCGCCGATCGGAATGGTTGCCACCGCGCGAAGGTTGCCGAGGTCCACGACCGTCAAATCGTCGCTGAGCTGGTTGGTGACGAACGCTTCCTCGGCAGACGCGCTGCCGAGGCCCGGGCCAAGACCAGCACAGCAGAGGCCGGCGGCGAGCGCCGCCAGGAGCAGCGCCCGCAAGGCCAGTGCCCGCACGATCAGCTACCGCTCTCGATCTTCTTCTTCAGTGCCTCGAGCCCGGTCTTGTAGAGCCCGCTCACCGCGGTCTTGGCGGCTTCGTCATTCAGCTCCGGCGGCGGATCGTTGTTGGGAAAGCCACGATAGAACGCGCCGGCCCATTCCACCTTCGACTTGCCGTCGGGCGCCGGCGACACCGTCAGGGTCGAGGAATAGTTGGTCACGGGGAGCACCTTCACGTCGACCTTGGTGATCCGGTACGAATAGCTCAGCATGTCGGGCTCGTACTTGTAGAGCTCCTCGTCGACGGTCGCTCCGCCCGTCAGCGTCAGCTGCCGCGTCGCGCCGACCTCGTTGCCCTTCTCGCCCGTGGTCTTGGTCACCGGCGGCAGCCAGCTCATGTCCTGAAAGTTGCGGATCGCGGCCCAGACCTTGTCCTGCGGAGCGTTGATCTCGATGGATTCGCGCACCTTCTGCCGGGTCGGGCCGTGCGCCCAGGCTGGTGAAAAAGCCGGCGCGAGCGCCACCGTCAAGGCCGCCGCCCCCGCGGCCGTCAGCACCGCCGCCACGACCGTGCGCCGTCCAATCGTCACCCTCATCTCGTTCCTCATACGTCCAGTTGATCATGCGCGACTTGCGATGCGCGCTCCCGGTCATCCTAGCGCATTTTGGGGCCGAGGGGAGACCGGTTCGTGGCGCCGTTGCGGCGACTCTCCACCCACCACTAATTGCGCTGCCCGTCGGGCAAAACACCCAACGGGAAGGTCAATGCCATCGCCGCAAATAATTCGCTTTACTCGAATTCGGAATTATCGCATGTTTCGGTCACCTCAACCCGGGCCGAGGGGCGGATCGCGATCGTCACGAACGCGGGATGGGAGGTGGTGGACGCGGGCCGCGTCGCGCGCAGTCGGTTTGCAGGGCGGGTCACACCGTGAGCAGGCAACGCGCGCATACGACAGGCGCAGCCCGCGTACGGCAAAATCGTGTGGTCCTGGCGCCCGGGGTTCTGGCGTCAAGCTTTGCGGCGATGCGGCGGCCAACCGGTGCGCACATCGATCCGCCGCAAGGCGACGGGGGCAATAGTGCAACGCTCCCCGAGGAGAGCACGACATAAGCCGTCAACCCACTGCGCAGGGAAGGCCGGATGTTTTGGCTACACCTGTATGCCGCTGTGCAACTTCCTTAAGCACACGCTTTCGCACAGTGGACCGTGGGTGCCAGCCGGCACCCGGCCTTCCCTGCGCCCTCGGCATTTTTGAGGGCGGCGACCAACGCAAAGCTCGGGCGGAATACGCCGCGAGAACGGGACGCCGCGCGTGACACTAAAATTCGGGTCTAGATATAAATACCGGTTTCGTGCCCCGGACGCTGCGCAGCGCCCTCCCGGCGATGCGAAGCGTCGTCCGGTGCGATGCGCTGCAGAGCCGGGGCCCATCCCACTGCAGCTTACCTGGCGCAACTGGGTCCCGGCTCTGCGCCACAACGCATACGCGTTGCGGCTTGTCCGGGACACAAGGGCGGAAGATGGTTCCACTTCGCACTGCTACTCCGCCAACGTCGCCTCCACGAACCCGCGCGGATCAGCACAGAACTCCCGCATCACCCGGTAATGATCGGTCTGTTCGACTGTCGTCGGCTCCAGGCCGTATTTCCCGAGCCGCAGCAGCCGCGCATTCGGGTAAGCCATCAGCATCGGCGAGTGGGTGGCCATGATGACCTGGCAGATGCGGGAGTCCTCCATGCGCCGCAGCAGCTTCAAGAACTCGATCTGCCGCGCAGGCGACAGCGCCGATTCCGGCTCGTCGAAGATGAAGATGCCCTGGCGCTGACAGCGCTCCTCGAAGAAGCGCAGGAAGCCTTCGCCGTGGGAGTGCGACAGGAAATCGGGACCGGCCTGGCCGGCATCACGCGCGGCCTTGTCGAGATACCGCGCCACCGAGAAAAAACTCTCGGCGCGAAAGAACCAGCCATTGGTGATCTTCGGCAGCCAGCTCGCGCGCAGCGCCTTGGCGAGCTGGCCGCCCATCTTCTCCCGCGCTTCGGAGTGGTCGACCGGCCTGTAACCCTTGCCGCCTCCGGCATCGTCGTAGCCGGCGAGCGATGCGATGCCCTCGAGGATCGTCGACTTCCCGGTGCCGTTCTCTCCGACAATGATCGTGATGGCGGCGTCGAAATTGAGCTCGAAATCATCCGGGAAGATGGGCAGGCAAAACGGATAGGCCTCGCGATCCCCCACCTGCAACGGGTCGAGCCAGACCCGCTTCAGATACGGCGCCGGCAGGTTGATGGTGCGATGACCTCTCCGGCTCATAATCGCGTCTCCGTCCCTTCACCACAGACATTCCGCGAAGGAACATAAAGAGAACGATCACATTCCGCAACCAGAAGGATACGCCCGGCGTCAGCCTCGAACGCAGCCTAGTCCAGCGCCTCCAGCACCAGCTCCATGGTCATCAGCACCGGATTGTCGCCGCGGACCATGCGTCCCTCCGCCAGGCCGCCGGTATAGTCGACCAGCGCAACGTCGAGCGCGGCTTCGGGTGCGCCGGAGGGCCCGGGTGCGATCTCCCCAGCCGTCACCGCAAGCTCGGTCGCAAACGGCTCGGTCACCCCGCCATGGGTGAAGCGCGCGCCGATGGTCGAGCCGACGCCGCCGTGGATCCGCGCACGCGCGATGCCGTGCGTGCGGCAGAACGCTTCGAGACAGGCGGCAAAATCCTGGTTCGGCCGCAGCCGCAGCGCAAACGCGCGGCGCGTCGTGCGCGCGCCCGTGGGCTCAGCGGGCACCGGCCCGAACAGCTTGAAATTGGTCTCGGCATCGGGTTCGGCGGTAAACATCGCACCGTCGATACCGAAGGCCTCGACCTCGAACGGATCGGCGACGACAGTCTCGTCCGGCAGCATGTGGCCGCCGCCGGCCTTGCCGTCCGCCTCCGTCCACAGCCCATGGCAGTGAAAGAACGGCGCGCCGTCGCGCGTGCCGAGCGTCATGCTGCCGAGCCGCGTGCGGGTGATGCCGCCGGGCCGGTACGTATCGCTGTAGAACGCGGCGTTCTCGCCGGTCTTCGACAGCGCCGGCATGACATAGGCGAACGGCCCGAGCGCGCCGTGCCGGAAGTTGAGCACGCCGCTCGCAAAACCTTCGGCCGCAAAGCCGCGCCGCGCGGCTTCCAGCAACGGCAGACCCGCCTGAAGCGCGAACGAGAACGCGCGCCCCCTCGCCTCCACCCATTGGATGCGTTCCGCGACGGGCGCGCCCGGCTGCTTGATACTTCGCATCGCCTGCGCTCAGCCTGCCTTCGTCTTGTCGAGATCGAGCAGGCCGCGCGCCTCGAGCTCGTCGCGCACCATGCGCTTCGGTACCTTGCCATAGCCGGATTTCGGCAGCGCATCCCAGAAGAAGAAGCGCTTCGGCATCTTGTAGCGCGGCACCTTTGGGCCGAGGAACGCCGCCATCTCGGCCTCGCTCACCGCCTTCTCGCCCTCGCGCGGCACGCAGACGGCAACGCCGACCTCGCCCCAGGTCGCATCGGGCACGCCGAGCACGGCGACCTCGCCGACCGCCGGATGCGTCAAAATCTTCTCCTCGATCTCACGCGGATAGATGTTGGAGCCGCCCGATATGTACATGTCGGAGGCGCGGCCCGTGATGTAGACGAAGCCCTCCTCGTCCATATGGCCGAGATCGCCGGTGCGGAACCAACCATTGCGGAACGCCTTCGCATTGGCTTCGGGATTGTCGTAATAGCCGGCGAGCACGGCAGGCCCGATCACGCAGATCTCGCCGCTCTGGCCCGCCGCGAGCTCGCGGCCCTCGTCGTCCTGGATCGAGACCTGCATGGCCGTGCGCTCGAAGCCGCAGGTGCCGATCCTGGCATGCGGACTGTCCTCGGCGTCGTGCAGCGCCGCCGGCAGCACGGTGATGTTGCCGGTGACCTCGCCGAGGCCGAAATATTGCACGATGACCTTGCCGAGCTTCTTCAGCGCGGTCTTCTGGTCCTCGCGATACATCGGCGCACCCGCATAGATCACGTGACGCAGCGAGGAGTGATCGTATTTGTCGACGGCGGGATGCTCGACCATCATCTTCAGGATCGTCGGCACGGTGAAGAGATTGGCGACCCGATGCGTCTCGATCAGGCGGAACGCCTCGTTGATGTCGAACTTCTCGGTCGGCAGCAAGACGGTGCAGACGCCGCGCGCGGTCTGCACCAGCTGATGCACGCCGGCGCCATGCGACAGCGGCGCCACCACCAGCGATGCGTCGTTCTCGGTCACGCCGGGCGTGAGATCGGCGAGATGGTTGGTGACGACGAAACCCATCTGGCCATGGGTCAGCACCGCCGCCTTGGAGCGCCCGGTGGTGCCCGAGGTGAAGAAGAACCAGCAGGGATCGTCGTGCTCGACGGCAACGTTCTCGACCGCCTCGCCGGCTCGCGAGGCGATGGCCTCCGCAACCGACGTCTCGCCGAACGCGGCCTTGCCGTCGACGCTCCAGGTGAACTCCAGCGCGCCGCCCTTCACGGCCGCTGCGTGCTCTGGAAAATCGACATGGCACAGAAACGCCTTCGCCCCGGACGCCTCTGCAAGATAGGTGACCTCGTCCGGCATCAGGCGGAAATTGGTGGGCACCCAGACCGCGCCGAGCCGGAATGCGGCGAACATCGACAAGAACATCTCGTCGCCATTCTTGGAATGGACCAGGATGCGGTCGCCCTTGGCGATGCCGCGCGCAGCGAGCGCAGCCGCCAGCGCCGAGACCTGCGCATCGATCTGCCGCCAGGTCCAGTATCTGTCACCCCAGACGAAGCCGGGACGCGCGCCGTGCCGCCGCGCATTCTGGGTCAGCATGTAAGCGAGATTCATGACGCGGCGGGACATGCGCAGGGGCTGCATCGGGCTTCCTCTTCGAGGGCGGACGGCGCTCTCGCCGCCCGCTCATTGCGGCCCATTTATCGCCATCGCCCGCGGCCCTGCAAGGCTGCCGGCCGCACACCTGCCCTACGGCTGCTTGAACGCGAACGGCGCCGCCGTGATCGTCTGCGTCTTGACGCAGGCCTGCGGGCCAAAGCCGCCGCAAAAGCTGCCATGCAGGTCGAAGCGGACGCGCGCAGACCCTCGCTTCGTCCGCGGCGTCATGATCCTGTAGCGGAGGACACGGCCGTCGAATACCTTGCGCACGCTGCCGTCCGGCAGCGTCACCAGGATGTTCATATCGCAGCCGCCGGTTCCGCAATAGGTGGTTTCGCGGTCGCCGCATTTGGTGTCGCTGAAATCGACGATGTAGTCGTCGCGGCCGTCGCCGGAGAGGTCGATCCGGCGCACCGTATCGGGCGCGAAGCTCACCGCGCCGCCGTCCTGGCTGGTGCATTCCTCATTGGCGTAGCGCAGCGCCTGCTGCACGCCGGGGGGATAGTCGGACGGATTGAACGGCTTTGCATCCTCGGCACGCGCGGCGGAGGCGATCAGGGCGAGCAGAAGCATCAGATGGCGCATGCGCGTTGGTCGCCGGCATGACCGCAATCGTTCAGGGAATTTTAAACATGATCGGCGCACCCTCGCTCAGTTCTCGCGTACAGAGTGCCGTATCATGGTCAAAGCGCCCGCCCTACTCCTGTTGTCGCTGGCGCTCGCCGGATGTGTCGTGGGTCCTCAAGCCCACCTGTCTTCCGACCCCGCCTTCAAGCCTGCCCGTTATGCCTGGGATGGCGCCGGCGAGGATCCCAATCGGCCGCATGCAACTTCGCAACCGACACGCGCCGCGGCCCGATCCGCGCGCGAGAGGTCGCAAGCCGGGCTTCAGCTGCCTTCGAAGGAATGGTGGCAGCAGCAGGACGGCAGCGAGGCCGAGCAGGACGCCAGGGTCAACCGCTCCCTGGTCATCTGCCAGGGATGCCTGCGCCCGCAGCAGCAGCCCGAAGATTCCCGGCTCGCCAAAGCCGCCGATTGAACGGATACAGGCCCGCCGCCTGCGGCCGGCGGGCCTGCCGATATTGGCGCGCTATTGTCCGTGCTTGAGCATGTCCTGGTCGGTCAGGTCCCAGTCCTGCCACAGCTGCAGGATGCCGAGCAGCACGAGCACGGCGCCGAGGCCGGTATGATAGACACGGAGAAAGCCTTCACCGGAATAGCCCAGGACGTAGGGCGAGGCGATGAGCCACAATCCGATCAGGATCGTCGTCACCTCCTGCCAGCGCTGCAAGGCGACATATTCGAGCTGGCTGATGCCAAAGACGACCAGACCAATTGCGACCGTATTCAGGATCGCCGTCTGGTGTCCGGTAATCCCTGGATCCTGGATCGGAAACCACGGCGAGGCCACGATCGCCGCGCCGAGCAGCATCCCGCACCAGTCTTCCCAAGTTCGATGAGTCTTCAAGAAGCCGAAGTCCGACATCGTACCCTCCTATGACAGAGGCACACGTCGGCGGCCGGCGATCACGACTTCCGAATGTCCGCGACCCTGCCGGCCGCATTCGGACGCATGTCCTGCAAAGGACTTGGGAACCGGCGGCGGCCGCGCAAGACCGGGATCGAGGATTATTTCGATACCCGCCGGTCATGAAGTCATACCGCACTGCTTCTATAGCGCCCCGAGCTTCCTCAGCGATTCCTGCGCGGACGACAGGCCGGGCTTCAACTCCAGCGCCTTCCTGAAATCGGCGATCGCGCCCTGCTTGTCGCCGAGCCGCAAGCGGGCCTGCCCGCGGTTATTCCACGAGAACACGTCCGAGGGATCGTATTGCAGCGCCTTGTCGTAGTCCGAAAGGCCGCCCTTGTTGTCGCCCTGGTAGAGCCGGATCATGCCGCGATTGCGCCAGCCGCGTGCGTCGGTCGGCGCAAGGCGGATGGCCTCGCCATAATCGGCCGCGGCGCGGTCGAGCTGCTCGCGTCACGGTAGACGTTGCCGCGGTCGATATAGGCGAGCAGATCGGGCGCCAGCTTGATCCGCATCGTGTAGTCGGCAATGGCATGCGCCATGTCGCGCTTGCGGTAATACACCAGGGCCCGGTTGCCGTAGGCCATGGCATAGTTGGAGTCGCGCTTGATCGCAGCGTCGAAATCGGTGAAAGCGCCGTCGAGGTCGCCCTTGTTGAAGCGCGACTCGCCGCGATTGCTGTAGGCCAGCGCCAGCGACGGATCGAGGTTGATGGCCTGGTCGTAATCGGCAATGGCGCGATCGTAGTCGCGCTTGAACGAATAGACGCGGCCGCGATTGTTGTAGGCGCAGGCATAGTCCGGAGCGAGCCTGACCGCTTCGTCGAGGTCGGACAGCGCGGCATCGAGCTCGCGCTTCTCGGTCAGTCCATGGCCGCGGTTGCAATAGGCGCCGGCGAGCCTCTTGCCGCTCTCGCTCCTCGTCTCGATGACGCTGGAGCAGGCCTTGACCCGCTGGTCGGGCGTGCTGGCCAGCCCGACGCATTCATCCCAGGCGGGACCGCCTTGGCCGCCGCCGGCGGCGGTGCGATCAGCGCGGCAAGCAACGCCATGTGAGTGAGCGGGACACGCATTTTGCGGATATCTCCCCTGCGGCAACCTAGCTTGGTCGCACCTTGGCAAGCACCGGTTCAGGCGCCTAGATCAGGCAGAGACAGCACGTCGGAAGGATCTTGCATGGCCGCATCGGTACGGGACAACAAGGACAAGAGCCGCTTCGAGCTCGATGTCGGCAACGACATCGCCTTCGCCAATTACCGGCTGACCTCGACGGCGGTGATCATCACCCATACCGAGACGCCGCGCGCGCTGCGCGGCCGCGGCATCGGTTCCGAGCTGGTCAAGGGCGCGCTGGAACTGATCCGACGCGACGGCCGGAAGGTGATCGCCGGCTGCGGCTTCGTCGTCGATTATCTCGACCGGCATCCCGAGGATGCGGATCTGGTGGCCTGAAGCAAAAGGGCCCGCGCGATGGCGGACCCTTCCGTCACGACCGGCGCTCGGTCAGTGCTTGATCTCCGGCGGCAGCTTGCCGCCATTGGCGGCGAGCTTGGACATCACCTGCTTGTGCAGCCAGACGTTCATGCTGGCGGAGTCGTTCATGTCGCCGCTATAGCCGAGCTCCTTGGCGAGGTCCTTGCGCGCCGCCAGGCTGGAATCGATGTCGAGCGCCTTCATCAGGTCGACGATCGAGGTGCGCCATTCGAGCTTCTCGCCCTTGTGCGCGGCGGCCGCCTTGTCGACGATCGCCGCCACGTCGACCGCGGCCATCGGTGTGGCAGCCGGCGCCGATGCTCCCGGCGCGGCTCCGGAGGGCGAAGCTGCGCCGCCGGCGGGCGCGGCGGAAGCCGGCTGGCTTCCGAAGATCGCGCTCATGATTTTCCCGAAAATGCTCATATCTGCTCCCCGAAAAGGATCCGTTGGAAGGGCTTGCGTGGCACTTATAGACCAAGTCACTGCGTGGCGCCCGCGAAGTTCTGCGAACCGATACGCAGCATCAGCTTATCTGCGGCGAAATGACGACCGAATGACGTCGCCAAAGTTGCGCTGCGGCATCGAATCTCACCCAAGCGTGAGGGACAGGACTCGGAAATAGGCGTACGCTTTGCGCTCAGCTCGCGATGCCGTCCGCAATTCGCGTCTGGTCGGACTCGCGAAACTCAAGAATGGCGGCCGCACGCGCCGTTTGCCGGCGCCGAATTCGGCCGCTTGGCAAGGGAGCTAGCGACCATGGCCACACTCTACCCGGGCAATGTCCCCATGATGGACCGGACCGCAGATGCGGCGGGACCCGTGATCCGAACCATCGAACTCTCCGATCTGCACGATGCGCTGCGGCGCGGCTGGGAGGATTTCAAGGCCGTTCCGAGCCATGCCATCATCCTCTGCGTGATCTACCCGGTACTGGGCCTCGTGCTCGCCCGCGTGGTGATGGGCTATTCGGTGCTGCCGTTGTTGTTTCCGCTTGCCGCCGGCTTCGCCCTGATCGGCCCCTTCGCGGCGCTCGGTCTCTATGAGCTTTCCAGCCGGCGCGAACGCTATGAGGAAGCAACCGCCTGGGACGCGATGGAGGTGCTGCGCTCGCCCTCGTTCGGCGCGATGCTCGGCCTCGGCGTGCTGCTGCTCGCATTGTTCGTGACCTGGGTTGCAACCGCGCAAGCGATCTATATCGCGGCGTTCGGCTATGAGGGCGTCACCGGCATCTCGGACTTCATGACGCGCGTGCTGACGACGCAGCAAGGCTGGTGGCTGATCGTGGTCGGCTGCGGCGCCGGCTTCCTGTTCGCGCTCGCCGCACTGTGCCTCAGCGTCGTGTCATTCCCCTTGATGCTCGATCGTCATGCAGGTGCGTTCGAGGCTATGAGCACCTCGCTGCGCGTCGTCGCGAGGAACCCGGTGCCGATGGCGGCCTGGGGCCTGATCGTCGGGGTGCTGCTCGCGCTCGGCACCATTCCGGCCTTCCTCGGCCTTGCCGTGGTGGTCCCCCTGCTCGGCCATGCCACCTGGCACCTCTACCGCAAGCTGATCGTCTCGGAGCCCGGTGCACATCCGGTGCCGCCCCCGCCGCATCGTCCGCGCAAGCCGGCTGCCGACTTCCCGGCCAACCTCTTCCCCTGGCGCAACAGGCCGGACGCCTGACGATATCGTGACATGCGATCCTGCCGAGCTTGAGCTTGAATTCGGCTCGGGCAGGATCGCGCCCTGTCCCACGCCTTGCTTTGGCCGCGGTTCCGACCGAGATTGCGCCGCCGGTCAGATCGCTTCACGGAATTCATTACCTCGAATGACCTCGACGATTTCTCGTCTTGCTCTCGCAGCCTTCGCCCTCTCCGCGTCAATTCTGTCCGCCCAGCCAGCGTTCGCCGCGGTTGCCTGCGGCTCGGGTAATTTCGATGCCTGGCTTGCGGAGTTCAAAACCGAAGCTGCGGCCAAGGGCATCTCGCAACAGGCCATTGCCTCGGCTCTCGCCGGCATCACGCCGGATCAGAACGTGCTCAACCGCGACCGCTCGCAAAAGGTCTTCGCCCAGAGCTTCGAGGAATTCTCCGGCCGCATGGTGCCGCCGCGATTGGAGCGCGGCTCCAACAGGATGAAGCAATACGGCTCGGTGCTGTCGCGCATCGAGCAGGCCTATGGCGTTCCCGGCGAAGTCCTGGTCGCGATCTGGGGCCTGGAGACCGATTTCGGCGTCAACACCGGCAAGTTCGCCACGATCCGCTCGCTCGCAACGCTGGCCCATGACTGCCGCCGGTCCGAGCAGTTTCGCGCCGAGCTGATGGACGCGCTACGCATCGTCCAGCGCGGCGATCTGGCGCCAGCCGAGATGAAGGGCGCCTGGGCCGGTGAGCTCGGCCAGACCCAGTTCATGCCGTCGTCCTGGATGAAATACGCGGTCGATTTCGACGGCAACGGCAAGCGCGATCTGCTGCACAATGCGCCCGACGTGCTCGCCTCCACCGCCAATTACCTCGCCGGCTATGGCTGGCAGAAGGGCAAGGACTGGCAGCCGGGCAGTCCAAATTTCGAGGTGCTCAAGCAGTGGAACAAGAGCGAGGTCTATTCCAAGACCATCGCCTATTTCGCCACCCAGCTTGCTCGCGCTCCCTGACCTGTATCGGGCCGGGGCGCGAATCATACGGCCTGTCCCCACACTTACTTGCCAAGGCCTGCCGCGCTGAACGGCGCGAGCACTCGAATCAGTCCAATAAACTGAATATGGATTCATTATACCTATGCGAATCGCGCAGGAGAGACTTGGGTCAGGAAGCTATGCGATCGGCTGGCCGAGGCCTCGCCCGCAACTTATTTCCACAATGATCCAGATCAAGGGTGCGCTTTTAACTCCGTGATTTCACGGGATTTTCTTCCTACTTGTCGATGCCTGCGCGCAAGCTTTGTGCAGGAGCGCCGTCCGGTTAATCCTTCGTTACCGTCGCTATGCATCCACCGCTTAGCTGCATCGCAACATCGGAACTTTCGCACTGCACCACTCTCCTCTATATTCATTTCAACGATGAGGCCCGGGCAAGGGCTGAATCGAACTACAGGAGACTACCAATGCTGCTCTCGCTCATCCGCATGATCCAGGCCTTCCGGGACTATCAGCGCAATGTTGCCGAGCTGTCCCAGCTCAGCGATCGCGAATTGGCCGATATCGGCCTCGATCGCTCGGACATCCCGCGCGTTGCCGCCGGTCAGTATCAGGGCTGAAATCGTTCAGCCCTCCACCGGACGAACCGATAGCGCCCGCCTCGTGCGGGCGTTGTCGTGTCTGGAGGTAGAAAACTCGATCTCGGCGATTCCACTGACCACCGAAAAGCGCTACCTGTCCGCCCCATGACAGGACCCCTATCCAACCCCGTGCACGTGATCGGGGCCGGCCTCGCCGGCTCTGAAGCCGCCTGGCAGGTGGCGAAAGCCGGCGTGCCCGTGGTGCTGCACGAGATGCGGCCGACCCGCATGACCGAGGCGCACCGCACCGACGGGCTCGCCGAGCTCGTCTGCTCCAATTCGTTCCGCTCGGACGATGCCGCCAACAACGCCGTCGGCCTCTTGCACGCAGAGATGCGCCGGCTCGGCTCGCTGATCATGCGCGCGGCCGACGCCAACCAGGTGCCGGCCGGCGGCGCGCTGGCGGTCGACCGCGATGGCTTCTCGGCTGCGGTGACCAAGGCTCTCAACGACCATCCCCTGATCGAGATCGCTCGCAGCGAGATTTCCGGCCTGCCGCCGGCCGATTGGAGCAATGTCATCGTTGCCACCGGTCCGCTCACCTCCGCTCCGTTGGCCGAGGCCATCCGCGCGCTGACCGACGAGAACGCGCTCGCCTTCTTCGACGCGATCGCGCCGATCGTGCACCGCGAGTCCATCGACATGTCGGTGGCCTGGTTCCAGTCGCGCTACGACAAGGTCGGTCCCGGCGGCAACGGCGCCGACTACATCAACTGCCCGATGACCAAGGAGCAGTATGACGGCTTCGTCGCCGCACTGATCGCGGGCGAAAAGACCGAGTTC
Organism: Bradyrhizobium sp. WBOS07; assembly: GCF_024585165.1. NCBI lineage: Bacteria > Pseudomonadati > Pseudomonadota > Alphaproteobacteria > Hyphomicrobiales > Nitrobacteraceae > Bradyrhizobium > Bradyrhizobium sp. WBOS07. The sequence continues at coordinate 2,387,244 of NZ_CP029008.1, forward strand.
AAGGAGTGGGAGACCAACACGCCCTATTTCGACGGCTGCCTGCCGATCGAGGTGATGGCGGAGCGCGGCCCCGAGACGCTGCGCCACGGCCCGATGAAGCCGGTCGGTCTCACCAACCCGCACGATCCCGCCACCAAGGCCTACGCGATCGTGCAGCTGCGCCAGGACAACAAGCTCGGCACGCTCTACAATATCGTGGGCTTCCAGACGAAGCTCAAATACGGCGAGCAGCAGCGCATCTTCCGCACCATTCCGGGGCTGGAGAACGCCGAGTTCGCCCGTCTCGGCGGCCTGCATCGCAACACCTTCCTGAACTCGCCCAAACTGCTCGACGGTCAATTGCGCCTGCGTGCGCAGCCGCGGCTGCGCTTTGCCGGCCAGATGACGGGCTGTGAGGGCTATGTGGAATCGGCCAGCGTCGGCCTGATCGCCGGTCTCTATGCGGCTGCGGACGCGCGCGGCGAGGCGCTCGTCAGCCCGCCCGGCACGACCGCGCTCGGCTCGCTGCTCGGCCACATCACCGGCGGCCATATCGAAACCATCGAGCCGGGCACGCGCTCGTTCCAACCGATGAACGTCAATTTCGGCCTATTCCCGCCGCTCGCGACCGTGCCGACCAGGAAGCCCGACGGCACGCGGCTGCGCGGCAACGAGAAGACGGTGGCCAAGAAGCAGGCGCTGAGTGCGCGGGCGCTCGCCGATCTCGATCGCTGGATCGCAGATCATCTGCGCATCGCCGCCGCCGCGTGAGTTGTCGATGAGCCTCCCCAAAGACGACGCCGCAGCACTTTCGGCGCGCTGGACCGAGGGCGTGCTGCTCAAGCGCGACGTGTTCTCGACCGTCGAGCGCGGCCGGTTCCGCGGCGAGAGCGGCGAGAGCGGCGAGGTCGACGCCGTGCTGCGCCGACTCGACGAAGTGCCGTGGTGGTCGTTCCTGCTGGCGCGGCATCTGTTCGCCCGCGAGAAGCATGCTCTGGCGCGCGCCAAGGGCCTCGATGTCGGCCCCGAGCTGCTCTGGGCCGGACAGCGCGCCCTGGTGCGTGGCTTCGTCGACGGCGCCGCATTGCATCTGGCAAAGCCCCATGGCGACCTCGCCTATTTCCGTTCGGCCAAGGCGGCGCTGCGCCGGCTGCGCCGTGCCGGGATCTGCCACAACGATCTCGCCAAGGAGCAGAACTGGCTGGTCGGCCGCGACGGACGCGCCTATGTGACCGACTTCCAGCTCGCGGCCTGCTTTGAGCGCCGCGGCCGGCTCTACCGCATTCTCGCCTATGAAGACCTCCGGCATTTGCTCAAGCACAAGCGCACCTATGCTCCGGAAGCGCTGACGCCGCGCGAGCGCAAGATCCTCGCCAAGAAGTCGTTCGCGGCGAGCCTGTGGCTCGCCACCGGCAAGAAGGTCTACCGCGCCATCACGCGCGGCCTGTTCAACTTCACCGACCGCGAAGGCGGCGGCCGCCGGCTAGTCAATGATGCGCCGGTGCTGACTGCGTTGATCCGCAAGAATCCGGCCGTGCGCGATACCGCCATCGTCGCCTTCGCCGACCGCCGCTCCGGCGTCGGGCTCTATGCCTTCGTCGAGGCCGATCAGACCGCACTCGAAGGCCAGTTGCGCAACGAGCTCGCCGCCGCCAAGGGCCCGAAGCCGCCGGAACACATCCAGGTCGTGCACGCGCTGCCGCGCGACACCAGCGGCAAGCCGCGCACCGAGATCCTGCAGCTGGTTGCCATGAACCAGCTCGACCTGATCGAGCCGATGATGAAGAACGACCAGGACCGCGCCTTCCTCAAGGACATCCTGGAACAGCGGAAAAACCTGCGCGACCGCTTCAACTTCGAGGCGGACCTGCCAACGAGCTGACCGGGCTCCCCGCGCCTTGAAGCGTCCACATTGGCGATAGAGAAGCGGGTCGGATCATTTGGGCGTGGCGGGATCATGGGCATTGAGGGGACGGTGATGCGTCGTGTCGTTGGCGGCCTGATTGCGGGCTTCCTGCTGCTCATGGCCGCGCCCGCAATGGCGGACTCGCCCGCCGAGCTGATCTCGAACTTCCGCCTCAAGCACGGCGAAGTCCGTGTCGTCCGCGATGCCATTCTCGACCGCATCGCCATGGACCAGGCCCGCGCGATGGCCGCCAAGGACAATCTCAGCCATGACGCCCTCGGGCCGTTCAACCGCCGCGTCGCGCCGGCCGGCGCAGGCCGCGCCGCCGAGAACATCGCCTACGGCTACGACAATTTCGAGAAGACGCTGGGACAGTGGATCGACTCGTCCGGGCATCGCAAGAATCTGTTGCTGCACAACGCCTCCCGCGTCGGCATCGCCAGCGCCAAGAACGCTAGCGGCAAGCGCACCTACTGGGCCATGGTGATCGCGGGCGACTACGAGCCGAAGGGCAAGGGCAAGAAGAAGGACAAGGAGCCCGTCGTTGCCGTGAAGCGCGAGGCTGCGCCCGCGAGCAAGCCAAAGTCCAGCAGCTGTCACATCAAGCTGCTCAGCCTCTGCATCTGAGGCGACCCGGGCTCTCTTGCTCAGGCTCGGCAACGCGCCTAATTCAGGCACGAGATCGCAAGACGCGGAGACCGGCACTTGATCGACCTCGACCGAATACGCGCCGACACGCCGGCCGCCTCGCGGCTCGCATATCTCCACAACGCAGGCGCGGCCCTGATGCCGGCGCCGGTGGTCGCGGCGATGAAGGGACACATCGATCTGGAAAGCGAGATCGGAGGTTATGCCGCCGCCGACCGCGAAGCCGACCGGCTCGACGCGGTCTACGGCTCGGTGGCGCGCCTGCTGAATGCCGCACCGGACGAGATCGCCCTGGTGGAGAACGCGACCGTGGCCTGGCAGATGGCGTTCTATTCACTTCCGTTTCGGAAAGGGGATCGCATCCTGACCGCCGAAGCGGAATACGCCGCCAATTATGTTGCCTTCCTCCAGGTCGCCAAGCGCACCGGCGCGGTCATCGACGTGGTGCCGAGCGATGCCAGCGGCGAGCTCGATGTCGACGCGCTCGAACGGATGATCGACGAGCGGGTGAAGCTGATCGCGATCACCTGGGTTCCGACCAATGGCGGGCTGGTCAATCCGGCAGCCGCGGTCGGCAGGATCGCCCGGGCGCACGGCATCGCCTATCTGCTCGACGCCTGTCAGGCGGTCGGCCAGATGGAGGTCGACGTCTATGCCATCGGCTGTGACATGCTGTCCGCCACGGGACGCAAATTCCTGCGCGGTCCGCGCGGCACCGGCTTTCTCTATGTCCGCCGCGCCATGCTGCAGCGGCTGGAGCCGCCCATGATCGACCACTTTGCCGCCCCCTGGGTTTCCCGGGACGCCTATCAATTGCGGGACGATGCCCGCCGCTTCGAGACTTGGGAGAACAATTACGTAGCCCGGCTTGGCTTGGGCGCGGCTGTCGACTACGCCCTTGAGATCGGCATCGCCCCGATCGCACAACGCTGCCGCCTACTTGCCGGTCGACTTCGCAGCGGCCTTGCGGATATTCCCGGCGTCACCATTCGCGACCTCGGCCGCGCGCCGGGTGCCATCGTCAGCTTCACCATGGACGGGCATGAGGCGGACGCCATCGTCGCCAGCGCTGCGGCGGCCGGCATTACGATCGGCGCCTCGGATCCGTCGAGCACGCGCATCGATGCCGAGCTTCGCGCGTTGCCGCATGTGGTGCGGGCGTCACCGCATTATTACAACACGAAAGCCGAGATCGACCGGCTGATCGCGCATCTGGCGGGTTTGGCCTCGCGATAGGAGAAGCGTGCCGCTCACGTGCAGCGCGCGCTCAATCCGGATGCGCTAAGCCGCGCCATCACCTCGTCAAGATGCGCCGCGTCGCGGGTCTCGATGACGAGTTGCAGCAGCGTCGCCTTGGCCGGCAGCTCGGAGAAGGTGCGCTGGTGCGAGACCTCGATGATGTTGGCGCCGGCTTCGGCGAGCAGCGCGGCCACCGCGGCCAATTGTCCGGGTCTGTCGGGGATATCGAGCGAGAGCTGGGTCAGCCGCCCCTCGCGCGCGAGCTCGCGCGTGAGCACCGATGCGATCAGCCGCGTGTCGATATTGCCGCCGCTCAGGACGAGACCGACCTTCTGGCCGGCGAAGCGGGGCGGATCGGACATCAGCGCGGCAAGGCCGGCGGCGCCGGCGCCCTCGACGACGGTCTTCTCGATCGAGATCAGGGTCGCTACCGCGCGCTCGAGCTCGGCTTCGTTCACCAGCGCAATGTCGTCGACGAGGCGGCGGACGATTTCGGTGGTGATCTTGCCCGGCGATTTCACCGCGATCCCTTCGGCGAGCGTATCGCCGCGCGCCGGCAGATTGCCGCCGTGAATGGCGTTGTACATCGAAGGATAGAGCCAGGCCTCGACGCCCAGGATTCGCAATGACGGCTTGATCGATTTCGCGGCGATGGCGATGCCGCTGATCAGCCCGCCGCCCCCGATCGGCACGACCAGCGTATCGAGATCGGGGACCGCTCGCATCATCTCCAGCCCGACGGTGCCCTGGCCCGCGATCACCAGCGGATCGTCGTAGGGGTGGACGAAGATCATGCCGCGGGCTTCGCCGTGCTGACGCGCGAACGCGGCCGCCTCCTCCAGCGTCGCGCCGGTGACGACAACTTCCGCGCCGTGGTGCCTGGTGTTCTCGACCTTCACCATCGGCGTGCCGACTGGCATGACGATGGTGGCGGGAATGCCGAGCCGCCTGGCGTGATAGGCGACGCCCTGGGCGTGGTTGCCGGCGGACATGGCGATGACGCCGCGCGCACGCTCCTCCGGCGTCAGCGCGGTGAGACGGTTGAGCGCGCCGCGCTCCTTGAACGACGAGGTGAACTGGAGGTTCTCGAACTTGAGCCAGATCTCGCAGCCGCAGATGTTGCTCAGCGTGCGGCTGTAGCTGCAGGGCGTCTCGACGACGGCGCCGCGAATGATATCGGCGGCGGCATGAACGTCACCGGGTGCGACTTGAAAGCCGCTGAGATCGGACGATGGGGTTTGGGACAACTCAGCCATGGGACAGCATAGAGCATCGGGCGGTTCGAGGCGATAAGCCAGCCGCTATTTGGTAAATTCCCGGGAACGTGAAGCCCGCCACAGCGTCCAGAGCGTGCGCAGCCGCGACGTCGGCTGCAGCGCGAACGGATTGCGACCGGGCTGCGACAGGCGCTCGAGATCGGCCCTGACCTGGCTCAGCGGCAGAAATGCCGGACGCACCGCTGCCGGCACGTCCGCCAGCAGTGACAAGGCCGTGGTCAAATGCTGCCGCGCCTCGCCGGCGAGCTGCTCCAGCACGGCTCGCAGGTTCGGCGTCTCCTTGCCGGCAAACACGTCTTCCATCCGGCAGCCATGGCTCTCCAGCACCTGCTGCGGCAGGAACAGCTGGCGTTGCGAGGCATCGCGCGGCAGGTTCACGATGACCTGCGCGATGCCCTTTGCCAGCCCGGCATGCCGGGCGAGATGTTCGACCGCCTCGGACGTCGGCGCCAGAATCCGCGCCGCCAGACCAAACAACGCCGAACAGGTCGCGGCCAGATAGCCCTCCAGCGCCGCCATGGTCGGCATCGGATCGTTGTAGAGGTCGAACTGGTGCTCCTCGACGAGCAGCGATAGCGGCTCGACCGGCAGGTTAAAATCACGGATCGCGCGCAGCAATTCGGCAGCGACCGGATTGCCCTCGGCGCTGCCGTGGACGAGCCCCGAGAACAGGTCGGTCCACCATTGAAAGCGGATCTCCCCGGGCAAGGGCTGGCTCACCTGGTCGCGGACGCGGACGATCTCGACGTTGAAGGCGTAGAGCGCAAGCAGCGCGCGGCGCTCGGCGGCGGGCACGAACAGCGTCGCGGCATAGCGCGGAAAGTCGTGGCGGCGCACGAGATCGGCGCAGAAGGCGACGGAATCGGGCGGCGGCGCGCCGCTGCTCATGGCACCGCGATCAGCGCAGCCGCGACCCGCCGCCGCTCGCCGATCATGATGTTGTAGGTGCGTACGGCAGGTCCGGTCTGCATCGTGTCCAGCACCACCCTCACCGCCTTCAGGGCCTGGCGCAGCTCCGGCGGCGCCAGCCAGAGCCCGGTTCCGGTGCCGATCAGGAGCGTGTCGATGCCGTTGGCGGCCGCGAACACCCGGTCGAGCGAATAGCGGTCGATCTTCTGGGGATCCGTCACGTCCCAGGCCCAGATTGCCTCGGGCAGGCACAGCAGCGAGCCCCGGTGCGACATGCCGGCGAAGGCGAAGCCGCCCTTGCCATAGGCCTCGATCGGCGCCGAGCGCGGGAAATGGGGTGCGTTGGGATCGCCGGCCATGAGTCTGGTCCGAATGAGCTTACTGCCCCCGCCAACTCTTGCGGGAGCGTGCGGTTCGGATCATGCCTTGCTTTTCTTCGCCGGCGGGGCCGTATCCGGCGCATCCTCGCGATGCTCGCCGACGCCGAGATAAATCAGGATCGGGGCCGCGATGAAGATCGATGTGTAGGTGCCGACCAGCACCACGCCGAACATCATCACCGCGGTGAAGCTGTGGATCGCGTGCCCCCCGAACAAGAACAGCGCCAGCAGCGCCAGCGTCACCGTGAAGTGGGTGATGATCGAGCGCGACAGCGTCGAGTTGATGGATTCGTTGAGCAGCTGCGGCATCGGCATCTTCTTGTAGCGGCGCAGCATTTCACGGATGCGGTCGTAGATGACGACGGTGTCGTTGAGCGAATAGCCCAGAATGGTCAGCAGAGCCGCGATGCTGGTCAGGTCGAAATCGACCTGGCTGATCGACATGAAGCCGATCGTCAGCACGATGTCGTGCACGTTGGCGATCATGGCGCCCAGTGCGAACTGCCATTCGAACCGGAACCAGAGATAGATCAGGATCGAGACGATCGCGAGCATCAGGCCGACCATGCCGTAGGCCAGCAGCTCGCCGGCGACGCGCGGCCCAAGCACCTCGACACGACGATATTCGATGGAATCGCCGAGAGCGTTGCGCACCTTCTGCACGGCATCCTGCTGCGCCTTGTCGCCGCCGGGCTGTTCGGCAACGCGGATCAAGACATTCTCGGGGCCGCCAAACTGCTGCAGCTGGATCTCGCCGAGGCGCAAGCCATCCAGCGTCGTGCGCATCGCCGCGATGTCGGCGGCGCCGGACTTGGCCCGCACCTCCAGCAGCGTGCCGCCCTTGAAGTCGATGCCGAGGTTCAGCCCGTGGGTGAAGAACAGCGTGATGGCGACGATCGAGAGCGCCGCCGAGATCGGGAAGCTGATGCGGCGGAAGCGCGTGAAATCGAAATGCGTGTCGTCGGGGACGATACGCAGCGACGGCAGCACGCCGAGCGCGGCGACCACGGTGAGGACGGCAATCAGAATGCCAAGCCCGATGAGAACGTAGTATGTCACGGTCTTAGCTCCTAGATCGGCACGCTCTGCGGCCGCTTCCACCGCACCCACCCCGCGACGATCAGCCGGGTCAGGGTGAAGGCGGTGAACACCGTGGTGATGATGCCGATGCCGAGCGTCACGGCAAAGCCGCGCACCGGGCCGGTGCCGATGTAGAACAGCACCGCGGCGGCAATGAAGGTGGTGATGTTGGAATCGAGGATGGTCGCGAGCGCCCGCTTGAAGCCGGCATCGATCGCCGAGATCGCGTTGCGGCCGCCGCGCAGCTCCTCACGGATGCGCTCGTAGATCAGCACGTTGGAATCCACCGCGATGCCGACGGTGAGCACGATGCCGGCGATGCCGGGCAGCGTCAGCGTGGCGTTGAGCAGTGACAGCAGGCCGAAGATCATGGCGACGTTGATGGCCACCGCGATGTTTGCGAACACCCCGAACAGCCGGTAGGTCAGCAGCATGAAGATGACGACGAGGATGGAGCCGACGTAAGCCGCCAGCTCGCCCTTCTCGATCGAATCCTGGCCGAGTCCCGGACCGACAGTGCGCTCCTCGACCACCGTGAGCGGCGCCGGCAGCGCGCCGGCGCGCATCAGGATCGCGAGATCGTTGGCGGACTGGACCGTGAAGCTGCCCGAGATCTGGCCCTGACCGCCGGTGATCGGCTCGTTGATCCGGGGCGCGGAGATCACCTTGTTGTCGAGCACGATCGCGAAAGGCAGCCCGACATTCTCTTGCGTGGCCTGCCCGAACTTGCGCGCGCCCGAAGTATTGAACTTGAAGCTGACGACCGGCTCGCTGGTACGCTGGTCGAAGGTCGCCTGGGCATCGATCAAATCGCCGCCGGCGACCAGGACCTGCTTCTTGACCACATAGGGCGTCGGCGGCGGCGACGCGCTCATCAGCAGCTCGGAATCCGGCGGCAACCTGCCCTGCTGCGCCTGGTCCGGCGACACGGTGGTGTCGACCATGCGGAATTCCATCTTGGCGGTCTCGCCGAGCAGCTTCTTCAGACGGGTCGGATCCTGCAGGCCGGGGACCTGCACCAGGATGCGGTCATTGCCCTGGCGCTGAATCACGGGCTCGACGGTGCCGAGCTCGTTGACGCGGCGTTCGACGATCTGGATCGACTGCTCGATGGTCTTGCGCAGGCGATCGAGCATGGCAGCCTGCGGGACGCTGAGGCGGATCACCCCGCCGCCGGCATCGGTCACCTCGAGGTCGCGCTGACCGCTCGATCCCATCAGGCCGCCCAGCGGCTGAGACAATTCGCGCAGCTTGGCGAGCGCCGCCTGAACGTCGGATTCCTTGGTGATACGAACTTCGGCCGCGTCGTTGCGCACGGTGACGCCGCCGGTGAAGCCGATCTTGGCATCGCGCAGCGTCCGGCGGACGTCGTCGCGGACCTGATCCAGCCGTTCCTTCTTCACGTAATTGGAGTCGACCTCAAGCAGCAGGTAGGAGCCGCCCTGAAGGTCGAGGCCGAGCACCAGCCGGCGCTGCGCCCAGGCCGGCCAGGTCTTGACCTGGGCCTCGGGGAAGAAGTTCGGGACCGCGCAGAGGCACACGATCAGCGCCGTCAGGATGATCCCGAGCGCCCTCCACCGCGTGAAATACAACATCGACTGGACCTGTCAGATCAGGAGACTTGAGATGCTCGCGAACGCGTTCACTTCGACGCGGCGTCGTCCTTGGCACTATCCTTGGCGGCGTCCTTCGCGCTGTCCTTGGATTCCTTCGCCGGCTCGCCCTTGGCGCGCACGCCGGAGATCATCTGGCGCATCTGCCGCACCCGCACGCCGTCGGAAATCTCGAACTCGATCTGGTCGTCGTCGACGACCTTGGTGACCTTGCCGACGAGGCCGCCCGAAGTCACGACGGTGTCGCCGCGGCGGATGTTCTTCACGAGGTCGGCGTGCTCGCGGACCTTCTTCTGCTGCGGACGCAGAATCAGGAAGTACATGATCACGAAGATCAGGGCGAACGGCAGCAGCGACATCAACATGCTGTTGGTGTCACCGGCGCCCGCGGCCTGGGCATACGCAGGGGTAATCAGCATTCGGACGATCCTCGTGAGAAACGGGGGAAAACCGGTCAGGCCTTCAAAGGCAACCGGTTCGGTCAAATTCGCGCGGACTATAGCGGCCATTGCCCCAATTGCAACGCTGCCAGACCGCCCTTTTAGCCACCTTGCGGCGGCCCCTCAGGCCCGATAAGGCTGCGTTCTCAGGAACTTCGGACATGCCCAAAAACCCCAGCAAAAGCCCGGCCGGCAAAGGCCCCCGCACCCCTGCCGGAAAGCCGGCCCGCGTCGCGGCAAATCGCCCCAAGGGCAGTCCCAAGAGGACCGTCAAAGCCCCTCGCGCGGCAGCGCCCAACCTGTCCCAGGAGCGCATCGTCCGCGCGCTGGAGACCATTGCGGCGCATCTCTCCGCCCAGGCCAAGCCGGCCGTCTCCCCCGAGTCGTTCGAACGGGCGGATGCCTATGTCTGGCACCCCGACGGCCGCCTCGCGCCCGTGCCGCGGGTCAGCCGCGTCGAGCTATTCCTGCTCAAGGGCATCGACCGGATGCGCGACATCCTGATGGAGAACACCGAGCGGTTCGCGGGCGGCCTGCCCGCCAACAACGCCCTGCTCTGGGGCGCGCGCGGCATGGGCAAATCGTCGCTGGTGAAGGCCGCGCATGCCAGCATCAACGCGGACCGCAAGCTGGCTGAGCGGCTGAAGCTGATCGAGATCCATCGCGAGGACATCGAAACGCTGCCGATGCTGATGGAGAAGCTTCGCGACGCCAGCTTCCGCTTCATCGTGTTCATCGACGACCTCTCCTTCGACGGCAATGACGCGTCCTACAAATCGCTCAAGGCCGTGCTCGAAGGCGGCATCGAGGGCCGGCCCGAGAACGTCATCCTCTACGCCACCTCCAACCGCCGTCATCTGCTGGCGCGCGACATGATCGAGAATGAGCGCTCGACCGCGATCAATCCCGGCGAAGCCGTCGAGGAGAAGGTGTCGCTGTCCGATCGCTTCGGCCTCTGGCTCGGCTTCCACCGTTGCAGCCAGGACGAATACCTCGCCATGGTGCGCGGCTATTGCAGCCATTTCGGCGTCAAGGTCGACGACGAGGCGCTGGAGCGGGAGGCGCTGGAATGGTCGACCACCCGCGGCTCGCGCTCGGGCCGCGTCGCCTGGCAATTCGTGCAGGAGCTGGCGGGCCGGCTCGGCGTGAAGCTGACGGCGAAGTAGCGGAAGCCGTCGCCGTGCCTGGCTCTGTCATTCCCCGCGCAGGCGGGGAATCCAGTACGCCGCGGCTTATCGGCTCAACAATGACTATCTCTGGAATACTGGATCGCCCGGTCCAAGCCGGGCGATGACAGTGCGCTTGTTGTGATTGCGTGCCCTACTCTGCGTAGGCCTCACGCCCCGTTCAGGAATTGAAGCGGGTCAACCGGGCTCGATCCCTTGCGGATCTCAAAGTGGAGCTGCGGCGACGCCACCTCCCCGGATTGACCCGACTTGGCAATGACCTGACCGCGCTTGATGGTGTCGCCGCGCTTCACCAACAGCTCACTCGCATGGGCATATGCGGTGACGTAGCCGTTGGAGTGCCGAACCAGGACCAGATTGCCGTAACCTTTCAGCTCGTTGCCGGAATAGGCGACGACGCCGTCTTCGGCCGCCTTGACCGGCGTCCCCTCGGGCACCGCGACATTGATGCCGTCGTTGGACTTGCCGTTGGTCTTGGCGCCGTAGCTCGTGACCACCTTGCCGCGCACCGGCCAGCGGAAGGTCGGCAGCGCGCTGGTGGTCTCCGCAGCCTTCGCCGGGGTCTCGGCGGGCTTCTCTTCAACATTGGTGGTGGCCTGGGCGAGGCGCGCGCTCTGCACGGGTGCGCCGGCCGCAGCTATCTTGGTGGCGGGCGCGGGAGCGGCTGCAACGGGCTGCAACGTCCCCGCAACCGGGGCCGCCGTGACAGGAGCTGCGGCAACCGGCGCCGCCATGGCGGCGGTCTTTGCGCCGGGCACGGTCAGCTTGGTGCCGAGCTTCAGCTTGGCCGAGGGATCAAGACCGTTGGCACGGGCAAGCTCAGCCGACGAGATATGGTTCTTGCGGGCAATGCTGGCGAGCGTGTCGCCACGATTGACGAAGTGCGTGCTCGGCGGCGCAGCCATGACGGCAACCGGCTTCGCGGCAGGAGCTGCCGCGACCGGAGTTGACGCCGGCGCCGCGGCCGTCGCCGGATGCGGAATGATCAGCTGCTGGCCGGGCGACAGCGCGCGCGGACCCTTGTAGCCGTTGGCGGCCAGGATCGCCTGCGGCGTGACGCGATAGCGCTTGGCGAGCACCTCGAGCGTATCGCTGGTGCCGACGATGATCTTGGTCCCGCCGGCCGGCTGGGCAGCTGCGACCGAGCGCGGCGGCACGGTGGCCGTGGTCTCCAGATGCGGCTGCGCCGGCGGCGCGTAGGAGCTGACGCCACGCCCGCCTCCGGACACCCCGCCACCTGCCGCGACGGGATAGGATTGCGGGGCGGAGACCGCCGGGGGCGGCAAGGGCTGCGACTGATAGGCGCCGGGCTGGGTCTGCGGCCGCGCATATTGCGGCAGCTCGCGCTGCGGCGGCGGGGCCTGCTGCACGGTACCGGTCGCTTCGGAGGAGAAGGGATTGGAGAAATTCGACTGGGACAGCCGCGACGACATGTCGGCGCTGCACCCTGCGAAGCTGAAGGAGATCAGCGCCAGCACCGCGACCTGCGGTACGCGGCGCGAGTAAAGCAACTCGGCGACAGCGGACATGGTTACTCACTCGTACGCAACAGAACTGGTGTTTTAAGTAAACACGCGCCGAGTAAATAACGGCTTAACCCTCCCAATAAGATGTTGGCCGCAAAGCCGATCCGGAAATCTACAGCTCCCGCGCCACCCCGGGCAGCGCCGGCACGAAGCGGACATCGACCAGTTCCTTGCGCTCGATCCCCACCGCGCTCCGGCTCAGGCGGATCAGCGTCTGCACGCCCTGATGCGGGCCGACCGGCGCGATCAGGATGCCGCCAACCTCCAGCCGCTCGACCAGATTCTCCGGGATCTGCTCCATCGCGGCGGTGACGATGATGCGATCGAACGGGCCGATATTGGGCGGCAGGTTGAGGCCGTCGCCAAGCATCACCTCGATATTGTGACAGCCGAGCTTTTCGAGCCGGGCGCGCGCCGTGTCCGCAAGTCTGCGATAGCGCTCGACCGACAGGACCTGGCCGGCGAGCCGCGACAGCACGGCCGCCTGATAACCGGAACCGGTGCCGATCTCGAGCACCCGGTGCTGCTTCTGGAGCTGCAGCTGCTCGGTCATGTAGGCCACGACGAAAGGCTGGCTGATGGTCTGGCCGCAGGCGATCGGCAGCGCGCTGTCCCGGTAGGCGCCGTCGCGGTCGGCCTCATCGACGAATTGCTCGCGCGGCACCTCCTCCATGGTTCGCAGCACCGCCTGATCGCTGATGCCCCGACGCCTCAGCGTGAGCTGAAACATCATCTTTTCCGGCGGGTGCTGATGGGAGGTCATTACCTGCTTGTACTGTCTTGGCCGGCCCGGCGGGCTCGAGCCCGGGCGGGAGAATCCATGTTCCTGCTCAGGAACTCATGATAGCCTTCCTCTAGAGCATTTAACCACAGATTGGATTGCCGCGGACGAGCTGCGATGACCATTTTCAGGTATCCGTTGGTCGAAACGCGCATTGCGTCAATTCGCGTTATCTGCGAACGTTTTTGGCAATGGGCAAGGACTCAACCATGACCGCGACAGGGCTTTCCGGCCGCTCTGTATTCCTCGTCGAGGACGAGGTGATGATCAGGATGATGGTAGCGGACATGCTCGAGGAGCTCGGCTACAAGGTCGCAGCCGAGGCGGGCGACATCACCGAGGCCATGCGGCTCGCCCAGGCGACCGAGTTCGACATCGCCATTCTCGACGTCAACGTCAACGGCAAGGTCATCTCGCCGGTCGCCGACGTGATCCAGGCCAAGGGCTGCCCGTTCATTTTCGCCACCGGCTACGGCTCATCCGGCCTGCCCGAGCAGTACCGCGACCGGCCGGCGCTCCAGAAGCCGTTTCAGCTCGACGCGCTCGGCAAGACCATCGAAGCCGCGCTCCGCGGCGAATAGGCGCTATTTCAGCATCGCGCTGAGCTCTTCCGAAAAAGCCTCATTGGTGCGATCGAGCCTCAGCGGCGTGACCGAGACGTAGCGCTCGCGCAGCGCCGCCAGATCGGTGCCGTCGGCCGGCGTGTCCATCATCGCGGCGCGCTCGAAGCCGATCCAGAAATAGGGATTGCCGCGGCCGTCCTTGCGCTCGTCGACCCGCAGGAAACCGAGATTGCGCTTGCCCTGGCGGGTGACGCGGATGCCGAGCACATCCTCCGGCGCGCAGGACGGGAAGTTGACGTTGATGACGGTGTCCTTCGGAACGCCGGCGGCAATCACCTTGCGCACGATGTCGGGCCCGAACTTGCGCGCGGTGTCCCACGGCGGGCGCTCGCGGGTTTCGAGGCTGAACTCCTGCGACAGCGCGAACGACGGCAGCCCCAGGATGGTCCCCTCCAGCGCCCCGGCGATGGTGCCGGAATAGACCACGTCCTCGGCGACGTTGCGGCCCTTGTTGACCCCGGACAGCACGACGTCGGGCAGCTTGGGTTCAAGGATATGGCGCGCGCCCATGATGACGCAGTCGGTCGGCGTGCCGCGCACGGCAAAATGCCGGGGTCCGACCTCGCGCAGGCGCAACGGATCGTTCAACGACAGCGAATGCGACACGCCGGACTGGTCGAGCTCGGGCGCCACCACCCAGACGTCGTCGGACAGAGCGCGCGCGATCTCCTCGACGATCTTGAGGCCGGGGGCGTGGATACCGTCGTCATTGGTGCAGAGAATGCGCATGCGAAAGGTTCGATTCCGAAAAAGGGGGTTTGAGCCGTCTTATCCGGCTGGGGGCGATCAGGCAAACTGGGCGATTGCGGTCCGATGGCAGGTTCCCGGCGGGGCCTGTCAGCGGCGGATGCGCCATTGCGGCAGGAAGCGCGCCAGCCGGCCTTCCGCCCGCAGCTGCATCGCCGGTACGGCCGGGCTCACGACGGGGGTCTCGATCACGCCGAGCGCCTTCAGCTGCGCGACCAACGGGTCCGACGCCGGCTCCTGCCGAAAGCGCTCGCGGGCCACCGTCAGCGCCTTGTCGAAATCGGCAGCATTCACGCCGGGCTTGGCCCGCCGGCTCTGCACGAGATCGTCGTCCCAGAGCCGCGCGATCTCGATGTCGAGCACGCCGCGCAGGCGCTGATCGACGGCCTGGATGCCGGCCCCCGTCACCGCCCATTGTCGGCCGACCCAGAAGATGTCGCGGTGCAAGGCCATGAAGCGGGGGGTTCGCATTGTCGAGGGGCCGGCAGGATAACCGGCCGCCCGGTCTTCGCAACGCAATTCTCGTCATGCCGCGTCTTCTTGACGCGAACCGGTACCCACTTCGCTCGAAAACGCTTTAGTCGCGCGCGATCACCTTCACTCCGCCCATATAGGGCTGGAGCACGTCGGGGACCGCAATCGAGCCGTCCTCCTGCTGATAGGTCTCCATCACGGCGATCAGCGCGCGGCCGACCGCGGTGCCGGAGCCGTTCAGCGTGTGCACGAAACGCGGCTTGCCGTCGGGGCCGCGCGAGCGCGCATCCATCCGCCGCGCCTGGAAGTCGCCGCAGACCGAGCAGCTGGAAATCTCGCGGAACATGCCGCCCTCGCCCTGCCCGGGCATCCAGACCTCGATGTCATAGGTTTTTTGCGACGAGAAGCCCATGTCCCCCGCGCACAGCGTCATCACGCGATAATGCAGGTCGAGCTTCTGCAGCACCTGCTCGGCGCAGGAGAGCATCCGCTCCAGCTCGTCCTTGCTCACTTCCGGCGTCGTGATCGAGACCAGCTCGACCTTGGTGAACTGGTGCTGGCGGATCATGCCGCGCGTGTCGCGCCCGGCAGCCCCCGCCTCCGCGCGGAAGCAAGGCGTCAGCGCGGTGAGCCGCATCGGCAATTGCTTCTCGTCGAGAATGGATTCGCGGACGAGATTGGTGAGCGCCACCTCCGCGGTGGGGATCAGCCAGCGACGGTCAGGATTATGCTTGTATACAAAACCCAATACTTCATGCTTCGCTTCGCGTGCATCCGGAACGCCGTTCTCTTCGACAAAATCCAAGATGTGCTGCTTGGCAAGGTCCAAATTTACGTAGGCGTTCCGTACCTGATCATCCTCAGTTTCCACTCGGAATTGATCAGCGCTGAACTTGGGTAGCTGTGCAGTGCCGAACATCACCGCATCGCGGACCATGAGCGGCGGATTGATCTCGGTGTAGCCGTGCTCGGTGGTGTGCAGGTCGAGCATGAACTGGCCGATCGCACGTTCGAGCCGGGCGAGGCCCTTCTTCAGCACGACGAAGCGCGCGCCGGAGAGCTTGGCCGCCGCCTCGAAATCCATGTAGCCGAGCGCGGTGCCGAGATCATCATGCAGCTTCGGCGTGAAGCTGTAATTGCGCTTGTTGCCGAACACATGGCGCTGCACGTTGCCCTGCTCGTCGACGCCATCGGGCACCTCATCGAACGGAATGTTCGGAATCGCCGACAGCTCTTTGGTCAGCTCGTCGTCGGCGGCCTTCGCGGCGGCTTCGAGCTCAGGCATCGTGGTCTTGAGCTCGGCGACCTCGGCCATCAGCTTGGCGGCGCGCGCCTCGTCCTTGGCCTTCTTGGCGTCACCGATCTCCTTGGACGCCGCGTTGCGCCGCGCCTGCGCCTGCTCGGAGGCGAGGATCGCAGCACGGCGCTTCTCGTCGATCGCCAGCAGCGAGCTCGACATCGGCTTCAAACCGCGCCGTGCGAGACCAGCGTCGAAGGCTTGCGGATTGTCGCGGATCGATTTGATGTCGTGCATGGCTGTGGTCCTGGATCAGCGCGTAGACGTACACGGGAAACGTTGTACGGCAGCGCGCCTCCCCTAGCACAGCTGTCATCATCCGCGAAGGCGGATGATCCAGTATTCCAAAGACGGCAGTGATTTCACGAGAGGCCGCGGCGTACTGGATTCCCCGCTTTCGCGGGGGAATGACACCGGTGGGCTTGGTCGCCCTACTCCGCCGGATTGGCCGGCGTCGACACGTCGGTGCCGGTGGCCGCTTGCGAGGCCGCGGCCTTTCTCTCCACCATGCCGACCGCGATGATCGAGCCTTCGTAGAGCGCCATCAGCGGAAACGCCAGGGAGCACTGGCTGAGCACGTCGGGCGGCGTCAGCACGGCGGCGATCACGAAGGCGATGACGATGAAATAGCGGCGCTTCTCGCGCAGCATTTTCGAGCTGACGATGCCGATCCGGCCGAGCAGAGTCAGGATCACCGGAAGCTGGAAGGCGATGCCGAAGGCGAAGATCAGCGACATCATCAGCGACAGATATTCGCCGACCTTGGGCAGCAGCTGGATCTGGGCGGTCTCGTCGCCGCCGGCCTGCTGCATGCCGAGCGAGAAACGGACCAGCATTGGCAGCACCACGAAATAGACCAGCGCGGCGCCGAGCACGAAGAAGAACGGGGTCGCGACCAGATACGGCAGGAAGGCCTGCTTCTCGTGCTTGTAGAGGCCGGGCGCGACGAACTTGTAGATCTGGGTCGCGATGATCGGGAACGAGATGAAGCCGGCCCCGAACAGCGCCAGCTTGAGCTGGGTGATGAAATATTCCAGCAGCGCCGTGTAGATGAACTTGGAGTTCTCGGGGCCCGCGATCCACACGAACGGCCAGACCAGCACGTTGTAGATCTGCTTGGCGAAGAAGAAGCAGAAGATGAATGCTATGCCGAAGCCGAGCAGCGCCTTGATCAGCCGCGAGCGCAGCTCGATCAGATGGTCCATCAGCGGGGCTTTGCTGGCCTCGATATCGGCGTCGGTCATGACGCTTTGGCGTCCTTGATCGCTTCGGACGGGGCGGTGTCCTGCGCCACCTTTGCCTGCTCGACCTCACGGGTGATCACAAGCGGCTCGTTGGCTGCCGCATGCGCCTCGGCTTCCATGAAGGTTGCAGGCGTCGGCGCTTCCGGCGTGGTCGGCACTGCCGGCGCTTCACTTGAAGTCGCCGGCGCTTCACTCGAAGTTGCCGGCGGTTCGACAGCATTCGTCGTGGACGTCTCGGCCGGCTTGTCCAGCGCATCGACGCGCAGTGCGTCGCTGACGTCCTTCTGGAGCGAGGTCAGCGGATTGAATCCGGTGGCGGCTTCCTTGACCTCGTCGAAGCTCTTCTTGAGGTCGGCCATCTCGGCCTCGCGCATCGCTTCCTGAAACTGGCCCTGGAATTCGGCGGCCATCTTGCGCGCCTTGCCCATCCATTGTCCGACCATGCGCAGCACGCCCGGCAGCTCTTTCGGGCCGATGGCGATCAGGGCCACGACCCCGATCAGGACCAGTTCACTCCACCCGATGTCGAACATGAGGTCTTCCGTTCACGCGAAGCCGCAACCGGCCCAATCCCTTGCGCGCAGGATCGGGGCCGCCCTACCCACGTCTCGCGTGCTGCTCTCGGCTCAGACGGCCTTGCTGCCGACGTCGGTCCGCGCCGCGGTCGGAGCACCATTGTGCTCGATGGACTTGGCCGGCTCGGGCTTCTCGGGGGACTTGTCGTCGTCCTGCATGCCCTTCTTGAAGGCCTTGATGCCCTGCGCCACGTCGCCCATCAGGTCCGAAATCTTCCCGCGGCCGAACAGCAGCAGGACCACTGCGATCACCAGGATCCAGTGCCAAATGCTGAGTGAACCCATCCTGCAACCCTCCAAACGCGCATGGCCGGGGACCCGGCCGATCTTCACCGAAACCTAGGCTCGGCAGGTCGCAAAAACAAGGACCTAGGCAGCGGCAATTCGGTGTGAGCGCTACGTAATCTTGCTAGTGTTAACCGGTCGCAGGGTCCCGTCAGCGGACGGTACGTCAGTCCTCGGCGCCGCCTTTGCTGCCGCCCTCGCCGTGTTCCTCATTGCCGGCTTCCGCGGTCGTTTCCGCAGCCGTTTCCGCAGTCTCGGGCTCGACCGCTGGCGCCAGCGCCAGATCGAGCTCGTCGCCCGGTTCCAGCGGATCCTCGTCCTCGCGCAGCGTCGGATCGTCGGACGGTGTCGGCACGCTGAATCCGGTCGGCAGGCGCGAATCCAGCAGGCCCGTGCCCTTCAGCTCCTCCAGCCCCGGCAGATCGCCGAGCTGTTCCAGGGTGAATTGCGACAGGAAGTCCTCGGTGGTTCCAAAGGTCAGCGGACGACCGGGCGTCTTGCGCCGGCCGCGCGGCTTGATCCAGCCGGTCTCCAGCAGCACGTCGAGCGTGCCCTTCGAGGTGACGACGCCGCGGATTTCCTCGATCTCGGCGCGCGTCACAGGTTGGTGATAGGCGATGATCGCCAGCACCTCGATCGCCGCCCGCGACAGGCGCCGGGTTTCGGTGCTCTCCCGCGTCATCAGCCAGGCGAGATCGCCGGCCGTGCGGAAGGTCCATTTGTTGGCGACGCGGACGAGATTCACCCCGCGCAAGGAATAGTCGGCCTGGAGCTGTTCCAGCGCGGCCTTGACGTCGACGCCCTCGGGCATGCGCTTGGCCAGCGTCGCAGTGTCCAGCGGTTCACTCGAAGCGAACAGCAGCGCTTCCAGCAGCCGCAATTCCTCGGGACGTGCCTGGGATTCGTTCTCCATCGGCTCGGCCTCTTCTACCCGCACTTCAGCCAGGCTTGCCATGGCAGATTCTCCTTCTTGCACTTAAGCGACCGGCGCATCAGGCGCAGGAGCTGCGTCCGGGACCGGTTTCGGGCGCCCCTTCCGGAAATAGATGGGCGCAAACGCCTCTTTCTGATTCAGTTCCAGCTGACCTTCGCGCACCAGTTCCAGCGCGGCAGCAAAGCTGGAGGCGAACACCGTCGCGCGCTGGGTGGGGTCGGCGACATGCCGGACCAGAAAATCGTCCAGCACGCCCCAATCGTCTTGTTCGTTGAGGCTGCCGACCAGCCGCTCCAGCGTGGCGCGTGCTTCGGCGAGCGACCACACCGTGCGCTTGGCCAGATGCACGCTCGCCAGCACGCGCGATTGGCGCTGCGAGGCATAGGCGGTGAGCAGGTCGTACAGCGTCGCGGTGTATTTCGGATGCCTGATCTCGGCGATCTGCTCGGGCTCGCCGCGCGGGAAGATGTCGCGCTGCAATTGCGGCCTGTTCATCAGCCGGTTGGCGGCTTCGCGAATGGCCTCCAGCCGGCGCAGGCGGTTGGCGAGCGCGGTCGCCATCTGCTCGGCGCTCGGGCCCTCCGCGCTCGGCGGCTCCGGCAGCAGCAGGCGCGACTTCAGAAAGGCGAGCCACGCCGCCATGACGAGATAATCGGCGGCAAGCTCGAGCCGGATCTTTCGCGCGGCTTCGATGAAATGGAGATATTGGTCGGCCAGCGCCAGGATCGAGATCTTGGCGAGATCGACCTTCTGCTGCCGCGCCAGCGCGAGCAGCAGGTCGAGCGGGCCCTCATAGCCCTCGACGTCCACCACCAACGCCGGCTCGCCCTCGGCAAGCTCTGCGGGCCGCCCGGTCTCGAAGGATAGAATTTCTGCGGTCATGCGGATGCCGTGGTTGTCCGTGCGATCAATGCGTCCAGCTCAGCGCGTGCGGCCTCACGGTCGAGCGGCTGCGGCGCCTTGCGCGCGCCGAGGGCGGCATTCGCCCGCTCCAGCGCCCGGCCCGACAGCACAGGCGTCTGGCCGGCGACCGCACGCATCTCCTCAATATTGCCGTTGCAATGCAGGGCCACATCGCAGCCGGCCGCGAAGATAGCGCGGGTCCGTTCGGCGATAGTCCCCGACAGCGCGTTCATCGACACGTCATCACTCATCAACAAACCCTGGAACCCGATTGCGCCGCGAATCACGTCAGCAATCATTGTCGCAGATGTCGTCGCCGGATGGGCGGGGTCGACCGCGCTAAACACAACATGTGCAGTCATGGCCATCGGCAGGTCCGACAGCGGCTTGAATGCCGCGAAGTCGGTCCGTTCCAGCTCGTCCCTCGGCGTATCCACCGTCGGCAGCTTGAAATGAGTGTCCGCGGTGGCGCGGCCATGGCCGGGGATGTGCTTGAGGACCGGCAGCACGCCGCCCTGCTCCAGCCCTTCGGTGACGGCGCGCGCGATCGCCGCGACCTTGGCCGGTTCGGTGCCATAGGCCCGGTTCCCGATGACGGCATCGGCGCCCGCGACCGGCACGTCGGCCAGCGGCAGGCAATCCACGGTAATGCCGAGATCGGCCAGATCAGCCGCAATCAAGCGCGCGGACAGGCGCGCCGCCGTGAGCCCGAGGGCCGAATCAGTGTCGTACAAGGTCGAGAACACGGCGCCCGGCGGATAGACCGGCCAGTGCGGCGGACCGAGCCGCTGCACCCGTCCGCCCTCCTGGTCGATCAGGACGGGCGCGTCGGCAACCCCGACCGCGCTGCGCAATTCTGCAACCAATGCAGCAACTTGAGCTGGTGTGGCGACATTGCGCTTGAACAGGATGAAGCCCCATGGGCTCTGCTCGCGGATAAACTCCCGCTCGACGGCGGTCAGTTCCGTTCCGGATACGCCGGTAATGAAGGCCCGCGTGCTCATAACGGCCGATTAACCCTGACCCGCGAGGGGGTCAAGGAAACGGCCGTTAATTCCTCTGGACGAAGCAGGCGGACAGGCCGGCGGACTTCAGGCTGTTGCAGGCCTGCGTCGCCTCCTCGGCCGAGGCGTAGGGACCGGCGAAGGCGCGGTAGACGACGCCCTTCCCCTTGTCGGTCAAGTCGACGCGCTTGATCACCGGCGAGCGCGAGCCGAGCACGCTGCCATACTTGCTCTGAAGCACGCGATAGGACGCGGCGGCGCTTTCCTCGCTCTGCTGCGAGGAGACCTGCACGATGTAGCCACCGCCGCTGCCGGCGGGCGCGATCTGGGTCGGAGTGGTCGCCGCCATCCGCTGCGGCGGCTCGGCGGCCGGAGCCGATTGCGGAGCCAACGACATCGGCTGGTTGGCGCTGGCATTGGCCGACGTCGGCGGATTGCGCGGCGCAACCGGTGCAGGCGCGGCAACAGGCTTCGGCGCAGCCGCGGGCTTGGCGGCGGCCGATTGCGGCGCGGCGCTGTCGGTCTGATCGCCCTTCACGGCGACGGTCCTGATCGGACGCGGCGAATTGTTCGGCAGCGTGCCGTTGCTTGCGCCCGGCGGGGGCACTGCGGACGGCGACACGCTCGCGACCGATGGCGGGTTCGCATTCTGGTTCAGCGGCGGAAACACCACGCGGGGACCGCCTGCCTTGGCGTTGACGTCCACCGGCGCTTCTTCGCGCGGCACGATCTTCTCGGTGCCATCGCCGATCGCCATGCGATCCGGCACCTTGGCCGAGGAATCCGTCGGCGCGGGCACGATCTTGGTCGGGGTGTTGTCCGCCTTGATGATCGGCGGCTCGCCGCTGCGGGACGAGCCGATATAGGTCTTGTAGGCGAAGGCCGCGCCGGTGCCGACCACGGCCAGCGCCAGGATGGCCGCGACCGTCATCATGCCGCCGCGCTGCTTCTTAGGCTCGTCGAGCTCCTCCTCCGGATACTCGCTCTGGTACGCGTAAGGATCGTCCGGATAGGCCGGTTCACGCTGATAGTCCTGCTCGCCCGCCTCGAGCCGGCCATAGAGCGCGTCGTCGTAGCGCGACGGATCGGGCTGCTGATACGCTTGCTGCTCGTAGGCCTGATCCTGCGGCTGGTAAGCCTGCCCCTGATGGGCGTGATCCTGATAGGCGTGATCTTGATAGGCTTGCGGCTGACGAAGTTCAGGCTCCGGCACGGCGGGCGGGGCCGAATAGCGATGCAACGGATGAACCGGATTGACGGTGACCGGATAGTCGGGCTCCGCGGGTGCCGGCTGCGGCTGCACATTGGCGCGCCGCATCCATGAGGGCGGTCCGGGCGGTGCAGGCTCGGCATAGTCCTGCCGATCATCGTCCTGCCGGTAGTCGTCGTCCTGATAGTTCTGCGCGGGCAAAGATACTGCTGGCGGACGCGCACCGGGCCGCGCCTGCGCGGCGAAAGGATCGGTCTGTCCGATCAGGCGGGCGAGTTCAGCCAAGGGATCGCTGTCCGCCTTCCCATGCTGATCGCCACCGCGACCATAGTCATCGGAAGGAAACGGTCTGTCCTGATATCGTTCGGCCATCGTGATGATGCGTCCCTTCGGGAAAGCCGCGCGCCCCTCGACCAAGGCACGGCTTTCGACCCACAAGGCTTTCAACCAAGTCTAAGCGATCCGGCTTCTGCCGGTTACCCCCGAATTCCCCTTAAGTAGTTCGCCCCAAACTACCGCATCTCGTTCGGAGCATGGACGCCGAGGATGGCGAGGCCCGATGCCAGAACCGAGACGACGCCCTGGACCATGGCCAGCCGCGCCTTTGTTAAAACTGCATCATTATTGATAATGAAGCGTAAATAGGGCAAATCGCGCCCCTTCGTCCAAAGTGCATGAAATTCGCTGGCTAAATCATAGAGATAAAAGGCAATTCGGTGCGGCTCGTGGGCCGCTGCGGCGGCTTCGAGCATACGAGGATATATTGCGAGGCGCTTGAGAAGTTCAAGCTCGACGGGATCCGATAACCGTTCCACCGCCGACTCACTGAGCCAGGCGATTCGTTCGTCGGTCGCCTCGGGAAGCTCCGGGAACACTTCGGCCCGCGCGTTGCGGAAGATCGAGTGGCCGCGGGCGTGGCCGTACTGGACGTAGAACACCGGGTTGTCGCGCGACTGTTCCATGACCTTGGCAAGGTCGAAGTCGAGCACCGCATCGTTCTTGCGATAGAGCATCATGAAACGGACGGCGTCCTGACCGACTTCATCCACCACCTCACGCAAGGTGACGAAGTCCCCGCTCCGCTTCGACATTTTGACCGGCTCGCCATTGCGCAGCAGCTTGACGAGCTGGACGATCTTGACGTCGAGCGAGCCCTTGCCCGACGTCGTCGCCTTCACCGCCGCCTGCATGCGCTTGATGTAGCCGCCATGATCGGCGCCCCAGACGTCGATCATCTCCGCAAAACCACGGTCGAACTTGTTCTTGTGGTAGGCGATGTCGGAGGCGAAGTAGGTATAGGAATTGTCCGACTTGATCAGCGGACGATCGACGTCGTCGCCGTAAGCGGTCGCCCTGAACAGCAACTGCTCACGGTCTTCCCAGTCCTCGACCGGGGCGCCCTTCGGCGGCGGTAGACGGCCTTCGTAGATGTCGCCCTTGGCCTTGAGGAAATCGATGGTCTCGGCAACCTTGTTGTTGCCGCCCTCGATCAGCGAGCGCTCCGAGAAGAACACGTCGTGGCGGATGTTGAGGGCGGCGAGATCGTCCTTGATCTCGTCCATCATCATCGCGATCGCCTTGGCGCGGACCGTCGGCAGCCACCCGGCCTCGCTCATCGCGAGGAGCTTGTCGCCGTGCTCCGTCGCAAGCGCCTGTCCGACCGGCTTGAGGTAGTCGCCGGGATAGAGGCCTTCCGGGATCGCGCCGATGTCCTCGCCGAGCGCCTCGCGATAGCGCAGGAAGGCGGAGCGCGCGAGCACGTCGACCTGGGCGCCGGCGTCGTTGATGTAATATTCGCGCGTGACGTCGTGGCCGGCGAACTGGAGCAGGCTCGCCAGTGCGTCGCCGAACACGGCGCCGCGGCAATGGCCGACATGCATCGGCCCGGTCGGGTTGGCCGAGACGTATTCGACGTTCACCTTGGAGCCGCCGCGGACGCGGCCGTAATCGGCGGCCTCGCGCAGCATCGTCCGCAGCGCCTCGGCCCAGGCGGCCGGCCTCAAGGTCAGGTTGATGAAGCCGGGACCTGCGACGTCGACCTTGGCGATCAGCGCGTCGGCGCGCAGCCGCTCGGCGATCTGCTCGGCGAGGTCGCGCGGCTTTGCCTTTGCCTCTTTCGCCAGCACCATCGCGGCGTTGGTGGCCATGTCGCCATGGGTGGCATCGCGCGGCGGCTCGACCACCACGCGCGCGAAATCGATGCCCTCGGGCCAGCCTGCGTCCTTCGCAAGCGCGCGGCAGGCGGCGTGCACGCGTGCGAGCACGTCGGCGAACAGATGCAGGGATGAGGATGTGTCGGGCATGGCCGCCGCCTAACGCAAATCCGGGGTCGAGTCAAAGAGCCGCTGGTGCTCGGTCAGGGCGAAACGGTCGGTCATTCCAGCAATGAAATTGCCGATCCGGCGCGCCCGGTCGCCCTCATTGTCCGCCTCGGCCCCGAGCAGCCATTCCGGCGGCAGCTCGCCAGGGGATTGCAGGTATTTCGCGAACAGGTCGAACAGGATCTGCTCGGCCTCCCCCATCACCCGCATCACCCGCTTGTGGCGGTACATGTGCTGGTAGAGGAAGGCCTTGATGGCGGCCTCTTCCTCCGCGACCTCGGCTGGGAACGCGACCAGGGCCCGGCTCTGCTGGCGGACGTCCTGGGCCGATTGCGGCTTCACCGCGGCGAGATTGTTCTGCGCCTGTGCGAATACCGCCCCGATCAGATGCGAGATCAGCTCGCGCACCAGCTCGGCGCCGCGCCTGAAGTCTTCGAGGTCGGGATAATGCGCGGAGGTCTCGGCGATGATCTCCGCCGTGAGCGGCATCACCTTGAGATCGTCGAGATGGAACAGGCCGGCGCGCAGGCCATCGTCGATGTCGTGGGCGTCATAGGCGATGTCGTCGGCGATGGCGGCGACCTGGGCCTCAAGCGAGGCGAAGCTCCACAATTCGAGATCGTAGGTCCTGACGTAGTCGGCGATGCCGACGGGAATGCCGTGCTCGCGATAGCGCCCGACCGGCGCGCCGCTGCGATCGGTCAGCGGACCGTTGTGCTTGACGATGCCCTCCAGCGACTCCCAGGTCAGGTTGAGCCCGTCGAACTCGGGATAGCGGTGCTCCAGCGAAGCGACGACGCGGAGCGTCTGGGCATTGTGGTCGAAGCCGCCGAACTGCTTCAGGCAGGCATCCAGCGCCCGCTCCCCGGCATGGCCGAACGGGGGATGACCGAGATCGTGGGCAAGGGCCAGGGTTTCGGTGAGGTCCTCGTCGAGGCCAAGCTGCCGCGCCAACGCGCGGGCGATCTGCGCCACCTCCAGCGAATGGGTCAGACGCGTGCGGTAATGGTCCCCCTCGTGGAACACGAACACCTGGGTCTTGTACTTCAGGCGGCGGAACGCGGTGGAATGGATCACGCGGTCGCAATCCCGCCGGAACGGGCTGCGGGTCCGGCTCGGCGGCTCCGCGACCAGCCGGCCGCGGCTGCGATCGGGATCGCAGGCATAGGGCGCGCGGGGAGCTGCCATTCCGACGGACACGACGAATTTAGTCCCTATCCATTTGATTCTGCGTATCCTTGCACTTAACTATGCCGGACGCGGGATACCAAATGAAATGGATATGACGCGGGACGACCGGACGATCGGAGACCGACAATGACCACTGCCGTGACCATCAGCGACCGCGC
The DNA here is from genome assembly GCF_024585165.1 of Bradyrhizobium sp. WBOS07. Taxonomy (NCBI): domain Bacteria; kingdom Pseudomonadati; phylum Pseudomonadota; class Alphaproteobacteria; order Hyphomicrobiales; family Nitrobacteraceae; genus Bradyrhizobium; species Bradyrhizobium sp. WBOS07. The sequence goes on from NZ_CP029008.1 coordinate 2,413,175, forward strand.
CGCACGCCGGATCGGGGAGATCCTCAAGGGCGAAGGCTCTGGCGCGATGCTGCGCATCTCGGTCGAGGGCGGCGGCTGCTCGGGCTTCCAGTACAAGTTCGACATCGATCGCGCCCGGACCGACGACGATCTCGTGATCGAGCAGGACAATGCGGTGGTGCTGGTCGATTCCGCCTCGCAGCCGTTCCTGGCTGGATCGCAGGTCGACTTCGTCGATGACCTGATCGGCGCCTCGTTCCGCGTCAACAATCCGAACGCTACCGCGTCCTGCGGCTGCGGCACCAGCTTCTCGGTCTGACTGGCTACGCGCCGGTCGCCTGCCTCTCCTCGTCCGTCCACTCCGTCTCCATCGGCATCAGATCCGGCTGGAGCGGCGCGTCGTCGGACATCGTGTAGCCGTCCAGCGCGCGCAACAAGGCTGCGACCAGCGCCGGCTTGCGCAGCGGCTTGGCGAGGAAGTCCGACATGCCGGCCTCGCGGCAGATCCTGACATCCTCGGGGAAAGCGTTCGCGGTCAGCGCGACGATCGGAAGGCTTGCGAAGCGCCCGCCCTGCGCGCGGATCGCACGGGTGGCGGCAAGCCCGTCCATGTCGGGCATGCGCACGTCCATCAGCACGACGTCGTAATTGCCCTCGGATGCCGCCGCGACGGCCTCGGCGCCATCGGTGACGACCCGCAGCTCGACGTCGAAGGCCCCTAGCATCTTGCTCACGACCATGCGGTTGACCGCATCGTCCTCCGCGACCAGCACCTTGAGCGGCCGATCGAGGCCGGCGATGCGGGCCTTGAGCACGTCGGCCTCGTCGCGCTCCGACGCGTGGCCAGATGCCTGCGCCTGGCTCCAGGGCAGCACCAGCGTGAAACGGAAGGTCGAGCCTTGCCCCGGCGTCGATGTGACGCCGATGGTGCCGCCCATCTGCTCGATGATGCGCCGGGAAATCGCCAGGCCGAGGCCGGTGCCGCCGAAGCGGCGGCTGATCGAGGCATCGGCCTGTGCGAAGTCGCTGAAAAGCTGGCCGAGCTTTTCGGGCGCGATGCCGATGCCGCTGTCGGTCACCGCCCATTCCACGGTCGCCAGCAGGTCGCGGCGCGCCTGACAGGTCGCAGAGATCGTCACCTCGCCTTCGTCGGTGAACTTCACCGCGTTCGATGCGAGGTTGAGCAGCACCTGGCGAATACGCGCGACGTCGCCACGCAGCGTTGGCGGCAGGTTCGGATCGAGCTCGAGCCTGATTGCCAAATCCTTGCTCTTGCCGTTGCTCTTGACGCTCGCGCGCGCGACGTTGGCGACAGTCTCGACCAACATCTGCGGGGTGAAATCGATCGCCTCGAACTGGAAGCGCCCGGCCTCGAGCTTGGACAGATCGAGGATGTCGTTGAGGATGCGCTGGAGATTGTCGCCGGATTCGCGGATCGTGGTGACCGCCTCGCGCTGCTCCGGATCGAGCTTGGTCTCGAGCAGCATGCTGGCAAGCCCGAGCACGCCGTTCATGGGGGTGCGGATCTCGTGGCTCATCACCGCGAGGAAGTCGGACTTGGCACGGCTCTCGGCCTCGGCCTTTTCCGCGCGCCAGCGCTCGGTCACGTCGCGCCCGAAGCCGCGATAGCCGAGGAACTGGCCCTCGCGGTCATAGGCCGGCTTCGCCGTCAGCGACCACAGCCGCGCCTCGCCGCCGGCGACGACCTTGAGGTTCATCTCGTGCAGCGGCTCGTTCTGCTCCATCAGGCCGACGACGTTGTAGGCCGCGCTCTTGTCCTCGGGGCAGAGCATGTCGAGCACGTCGGCGAAATACGATCCCTTCAGCAGCGGCAGCGGCACTTGCGCGACGTCGGCAAAGCGGTCGGGCACATCGACCAGGCGCCCCTCGGCATCGGTCTGCCACAGCCAGTCGCTGGCGTTCGCCTGAAAATCCTTCAGCAGCAGCGAGATGATCTCGGTCTGCCGCTCCAGCTCGAGCTGGGCCTTGAGATTGCCGAGGAAGAGATTGCCCTGCGAGACGATGTTGCGCGCCATGAAGAATGCGAACAGCAGCAGGAACACCGCCGTCACCAGGTAGGGCCCGGTGCCGCACAGCAGCAGCGCGCCGGCGCAGGCGACCGTCATGGTGGCGAGATAGACGAGGCCGGCGCGCGGGAAGGTCGACAGCGTGAAGGCGCCGCCGGACATCATCCCGACCATCAGGCAGGCCAGGATCAGCTGGCCGGTCGGCTCGATGCGGCTGAACAGCGCCAGCGGCAGCGCGCCCCAGATCGCGGCGAGGAAAAAGGCCTGCCGCAGCATCTGCCGCGCGGCGCGGGGCGAGGCCTCCTGCGGCGGGTTCTGGTGCGATTTCCGCCAGGAGCGCACCGCGAGCGAGGCGGTGGCGGCGAGCGTCAGGCCCCAGATCGCGAGGAAGTCGTTCCAGCCGCGGCCCCAGAACAGGATCAGCACGATGGCGACGTTCAGCATCGTCACCGCCATCGTCACCGGGATCAGCCGCGTCACGGCATCGATCTGCTTAGCGCGGATGCGGCCGATCTCGCGCTCGCTGAGACCGGCGGTCAGTCCGTCCTCGATCTCGAAGCCGCCGAGCCAATACAGGAAGGCGCCGATCAGCCCGTCACGCAGCGCAGCTCGCTTCATCGACTTTGTCCGGCCAGCCCATCCGAGGAACCTGTTGACGATCAATGGCCTGCCGCCCGCTTAAGCCGGGTTAATTTTGTGGGAGATTTTGCGGCGTCCTTGACGGCCGCGTTTGCAGTTTGTTCTAACCATGGCCCCTGCCCGGAGCCCGCCGACATGACCATCAGAGTAGCCACCTGGAACGTGAACTCGGTCCGGCAGCGGATCGACCTCCTGCTGACCTGGTTGAGGGAGTGCCAGCCGGACATCGTCTGCCTCCAGGAGATCAAATGCGTCGACGAGGCCTTTCCGCGGCTGGAGATCGAGGCGCTCGGCTACAACGTGGTCACGCACGGGCAGAAGACCTTCAACGGCGTCGCCCTGCTCTCGAAGCTCCGCTTCGACGAGACCAAGTCGGGGCTCGCCGGCGACGACGAGGACGCCCACGCCCGCTTCCTCGAAGGCGTGGTGACGCTCAAATCGGGCGTGCTGCGCATCGCCTGCCTCTATCTGCCCAACGGCAACCCGGTCGGGACCGAGAAATATCCCTACAAGCTCAAATGGATGTCCCGGCTTCTTGACTATTCGAAGGAGCGCCTCAAGACCGAGGAGCCACTGATCCTCGCCGGCGACTTCAACGTCATCCCGCATGCCCGCGACGTGCACAATCCGGCCGCCTGGACCGAGGACGCCCTGTTCAAGACCGAGACGCGGGAGAGCTTCCAGTCCCTGCTCGGCCTCGGCCTGACCGACGCCTTGCGGGCGGTCACCGACGAGGGCGGGCTGTACACCTTCTGGGACTACCAGGCCGGGGCCTGGCAGAAGAACCAGGGCCTGCGGATCGACCATCTGCTGCTGTCGCCGCAGGCCAGCGACAAGCTCGCCAATGTCGGGATCGACAGCTATGTGCGCGGCTGGGAGAAGCCGTCGGATCACGTGCCGGTATGGGCGGATCTGGATCTCGAGGCGGCTTAGTCACTAGCGCCGTCCGGGTTCGGCTCCTCAAGCCGCCCCGGAATGACAGCGCAAGGTGACTATTCCCTGCGCCCCTGCACCCACTGCTCCAGCATTTGCAGGGCCATGGCGCGGTCGTCGTCGGAGGCCTTGGCGAAGGCGCGGTTGTAGCTTTCCTTGATCCAGGTCTCTTCCATGCCCGCGCTGTCACGGGCCAGGGTCAGCCACATCAGGCCGCGGGCAGCCTGCCGCGGCAGACGGTCGCCGTTGAACAGCATCTGGCCGAGCAGCGCCTGCGCCTGGTGCTGGCCCTTCTGCGCGGCGAGACCGAGCCAGCGCGCGCCATAGCGGAAATCCTCGCGCGAGGCGTCCGGCGTCTTCAGGTAGAGCCGGGCGAGATCGTATTGCGCGTCGGCATTGCCGAAATAGGACGCCGCATAGGAGAACATCTCCCGCGCCCGCTCTGGATCCGACTTGATCTTCGAGTTCGGGATGCCGCTGAGATAGTACCGGCCGAGCGCGACGAAGGCGTTGGCCACGATCTGCGCCTGCGGCGCCGACGGGCTGTCCTCGGCATGGGCGTTGGCGATCCGGCTGAAATATTCGAACGCGCGCAGATCGTCCTGGGCGACGCCGTCGCCGTTGGCGTACATGCGGCCGAGCTTCCACTGCGCGATGGGGTGGCCGCCCTCCGCCGCATATTGCAGCGCACTCAGAGAGGTCTCCTGCGGCACGGCCGCCGGCGCGATCTTGCCGCGCACGGTCGCAGCGGTCCCCGGCAAGTTGGTCACGACCGGGATGGTCGCGTCCTTCGGGTTGACCGGAGCGCCGTCGAAGGCAAGCGCCGGCGCGGCCAGCGCACTAGCCCCCAACACAAACGCAACTATGGCACGCCTAGATGTCCGCATAGCACTGTTTCTCGTGCGCGCCGCCCGGATGGGTCACTGCCCCCCCGACCGCTGGTCCAACCTGCTGAGCATACTTCCAGAGCGCACCCGACGTGTGGTTAGTCGCGCGAGCGCTCCATTTGGTCTTGCGCTGGGCGAGCTCGGCGTCGCTCAATTTTACGTTAAGGGTACCGGCGACCGCGTCGATCTCGATGATGTCGCCGTCCTCGAGCAGCCCGATCGGGCCACCGATGGCGGCTTCCGGGCCGACATGACCGATGCAGAAGCCGCGGGTGGCGCCGGAGAAGCGGCCGTCGGTGATGAGCGCGATCTTGCCGCCCATGCCCTGGCCGGTCAGCGCCGCGGTGGTCTGGAGCATTTCCCGCATGCCGGGGCCGCCCTTGGGCCCCTCGTAGCGGATCACGATGACTTCGCCTTCGCGGTAGGTGCGGTTCTGGACCGCCTCGAACGCATCCTCCTCACGGTCGAAGCACCTGGCCGGACCGGTGAACCTGAGGTTGGACATTCCCGCGACTTTCACGATCGCACCTTCTGGCGCCAAATTGCCCTTCAGACCGACCACACCGCCTGTCACGGTGATGGGCTTGTCTGCCGGGTGCACCACGTCCTGGTGCGGATTCCACTTCACGCTCTTGAGGTTTTCGGCGATCGTGCGGCCCGTGACGGTAAGGCAATCACCGTGCAGGAAGCCGTTGTCGAGCAGCGTCTTCATCAGAAGCGGTATGCCACCTACTTCAAACATGTCTTTGGCGACATAACGGCCGCCCGGCTTCAAATCCGCGACATATGGTGTCTTTTTGAAGATTTCGGCGACGTCGAATAAGTCGAACTTGATGCCGCATTCATGCGCGATCGCCGGCAGGTGCAGCGCAGCATTGGTCGAGCCGCCGGAGGCCGCGACCACGGCAGCTGCGTTCTCCAGGGCCTTGCGGGTGACGATGTCGCGCGGCCGGATGTTGGACGCGATCAGGTCCATGATTTTCTCGCCCGCGGTCATGCAGAACGCGTCGCGGATTTCATACGGTGCCGGGGCACCGGCCGAGTAAGGCAGGGCGAGGCCGATCGCCTCGGAGACGGTCGCCATGGTGTTGGCGGTGAACTGCGCGCCGCAGGCGCCCGCCGAGGGGCACGCCACGCGCTCGATCTCGTCGAGGTCCTCGTCCGACATGGCCCCGACCGAGTGCTTGCCGACGGCCTCAAACATGTCCTGCACGGTGACTTGCTGCCCACGGAACGTGCCGGGCAGGATCGAGCCGCCATAGATAAAGATCGAGGGCACGTTGAGGCGGACCATCGCCATCATCATGCCGGGCAGCGACTTGTCGCAGCCGGCGAGGCCGACCAGGGCGTCATAGGCATGGCCGCGAACGGTGAGCTCGACGGAATCGGCGATGCATTCGCGCGACGGCAGCGACGAGCGCATGCCGTCGTGGCCCATGGCGATGCCGTCGGTGACGGTGATGGTGCAGAACTCGCGCGGGGTGCCGCCGGCCGACGCCACGCCCTTCTTCACCGCCTGGGCCTGGCGCATCAGCGCGATGTTGCAGGGCGCAGCCTCGTTCCAGCAGGACGCGACGCCGACGAAGGGCTGGTGGATCTGCTCGGTGGTCAGACCCATGGCGTAGAAATAGGACCGGTGCGGCGCGCGCGCGGGGCCTTCCGTCACGTGACGGCTCGGCAGCTTCTGCTTGTCGAACTTCGCGCCCATCGCAAACCAGTTTCCCCGGTCGACCCTTTCAGACCCGAAAAATCAGAGCCAAGATTTGAATCGACCTTGGGATTTTCCGGCGCCCCTTAGGACCGCCGCTGCCCTTCAAAAACTTAGAGTGATTTTATTCATGTTCGGGTGTGGCCAAAAAGCGGCGGTGATGCGAACCACCGGCGATGACGGTTAAATCCGGAATGAGTGTTGCGTAGACGGCACAATCGTTACCGGGAAGACACGGGTCGGCATACTTGGATACCTCGCGAGCAAGCCAATCCACAATCTCTGATTTCAAAACTCGGAAGCGCGCCAGCGTGGCGCCGAATGACAGAAACAGACACAAAGTGAGTCGCCTCTATCGCTCCGCCGTGTCCCGGACAAGCCGCAACGCGCAAGCGTTGCGGCGCAGAGCCGGGACCCAGAGCGACACGGTCCCATGCCGCGACATGGGCCCCGGCTCTGCAGCGCACCGTACCGGACGATGCTTCGCATCGCCGGGGACGCTGCGCGGCGTCCGGGGCACTAGAGCGAGCTGGTCCTCCAATCACCACTGTCATTCCCCGCGAAGGCGGGGAATCCAGTACGCCGCGGCTTCTCGGATTGATCTCTGGCGTCTCTGGAATACTGGATCGCCCGCTTTCGCGGGCGATGACAGCGCGTGTGTGGTGACAGACATGACTCGCCGGCCTCGCGGCTCAAATTCGCCCGAGCTTTGCTTGCGTCGCCGTCGCCACCCTCAAATCCAAGAGGGTGCAGGGAAGGCCGGGTGCTGACAACGCACCCGCGGTCCGCTGCGCAAAATGCACACGCAGAAGAACCGCACAGCAGCATACAGGTGGTGCCGATCACTCGGCCTTCCCTGCGCGATGGTCGGACGGCTTATGCCGTGCTCTCCCGGGAGCCGAACTTTCCTTCTGGCCTCCCTCGCCGTTCGAATTGGCGATGCCGTCCGCCCGGTTGGGCTCGCGCGCATCTTCGATCCGGCTTGACCGTAGCAACGACGGCCAGGACCACACGGTTTTGCCGTACGCACGGCCCGCCATGTCGCCGCAGTATTTCCAGCCCTGTCGACAAAGCTGCGAAACTTACAGGCGAGACGAAGCCTAGCAGCGCCGTTCGTCCGCACGCGGTTACGGACTCACAGGGACTACCCGCCCTGCCCGCACCTCTCGTGCCGACGCTGCCGCGTCCACCGCAAGCCCGGCTCGCGATCAAGACGACCTCGAGATCGCCCCTCATGGTTGAGCCGGGATGGGCGACACATACGTCAAAACCGAATTTCGGTAAAGTGGAATATTTTCACGCGGATGGATTGACAGAGGGCGACACAGGCACGGTGCCGTAGCCCGGATGGAGCGATAGCGTAATCCGGGACGATGCGAGATGCCGAATGCGCGATCCCGGATTGCGCTGCGCTCCATCCGGGCTACGAGAAGCACTCACGCCGACGTCGCGCCCTTGCGGCCGAACGGATCGACCAGACGGACGATCTCGCAGACGGCGACGAGGCTGGCGAGCCAGACGGCGCTGGTCAGGCCGATGCGCATCACGATCGCGGCGGTGAAGGCGCCCTCGCCGCCGAGGAACGGCGTTGGGGCGAGCAGCGCGAGCTCGTAAATCCCATAGGCGACGACGAGCATGATCGCGAGCAGCAGCGGCGTGCGGTGCTGGGGCAGCAGGCCGAGCACCGTCGACGAGGCCGCGGTCGACAGCAACGCAGCCACACCGATGGCCAAGCCCCAGGCGATGGTGCCGGCGTCAACGGGATAATGCAGCACGCCGAAACCAATGGTCTGGTTCACGAGCCAGGCGCCGATGACGACGAGCAGCGCTGGACGCAGCGGCAGCATCGCCGCGGCCACGACGGCGAAGGCCGCGAACGGCGTTGCGCAGGCGAACGCAAAGCTGGCCAGCGCGCATGACGCCGTCAGCAGCGCAAAGCAGAACATGGGCGCAAGGCGCGGCGCGACCGGCTGAAGCCGGAGACGGCCGTCGTGAGGCAGCTGGATGCTGCGAGCCATGACGTCAGGAAGCATGGGTGAATTCCTTCTGTTTCGGATGCCGTTCCATTTGAGATCAGAACGTGGCGCCGGCCTTGAGCAGATAGGTGCGGCCGGGCAGCGGATAGGCACTGAAGCGGCCGTCCGTGAAAGTGCTGGCGATGGCGTAGTCGTAGTAGAGCGCGTTCAGCACGTTGTTGATGCTGAGCGACCAGAAATAGCGCTCAACCTGGCCACTGAGCTTGAGATCGATCGTGCCGCCGGCCGGGATCGGCTTCTGGGTGCCCGCCTGGTCGTTGTCCATGCGCCGCTCGCTCCAGAAGCGCGCGGTGGCATCGAGCACCAGGTAGTTCTGCCAGATGTTCCAGCTGACACCTGCACTCGCCGTATAGCGCGACACCAGCGGCACGTCGTTGCCGGCCCAGGCGCCGTCGCGGAAGACCGCGCGGGTATAGGCCATGCCGGAGCGCAGCAGCAGGGCGTCGTTGACGCGATAGGACAGACTGGTCTCCGAGCCGTAGCGCCGGGTCGGGTCGAGATTGGTGTTGTAGAACAGGACCGGGTTGAAATGGACCTCGTTGGTGAGGTCCATCAGATAGAGACTGCTCTGCAGCTGCAGACCGCCGCCCTTGATGCGCAGACCGCCCTCGATGTCCTGCGAGGTCTGGGTCTTGAGCTGGAACGTTTGCGGGATCGCGGCGAAGGTCAGGGGATCGAAGGACGGCCCCGAGGACAGGCGCTCATCGACGTCAGGCGTGCGGAAAGCGCGCGCGGCACGAGCGAACAGCGAGACCACCTCGTTGAGACGATGCTCGGCCCCGAGATGCAGCGCATATTGGGTCTCGTCGCTCGTCAGCGGCAGCGCACCGATATCGGCATTGAACGGCGCCGCCGCGTCGAAATTGTCGCGTGCCGCAAGACGGACGTTCTGCACCCGCGCGCCGTAGGAGACGTCGGTCGTGGGCAGCACGCTCAATGTGTGCTGGAAATAACCGGCGACCGTCTGCTGCCTGAGGTCGTAATTGTGCCAGGCGGCGAGCCCCTGCCCGGCGCCGCGGTCCTGCTCAAAGCCCGCATCGTAGTAATCGATGCCGGTCAGGAGTTGCGACGGCAGGCCGAGCAGCAGGCTCTTCACGCTGAGCCGCGGCGTGATCGACCAATTGGTCAGATGGGACTCGACATAAGTCGAGGTGAAGAAGGCCGGAACCGGCATCGGGCTGGAGAAGAACGTGCTCTGCTGCTTCTTGTCGCGCACACCGCCGTCGACGATGAGATCGACGCCGTTGACCAGGGTCTTGGTGAACCCGGCCGTCGCGCTGAAGCCCTGCTGGTTGGCGGCATTGAACGGCGTGCTGGTGCCTCGGCGGTTGGTCCTGAGCTCGTCGAGGCCGATCGAGGGATCGACGGTGCGGCCGCCCGGCAGCCGCAGCTCCTGATTGTCGCCGGTGACGGTGAGAAACGCGCTCAGGCCTGGCGTGGTGTAATTGAGATTGCCGACACCGTTCTGCTGGGAATAGCGATTGTTGTCGCGATAGCCGTCGGCCCTGACGGCATTGCCGTAGAACGAGGTCGACCATGGACCGGAATTGAGCGCGGTCGAGACGTTGCCGAGCCGGGTGTTGAACGAGCCGAAGCCGGCCTCGATGCGCGCAGTCACGGGCGGTCCGCCGGCGCCGGTCCTGGTGACGATGTTGATCACGCCGCCGACCGCGTTGTCGCCGTAGAGCACCGCGCCGGAATTGCCGCGCGTGATCTCGATGCGCTCGATGGAATTGAGCGGGATGGTGGAGAGGTCCACCTGCGCCATGTCGACGTCGTTGAGCCGCCGGCCGTTGACCAGCATCAGCGTGTTGGCGGTGGCGAAGGCGCCGAAGCCGCGCAGGTCCACGCTGGTCTTGGCGCCGATCTGGCCGCCATAGAACGTCGTGATCTGGGCTCCCGGCACCTGCGTGGCGATGATCTCGGCAAGCGCCTGCGACGGCGAATGCGCGATATCCGCGGCCGTGATCACGGTCGTGGCGGCCCCGACGATACCACCGCCGCCGGCGACAGCCTCCGAGCCCGAGCCGGATGAGCCGGTGCCATCGCCTGCCGGCGCGAGGTTCGCGGTGCGCCGCGGCCGCGTCGCCTCGCCCTCACCGGTCGCCCTCGCCCGCGTGCGATTCTGATCGGCGGGCTTGCTCACCTCGATCGGCGGCAATTGCTCAGCAAGCCCCTGCTGGGCGAAGGCGGAGGATAGATCGAGCGAATGGAACGAGACGGACGCGAGCAGGCCGGCGCTGAGGCGCCAGGCGGCAGAAACGAGACGAGACATTGTTGTAACCTCGGTATGACGTCAGTGGCACGTCACAGCGAACGAGGTTTCACGGCAGAGCGGCGGACTGCTCCGATGAAGCCAATGTCTGTACTCCCCGACCGACATCTTCGCGTGTGACCACGGCTGACGGCAGGTCTCCTGGCTCGCGGGTCGTTACCTTGCGTCGCCTTCCCAGGACCGAGATTCCCAGTGGCACAGGACGAAAGATTCACCGCTTACAGTTGCGGGGGCAGCCGTGGCGTTGAGATAGATCCCGGCATTGGGACATCCCGCACCACATTCCCTTTTGATCTCCGTGAGGAGAACCGTCGCCGGCCATTTACGTGTCGCCCCGGCAGCGTGTCAATCGACCGTTAGGCGGCGTTCAGGTCCGTCCGCGCGGACGTTGCGCCTGGGCCCAGGCGGCCGTGACATCGCGTGGCGGAACATCAACGCGCTTGACCGGGGTCAGTTCGCCGGACGCCGAGACGATCGCGGTTTCCTCGCGGCGGCAGCGCGTGCAGACGAAGCGGACCTCATGCGGAGACGCCGACCAGCTCGACCGCTTCACATTGGCGGCCATCGGCCAGGCCTCGCAATGCGAGCACGACACCAGAAATCGACCGGGATCGAGCATACCCATTTCCATCGGACTCCACGTCCTGCCGCCTCTTGAATGATTAACCCAAGTGAATCGTTCCGGTGCCCAAGCACCGCCGGAGCTCCCTCGCGAGCGCAGGGCAATCGCATATCGTCACAACGTGACCAGAAGCTCACTTGCGGCCATCCTTCGAGACGCCCGCCTCCGGCGGGCCCTCAGGATGAGGTCGGAGTGCGTGGCAGCCATTTCGTAGGCAAAACTGCTGCTTAGCCTCATCCTGAGGAGACCGCGGAGCGGTCGTCTCGAAGGACGAGGCGTGCGCTCAGCTGTCACGGAGAGCCATATGCGACAGCCCTGCCCGCGAACGAGGCGATCTCGCGCTCGCCGTTCCCGCCGCCGCTGGATCTCAGCGCGCGCCCTTGAGGGTGCAGGAGGTCGAGCAGGTGACGGTGGTGCCGCGATCGCATGCCTTGCAGGCGTTGACGCACTGGTTCAGGTCGCGGGGATTGTAGCTGTAGGTCCGCAAGGGGCAGGCCGGCGTCGTCGAGCCGGTGATGTCCTGCTCCTGGTCGCAGGCCGCCGTCATGAGCGCGAACATGATCACAACAACGAGGCGCATGGGATTGCCCTGTCTGTCACGACAATGACGTTCCGGTGTGCGCTGTATTGCAACGAACCCCGGCCTTCCCACCACGGGCAGCGCCGGTCAGCGACGCCCGCATGCCATCAGGATGCGCGCCAAACCTTAAGAACGGATTGCAGCCGGCCTCAGGCCGCAGCCTCGGTCGCGATCGCCTGCCGCATGTCGACCGCCAACTGCCGGTACTGCTCCGAAAGCTTCAGATAGAATTCGCGCTTGCTGCCGTCGGTGGCGAGCTTGGCGATCAGCTCGCATTCGGCGGTGAGCGTTTCAAACCGTTCCAGCCTGTCCTGAAGTTCTGGCATCGGCGTGTCCCCATCAAACGCCTCAAGGACATCCAACCTAAGCCCGGGAAATAGGTCACGGCGAACATCGTTATCGAGCAGAAGCAATTTTTCCGGTGCGGGCAGCCTATTTGTTGTCGAGACGCCAGGCGTCGTCCCATCCCTCGTCGGGCGGGCTCGCCTCGAGCTGCGCGATGCGGCCGAGCATCGTGCGCGAGGGCCCGTCACCGGGAACGGCTTCGAGGGCCGCGTTGAAGGCAGCGCGCGCCGCATCGAAGCGCCTGATACGATAGGCGGCGAGCGCCTCGGCATAGTGCGTGCGCAGGCTGGCTTGCGCATCGGTGAGCCCGCCCGCCCTCGCCATCACCTCGAAGATCGGCTGCGGCGCGCTCTGGCCGGCGACCGCCAGGCGATCGATCTCGCGCAGCTCGAGCCGCGATCCGATCGCCTCGGCGGTGGCCTGCGAGATCAGGATGCGGGTGCCGTAGACCTTGTTGACCGCTTCCAGCCGCGAGGCCAGGTTCACGGCATCGCCCATCACGGTGAAGCTCATCATCAGCTCGGAGCCGATGCTGCCGGTCAGCACCTCGCCGGTGGCGATGCCGATCCGCAAATCGCACGGCGCGGGCATGGCGCGGATGCCGAGCAGGTCGGGCAGCTGCCGCTGCAGCGCGGGCACCTGATCGGCCATCTCGATCGCCGCGGTGCCGGCAAGCAGCGCCTGCTCGTCGTCCTCGATGAAGGGCGGCCCCCAATAGGACATGATGGCATCGCCGATGTATTTGTCGATGATGCCGCGATTGTTCCTGACGGGTGCGGACATCACCGTGAAATAATGGTTCATCACCTTGACGAGGCCGCGCGGCGTCATGCCCTCGCTCATCGAGGTGAAGCCGCTCATGTCGCAGAACATGATGGTCATGACCCGGCGCTCGCCGTCGATCGCGACCTCCGGCCGGTCGATCAGCCCCTGCACCACCTTGGGATCGATGTAGCGGCCAAAGGTCTCGCGGATGCGCTCGTTGTGCCTGAGCTGCTCGGTCATGCGGTTGAAGGCCGCGGCGAGCTCGCCGATCTCGTCCTGGGTGGAGACGGTGATGGTCTTGTCGAAGCGGCCTGCCTCGACCTCGCGGGTGCCGGCGAGCAGCAGCCGCACCGGGCGGGTGATGCCGCTGGACACCATCAGCGCAAAGACGAAGCCGACGACCGCCGCGAGCAGCGTCACCAGGCCCGAGACGACGATCGCCTGATGCTGGCGGCCGATCACCTGCGAGGTCGAGAAGAAGACCTGCGTCAGCATGTCGGCGCGGATCGCATCGACCTTGCGGTTGAACTGATCGCGCACCACGTCGATGTGCTCAAGCGTGCCGCGGGCCTCCGTCATCTGCCTGGCGTCGACCTGCTTGAGCAGCTTCGCATGGTCCTCGTTCAGGTCGCGGCGCAGCTCGGTGACGGCGGTCTCGATGCGGATATCGATCCGTCCCAGCGCGGCATTGTCGGAATAGGTCTTGGGGTCGTCGATGATCGCGTTGATGAGCTTGCGTGCGGCCTCGGCGCCCTCCTCGATCTTGCGGTCGGATTCCTCGAAATCGCGAAGCCGCGCCGCATAGGCCTGCTCGTCCGATGGCGCCTCCATCTTGGTCATGACCATCCGCCGTAGCGCCAGCGCGCGCTCCAGCGAATTGATGTTGGCGCGGGCCAGATGGCTGTAGGCCGGGATGTAGCGATTGGTCAGCTCGTCCAGCAGGATGCCGACCTGGCTCGACATCACCATCGACAGGATCGAGGTGACCAGCATCAGGACGATCAGTCCGAGGGCGATGCCGACGATCTTGTGCCGGATCGACTGGTTGAAAATCGGCATAGGTGCGGGCAAAGGCCAAAAGGATGGAGGGATGGAACTCCATACACCGATCCGGCCGCGGGAACACGCGCAATCTGGTTCCTTCCGGCGCCTTGAACCGTCTTCGCCGTCGCGCACGCCCGGATCGTTAATAAAGATTTAAGGGCGGCCACGCCTCCGTTCCCGGAGTTCCCCAGTACATCCGTATTTCGCCGCATTGTTGCGACAGCGTGAGGAATGCGGGACGATGCCGTGGCATCGTATCCGGTATCTTGATTCTCAAGCCGCATGTCGTCGCGGACCTTGGTTTGTGGTGGTTTCGCAGGGGGACCATGGAATGAACCAGTGCCTACGCTCGCTCGCGTGTGTCGTTGCCGTGGCCGCATTGGCTCTCGTTCCCACCGGGCTGGCGGCAAAAAGCAGTCACAAATCGTCCACGCCGAAGAAGACGCATGAGGCGAAAGCCGGCAAGCAGCGTCACGCCGCGGCGAAGTCCTCGGCGAAGTCGCGCCACGGCAAGCACGCCGAGGCCAAGCGCAAGTCGAAGACCATCGACGAGCCTTCCAGCAAACCGGCTGTGCCGCCGCTGACCGGCGACCTCGCCGCGCTGAAGGACGCGATCGACCTCACGCGCAAGGGCAAGGGCGAGGATGCTAGCGCGGCGCGCGAGCGCATTGCCGATCCCGCCGGGCAGAAGCTCGCGGACTGGTTCATGCTGCGCCATTCCGAGAGCACGGCGAATTTCAAGCGCTACGCCGCGTTCCTCGCGGCCAATCCGGACTGGCCGAGCCGCACGCTGCTGCGCCGCCGTGCCGAGGCGCGGCTGTGGCAGGAGAAGAGCGACGCAGCCACCGTGCACAAATTCACCATGGACCGGCCGATCAGCGCCAAGGGCAAGTTCGCGCTCGCCCGCGTGCTGCGCGCTGAAGGCGATACCGATCGGGCCGCGCATCTGGTGCGCGAGGCCTGGCGCACGGACGAATTGTCCGAGCGCAGCGAGCAGGATTCCTACGACGCGTTCGGAGATCTCCTCACCGCGGACGATCATCGCGCCCGCATGGACAAGCGGCTCGGTGCCAAGGATTACGCGGCTGCGCGGCGCGCCGCGAAACGGCTCGGCGAGGACGCGCTCGCGATCGTCAAGGCCTGCGCCGCCGTGACCGGCAAGGCCAGCAAGGCCAAGGATTATCTCGAGGACGTGCCGGGCGAAGCGCGGCGCGATCTCGGCTATGAGCTATGCCGCGCTCAATGGCACCTTCAGAACGATCGTATCGACGATGCCGCCGAGGTGATCCTGGCCGCTGCACCCGAGACCATGGCGGCGCAGGACACCGATGCCTGGTGGCGCGAGCGGCGCATGCTTGCGCGCAAGCTGCTCGACCAGGGCAAGTTCAAGACCGCCTATGACGTGGTGCGCACGGCTGCGGTGCCGGACAAGGAAGTCTATCGCGTCGACTATCATTTCATGTGCGGCTGGATCGCGCTACGCTTCCTCGACGATCCCAGGACGGCGATGGTGCACTTCGTCGCCGTCGACGAGGGCTCGGCCAATCCGATCGCGCTGTCGCGCGCCCATTACTGGCGCGGCCGCGCCGCCGAGGCGATGGGTGCTACGGCCGATGCGCGCATGAGCTATCGGGCGGCCTCGCGCTATCCGACCGCCTATTACGGCCAGCTGGCGCGCGCCAAGCTCGGCCTCGACCGCGTCGAGCTGCGTGCGCCCGCGCATGTCCTGGCCGCCGCAGATACGCCACCCGCGGACGAGCGCGTGCGCGCCGCCGACATGCTCTACGGCATCGGCGAGCGCGACCTGGTGTTCTATTACGCCGAGGACTTTGCCAAGGAGAGCACCGACGTCGCCGCGCTCGAAGCGCTCGGCGAGCTCGCCCGGCGTCGCAACGATGCCCGCGTGATGCTGGAGGTCGGCAAGACGGCGCTGTCGCGCGGGCTCGCGCTCGACCATTACGCCTTTCCCACCATCGGTATCCCCGAGCACAAGCAGGTCGCGCCCGCGATCGATACCAGCGTGATCTATTCGGTGGCGCGCACCGAGAGCTCGTTCGAGCAGCGCGACAAATCGCATGCCAACGCGGTCGGGCTGATGCAGGTGACGCCGGTAGCGGGACGCGACACCGCAAAGCGCTTCGGCCTGACTTACGATTGGGACAGGATGGTCTCCGATCCCGTCTACAACACGCAGATGGGCGCCGCCGAGCTCAGCGCGCTCTTCTCGGAATATCGCGGCAACCAGATCATGACCTTCGCCGGCTACAATGCCGGCCGCGGCCGCGTGCGCGATTGGGTGCAGGCGCGTGGCGACCCCCGGGATCCCAAGGTCGACCCGGTCGACTGGGTCGAGCGCATCCCGCTGTCGGAGACGCGCAACTACGTCCAGCGCGTGATCGAGAACGTGCTGGTCTATCGCGCGCGGTTCGAGGATAGCAGCATGGTCGCCGGCAAGAGCGACGAACGCGTCGTGACGAAGGATGCCAGCGCGATGCCGGTGGATTAAGCGCCGGCCTCGTAGGGTGGGCAAAAGCGCGCAAGCGCCGTGCCCACGATCGTTTGGTGGGCACGCTGCGCTTTGCCCACCCTACGACAGCATCTCAATCCACCTTGATGTTCGCCGCCTTGATGATCGGCCACCATTTTGCGATCTCGGCCTTCTGCCTTGTGCCGAGCGCTTCGGGGGCGAGCTGGTCCTTCGGCGTCATCTCCAGACCCTGGTTTTCGAGCTGCTTCCTCACGGCGGGATCGTTCAGCGCTTCCACGGCCGCGGCGTTGAGCTTTGCCACGATCTCCTTCGGCGTGCCCTTCGGAACCCACATGCCCGACCACAGCGTCATGTTGAAGCCCTTCAGGCCCGCCTCCTCCACGGTCGGGATCTCCGGCGCCGAGGCCAGGCGCTTGCTGTCGGTGATGCCGTAGGCGCGGATGGTGCCGGCGCGGACCTGACCGATCGAGTTGGAGGCCTGGTCGACCATGATGTCGATCTGGCCGGCGATCAGGTCGTTCAGCGCGGGCGCGGTGCCGCGATACGGCACGTATTGCAGCTTGACGCCGGAGATGCTTTCCAAATAGACGCCGGCAATGTGGCTGCCGGAGCCGGCGCCGGCGGTGCCCGCCGTCGGCGCCGAGCTGCGCGATTTCAGCCACTCGATCAGCTCCTTCAGCGACGTCGCGGGCACCGCATTCTTGCTGACGACCATCATCGGATTGCTCGGCAGCAGCACCACCGGCTCGAGATCGGCGACGAGATCGAACTTGAGCTTGTAGACGGCGCCGTTGGCGACGTGGGTGCCGAGATGGCCGAACGAGATGGTGTAGCCGTCCGGCGGCGATTGCACGGCGCGGCCGACGCCGATCGAGCCGCCGGCGCCGGTGACGTTCTCGATCACCACGGGCTGGCCGAGCGGCACCCGCATGCGCTCGGCAAGCACGCGCGCCATCGCATCGGACGGTCCGCCCGCCGCGAACGGCACGATGATGGTGATCGGACGGGTGGGATAGTCATCGGCGCGCGCGGCGCCGACAGCAGCGAGAACAGCAAACAGCGCAGCCCAGACGGCCTTCGTCATTGTCTTCTCCCCAGCGATGTCTTTGTTGTTTTTTGGCCCTCTGCCCGCGTACGGGAAGAGGGATCGTGCGTAGCCTATCCCGCGCTAGAACTGCGCGTAATCGATCGGCTTGTGGCGGTCGAGCGTGCGGGTGACCGGCGGCAGCGGATATTTCAGGCCGGTGGCGCAGTTGAACAGCATGACGCGGTCCCCCTTCGAGACGCGGCCGTCGGCAAGGCTCTCCTTGTAGGCGGCGTAGGTGGCGGCGCCCTCGGGACAGAGCAGCAGCCCCTCCTCGCGCGCGACTTCGTTCAATGCCGCCGAGATCTTGTCGTCGTCGACCGCGATGGCAAAGCCCTTGCTCTCGCGCACCGCGCGCAGGATCAGGAAATCGCCGATCGCCTGCGGCACGCGGATGCCAGAAGCGATGGTGTGGGCGTCCTCCCAGCGCGTCGCGTGCTCGGTGCCGGCCTCAAAGGCCCGCACCATCGGCGCGCAGCCGGAGGCCTGCACCGCGACCATGCGCGGGCGCTTTGAGCCGATGAAGCCGATCTTCTCCAGCTCGTCGAACGCCTTCCACATGCCGATCAGGCCGGTGCCGCCGCCGGTCGGATAGAAGATCACGTCCGGCACGTCCCAGCCGAGCTGCTCGGCGAGCTCGAGGCCCATCGTCTTCTTGCCCTCGATACGGTACGGCTCCTTCAAGGTCGAGGTGTCGAACCAGCCGACCTTGGCCTTGCCCTCGCCGACGATCTTGCCGCAATCGTCGATATAGCCGTTGACGCGGTAGACCGTGGCGCCCTGCAGCTCGATCTCGCTGACGTTCACCTCTGGCGTATCCGCCGGGCAGAAGATCGTGGTCTTGATGCCGCAGCTCGTGGCGTAGGCCGCCAGCGCTGCGCCAGCATTGCCGTTGGTCGGCATCGCCATGTGCTTGATGCCGAGCGCCTTGCCCATCGACACCGCCATGACGAGGCCGCGCGCCTTGAACGAGCCGGTCGGCAGCCGTCCCTCGTCCTTGACGATGATCTCGCCGCCGCCGAGCTTCTTAGCCAATTTGGGCAGCCGGATCAGCGGCGTGGTGACCTCGCCGAGCGAGACGATGTCCTGGCACTTGCGCACCGGCAAGAGCTCGCGGTAGCGCCACATGTCGCCCGGCCGCTGCGCGAGGGCGTCCTTGGTCAGCGCCTTCTTCACGCCCGCAAGATCGTAGCGCACCAGCAACGGCTTGCCGGCCTTGGAGAGATTATGGACCTGGTCGGCGGCGTAGTGATCGCCCTCCATCGCGCATTCGAGATGGGTGACGAAGGTCGAGCGTTCGATGGTGAGGTTGTCGTTGTCGCGCATGCTGCTTCTTTCTTCTTGCTTGTTCAAACCGCTCTTCCACGCGTCATTGCGAGGAGCCCGCGACAAAATTGCGAAGCAATTTTGCGCTGGTGCGACGGAGCAATCCAGACGCTTTCCGCGGAGGCAGTCTGGATTGCTTCGCTTCGCTCGCAATGACGGCAGTCGTCATATGTTCAACACCCGCCCATACGCATCCAGCACGGCTTCCTTCATCATCTCCGACAGGGTCGGATGCGGGAACACGGCGTGCATCAGCTCCTCTTCCGTCGTCTCCAAATTCATGGCGACGACGTAACCCTGGATCAGCTCGGTGACCTCCGCGCCGACCATGTGGGCCCCGAGCAGCTGGCCGGTCTTCTTGTCGAAGATGACCTTGACGAGGCCCTGGTCCTCGCCGAGCGCGATGGCCTTGCCGTTGCCGACGAAGGGGAAGCGGCCGACGCGGATCTCGCGGCCGTTCTCCTTGGCCTTGGCTTCCGTGAGGCCGACCGAGGCGACCTGCGGCTGGCAATAGGTGCAGCCCGGGATCAGATTCTTGTCCATGGGATGCGGGTTGAGGCCCTTGATCGCCTCGACGCAGATCACGCCCTCATGCTCGGCCTTGTGCGCGAGCATGGGGGGACCCGCGACGTCGCCGATAGCGTAGATGCCGGGAACGTTGGTCTTGCCGTAGCCGTCCACGACGATGATGCCGCGGTCGGTCTTCACCCCGAGCTTTTCCAGGCCGAGATTCTCGATGTTGCCGACGACGCCGACCGCCGAGATCACGCGCTCGAACTCGGTCGTGACCGGCTTGCCCTTGCCGTCGTCGATGGTGGCGACGACGCTGTCGGCCTTCTTCTCGAGCTTGGTCACTTTGGTCGAGGACATGATCTTGATGCCCTGCTTCTCGAGCCGCTTGCGCGCGAGGCCTGCGATCTCGGCGTCCTCGACCGGCAGGATCTGCGGCAGCACCTCGACCACGGTGACATCGCTTCCCATGGTGTGGAAGAACGAGGCGAACTCGATTCCGATCGCGCCGGAGCCGACCACCAGCAGCGACTTCGGCATCCGCTCCGGCACCATCGCCTCGAAATAGGTCCAGACCAGCTTCTTGTCGGGCTCGAGCCCCGGCAACACGCGCGGCCGTGCGCCGGTTGCGACGATGATGTGCTTGGCCTGATAGCTCCCCTCGCCCAGCGCGCCCTTCGGCGCTTCGACGTCGGACTTCTTTACGGTGACCTTGCCGGGCGCGTCGATCGAGGCGGCGCCCCAGATCACGCTGACCTTGTTCTTCTTCATCAGGAAGCCGACACCGTCGTTGAGGCGCTTGGAGACGCCGCGCGAGCGCTGCACCACGGCTTTCGGATCGAACGAGATCTTCTCTGCCGACAGGCCATAATCCTTGGCGTGCTGCATGTAGTGATAGATCTCGGCCGAACGCAGCAGCGCTTTGGTCGGGATGCAGCCCCAGTTCAGGCAGATGCCGCCGAGGTAGGACTTTTCGACGATCGCGGTCTTGAAGCCGAGCTGCGCGGCGCGGATCGCAGTGACGTAGCCGCCGGGACCGGAGCCGATGATGATGACGTCGAAGGATGTGTCGGCCATGGCGGCTCCCGTTCAACTCAAGAGGCGCCGCGGGCGCGGCGCTTGAAGACAATCAATCTGACCAGCCATTCAATGATCCCGATCAGGACCAGAATGGCCAGCGCGCTCAACACGATCGGTTGAGCGATGTTCCGCGACAGCTGCTCCCCCGAGAAGAAGGCGGACCGAAGAAAATCGAGCCCAACCGGGTTGAGCGCGACGACCGCGCCGAGCAGCAGCGATATCCATGGCCAGCGGGTTCGGACATGCAAGGTTGCCCCCTCTGCCGCCGCGTCAAACCATCATCATGACGGGGTTTTCGATCAGCTGCTTGAAGGCGCCGATCAGCTCGGCGCCGAGCGCACCGTCGATGGCGCGGTGATCGCAGGACAAGGTCACGCTCATCATGTGCGCGATCTCGATCTTGCCGCCGCGCACGACGGGACGTTCCTCGCTGGTGCCGACCGCCAGGATGGTCGCATGCGGCGGGTTGATCACGGCTGTGAAGTGGCTGATGCCGTACATGCCGAGGTTGGAGACGGCGGTGGTGCCGCCCTGGTATTCCTCGGGCTTCAATTTGCGCGAGCGTGCGCGCGCGGCAAAATCCTTCATCTCGTTGGAGATGGTCGAGAGCGTCTTGGTCTCGGCCTTGCGGATGATCGGCGTAATCAGGCCGCCCGGCATCGCGACGGCAACGCCGACGTCGGAATGGTGATGCTTGACCATGCCGCTTTCGGTCCAGCTGACGTTGCAGTTCGGGATCTTCTGCAGCGCCACCGCCATCGCCTTGATGACGAAGTCGTTGACCGAGATCTTGTAGAGCGGCTTCTTCTCCTTGTCCTTGGGAGCTGCGGCATTGATCTCCTCGCGGGCAGTGAGCAGCTTGCCGATGTCGCAGTCGATGGTGAGGTAGAAGTGCGGGACGTTCTGGATCGAGGCGGTCAGGCGCTGCGCGATGGTGCGGCGCATGCCGTCATGCGGGACGATCTCGTAGGAGCCCGGCTCGAACAGCGACAGGATCTGCTTGTCCGACATGGTGGGCGCGATCGCGGGCGCGCCCGACGGGGTTGCGGCGGGTGCCTTGAGACCCTTGCCCGATTTGGCCTGCTCGACGTCGCGTGCGACCACGCGGCCGTGCGGACCGGTGCCGGTGACCATGCCGACGTCGATGCCGGCTTCCTTGGCGAGGCGTCGCGCCAGCGGTGACGAGAACACACGGCCGCCATGGCCGTTGCTCTGCGCGGCCGGAGCTGCGGCCTGCGGCGCGGGAGCCGCAGGCGGCGGAGCGGCCTTGAGCGCGGCAGGTGCGGGCGCGGGAGCTGGCGCAGCAGCAGGAGCTTCAGCGGGCTTCTCCGCTTTCGGCGGCGCGGCCGAAGCGCTCGGCTTGGCGCTCCCCGCGGCCTTCACGTCCTCGCCCTCGCCGGCAAGCACCGCGATCACGTCGTTGACCGGGACGTCCTGCGTGCCCTCGGGCACCAGGATCTTGGCGATCGTGCCCTCGTCGATGGCCTCGACCTCCATGGTCGCCTTGTCGGTCTCGATCTCGGCGATCACGTCGCCGGACTTGACCTTGTCGCCTTCCTTCTTCAGCCATTTGGCGAGGTTGCCCTTCTCCATCGTCGGCGAGAGAGCGGGCATCAGGATGTTGATGGGCATGCTGACCTCAAGAAGAACTTTGCAAAACGTCGTCTTTCGACAGCGAAGACGACCAGGTTTAGTTGCCGATGTCGCCCTGCCACAGGCGCTCATTGGCAGGGATGGAACGCCAATTCTTCATCATGGTGATGGAGCGGTCGTCGGCAAGGTCGATCCAGGGGATACCGAACTTGTCGAGGATGTCCTTGGAGCCTTCGAAGGTGACGGATTCTCCGATCACCACCAGCTTGACCTTGAACAGCCCGAGCGCACCCGCGCACATCGAGCACGGCGACAATGTGGTGTACATGACGGTGTCGTGAAACGAGATCGCGCCGGCCTCGCGCAGGCAGCTCATCTCGCCGTGCAGGATCGGATTGTTCTCCTGCACGCGGTTGTTGTGGCCGCGGGCGATGATCTTGTTGTCGCGCGTCAGCACCGCGCCGATCGGCAGGCCGCCTTGCGCGATCGAAGCCTCGGCCTCGCGGATCGCCTCCAGCATGAAATCGAAATGATAGGATTCAATCGCCACGATCAGTGCCCCTTGCCGCGCGGCGTCGTCGTGCCGGTGTCGGTGGGACGCTCGATCTCGGCCTGGAACATCTCGAGGATCCGGTTCAACGCGTCCTCCTCGGTGTATTCGCTCTCGCGCGCATAGGCGCGCGCGGCATGGCGGGCGAGATCGACGAGCAGGAGGCCCCACATGTCGGGCTCCTCGAAGGCGCGCTGGAACGCCATCGACAGCCCGCCGTCCAGCACGAACACGCGCAGGATCTCGACCGCATCGTCGCGGGCCATGACGTCGGGCGGCAGTGGCTGCTCCTTGGGGCCCGCCATGGTCTACCTGTAGCAGACGGCTTTGGCGGCCTCGACGACCTCGGCCGCCGACGGCAGCGCGAGCTTCTCCAGGTTCGCCGCATACGGCATCGGCACGTCCTTGCCGGAAACGCGCGTCACCGGCGCGTCCAGATAATCGAAGGCGTTCTCCATGATGCGCGCGGCGATCTCGGCGCCGACGCCGCTCTGCGCCCAGCCCTCTTCCACCGTCACCGCACGCCCGGTCTTCTTCACCGAGTTGACGATGGTCTCGGTGTCCATCGGGCGCAGCGTACGCAGGTCGATCACCTCGGCCTCGATGCCGTCCTTGGCGAGCTCGTCGGCGGCCTTCAGCGCATAGGTCATGCCGTTCGACCAGGAGATGATCGTGACATGGCTGCCGGCGCGCACGATGCGCGCCTTGCCGATCGGGATGATGAAATCCTCCAGCTTGGGGACTTCGCCGGTGTGGCCGTAGAGCACCTCGTTCTCGAGGAAGATCACCGGATTGGGATCGCGGATCGCGGCCTTGAGCAGGCCCTTGGCATCGGCGGCCGAATACGGCGCGACGACCTTGAGCCCGGGCACGTGCGAGTACCAGGCCGAGTAATCCTGGCTGTGCTGGGCGGCGACGCGCGCAGCCGCACCGTTGGGGCCTCGGAACACGATCGAGCAGCCCATCTGGCCGCCGGACATGTAGAGCGTCTTGGCGGCGGAGTTGATGATCTGGTCGATCGCCTGCATGGCGAAGTTGAAGGTCATGAACTCGACGATGGGCTTGAGGCCAGCCATCGCGGCACCGACGCCGACGCCGGCAAAGCCGTGCTCGGTGATCGGCGTATCGATCACGCGCTTGGCGCCGAATTCCTGGAGCAGCCCTTGGGTGACCTTGTAGGCGCCCTGATATTCGGCGACCTCCTCGCCCATCACGAACACGTCGGCATCGCGGCGCATCTCTTCGGCCATGGCATCGCGCAAGGCTTCGCGGATGGTCTGCGTGATCATCTCGGTGCCCGCGGGCACTTCCGGATCGGGTTCGGCAACGGCCTGCGGCGCCGGCGCAGCCTTGCGCTGAGGCTCCTTGGGCTGAGGCGCCTCGGACTTGGCGGCGGCGGGCGGTGCGGACTCCGCCGCTTTCTCCTGCTTCGCCGGCGCGGACGCCTTGGCGAGATCGGCCGCGCTCTCGCCGTCGGCGAGAATGGTTGCGATCGGCGTGTTCACCGCGACATCGGCGGTGCCCTCGGGGATCAGGATCTTGCCGAGCGTGCCCTCGTCGGTCGCCTCGACCTCCATGGTCGCCTTGTCAGTCTCGATCTCCGCGATCACGTCACCCGACTTGATCGCTTCGCCCTCTTTCTTCAGCCATTTGGCGAGGTTGCCCTTCTCCATCGTGGGCGACAACGCGGGCATCAGCACTTGAATTGGCATATCTTCTCCAAGGAAAGCTTGCGCGCGTTCAGCGGTAGACGTCGGTCCAGAGCTCGGCGGCATCCGGCTCGGGATCATGCTGGGCGAAATCGGCGGAGGCGTTGACGATGTCGCGCACCTCGGCGTCGATCGCCTTGAGGTCGGCCTCGCTGACCTTGGCGGCCAACAGGCGGTTGCGCACCTGCTCGATCGGGTCCTGGTCGTGGCGGACCTTCTCGACCTCCTCGCGTGTGCGATATTTTGCAGGATCGGACATCGAGTGCCCGCGGTAGCGATAGGTCTGCATCTCCAGGATGAAGGGCCCCTTGCCGGCGCGGCACCAGGCCGCCGCCTCCTCGCCCGCAGCCTTGACGGCGCGAACGTCCATGCCATCGATCTGCTTGCCGGGGATGTTGAAGGACGCGCCGCGCTTGGAGAAATCCTGCTGCGCCGAGGCGCGCGAGACCGAGGTGCCCATGGCGTAGCGGTTGTTCTCGATGACGTAGATCACCGGCAGCTTCCAGAGCTCCGCCATATTGAAGCTCTCATAGACCTGGCCCTGGTTGGCCGCGCCGTCGCCGAAATAGGTGACGCTGACATTATCGTTGCCGCGATAATGATTGGCGAAGGCAAGACCGGTGCCGAGCGAGACCTGGGCGCCGACGATGCCGTGACCGCCGTAGAAGTGCTTCTCCTTGCTGAACATGTGCATGGAGCCGCCCTTGCCCTTGGAATAACCGCCGCGGCGACCCGTGAGCTCGGCCATGACGCCGTTGGCGTCCATGCCGGTGGCAAGCATGTGGCCGTGATCGCGATAGCCGGTGATGACCTGATCGCCCTCCTTCAGGGCCATCTGCATGCCGACCACCACGGCCTCCTGGCCGATATAGAGGTGGCAGAAGCCGCCGATTGCACCCATGCCGTAGAGCTGGCCGGCCTTTTCCTCGAACCTGCGGATCAGGAGCATGTCGCGGAGCGCCTTGAGCTCCTGTTCCCTCGTGAATTCCGGAGGCGAACCGCCGTCGGTCTTGTCCTGTGGAGGGCTTGCGGCGGCTTTCTTGGGTGCGGCCATAGGAATTCCGGGTCAGAGAAAACTTGTGCCCTCTCTAACCCAACTCAAACGCCCTTGGAAAGCACCGCGGCAGCATGCCACGACTTTCATTATGCCGCACTGCAACGTGGTCGAAATATTGGAAAATCTTTGGCGCCGATCGGGCAACAAATCTACGCGTCACGATGCGGCGATATGACCAGCTCAAGAACTATGCACCATGCCGATCCCAGTCGTCGAAGTGGACGGCGCCGGACATGGCGCCGCCCTCTCCGCATTCCCGATCAGAAGAAGCCGAGCTTCTTCGGGCTGTAGCTGACCAGGAGGTTCTTGGTCTGCTGATAATGATCGAGCATCATCTTGTGGGTCTCGCGACCGACGCCCGACTGCTTGTAGCCACCGAACGCCGCGTGGGCGGGATAGGCGTGGTAGCAATTGGTCCAGACCCGGCCCGCCTGGATTGCCCGGCCGAAGCGGTAGCAGCGGTTGGCATCGCGGCTCCAGACGCCGGCCCCGAGGCCGTAGAGCGTGTCGTTGGCGATCTCGAGCGCCTCGTCGTCGGTCTTGAAGGTCGTGACCGAGACCACTGGGCCGAAGATCTCTTCCTGGAAGATCCTCATCTTGTTGTGGCCCTCGAACACGGTCGGCTTGACGTAGAAGCCGCCGGCGAGATCGCCGCCGAGCTCGGCCCGTCCGCCGCCTGCGAGCACCTTGGCGCCCTCCTGCTTGCCGATGTCGATGTAGGACAGGATCTTCGCCAGCTGCTCGCCGGAGGCCTGCGCGCCGATCATGGTGGTGGCATCGCGCGGATCGCCCTGCGTGATCGCAGCGACGCGCTTCAAGGCTCGCTCCATGAAGCGGTCATAGATGTCGGAATGGACCAGCGCGCGGCTCGGACAGGTGCAGACCTCGCCCTGGTTCAGCGCGAACATGACGAAGCCCTCGATCGCCTTGTCGAAGAAATCGTCGTCCTCGGCGGTGACGTCCTTGAAGAAGATGTTCGGCGACTTGCCGCCGAGCTCCAGCGTGACGGGGATGAGGTTCTGGCTGGCGTACTGCATGATCAGCCGACCCGTCGTGGTCTCACCGGTGAAGGCGATCTTGGCAATGCGCGGGCTCGAGGCCAGCGGCTTGCCGGCCTCGAGGCCAAAGCCGTTGACGATGTTGAGCACGCCCGGCGGCAGGATGTCGGCGATGATCTCAGCCCAGACCATGATCGAGGCCGGGGTCTGCTCGGCCGGCTTCAGCACCACGCAATTGCCGGCGGCGAGCGCGGGCGCGAGCTTCCAGCAGGCCATCAGCAGCGGGAAGTTCCAGGGGATGATCTGGCCGACCACGCCGAGCGGCTCGTGGAAATGATAGGCGATGGTGTCGTGGTCGATCTCGCCGATCGAGCCTTCCTGGGCGCGCACCACGCCGGCGAAATAGCGAAAATGGTCGATCGCCAGCGGCAGGTCGGCGGCGCGGGTCTCACGGATCGGCTTGCCGTTGTCCCAGGTCTCGGCGATGGCGAGACGCTCCAGATTCTCTTCCATGCGATCGGCGATCCGGTTCAGGACCGCGGCGCGCTCGGCGACGCTGGTGCGGCCCCAGGCCGCCTTGGCGGCATGCGCCGCATCGAGCGCCGCCTCGACGTCCTGCGCGTCGGAGCGCGCGATCTTGCAGACGACCTGACCGGTCACCGGCGAGGCGTTGTCGAAATATTTGCCGGAGATCGGCGCGACGAACTTGCCGCCGATGAAATTGTCATAGCGTTCGGCGAAGGGAACCTTGGTGACGCTGAGGAATTCCACCTTGTTCATTGATCACTCCCGTTGATTGCTGTTTGCGCAATTCGTCGCGTGTTCACGACTTGCGCCGACGATGTCGCGGGAGGGGTTCGCTGTCAGCCAGGGGGAAAGCGATGGCGGAGCGGACCTGTCGCAGTTCTGCGACAGGTCATGGACGCGGCGTCACCATCGTGTCCCGGACAAGCTGCAACGCGTAAGCGTTGCTGCGCAGAGCCGGGACTCAGAGGCGGCACGGGAGGTATGCGGAGGCATGGGCCCCGGCTCAGCAGCGCACCAGGTCGCAAGGACGACGCGCTGCGCAGCGTCCGGGGCACGAGATCGGAGTTTGCGTAAACCTCGGCTCAGTGGTTCAGCCCGAACCGCTTCAGCTTTCGATGCAGCGTGGCGCGGCTGATTCCGAGGGCCTTGGCGGCCGCCGAGACATTGCCGCCGGCGCGGAGCAATGCCCGTTGCACCACCGCGCGCTGGCCGCCGGCAAGATGATCGTGCGCGGCGTCGCCGCCGAGCAGATCGGCTGCGGGCACCGGCCGCAAGGCCCGGCCGGGGGCAATTCCGAGCGCCGCCCGGGCGGAGCGGGTCGCACCGATGACGAGATCGTCCGCATCGACCGCGACGAGGCCGCCGCCTTGGCCGTCGGCGGCTTGCGTCAGCACGATGCGGGCATGGGCGAACGCCTTGCGGAACAGATCCGCTTCGATCCGCTTGGCCGCCTCGCCCGCCGCAAGCGCGATCAGGCTGGAGAACGCGTCGGTGCGGTCGGCGCGGCAGGAGGAGACGTCGAGCACGCCGGCGAGCGCGGCCTCATGGTCATAGATCGGAACGGCGGTGCAGCTTAGCAGCGTGTTGCGCGCGAAGAAATGCTGGTCGCGGTCGATCGTCAGCGCACGCTGCTCGACGAGGCAGGTGCCAATGCCGTTGGTGCCTTCATGCTCCTCGCTCCAGAGCGCACCGGTCCACAGGCCCCAGGACTGAAACGTCGCGTCGTCCGCCGGCGTGCCGCGACGGTCGACCGGCACGCCCTCGCCGTCGGCGAGCAGCACGCAACAACCGCTGGCGCCGACGGCCTGATAGAGCCGGTCCATCGCGCCTTGCGCGGCCGCCAGCAGCGGCGCGACGCGCTCGCGCGCCCGGAGCAGCTCGGCTTCGGTCAGCCGCATCGGCGAGGTGCGGCCGCCGGGATCGAGGTGATGCAATCTGGACGAACGGCGCCACGAGGCCACGAGCGCGGATCGTGCCGCCTGGCCTGACGCGATGGCGGCCTCGACACGGGCCGCGTGATGCCGGGGCATTGACCCATTCATCACAGTTTCCTCCAGATGACAGACTAGAACGTGCCGGCGCCACCCGTTTGATCCGCGTCAACTTCGAAAGAGCGCTACACAAGCCATGAGCCTGCCGCGGTGCCGTCGTCAAGGCGGCCAGCCGATTCCAGACTTACGACCTTCGAAGGAGCATGGCGCCAAGAGGCGGGATTTCGGCAACGGCTTTCGCGCCGGTTTCGCAATTCGCGAAAAACGCTACTTCGCCGGGATCATCCGAACGAGATCGCGCGGATTGACGTAGTCGAGCTGGAAGCGCGCCCGCTCGTCCAGCATGTCGGGATCGATCCGCTCGGACCGCAATAGCGAGACCCGCTGCTCGCTCCTGACGCGCTCACGCTTGAGCTGGGCCAGTTCGCTGGTCAGCGCGATGATCTCCTGGTCGAGCTCCTGGCGGGCGTTGAGGCCGTATTTGCCGGTATAGGCGTTGACGCCGAAATAGCCGACGATGGCGGCCGCCATCGCGTAGAGGGCAAGTCCGGTCAGGATCGATTTCAGGCGCGCGCGGGAGACCATCCTGGCAAGATGAGACAGGTTGGTTAAGGGAGTACTAATTGCAAGCGGCTCCCCGCCCCACCAAACCCTCATGGTGAGGAGGCGCGAAGCGCCGTCTCGAACCATGCAGGCCCGACTGTCCCCGCGGCCATCCTTCGAGACGACCGCTTAGCGGTCTCCTCAGGATGAGGACCTGGGGTGTGGCCGCGGGGATATTTGGCCTCAGCCCTGATGTTTCGCCACGTGCGCGGCGAAGGCGTCGATGTATTGCTGCAGCACCGTTTTCAGGGAGTCCTTGGTCAGGCTGCCGTCCGCGCCGAAGGCATCGCCGACGCCGTTGAGGTAGATTTCCGGCTGCTGCAGCAGCGGACCGGAGATGCCCGGCAGGATGTTCTGGAGATGCTTGGCCGCGCTGACGCCGCCGAGCGGTCCCGGCGAGTTCGAGATGATGCCGATCGGCTTGCCGAGCAGCGAGCTCTTGCCATAGGGGCGCGAGGCGACGTCGATGGCGTTCTTGAGGACGCCCGGGATCGAGCGATTGTATTCGGGGGTGACGAACAGGACGCCGTCCGACTTCTGAAGCTTGTCGCGGAAGGCCAGCCAGTCCGCGGGCGGCGCACCCTCGAGATCCTGATTGAAGAACGAGATGCCGGCCGGCGTGATGACCTCCAGCTTCAGCGAGCCGGGCGCGAGCTTGGCAAGCGCGTTGGCGATCTTCAGCGAAAAGCTTTCCTTGCGCAGGCTGCCGGCGATCGTGACGATGTTGTAGCCCATGAGATGTCCTTGAACCTTGAGGGAGGGTGCCGACAGCACTTAAGCGATCTGGCCCGATGGATGCAAGTGCATGAACCGACCCGATTTGGAAACGCTGCGTTTCGCGCAAGCAGATGATGGTCCAAACGATCGGGCCGCCAAGCGGCGGCCCCATCCTTGCGCGCAGATGCTAACCCCGCTCAGATCGTCGGATTCCACGCCGACGGGATCAGGCGATATTTGGCGCCATCCTTCACGACATGACCGACCGACGGGAAGGTGAAGTGGAAGCCGACCACCGTCGCCTTCTCCACTGCCGCCATATCGTAGAACTTGTGACGCGTCTGCTGCGCCATCGCGGCGTCCATGTCGAACATGACGTGCCAGTCCGGATTGCGCAGGAAGAATTCCGGGATGTTGGTGACGTCGGACTGGATCAGCACCTTGGCATCGCCTGAGGCAACCGCGAAGGAGGTGTGGCCGGGGGTATGGCCCGGCGTCGCGATCGAGGTGATGCCCGGCGCGACCTCCTTACCCCATTCGTACTTCGTCACCTTCGATTCGAGGCCGGCGAAAATTTTCTTCACGTTGGCGAAGGCGGCCTTCAGCCCCTGATTGGACTCGGCCTTGGCGGCGTTGTCCTCACTGGTCCAGAACTCCCACTCCTTGGCGGGCACCATGATCTCCGCGTTCGGAAAGGCAAGCGCGCCGTCGGCCAGGCGGACGCCGTTGATGTGGTCGCCGTGCATATGCGACAGCAGCACGACGTCGACGCTCTTGGGGTCGACGCCGGCAGCCTGCAGGTTCTGCAACGTGCGGCCGACAGCGCCCTTGCTCGCCTCCAGATTGGCGATGCCGTTGCCGGTATCGATCAGCACCAACTTGGAGCCGGTATTGATGAGCTGCGGGTTGAACGGGATCGTGACCATGCCTTTCGGCATGTAGGCCGCCTCCCCCGCGGCCAGCGCTTCCTCCTTCGGAATGTTGGCGACGAACTTGTCCGGCATCGGAAAGGTGCGCGCGCCGTCGTTGATCGAGGTGCACTCGAAGCTGCCGACCTTGTAGCGATAAAAGCCCGGCGCCTGCGTTCCGGCCAGCGGCGCTGCGGCCTTGGCGGCGGTCGGTCCAAGCCCAGCCGCGGCAGCCGCACCGAGGGCGGCGGCGCCTGCGAGCAGATGACGGCGATTGAGATCGGTCATGGAAGGTCCCTTCTGAGCGCTTTGCGGTTTTTCCGCTTGCAATGGCGGCGGAATTTAATCTCGCGCTGCGCGCAGAAGGCAAGACCTTTCCTTCGGTGACCTGCCGTCGCAGATCACGATTATTTATTCGGGTTGATGAGGAATTTTTCGCCGGTGGCGCGTTTGGCGTACACGGCGATGTTGGCGGGATCGAGCGTCTCGGCCAGCGAGACCACCTTGGTGTAGTGACTGGCGAATGTGGTCTTGAGCTCGGACGCGACGCGCTGGCGCAGGCGGCCGATCTCGGCCGGACCGATCTTCTGGAGGAATGGCGTCAGCAGCCAGCCGCCGACGCCCCAGGTCAGACCGAACGACCGGCTCAATTCGGTCGGCCGATTGTCGAGGCTGCCGTAGATATAGACCTGCTTGTACACGTTGGAGCCGTAGCGGCTGTATTCCTTCGCGGTCTTGTTGGCCGCGACTTCCATGGCGGTCAGGATCTGGCTGGCCAGCTTGCCGCCGCCGATGGCATCGAACGCGATGGTGGCGCCGGTCTCGACCAGCGCATTGGTGAGATCGTCCGTGAAGCTCGGCGCGCTGGAATCCACGATGTACTTGGCGCCGATCTTGCGCAGGATATCGGCCTGCTCCTTGCTCCTGACGATGTTGACGAGGCCGATGCCGTCCTTGATGCAGATCTTGTTGAGCATCTGGCCGAGATTGGACGCAGCCGCGGTGTGCACGAGCGCCTTGTGGTTCTCGCGCCGCATCGTCTCGGTCATGCCGAGCGCGGTCAGCGGATTGACGAACCAGGACGCGCCGTCGGCGGCCGTGGTGCCCGCCGGCAGCTCCATGACGTCGCGGACCTTGAGCACGCGGTACTGCGTGTACATCGCGCCGCCGATCATCGACACGGTCTTGCCCATCAGGGCTTTCGCCGCGTCCGACGCGCCGGTCCGGATCACCGTGCCGGCGCCCTCGTTGCCGACCGGCAGCGACTGATCGAGCCGGCCTCCCATCATCCGCATCGCCGCCTCCGGCATCGTCGCGGTGATAACCGGCATCTCCTTGGTGCCGGAGGCCTTGGCGGCCGACATGTCGGCCGGGCCGATCAGGAGCCCGAGATCGGAGGGGTTGATCGGCGTCGCCTCGACGCGGACGACGACCTCGTCGTCGGCCGGCTCCGGTGTCGGGACCTCCACGAGCGACAATTCCAGCTCACCGCTCTTCTTGAGCAGCGAACGCAGCTGCAGTCCGGACTTGTCGTCGCTCATGTCGGTCCTCCCCTGTCCGTCTTTGCGCGGCGCCGGCTTATGCCAGCGCCTTCAGTGCCGCCTTGCCGCCGTACAGCGCCTGCTTGCCGAGCTGCTGCTCGATGCGCAGGAGCTGATTGTATTTGGCGGTGCGGTCGGAACGCGCAAGGGAGCCGGTCTTGATCTGACCGCAATTGGTGGCGACCGCGAGGTCGGCGATGGTGGAATCCTCGGTCTCGCCGGAGCGGTGCGACATCACCGAGGTGTAGCCCGCCTTGTGCGCCATCTCGACGGCGGCGAGCGTCTCGGTCAGCGTGCCGATCTGGTTGACCTTGATCAGGATCGAGTTGGCGCGGCCGGCCTTGATACCGTCGGCGAGGCGCTTGACATTGGTGACGAAGAGGTCGTCGCCGACCAGCTGGCACTTCTTGCCGACGAGGTCGGTGAGCTCCTTCCAGCCGTCCATGTCGTCTTCCGACATGCCGTCCTCGATGGTGACGATCGGATAGCGCGAGACCAAGTCTGCAAGATACTTCGCCTGTTCGGAGATCGAGCGGGTCTTGCCCTCGCCCTCATAGACGTACTTGCCGTCCTTGAAGAACTCGGTCGAGGCGCAGTCGAGGCCGAGCACGATGTCGCTTCCCGCCTTGAAGCCGGCCTTGCCGATCGCGTTCATGACGAAGTCGAGCGCGGCGTCGGCCGACGGCAGGTTCGGCGCAAAGCCGCCCTCGTCGCCGACATTGGTGTTGTGGCCGGCCTTCTTCAGTTCGGACTTCAGCGTGTGGAAGACTTCCGCGCCGTAGCGCAGGCCCTCGGCGAACGAGGACGCGCCGACTGGCAGGATCATGAATTCCTGGAAGTCGATCGGGTTGTCGGCATGCACGCCGCCATTGATGATGTTCATCATCGGCACCGGCAACAGGCGCGCCGAGGTGCCCCCGACATAACGATAGAGCGGCATGTCGAGCGAGTTCGCGGCGGCCTTGGCGCAGGCCAGCGAAACGCCGAGGATGGCGTTGGCCCCCAGCCGGCTCTTGTTCGCCGTGCCGTCGAGGTCGATCATGATCTGGTCGATCTGGGCCTGCTGCTCGACATCGAGGCCGCTGAGGGCCTCGAAGAGCTCGCCGTTGACGGCGCCGACCGCCTTGCTGACGCCCTTGCCGAGATAGCGGGCCTTGTCGCCGTCGCGCAGTTCCACCGCCTCATGGGCGCCCGTCGAGGCGCCGGAGGGCACGGCAGCGCGGCCGAGCGCGCCATCCTCCAGCACGACATCGACCTCCACGGTGGGATTGCCCCGGCTGTCGAGGATTTCGCGGCCGATGATGTCGATAATGGCGGTCATGATGTGCACTTCCGTTCGTTAGGGCTGATCGGTGCCGCGGGTCTTACACGGGCCGCAAGCAAATGTGAACGCTTGGACGGTGGGCTTCGACTGACGCGTGAGGCGGCCGGGGCTAAGCTCGCCTTCGATTGATCTGCGCGTCCAACCTCAATCTGAACCAGCCGGGGTAACGCCATGAATCGCCGCCAGTTTCTCGTCTCGAGCGCCGCGCTGCTCGCGACCCGGCCAGCTCTCGCCCAGGAGGGCCCGTTCCGGACGAAATATTTCCCGATCAGTGCCGGCATCGGCCTGCATGATCTGGCCCCCGCCCCCGACGGTTCGGTCTGGTTCACGGCGCAGGGCAAGGGCCTGCTCGGCAGGCTCGATCCCCGGGATGGCCGTTTCAAGACGGTCAGCCTCGGCGAAGGCGCCGCCCCGCATGGCGTGACCATCGGCCCCGACGGTGCGCCCTGGATCACCGAGGGCGGCCAGAACGCGATCGCGCGGGTCGATCCCTCCGATCTCAAGGTCACGCTGTTCCGCCTGCCGGAGAAGTTCGCTGCCGCCAACCTCAACACCGGCGTGTTCGACAAGGAGGGCACCTATTGGTTCACCGGTCAGTCCGGCTATTACGGCCGCCTCGCGCCGAAGTCCGGCGATATGAATGTGTTCAGGGCGCCCAAAGGCGTCGGTCCCTACGGCATCACGGTCACCCCCAAGGGCGATGTCTGGTACGCCTCGCTCGCCGGCAGCCATATCGCCAGGATCGACCTTGCGACCGGCAACGCCAGCGTCGTCGAGCCGCCGACGCTGCGCCAGGGCTCGCGGCGGGTGTGGTCGGATTCGAGGAGCCGGATCTGGGTCAGCGAATGGAATAGCGGCCACGTCTCGGTGCACGATCCCGCCGATGGGTCGTGGAAGACGTGGAAGCTGCCGGGCGAACGCCCCCGCGCCTATGCCGTCTTCGTCGACGACAAGGACAAGGTCTGGCTGACCGACTTTTCCGCCAACGCCATCGTGCGCTTCGATCCCGCTACGGAGACGTTCAACGTCTTCGCCAGCGACAAGGCCAATGCCAATGTGCGCCAGCTCGACGGACGGCCGGGCGAGCTGTGGGGCTGCGAGTCCGGCAACGACCGCATCGTCATGATCCAGACGATTGCCGCCGGTTGACGGC
Source organism: Bradyrhizobium sp. WBOS07 (assembly GCF_024585165.1). Lineage (NCBI taxonomy): Bacteria > Pseudomonadati > Pseudomonadota > Alphaproteobacteria > Hyphomicrobiales > Nitrobacteraceae > Bradyrhizobium > Bradyrhizobium sp. WBOS07. The sequence continues at coordinate 2,447,674 of NZ_CP029008.1, forward strand.
GGCGATATTTGCGTCCATCCCGGCATCCTCAAAGGATGCAAGCGATGGCGAAGAAATCCCTCCAGCTCGGCCGTGCGGTCGAGTGGCCGCACACACCGGAAGACGCGCAGCTCGACCGCGTGCCCAATCCGCAAAAGGGCACCGACTACCTGGTGCGCTTCACCGTGCCGGAATTCACCTCGCTCTGCCCGGTCACGGGCCAGCCGGATTTCGCGCATTTGATGATCGACTACGCGCCGGGTGCGTGGCTGCTGGAGTCGAAATCGCTCAAGCTCTACATCGCAAGCTTCCGCAACCACGGCGCCTTTCACGAGGACTGCACCGTGATGATCGGCAAGCGCATCGCGAGCGAGATCAAGCCGAAATGGCTGCGCATCGGCGGCTACTGGTATCCGCGCGGTGGCATTCCGATTGACGTGTTCTGGCAGACCGGCTGCGTGCCCGAGGGCCTGTGGGTGCCCGAGCAAGGCGTCGCGCCCTATCGCGGGCGGGGCTGAGAACGAGGTGAGCGGCGAAGCGCCCCTCTCGTCAGAGCACCGTAGACCAATTCCTCCGTAGACTTGGGCATTTAATGCGCCCGCGATGTAAGCAACGTTCAGATCTTGCAGCCGCAAGGAATGTCCGCCGACCATTCGTCAAGGCTTAGCTTTTCTGTGCCGAGCCTTGATCGCCCTTGCGCTTGACTTCCTGCGCTTCGTATTGCGCCTTGACCGTAGGATCTGTTGTGTCGCCCGCGACGGTATCGGCTTCAACGCCATCCAAGCCCGGCGCGGACTTGATCGCACCCGCAATGTCTTTCATTTGCGAACCCTTGCGGATGAATGGCTTCAGATACGCATCCAGCTTGCCTTTACCGGGCTCTACGAGTTCTTCCGTCAAAGCGGCGAGGTATTCGTCCTTATCCGTCGCCGACCAGTCGATGCCGATCCCCGCGCGGCGCGCAAGCTCGGCATGGGTCAGCATGATGGTGCGGCCATTACCATCGAGGAAAGGATGACCGTAGGCGAGATAACCCATCACTTCGCCAGGCTTCTCCGCCATGAAGGCTTTGTCTTGTCCCTTATCCAGCGCGTAGTCGATCGATCTGCGAATGTCGTCGGGATGAGCGAAGAAGATTGCACCCTTCTTCACGTGGATGTGGGGCGCGTTGGTGTGTCGATCTTCTCCAGCCCATGGAAATACGGCCCCGAAGAGCGTTTCGTGCGTTCTTAGAACGTCGTCATAGCTCAAAGAAGGCCGCGCCTTGAGGTGATCCAAGGCCGCATCGATGCCGGTCAGGAAAGAATTGTGCAGAAGACGTTGAACGATTTCGGGGTCCTTGGCCTTTGCAACGTTGCGCAAATAGCCGCGCGTCGCGAAATCCCCGAATGGATCAAACGTCACGGACGCCTTTCGCGAAGATAGCGCGCCTGAAGGCGCACGGCCTGGACACGATCCAAAATCCCGGCGCGCTGAAGCGCCACGATGGTATTCTCGATGGGATCGAAATTCACGTCGTCGCCGGAGAGCCGTGTAACGTGATGGGCAAAGACATCGTTCGGCGTCACGACCACCGCTACGTTGTTGGCGGTCGCCAACCGCTGGATGACGCCAGCAGTATAGTGAGGCTTGGTCGCGGACCGTTGGGCGGACATGGATTCTCCTTGTCTCCAGTATAGTACGCCGAGCCCTGAAAATCCACTAAGTTACAACACTCTAGCCGGCCTTCTTGGCCCATAAGCCACTGAAGAATCTCAAGATTTCCGCCCCATTGATCCGGACGGAGGTCGTCCGGAAGGCCGAGATGGACGACAACAACGGACGACCAGATTTGCGTTCGACGTACTGGCGATGATGCGGCTTATCTCGCTCGGTGAAAGCGTTTGCCAGAAGCCGCTGCTTGGCGATGGTCCTCTCGTCGAAAAGGTCGAGGAATGTCTGAGACAGCAATTTGCCGACGACGAAGCGCCGACCAGTGCTGTCTGGTGTGATCCGATCGAGGATGTAACAAACTTCGTTCGCTCGATCTTCTACGGCCCGAATATCACGCTTCCCGAAACTGCCATCGCGCGCGCTACTTGGAGACGGATGACCTTTCCCAGGGACGTTTGCCGTTGGCATCTCTGTCCCAGGGTCGCGTGGTCGGGGCGTTCTTTTCCTCGGCAGCCGCTTTCGCGCGGTCAGCCTGCACCTGCTCGCGATCGGTCACGGGCGGCTTGGGCTGGGCTTGAGACGTCTGCGCGGCGACCGGAGCCATGGCGAGCAGCGCGGCGATCAGGAACTTTGTCATTCCCGCCTGTAGCACGCTGAAGGTCAGACCGTCCGATTTAGTTGCAGGGTTCCCGCGCGACTTTCGTCAGACCCTCGCATCCGACGGCGCCCGCTGCTTGAGCAGCCGGGCACAGACAACGCCCAGCACCACCATGATCCCTGCGCTCGCGAACAGCGTCGGGACCTTGCCGGCGTGCTGGAGTCCGAAGCCATAGGCGAGCGGGCCCACGGTCTGCCCCATGAAGAAGAAGAACGAATGCAGCGACAGCGCGGTGGCCCGCGCCTCGACCGAGAGCTCGCTGGCGAAGACCTGCAGACAGCCATGGGCGATGTAGAAGCCCCATCCCATCACAATGAGATTCAGCGCCTGCACTTCCCAGCGCGGTCCGAACGCGACGGCGACGAGCTGCGAGGCCACCAGCGCCATGCCTGATATCATCATGCCCTTCACCCCCAGCCACGGCAGCAGGCGCGACACCGTCAGCGTGTAGAACAGGCCGCCGACCGCAAAGCCGGCGATGACGATGCCGGCGATCGAGAGCGAGGTCTGGCCGAGCTCGAACAGGAACGAGGCGATGTAGGGAAACAGGCCGAGCACGCAGCAGCCCTCGATGAACACCGCCGAATAGCAGACATAGGCATTCGGGTTGGTGAAGATGGTGCGATAGCCGGCCTTCAGGGCCGACAGGCTCGTCTGCGGCGGGGGCTTGACCCTGGCGCCGCGAAAGCCGGCGGCGACTGCGATCGACGCCACGATCACGAGCGCGCCGAGCACCGCGAGCACGCCGCGCCAGCCGAGGAAATCGCCGATCAGGCCAGAGGCCGAGGCGCCGAGCAGATTGCCGGTCATGGCGCCGGCGAGCGTGCGGCTGATCGCGACCTGGCGCTTCTCGGGTCCGACGAGATCGCTGGTCAGGCTGAGCGCCACCGGAAACACGCCGCCCGAGCCGATGCCGGCGAGGATGCGGGTCGCGAACAGAACCGAGAACGAGGTCGCGAATGCGCCCAGGATGTTGGCGAGGCCGAGCAGCGCGAGGCAGAAGATCATCAGCCGCGTCTTGCCGAACAGGTCGGCGGCAGCGCCGATGATCGGCTGGATGATCGAGAAGGTGAAGGCGAACACCGCGGCAAAGCCCGCAGCCGTGGCGATGCTGACGTTAAAATCTTCGGCGACGTGCGGCAGCACCGGATCGAGCGCGCGCGCCGACAAGGCCGCCGCGAAGCTTGCGCCCGAGATGACGTAGAGCGCTGTCGGCAAGCCGTGATCCTGCGCCCGCGCCCCGCCTTGCTGCATCAGCGCGGGTTCTTTGCCAGCGCGTCGAACGCCATCAGTCTGGCGATCAGCCCCTCGAACTCGCGCAGCGGCACCATGTTGGGGCCGTCGGAGGGCGCGCGATCAGGATCGGGATGGGTCTCGATGAAGACGCCGGCAACGCCGACCGCGACCGCAGCACGAGCGAGCACCGGCACGAATTCGCGCTCGCCGCCTGACGAGGTCCCCTTCCCGCCCGGCTGCTGCACCGAATGGGTGGCATCGAAGATCACGGGCGCGCCGGTGGTGCGCGCCAGGATCGGCAGCGCGCGCATGTCGGAGACCAGCGTGTTGTAGCCGAACGACACCCCGCGCTCGGTGACGAGCACGTTGGGATTATCAGCACTCGTGATCTTGGTGACGACGTTCGCCATGTCCCACGGCGCCAGGAACTGGCCCTTCTTGACGTTGACGACCTTGCCGGTCGCGGCCGCAGCCAGCAGCAGATCGGTCTGCCGGCACAGGAAGGCCGGGATCTGCAGGATGTCCACGGCCTGCGCGACCTCGGCGCATTGCGTGGCCTCATGCACGTCGGTCAGGACCGGCAGGCCGAGCGAGGCGCGGATCTCGGCAAAGATCGGCAGCGACTGCGCAAGGCCGAGGCCGCGCGCAGCCGAGGCGCTGGTGCGGTTGGCCTTGTCGAACGAGGTCTTGTAGACGAGGCCGATGTTCAGCCGCGCAGCGATCTCCTTCAGCGCGGAGGCGACCTCCAGCGCGTGCTGACGGCTTTCGAGCTGGCAGGGTCCGGCAATGATCGAGATCGGCAGATCATTGCCGAATTTGACCTTTCCGATGCTGACGACCGGCGCCGCTGAATGCGAAGAGCTCAAGGCAAATCCCTCGTTTCGGCGCGACCATAGCCGCGATGAGGGTCGGATCAACCCCATTCGGCCCGGACCGTTCGAATATCAGGGTTGCGCCAGAGTTCCCCGCCGCCGCCAGAACTATTGCATCGGAGCGCGAGAGTCTCCACTTCGTCATGGCCGGGTTTGTCCCGGCCTCCACGCCTTGCCACGCGGCACCAAGAACGTGGATGCCCGGGACAAGCCCGGGCATGACGACCTATTGTGACGGTCCAATTGCGACAGCTCGGGGCGCGGCAGGGGTTGCTACTTCACCGCCGAGAATGCGGTCGGCGTCAGGATCTGGCTGACGATGTTGCCGACGATCTGGCCGTCGGCTTCGCTCTCGGCGCGGGCTTTCATCCAGTCCGGATCGGTCATGAACGCGCCCCACTTCTTCTCGCGCTCGGCGAGCGAGTCCCAGGCCAGGAAATAGGTCAGCTCCTGGTTCGATTCACCGATCAGCGTCGTGAAGAATCCGGCCTGCTTGATGCCGTGCTTCTCCCAAATCTTCAGCGTGGCGGTCTCGAACCGCTTCAAGAGCGCCGGCAGCCGGCCGGGCACGCAGCGATAGACGCGCATTTCGTAGATCATTGCAGTTCACTCCCTTTGTTGTTCTTGCGGGGCGGAGTTGTCGCAACAAATTGCATGCGCGTCAAAGGCGGGCGAGCCGGCTATACCAGCCGGCTCTGCACCATCGCTGCCTGAATGAACGAGGCGAACAGCGGATGCGGCTCGAACGGGCGCGACTTCAGCTCGGGGTGGAACTGGACGCCGATGAACCAGGGGTGATCCTGGTACTCGACGATTTCAGGCAGCACGCCGTCGGGCGACAGGCCGGAGAATTTCAGGCCGTGCTGCTCGAGGCGGTCCTTGTAGGCGGTGTTGACCTCGTAGCGATGGCGGTGGCGCTCGGAGATCTCGGTGGCGCCGCCATAGACCTGCGAGACGCGGCTGCCGCGGCTCAGCGCCGCGGGGTATGCGCCAAGCCGCATCGTGCCGCCGAGATCGCCGGCCTGTGAGCGCTTCTCGAGCTCGTTGCCGCGCAGCCATTCCGTCATCAGGCCGACCAGAGGCTCCTTGGTCGGGCCGAACTCGGTGGAATTGGCGTCCTCGATGCCGACGAGGTTTCGCGCCGCCTCGATCACCGCCATCTGCATGCCGAAGCAGATGCCGAAATACGGCACGTCGCGCTCGCGCGCGAACTGCGCAGCCTTGATTTTGCCCTCCGCGCCGCGCTGGCCGAATCCACCAGGGACGAGGATGCCGTTGACGTGCTCGAGGAACGGCGCGGGATCTTCCTTCTCGAAGATCTCGCTCTCGATCCAGTCGAGATTGACCTTGACCTTGTTGGCGATGCCGCCATGCGAGAGCGCCTCGATCAGCGACTTATACGCATCCTTCATGCCGGTGTATTTGCCGACGATGGCGATGGTGACGTTGCCCTCGGGATTGCGCACGCGCTCGTTGATCTCTTGCCAGCTGCGCAGCTCCGGCGGAATCCGCGAGGCGATGCCGAAGGCGGCGAGCACCTCGTCGTCGAGGCCCGCATTGTGATAGGCCTCGGGCACCGCGTAGATGTTGTCGACGTCGCGCGCCTCGATCACGGCGCTTTCGCGCACGTTGCAGAACAGCCCGAGCTTGCGCCGCTCCTCCTTCGGGATCTCGCGGTCAGTGCGGCAGAGCAGGATGTCCGGCTGGATGCCGATCGAGCGCAGCTCCTTCACCGAGTGCTGCGTCGGCTTGGTCTTCAATTCACCGGCGCTCGGAATGTAGGGCAGCAGCGTCAGATGGATATAGACGGCGTGATCGCGCGGCAGCTCGTTCTTGAGCTGGCGGATCGCCTCGAAGAACGGCAGGCCCTCGATGTCGCCCACGGTGCCGCCGATCTCGACCAGCACGAAGTCGTAGTCGTCATTGCCGTCGAGGACGAATTCCTTGATCGCGTTGGTGACGTGCGGAACCACCTGGATGGTCGCGCCGAGATAATCGCCGCGGCGCTCCTTGGAGATGATGTCCTGGTAGATGCGCCCGGTGGTGATGTTGTCGGCCTTGGTCGCCGGCCGGCCGGTGAAGCGCTCGTAGTGACCGAGATCGAGATCGGTCTCCGCACCGTCATCCGTCACGAACACTTCGCCGTGCTGGTACGGCGACATCGTTCCGGGATCGAGATTGAGATAGGGGTCGAGCTTGCGGAGGCGGACCTTGTAGCCCCGGGCTTGCAACAGCGCACCGAGTGCCGCTGAAGCCAGACCCTTGCCGAGCGAAGAAACCACGCCGCCGGTGATGAATATGTACCGCGCCATGGGACTTAACCTCTAATCCCCTACATTCGATTCGCCAAAGCGATTCGTATTCCGCCCCAAAGATTCTGCGGGCCTGTGGGTGAGCCAAAACTAAGAGTGGTGACAGTGCCTTGATGGGGATTGTTGATGCAGGACGGTAGCAGCCGCCCTGCATGGCCCCCCTGCTTTATTGCGAGCGCGGCACCTGGGGGCCGGTCGGAGCCGGCGCCTGCTGCTGCTCGTCCGCCTTCTTCAGCGAATCCAGGATGCCCCCGGAGGTCGGCGGCGCGATCGGCGATCCGCCGGCCGGCTGGCCCTGCGACGCCGGCGTGCCGATGATCGACGACGGCGCGCGGCTGTAGCCGGCGTGCCAGGACAGGAACATGCTGGTCAGAAAGAACCCGGCGGCCAGGATCGCGGTGGTTCGCGTCAACAGGTTCGCGGTGCCGCGGCTCGACATGAAGCCCGCGCCGCCGCCCATGCCAAGGCCGCCGCCTTCCGACTTCTGGAGCAGGACGGCGCCGATCATCACGGCGACGATCATGAGATGGATGACGATGACAACGGTCTGCATAGTGCCCTTCCGTCACAAGCGGGCGGCGCCTGACGTCGGCCGATCGCGCTTCGCGGGTTTTCCTGAAGTTGCGCGGTGTTACACGATCGGAGGGGGCATTGCCACCCCCGATCGGGTCCTGTTCAGCGCTTTGGACTTAGCTAGGGGCAGCCCTTGGCAATCGCAAGGAAATCGGCCGCCTTCAGGCTGGCGCCGCCGACCAGGGCTCCGTTGACGTTGCTCACGGCCATCAGCTCGGCCGCATTCGAGGGCTTCACGGAGCCGCCGTAGAGGATGCGCATCCGGCCACCTTCGGCCTTGAACCTGGTGGTCAGGAGTTCCCGGATAAACCCGTGAATCTGCTCGACATCCTTGGCCGTGGGGGTCAGTCCGGTGCCGATGGCCCAGACCGGCTCATAGGCCACGACGAGATTCGCGGCGGTCGAGCCATCGGGCAGCGAGTCCGCAAGCTGCCCGCGCAGAATCTCCAAGGTCTGGCCGGCGTCGCGCTGCCCCTGCGTCTCGCCGACGCAGACGATCGCTGTCGCGCCGGCGCGCCAGGCCGCCTCGGCCTTTTGGCGGATCAGGGCATCGCCCTCGCCGTGATCGGCGCGGCGCTCGGAATGGCCGACGATGATGGCGCTCGCCCCCGCATCCACCAGCATTTCCGCGGCAATATCGCCGGTATGCGCGCCGGAGGCCTTGGGATGGCAATCCTGGGCCCCGACCGCGACCTTCTTGCCGCGCGCCTTCTCGGCGAAGGCGGCAATCAGGGTCGCGGGCGGGCAGACCAGCAGATCGGCCTTGCCGGTCACCCCGGCCGCGCCGTCGAGCATGGCCTCGAACTCGGCGGCCTGGGCCTTCAGGCCGTTCATTTTCCAATTGCCGGCGATCAGGGGGCGGATGGCGTCGGTCATGTCAATTCCCAGCAAAATGAGGTTTGTGCATGCGCTAGCAGAGGACCTGCCGCAGTTCCAGGTTCTTGTTTTGACGCGTTTTCCAGAGGCGAACCGGGGTCCACTTCGCTCGAAAACGCTTTGGGGCTTTTCACCGCAGCCGTAAGCGGTCGCAGGACCCGAGGTTGCGGGGGGAAAGCCGCCACTTTATGATGATGGATCAATTTGGTGACGCGCTTTTGCGGAATCTGCATTAAGACGCGCTCCCGTTCCCCTCCTGCTCAGACAAGTTGGACCAAATGCTTCGAGGAATGCGCAAGGCCTCATCAAACTGGCTCGGCAAGATCATTATGGCCGTGGTGATGGGCGTGTTGATCATCAGTTTCGGCGTTTGGGGCATTGCCGACATCTTCAAGGGCTTCGGGCAGTCCACGGTGGCCAAGGTCGGCGGCACTGAGATTTCGCTCAACGAGTTCCGCCAGATCTACACCGATCGCCTGCAGCAGATCGGCCGCCAGGTCGGCCGACCGCTGACGCCCGACCAGGCCCGCGCCTTCGGCCTCGACCGCCAGGTGCTGCAACAGACTATCGCGGAAGCTGCCCTCGACGAGGAGGCGCGCCGGCTCGGGCTCGGTCAGTCCGATGAGCAGATCCGCCAGGTCATCATGAACGACCCCAACTTCAAGGGTGTCGGCGGCAATTTCGATGCGAGCCGCTTCCAGGCCCTGATCCGCAATTTCGGCTATACCGAGCAGCGCTACGTGTCCGAGCAGCGCAAGGTGTCGCTGCGCCGGCAGATCACCGGCACGATCGGGGCCGGCCTCGAGCCGCCGAAGGCCATGATCGACGTGCTGACGCGTTACCAGAACGAGCAGCGCGCCATTGAATTCGTCAGGCTCGATGCCGCCCAAGCAGGCCAGATCGACGCGCCCTCGCCCGAGGCGCTCGCGGCCTATTTCGAGGATCACAAGGTCCAGTTCCGGGCGCCCGAATATCGCAAGATCGCCTTCGTGGTGGTCTCGCCGGAAGAGATCGGCAAGTGGAGCGAGGTCTCGGACGAGGACGCCAGGAAGGTGTTCGAGCAGCGCAAGGACCGGCTCGGCACGCCGGAGAAGCGCCAGATCCAGCAGATCGTCTTCCCCAACGCCGCGGAAGCGCTGGCCGCCCGGGAGCGCCTCGTCGGCGGCATGTCGTTCGAGGACCTCGGCAAGGAACGCGGGCTCAGCGCCTCCGATATCGACCTTGGCCTCGTCAGCAAATCTTCGCTGGATACGGCGGTCGGCGAAGCCGCCTTCGCGCTTCCCGCCGGCGAGATCAGCCAGCCGATCCAGGGCGCGCTCGGCACGTCCATCGTCAAGGTCGACAAGATCGAGCCGGGCAAGGAGGCGGACTACGCCAGCGCGGGCGGCGACATCAAGCGCGAGATCGCGATCGAGCGCGCGCGCGTCAAGGTCAATGATCTCCGCGACAAGATGGAAGACGAGCGCGGCGGCGGCGCCAGCGTGATCGAGGCGGCGCAGAAGCTCGGGCTCACCGCCGTCACCATCGACGCCGTCGACCGCTCCGGCCGCGCCCCGAACGGCCAGCCGGTCGCCAACATTCCGCAGGGCCTCGACGTGGTGTCGCAGGCCTTCAGCACCGATGTCGGCGTCGACAACGACTCGATCTCGTACAAGGGCGGCTATGTCTGGTACGACGTGCTCGCCATCACGCCCTCGCGCGACCGCAATCTCGACGAGGTCCGCGACCAGGTCGAGGCGCGCTGGCGCCAGGACCAGATCGCGACCAAGCTCAAGGCCAAGGCGAGCGAGATGGTGAAGAAGCTCGAAGCGGGCGGCAAGCTGGCCGATGAAGCCGCCGCCATCGGCGCCAAGGTCGAGACCGCGACCGACTTCAAGCGCGACGATACGCCCGCCAGCGTGCCCGCAGCAGTGGTGGCGGCCGCCTTCCGCGCCGCCAAGGATGGCGTCGGCCAGACGCCGGTGACCGGCGGCACCGAGGTCATCGTCTTCCGCGTCACCGACATCGTCGATCCCGCGGTCGACGCTGCCTCCGACGCGGTCAAGAAGCTGAAGGAGACCCTCGACCGGGCCCAGACCGAGGAGCAGGTCGCCTCCTACGTCAACAAGCTTGAAACCGACATCGGGACCACCATTAATCAGGCCGCCTTCGCGCAGGTGACCGGCGCGAACCAGTGAGTTGAAAGCACGCGATGGACGACCTGAAATCGATCATTGGAAAAGTGGCGACCGGCGCCAGCCTGTCGCGTGACGAAGCCGCTGCCGCCTTCGACGCCATGATGAGCGGCGAGGCTACGCCTTCGCAGATGGGCGGCCTGTTGATGGCGCTCAGGGTGCGCGGCGAAACCGTGGACGAGATCACCGGCGCGGTCGCGGCGATGCGCTCCAAGATGCTGACCGTCGCGGCGCCGCCGGACGCCGTCGACATCGTCGGCACCGGCGGCGACGGCTCCGGCTCGGTCAACGTCTCGACCTGCGCCTCCTTCATCGTCGCGGGCGCCGGCGTGCCGGTGGCCAAGCACGGCAACCGCGCGCTGTCGTCGCGCTCGGGCGCCGCCGACGTGCTGGCCTCGCTCGGGGTCAAGATCGATCTGAAGCCGGAGCAGGTCGGGCGCTGCGTGCGCGAATGCGGCATCGGCTTCATGTTCGCGCCCGCCCACCATCCCGCCATGAAGAACGTCGGCCCGACCCGGGTCGAGCTCGCGACGCGCACGATCTTCAATCTGCTCGGCCCGCTGTCTAATCCGGCCGGCGTGAAGCGGCAGATGGTCGGCGTCTTCTCCAGGCAGTGGGTGCAGCCGCTGGCGCAGGTGCTAAAGAACCTCGGCTCCGACTCCGCCTGGGTGGTGCACGGCTCCGATGGTCTCGACGAGATCACCCTCACCGGCCCGACCTTCGTCTCCGCGCTCCACAACGGCGAGATCCGGAATTTCGAGGTGACGCCGGAAGACGCCGGCCTGCCGCGCTGCGAGACCGGCGCGCTCAGGGGTGGCGATGCCGACGCCAATGCGATCGCGCTGCAAAGCGTGCTCAATGGCAAGCCGAGCGCCTACCGCGACGTGGCCTTGATGAATGCCGCCGCCGCGCTGATCGTGGCCGGGCGCGCCAAGGACCTCAAAGAGGGCGTTGCGATCGGCACCAAGTCGCTCGACAGCGGCGCGGCGAACATGCGCCTGAAGCACCTGATCGCGGTCTCGAACGGCTGAGCCTGACATGTCGGACATCCTGACCAAGATCGAAGCCTACAAGCGCGAGGAGATCGCCGCCGCCAAGCGTGCGCAGCCGCTGTCTTCGGTCGAGGCAAAGGCGAAGGCGCAAGGGGCTCCGCGCGGCTTCGTGCGCGCGATCAAGGCCAAGCATGCCAACGGCGATTACGCGCTGATCGCGGAGGTGAAGAAGGCCTCGCCCTCGAAAGGCCTGATCCGCGCCGATTTCGATCCGCCGCAGCTCGCCAGGGCCTATGAGGCGGGCGGCGCGGCCTGCCTGTCGGTGCTGACCGACACGCCCTCGTTCCAGGGCCATCTCGACTTCATGGTCGCTGCGCGCGCCGCGACCTCCCTGCCGGTGCTGCGCAAGGATTTCATGTTCGACACCTATCAGGTGGCCGAGGCCCGCGCACACGCCGCCGATTGCATCCTGATCATCATGGCGGCGCTCGACGATGCCACCGCCCGGGATCTCGAGGATGCAGCGATTGCCTACGGCATGGACGTGCTGATCGAGATCCACGACCGCGCCGAGCTCGACCGGGCGCTGAAACTTCGTTCGCCGATGATCGGGGTCAACAACCGCAATCTTCGCACCTTCGAGACCACGCTCGCGACCAGCGAGGCCTTGGCGCCGCTGATCCCGGCGGACCGTCTGATGGTCGGCGAGAGCGGCATCTTCACGCCCGCCGATCTCGCCCGGCTCGAGCGCGTCGGCATGTCGACCTTCCTGGTCGGAGAGAGCCTGATGCGGCAGGCCGATGTCACCGCGGCGACGCGCACGCTGCTGGCGCGGCAGACGGGCGCGCGCGCCACCGGTACGCGCTGACATGGCGCGCAAGGCTTCCACGACCAGGACCAGGTCCTTGAAGACAAAGGCCTCGAACACGAAGGCCGGCCCCGCCCTCACCCATATCGGCGCCTCCGGCGAGGCACGCATGGTCGACGTGTCGGACAAGCCGGCCACCGAGCGGCTCGCGGTCGCGGAAGGCTGCGTCGTCATGACCAAGGCGACGCTCGATCTGATCGTCTCCGGCAATGCCAAGAAGGGCGACGTGCTCGGCACCGCTCGCATCGCGGGTATCATGGCCGCCAAGCGCACCTCGGAGCTGATCCCGCTGTGCCATCCGCTTGCGCTGTCGAAGGTCATCGTCGACATCGAGCCCGACGCAAGGCTGCCGGGCTGCCTCGTCCGCGCCAGCGTCAAGGTGACCGGACCGACCGGCGTGGAGATGGAGGCGCTCACCGCGGTGTCTGTCGCCTGCCTCACCATCTACGACATGATCAAGGCGGTCGAGCGCGGGGTGCGCATCGAAGGCATCCATCTGGTCGAGAAGCTCGGCGGCAAGTCCGGCCATTACCGCGCCTGAAGCGCGCTCGTTTCAGCGACCCGGCTCCTGCGACGCGCGTCGCTTGCTTTTGCCTGCGACAATTCATGCTTCGTTAACCTCGCTTCCTAACTTTACCTCCACACCGTCCCCGTAAACCGACGGGTGTTCTCAGGGCCAGAAGTTGATCCTGAGGTGTGCGCGGCAATGATCGGCATGAAGACAGGATTCGGCAGTCGCTTCTTTGACCAGGCCTTCGTGCGCAGCGGACCGATCCGCTGGCTGGTGGTGGGCGGCACGCTGCTGATCGCGGCCATCGCCATAGGCTCCGTCCTGATGGCGCAGAATTTCCGCGACCGGGCGCTGCGCAACTCCAGCCGCGAGCTGGAAAACACCGTGCTGATGCTTGCCCATCACTTCGACCAGCAATTGCAGGATTTCGCGGTCATCCAGAAAGACTTCGTCGATCACGCCCGTTCGATCGGCATCGCGAGCGTCGCAGACTTCCGCGCGCGCCTCTCCGGTCAGGACGTGCACCGGATGCTGCGTTCGAAGATCGAGGCGCTGCCCTATATCGGCGGCGTCAACATCATCGATGCCGAAGGCAACCTGATCAATTCGTCGACGACGTGGCCGGCTCCCAAGGTCAACGTGGCCGACCGCGCCTATTTTCGCACCTTCAGGTACGATCCCAATTCGCCCGACGTCTTGATCGAGCCATTGCACAGCCGCATCTCCGGTGCCTGGACCGTCTTGGTGGCACGGAGGATCGTCGGGCCCAACGGCGAATTCCTCGGCGTCGTCGGACGCGGAATCGAGCCTGCCAATTTCGAAAGGTTCTTCGCTTCCGTCGCGCTCGGCGAAGGCGCGACGATCTCGATGCTTCATCGCGACGGCACGCTGCTCGCCCGCTATCCCCACTCCAGCGAATTGATGGGACGAAACTTCAAGACCGGTGAGTTCGAACAGCAGCGTGTTTTCGGGCTCGATCATTTCGCCGGCCGTTTCACCAGCCCCATCGACGGCGAAGATCGACTGATCTCCTCGCGCGCATTGCCCAATTTCCCGATCCTGATGATGGCCACCACGACGCGTGCCGCGGCCCTGACCGACTGGCGCGAGCAGATCGGCATGCTGGTCTCGGTCGCCGCCGCCTCCGCACTCGCCATCGCAGGCGTGCTGATCGCGGTCGTGCGCAAGCTGCTGGAGCAGCATCGCGCCTCGCGCGAGCGGCTGACTCTGGAGAAGCAGCGGCTCGACCGCGCCGTCAACAACATGACGCAGGGTCTGCTGCTGTTCGACGCCGAGCAGCGGCTGGTGGTCTGCAACCAGCGCTACATCGAAATGTACGGATTGTCGGGCAAAATCGTGAAGCCTGGCTGCAGTTTTCACGACATCATCGCCCATCGCAAGGCAACCGGCTCGTTCACGGGCGACGTCGACGCCTACGTCGCGCGCGTGCTGAAGGGCATCCAGACGCGCAATTCCATGGTGGTCGATACCTCCGACGGCCGCTCGATCCACATCCTCAACGAGCCGCTCGCGGACGGCGGCTGGGTGGCGACCCATGAGGACATCACCGAGCGCCGCCGCATCGAGGAGCGCATCACCCACCTCGCCCTTTACGACGCGCTGACCGATCTGCCCAACCGCGCCATGTTCCACGAGCATCTGCGCAACGAGCTGGCCGCGGCCGGCAATGGCGAAGAGATCGCGGTGCACTATATCGACATCGACGAGTTCAAGGGCGTCAACGACGCGCTCGGCCACCTCGTCGGCGACGAATTGTTGAAATCGGTTGCCGCAAGCCTGCGCCGCTGTGCGGGCCCGGCGGATTTCGTGGCGCGGCTCGGCGGCGACGAATTCGCCGTGGTCCAGAGCGCGGTGACGTCACGAGACCAGGTCGACGAGCTCGTCGCGCGGGTGTTCGCGGCCATCCGCACGCCGTTCGACTGCATGGGCCATCATCTCACCACCGACGCCAGTATCGGCATCGCGCTCGCGCCGGAACACGGCACGGTGCTCGACCAGATCCTCAAGAACGCGGACATGGCGATGTACGCCGCTAAGTCCGCCGGACGCCGCACCTATCGCTTCTTCGAGCCGGAGATGGATGCCAAGGTGCGCGAGCGCCGGCAGCTCGAAGGCGACCTGCGCCGCGCCATCGCCCAAGGAGGCCTCGGAGGAGGCCTCGAAGTCTATTACCAGCCCTGCCTCAGCCTGAAGGACGACCGCATCACCGGCTGCGAGGCCCTGGTGCGCTGGCGCCATCCCGAGCGCGGCATGGTCTCGCCGGCGGAGTTCATCCCGATCGCGGAAGATACCGGCCTGATCAACGAGATCGGCGAATGGGTGCTGGCGACCGCCTGCCGGGACGCCGTGAGCTGGCCCGACGACATCCGCCTCGCGGTCAACGTCTCGCCGGTGCAATTCAAGAGCGGCACCCTGGCCCTGAAGATCATGGCGGCGCTCGCCGCCTCGAACCTGCCGGCGAGCCGGCTCGAGCTCGAGATCACCGAGGCGGTGCTGATCCGTGACGACGATGCCGCGCTGGCGATCCTGCACCAGCTCCGCGCCATCGGCGTCCGCATCGCACTCGACGATTTCGGCACCGGTTACTCGTCGCTGAGCTACCTGCACCGCTTCCCGTTCGACAAGATCAAGATCGACCGCTGCTTCGTCGACGACATCGCCGGTCCCGACGGCTCCGCCAGCATCGTCCAGGCCGTCGTCAACCTGGCGGCCGCGCGCCGCATGACGACCACGGCCGAGGGCGTCGAGACCGAGGAGCAGCAGCGCCTGCTGCGTGCGCTCGGCTGCTCCGAGATGCAGGGCTATCTGTTCAGCGCCGCAAAGCCGGCCGACAAGATGCTGGAGCTGTTCGCGCTGCATCGCAGCCGGCTGGCCCAGCGCGAAGGCCGCAGCGGCCGCCGCCGCGAGGCAGGTTAACGCCGATGCAGCCCGGCGGGCTGCCGATCAGACCGCCTCAGACGAAAACGCCCGGACGTGCGGATGCACTCCCGGGCGATTTCGTTTGTCTCTTCACAAGGACTAGTTCGGCACCGCGCCCTTCGATGCCCGTTTTGCCGCAACGGCGTTCGCGGTGACGCCGTGCAGGAAGTCGTAGGCCGCGTGCAGCGCCTTGTCGTCCTTCTCTTCCGGCGGAACGTAAGACTGTGACCCCGTCTGCTCGCCACCCTCGCCGGCCGACAGATGTCCGCGCATCTGGGACTCCGCCATGGTGTCCATGCGGCCCTTCAGCTCCGGCGGCACGTCCTGCAGGATCTCGATGTCCGGGGCGATGCCCTGGGCCTGAATCGAGCGGCCCGACGGCGTGTAATAGCGCGCCGTGGTCAGCGCCAGCGCGCCGTTGCCGGACCCGAGCGGAATGATCGTCTGCACCGATCCCTTTCCGAACGAGCGCGTGCCGATGATCGTGGCGCGCTTGTGGTCATGCAGGGCGCCGGCCACGATCTCCGAGGCCGAGGCCGAGCCGCCATTGACCAAGACCACCAGCGGCTTGCCCTTGGTGAGGTCGCCGCCATGGGCGGTGAAGCGCTGCGTCTCCTCCGGACTGCGGCCACGGGTCGAGACGACCTCGCCGCGTTGCAGGAACGCGCTCGACACCGACACGGCCTGGTCGAGCAGACCGCCCGGATTGTTGCGCAGGTCCACGACGTAGCCGGTGAGCTTCTCCGGCGACACCTGCTTGGAGATCGAGGCGATCGCCTTCTTCAGGCCGTCGGTGGTCTGCTCGTTGAACGAGGTGATGCGGATATAACCGATGTCGCCGTTCTCGACCCGGAAGCGCACCGGGCGCACATGGATGATCTCGCGCGTGATCGCCACTTCGAGCGGCGCATCCGCGCCCTTGCGCATAATGGTGAGCTTGGTCTTGGTGTCGACCGGGCCCTTCATCTTGTTGACGGCCTGCTCGAGCGTCATGCCCTGCACGGCCTCGCCGTCGATCTTGCTGATGAGGTCACCCGACATCAGGCCGGCCTTTGAGGCGGGCGTATCGTCGATCGGCGAGACCACTTTGACGAGGCCGTCCTCCATCGTGACCTCGATGCCGAGGCCGCCGAACTCGCCGGAGGTGGTCTCCTGCATCTCGGTCCAGGCCTTGGCATTCATGTAGCGCGAATGCGGATCGAGCGAGGTCACCATGCCGGTGATTGCGCCCTCGATCAGTTTGGCATTGTCGGGCTTCTCGACATAGCTCGCCTTCACGCGCTCGAACACCGTGCCGAACAAATTGAGCTGGGAATAGGCGTCGTCCGCGCTCGCCGCCGCCCGTGCCGCCCAGACACCGCCGTGCGGACTGGCCACAAGAAGGGTGAGACACGCTCCGGTGAGCGCGCCCAGAGGGAACAGCAGGGATTTCCGCATGGATGGGCTTGCCTTCTTGCTTTGGCGGTTCTTTGAGCTTGTCTCGTGAGACATGGGAGACGCCATGCAATTGGCGATCCAGCTCGCTTCTCACAATACCATTCTGGTTTCTTCAAGGCCGGGATACCACGCCGACGGGTACGCCGCAGAAATTGCTTCGCCCGGACCTAAACTTTTGGCAACGTTGCTGGACTGGCCTACCTGCAAGCGGAATCGTAGGCCGGTCCGCGCCTCGCAGCCATGCAAATCTAGGATAGTTTTGCAGGGCTGGACGGGTTAGGCGATGAGATAAGGGTTCAAATTCTCGGGAGGATAACAATGAACGAAGCACCCGGCATCCGGGCAGAACGGAACGTCGAACTCGGCGCCAGCAACGAGCCGTTCCAGAACCTGCACGAATTCATCCGGAAAGCGCGGGCCAACCTCAACCAGAACGCTTGGGATTACATCGTCGGCGCCGCCGAGACCGAGACCACGATGCGCCGCAACCGCATGGCGCTGGACGAGATCGCCTTTCGCCCCCGGGTGCTGCGCGACGTCCGCAAGGTGGATGGCTCGGTTCAGCAATTCGGCCGCAGGATGCGCCTTCCGGTGGTGCTCGCGCCCGTCGGGGCGCTCGAAATCTTCGATCCGGATGGTGCGGCGAGCGTCGCGCGCGGTGCCGGCACCTTCGGTGCGGCGCACATGCTGAGCTCGGTGTCCGAGCCCGGCCTGGAGAAGACCGCCGAGGCGGCGCCCGATGCGCTCCGGCTCTACCAGCTCTATGTCCGCGGCGACGATGCTTTCGTCGCCGATGTCGTCAGCCGGAGCGAGAAGAACGGCTACGCCGCGTTCTGCCTGACCGTCGACACCGCCCATTACAGCCGTCGCGAACGTGACATCGCCAAGCGCTATGTTCGCGAAAGCCGCCTGCGCGCCACCGGTGGCGATTACCAGAAGGGGCTGGAGTGGCGGACCGTGAAGATGATCAAGGACAGGTACAAGATCCCGCTGATCCTGAAGGGGATCGCGACCGCCGAGGACGCCCTGATCGCGGTCGATCACGGCGTCGAATGGATCTACGTCTCCAACCATGGCGGCCGCCAGCTCGACCATGGCCGCGGTGCCATGCAGGTGCTGCCCGAGATCGTCGAGGCCGTGAAGGGCCGCGCCAAGATCATGGTCGACGGCGGCATCTGTCGCGGCACCGACATCGTCAAGGCGATCGCGGCAGGCGCAGATCTCGTCGGCATCGGCCGGCTGCAATGCTGGGCGCTGGCGGCCTCAGGCGAAGCCGGCATCACGCGGATGCTGGAGCTGTTGGAGGACGAGGTGCTGCGCTGCCTCGGCCTGTTGGGTGCCACATCGTTTGCCGAGATCGACAAATCCTTCCTGCATCCGGCGACCGCCACCAACGCGCCGAGCGTGTTCAGCGCGTTCCCGCTGTTCGACCACGAGCCATATCGGTACTGACCTGCGGATTCCTGCCGACCCTGAGGTGAAAAGGACGCAATGACATCGCTCTCTCCCGGCAGCGCGGATGCGCTTCTGTTCGATCTCGGGCGCGTGGTGCTCGACATCGACTTCTCCAAGGCGATCGCCTGCTGGGCGGGGCACGCCGGCTGCCAGCCCGAAAGCATCGTCGCGCGCTATGTGCGCGACGAGGCCTACCGGCTGCACGAGGTCGGCAAGATCAGCGACGCGGACTATTTCGCCTCGTTACGCGCTTCGCTGGGGATCGGCATCTCGGACGCCCAGTTCCTGGAGGGCTGGAACGCGATCTTCGCCGGCGAGATGCCTGAGATCGCCGAGCTGCTGCCGCGTGCGGCAAAGCAGATGCCGCTCTACGCCTTCTCCAACACCAATCGGCCGCATGTTGATTATTTCTCGAAGGAATATGCCGATCTGCTCGGCCATTTCCGCGAGCTGTACCTGTCATCCAGCATCGGCCTGCGCAAACCGGATGCCGACGCTTTCGACCATGTCGTCGCAGCGATCGGGGTGCCAGCGGGGCGCATCGTGTTCTTCGACGATCTCGAAGAGAACATCGAGGGCGCGCGGGCGCGCGGATTGACGGCCGTGCACGTTACATCGCCGCGCGACGTCGGGAAGGCCTTGAAGGCGTTGGGCATTTGACCCCGGCCCGGCATTAGAAGCAACGCTGCAAACCGCGTCCGGAACCGAATTCTACAAAAACTGTGGAACCTGCCCCCTTTGTGCATTTTTATACGGAGTTCCCGGAACGGAATACCACCCTTCGGACTCATGAGTCCGTTGGGACTTCTACATCGGACTAATCGACGTGCTGGGCAAAACCTACCTTACCAAGCAAGCCTCTCTGCTGCTTGAATTCGCAAGAAACACCTCGGATTCCGAGCTTTCCGCCAAGCTGATCAGCAAGGCCGCGGACCTGAAATCGCAGGCCGATCCGCTCCCCGACAAGGACCAGGGTCCCAAACCTCCCGACGTCGCATGGGACGTCAGCCCGGACAGGCCGACCGGAAGTTGACCGCCACGGGCCTTGGCGCAGGTCATCCTCGTCTTGCTATGCCCCGTTGCCGCTGATCGGCCTCGTTCCTTGGATCGTGCCGCGTCGGCCCGACCGTTTCAGGCATCTGAATACTCTCGTTGCCGCGCGGGATGTTGGATTGTGAGAATGACGACCTCGCCTGCCGCTTCATCGACTGTGTAATAGACCAGATAAGGATATCGCCGCGTCACCACCTTCCGCACGCCTTCCACGTTCTGCTGCCGTCCAAGATGCGGAAAGCGGACGAGGTTTTGGAGCGATTCGAGGATTGCCGTGCGCACCCGTAACGCCGCCTGGGGGCTGTGTTCCCGAACGTAGTCGGCAATGGAGACCAAATCGTGCGTCGCCCGGGGCGTAAATTTGAGCTTCATCGCTCGAAGCAGCGGAACGCGGCTTCGACCTCGGCGTCGGATGCGAATTGCCGGAGATTAGCTTGTGCAAGCCCCTCAAGGACGGCAGGTAGATGCACGGGATCAATTTCCTCGGGCTCTCCTGCGTTGGCCGTGAGAACCAGCATCGCGCGCGCGATTTCGTCCTGACTGTCCGCAGGAAGCTGACGCACGGCTTGGAGGGCCTTTTCGAGCAGTCTCGTCATTCTCATAAAATAGACCGGACCAGTGCCGAAGGAAAGCATGGTCTCTCGCCACCCCGCTCCCTTTTGCTTCGTCTCTTCCCCTCGGCTAGAACCTACCCTATTCGAATCCTTCGATGTGTTGCGGGAGCTTGCCGTGGCCCTGATGCCGGTTTCCGACGCCCTTGCTGCGGTGCTGGCAGGTGCAGAGCCGCTGCCTGAACAGATGGTTTCGCTCGACGAGGCCTATCACCGCGTGCTCGCGCATGACGTCGCGGCGCTCCGCACGCAGCCGCCGCAGGCGATGTCGGCGATGGACGGCTACGCCGTGCGCGCGGCCGATGCGGCAACGGTCGATTCCCGGCTGACGGTGATCGGCGAGATCGCAGCCGGCCGTCCTGTCACGAGAGCAGTTGGCGCCGGCGAAGCCGTGCGGATCTTCACCGGCGGCGTCATCCCGGACGGAGCGGACGCGGTCGTGATCCAGGAGGACACTGTCGCGGACGGCAACAGCGTCACCATCAAGGAAGCCGCGATCGCCGGACGGCACGTCCGCCCGGCCGGCGTCGATTTCCGCGAAGGTGACGTGCTCCTGCGCAAGGGAACCCGCCTGACGGAGCGCGATCTCGCGCTTGCAGCGGCGATGAATCACCCGCACCTCGCCGTCTGCCGCCGTCCCAAGGTTGCGATCCTCGCCACCGGCGACGAGCTGGTGAGGCCGGGCACCACGCCCGGGCACGGCCAGATCGTCTATTCCAACGGCTACGCCCTGCATGCGCTCGCCCGCAGCGAGGGCGCCGAGACCATCGACCTCGGTGTCGCCGCCGACACGCTGGAGGCCACCTCCGCCGGAATCCGCCGCGCCCGCGAGAGCGGTGCTGACATCCTGATCACGACCGGCGGCGCGTCGGTCGGCGACCACGATCTGGTCCAGCAGGCGCTGCGGGGCGAAGGCATCTCGATGGCGTTCTGGAAGATCGCGATCAGGCCCGGCAAGCCGATGATGCACGGACGGCTCGGCGCGATGCGCGTGATCGGCCTGCCCGGCAATCCCGTGTCGTCCTACGTGTGCGCGTTCCTGTTCATGGTGCCGTTGATTCGCGCCTTGTCGGGCCGTTCAGTGATTCATCATCGCCGCGAGCGCGCCGTGCTGGGCAAGGATCTCGGCGCCAACGACCAGCGCGAGGATTATCTGCGCGCGCGCCTCGAACTGCGCGACGATGGTGCGCAGGTCGCCGTTCCCGTCAGCCATCAGGATTCCTCTCTGCTTGCGAATCTTGCTGCGGCACAGGTACTTCTCGTGCGCGCACCGTTCGCGCCGAAGGCCGAGGCCGGCAGCCCTTGCGAGGTGCTGCGTCTCCCCGTCTGAGTGCACGGCCACACGCATTCCGCGAGTTCGCCACCGTTCACGGTAAATTAAGCAGTTGCGGAACATGTATCGAACATATAGTGTCCGTTCATGATTTGTTTCGAGCATGTAGCGGCTTATCGCTGAACTCATCGTCTCGGAATCGAACGACATCAACCGGGGGACTTTGGTCGAGATGTTAACGCGCAAACAATACGAGCTTCTGAGGTTCATCAGCGAACGTTTGAAGGAAAGCGGTGTGCCGCCCTCCTTCGACGAGATGAAGGATGCGCTCGACCTGCGCTCGAAGTCGGGCATCCACCGCCTGATCACCGCGCTCGAGGAGCGCGGCTTCATCCGCCGCCTGCCCAACCGCGCACGCGCCATCGAAGTGATCAAGCTGCCGGAGCTCCAGGCTGCCGCCGGCGCCCGTCGCGGCTTCACGCCGAGCGTCATCGAGGGCAATCTCGGCAAGGTCCGCGCCAGCTCCAGCCCGTCCATGGACGAGGGCGAGCGGCCCGTTGCGGTGCCCGTGATGGGCCGTATCGCGGCCGGCACGCCGATCGAGGCGTTGCAGACCCGCAGCCACACCATCAGCGTGCCGCCCGACATGCTCGGCTCGGGCGAGCACTACGCGCTCGAAGTGCGCGGCGATTCCATGGTGGAAGCCGGCATCCTCGACGGCGACATGGCGCTGATCCAGCGCAACGAGAGCGCCGATACCGGCGACATCGTGGTGGCGCTGATCGACGACGAGGAGGCCACGCTCAAGCGCTTCCGCCGCCGCGGCGCCTCGATCGCACTCGAGCCGGCCAATGCCGCTTATGAGGTGCGCATCCTGCCGCCGAACCGCGTGAAGATTCAGGGCAAGCTGATCGGGCTTTACCGGAAGTACTGATACCCAACATCAAGCGCCGGGCGCGCTTCGACAATCGCATTTGAATTTTGCAGGGGTCGTCATGCCCGGGCTTGTCCCGGGCATCCACGTTCATTGTGCTGCGTCGAAGGCGTGGATGGCCGGGACAAGCCCGGCCATGACGCTGTGGAGGCGGCTGGTGACCATAACCACATGCGATAGCCCTGCGCAGAGTGGTGCCGGCAGCGCCGATACGCCGGCCAAATGCAAGGATGCGATGTTTGTTCCTATCGAATCCGGGAAAGATAAAGTGATCGCGCGCTGCGGACGCGAGCCGCAGATTTGCCCATAACCAAGCAGAGCGTTGCAGGCTTCCACTCTGATTGAGGCCTGCGCCTCGACGAGACGCGGGTCGCAATCTTCGCATGAGGAGCACCCGATGTGTGACTACAGCCTGCATGCCGTCGCGACGCGTCCCGCCGAAGTCGGCGAGACGATCGTCACGACAACCTTCCGCGGCACCTCGACGCGCGGCTTCGCCTCCGAAGCCGATCTCTCTGTCGCGGTCTGCCTGCTGCCGGGGACGGAGCTCGCCTTTGCCGACAACGTCCGTTACGACAACCGCTGGATCTGGACGCGCACCGTCAACTCCCGCGTCGGCAAGTTCGGCAAGATCGATCCACACATTCCCGATCGCCATCACGACGCGATCGAATTTCCTGACGGCAAATACGTGCTGGTGACTCAGCTGGTCGAAGGCCAGCGCGCAACCGTGCTGCAGCTGCCGGTGACGCAGCCGGTCGGCGAGCGCGAGCACAAGCCTGAGATCATCGCGGACAATCGGGCGGCGGTCACGCGCCA
Source organism: Bradyrhizobium sp. WBOS07 (assembly GCF_024585165.1). Lineage (NCBI taxonomy): Bacteria > Pseudomonadati > Pseudomonadota > Alphaproteobacteria > Hyphomicrobiales > Nitrobacteraceae > Bradyrhizobium > Bradyrhizobium sp. WBOS07. Next base: position 2,470,900 of record NZ_CP029008.1, read on the forward strand.
GCCGATCGGCTGATGAAAGCTCAGTCCTCGGCCTGAAGATCGGCCTCCGACGGCGTAGCGTCGCGGACGCGCGGAGCCGGCCTCGGCATGAGGGCTCCTTCGAAATCTCCCTCGCCGGCGGCTGCCGGCGACCAGGGGCGGTCTGCACCTCTCGCCTTGACCGCCTGAACCGCAAATCCGTCGCCATGCCGTGTCAGCGCCAGCGTGCCCTGGCGCGCGAGCCGCTGCCGGTCCACCACCATCGCCGCGCAATCGGGCGGCGCGGGCCGCGACGTCACCACCAGCGCGGCGCGGCTGCAATCGTCCGCCAGCGCATCGATGCGCGAGGCCAGCGCGACCAGGCGCCCATCGGCGAGCGGTGTCACGCAGCCGGACTCGTCGCACGACACTCCCTCGGCCAAGGTGCTGCTGCCGGCATCGCGCGGATCGGCGTCGGCCGCCAGCCACTCCTTCAGCAGGAAGCTGTCCTTGCCCGCCCTGATCAGGTGCAGGCGCCCGTCCCCGCCCCGCACCGCGACGCTGGCGCCGTCCCCGGCAATCAGGACATCAGGCTGCCGTGCGGAGAGGCCCCAGGCGATGGACGCCAGCAGCACCACGGCACCGCACCAGCGCAGGGGCGTGCGCAACAGGCCCATCAGGATGATGCCGAGGCTCGCGGCGATCAGCGGCGCGATGCCGAACGCCGGGATGCGGCCGACCGCGCCCGGAAGCGTCGCGACCCAGCGCGAGACCGCGACCATCCAGTCGATGCCCAGCCCCATCAGCCACCAGAACACGCCATCGAGCCCGAACGGCGCTGCGAGCAATCCCAACAGCCCCGCCGGCATCACCAGCACTGAGACCACCGGCATCGCCCCGAGATTGGCGAGCACGCCATAGGGCGTGACGCGATGGAAGTGGAAGGCGGCATAGGGCGTGGTCGCAAGCCCCGCGATCAGCGAGGCCAAGAACAGCATCGCGATCTCGCGGCCGCCCCACAGCGCGACGCGTGCGGTCGCCGAATGATCGGGCGCGGCCAGCAGGTTCGGCATGCCGATCTGCACCAGCGCCACCAGACCGAGCGTTGCCGCAAACGACATCTGGAAGCTCGGATGCACCAGCGCCTCCGGGGCGACCGCGAGCACGATCAGCGCCGCCACCGCCAGCGTGCGGAAGGTGATGGCGCGGCGGTCGACCATCACCGCGATCAGCACCACCGCCGTCATGAAGAACGATCGTTGCGTTGCGACCTCGGCGCCCGAGAGCAGCAGATAGAACGCGGCCGCCACCAAAGCTGCGGCCGCCGACCATTTCTTGATGGCGAAACCAACGGCAAGGCCCGGAATCAACGCCAGCAGCGCGCGCACCGCGAAGAAGACGACGCCTGCGACCACCGCCATGTGATAGCCGGAGATCGAGAGGACGTGCCCGAGCCCCGAGATGAACATCGCGTCGTTGACGGGCGCGGAGATCGCATCGCGCCGCCCGGTGAGCAGCGCGGTCGCGATCGCGCGGTTGTCGCCCTCGAGCGTCGCGCGGATGCGGGCATCGATCGCATCGCGCAGGCCTTGCATGAAAGCGGCGTAGCGCAGCCGCAGGCCGCCGGCGTCCGGCGGGGTCGAGGCCGTGATCGCGCCCATCACGAAGCCGGAGGCGCCGATGCCCTGAAAGAACATATCCCGCGAGAAGTCGTAGCTACCCGGGCGCACCGGCGAGAGCGGCGGCATCAGCCGCGCTTTCAGTTGAACGAAGCTGCCGACCTCGGGCGCGGTGCCCTTGCGCACCGACAGGCGGACGCGCTCGAGCTTGACGTCGCTGCGCTGCGCCTCCATGGCGGTGACGCGGAGCACGAAGCGGTCGGTGCGCTCGCGGATGTCGCGTGTCTCGACGAAGCCCGACAGCGACACGGAATAGAGCGGCTTGGCCAGCACGGTATGGGTGACGCGCGCCGTCTTCCAGGTCGCGCCGGCAAAGCCGGAAGCGACCGCCGCGATCATGAGCGCCGGCGCGAACAGCCGGCTCCGCCGCACCAGGATCGCGCCGAGCAGCAGCGCGGCCGCCGTCGTTGCGACGACCCACAGCACCGGCTCATGATCGGCGGCAAAATAGAGCGCGATGCCCCCGCCGAAGGCGACCGGCACCCACGGCAGCAGGCGTCCCGGACCGGCCTCGGCGCGGGCCCACTCGCGCAATGTCTCGACGATCGTGGGCCAGATGCCGAAACCCGCCGGAGCAAAACCACCGGCGGGGGCGGCGCGGCCGACCGGCCACGTCCCGGCAATCCCCTGGGCGCGTACTGGCCGGCCCTGCTCCGCCATTCCCCTGCACCTAACGCGACGCGACTGGCGCCAAGGCTACCGGAACGTGCGGCCGGGCGAATAGCGGTACAGATCGGGAACGCGAGAAGGCGCCCTACTTTTCCTCTTCCATCGTCACGGCCACCGACGCCTTGGCCGCCAGCCGCACCTTGTTGCCCTCGACATCGGCGACGAGGCCCTTGTCGATGAAATGATGATGACCCTTGTGGCTGCCCTCGCCGCTGTCCTTCTTGGTCAGCTTGATGCGGTTGCCTTCGACCTTGTCGACGGTGCCGACATGGACGCCGTCGGCGCCGATGACTTCCATATGCTCTGCGATGTTCTGCATGGCGGGTTCCTTGTTGAACCCACGCCAACGCAGACGAGGCACGTTCGTTCTCTCTCGGGAATGACGATGCCGTGTGCTGTTTCGCGACCGAAAGATGGTGGGCGCGGCGCGCTGTACCTTTGCCCAACCTTCGGCACTATAGGCGTCATTCCGGGGCGCGACGAAGTCGCGAGCCCGGAATCCATAACCACCATCGTGAGTGTGGATACCGGGCTCGCGCCAAGTGGCGCGCCCCGGAATGACGAAACCGATGGAGCCGTGTCAGATCAGCGGCGCCTGCGACGAGGCGTGGTGATTGACGATCTTCCAGTCGCCGTCCTCGCGGATGATGACCCAGCTCATCTTGACGATGAGATCGTCCCGCTCGCCGGCGAGGTCGAACGAGATCGTGGCGGCCATGTTGATCAGGTCCGGGCCGGCCTGCGCTGCGTTCACGTCGGAGAATACGGCGCGCGGCTGGCGCCAGCGCGGCAGGCCGCTGAAATAGTCGGCGACGCCGTCCCTGCCGAGGTAGAGCTTCGGGTTGGAGCCGAAGAAGAATGCATTCTTCGCATAGAGCGACGACAGCGCGGTCGCATCGAGCGTCGCGAAGCCGGCGCACCATTTCGCGATGATGGCTGAAGCGATGGCGTCGGCTTCGTTGCTCATCGTGGTCCCTCAGCCCTTCGCCACTTCCTTCGCGAAGGTGTCGCGCAGTCCGATGGTGCGCGAGAACACCGGCTTGCCGGGCGTCGAGTCCCTGTCGCGCACGAAATAGCCCTGGCGCTCGAACTGCATCGGCTCGGTCGAGTTGCTCTCCGCCACCGCTGCCTCGACTCGTGCGTCGGGCAGGATCTCCAGCGAGTTCGGATTGAGATCCGCCGCGAAGTTCGAAGCGTCCGGGCTCGGATTGGCGAACAGCTGGTTGTAGATGCGGATCTCAGCCGGCACCGAAGTTGCCGCCGGCAGCCAGTGCATGGTCGCCTTGACCTTGCGGCCGTCGGGCGCGTTGCCGCCCCTGGTCGCGGGGTCGTAGGTGCAGCGCAGCTCCACCACCTCGCCCTTGTCGTTCTTGATCACGCCGGTGCACTTGACGAAATAGGCATAACGCAGCCGCACCTCGTTGCCCGGGGACAGGCGGAAGAACTTCTTCGGCGGGTTCTCCATGAAGTCGTCCTGCTCGATATAGAGCTCGCGGCCGAACGTGATCTTCCGCGTGCCCGCCGAGGGATCGTCGGGATGATTGATCGCCTCGAGCTCCTCGGTCTGCCCTTCCGGGTAGTTCTCGATCACGACCTTGAGCGGCCTCAAGACCGCCATGCGGCGCTGCGCGGTGCGGTTCAGCTCCTCGCGAATGCAGAACTCCAACATACCGACGTCGACGACGCTGTTGGCTTTCGCGACCCCGATGCGCTTGACGAACTCGCGCAAGGCCGCCGGCGGCACGCCGCGGCGGCGCATCCCGGCCATGGTCGGCATGCGCGGATCGTCCCAGCCCGCGACATGGCCGTCGCGGACGAGCTGCGTCAGCACGCGCTTGGACAGGAGCGTGTAGGTCAGGTTCAGCCGCGCGAATTCGTACTGATGCGGCTTGGACGGCACCGGCAGCTTCTCGATGAACCAATCGTAGAGCGGCCGGTGGTCCTCGAACTCCAGCGTGCAGATCGAGTGCGTGATGCCTTCGATCGCGTCCGACTGGCCGTGCGCATAATCGTAGCTCGGATAGATGCTCCACTTCGTGCCGGTGCGCGGATGATGCGCGTGCAGGATGCGGTACAGCACGGGATCGCGCAGGTTGATGTTGCCGGCGGCCATGTCGATCTTGGCCCGCAGCACGCGCGCGCCGTTGGGGAATTCGCCGGCCTTCATACGCCGGAACAGGTCGAGGTTCTCCTCCACGCTGCGGTCGCGGAACGGCGAGTTCTTGCCGGGCTCGGTCAGCGTGCCGCGGGAGACGCGGATCTCCTCCTGGGTCTGGTCGTCGACATAGGCGAGCCCGTCGCGGATCAGCTGCTCGGCCCATTCATACAGGCGGTCGAAATAGTCCGAGGCGAAGAACAGGTTCTTGCCCCAGTCGAAGCCGAGCCAGCGCACGTCGGCCTGGATGGAATCGATGTATTCCTGCTCTTCCTTGACCGGATTGGTGTCGTCGAAGCGCAGGTGGCAGCGGCCCGGAAACTCCTGGGCGATGCCGAAATTGAGTGCGATCGACTTGGCGTGGCCGATATGCAGGTAGCCGTTCGGCTCCGGCGGGAACCGGGTCACGATTTCCCTGTATTTGCCCTGATCGAGGTCGGCCTGGATGATGTCACGAATGAAATCGCGCCCAACCTCAGCTGCCACCGGTTCTGTCATTACCAAAATCCTGTCGGGAAATCAGCGGTCCTTCTGCCAAATTCGGGGGGCTGAGCCAAGAGCCTAAGCAAGGGCTTAAGCAGGCCCGGCAGGTCCGCCGTCGGGCTTTAGTTATGCGCCGGTCCTGCTATACACCACCGCTTCCAATGCATAGGCCCTGCCAAGAATGACCTCCCCCGTCGTCACCCGCTTCGCCCCCTCGCCGACCGGCTTCCTCCATATCGGCGGCGCCCGGACGGCGCTGTTCAACTGGCTCTATGCGAAGAAGCACGGCGGCAAGATGCTGCTGCGGATCGAGGACACCGACCGCGAGCGCTCCACCGAAGCCGCGATCGCCGCCATTCTCGACGGTCTCAAATGGCTCGAGCTCGGCTGGGACGGCGAGGTCATCTACCAGTTCGCCCGCGCCGCGCGTCACCGCGAGGTCGCCGAGCAGCTGCTCGCCGACGGCAAGGCCTATCGCTGCTACGCCAGTGCCGAGGAGCTCGCTGCGATGCGCGAGAAGGCGCGCGCCGAGGGCCGCACCCGCCTCTATGACGGCATGTGGCGCGACCGCGATCCCGCGAGCGCCCCTGGCGACGTCAAGCCGACCATCCGCCTGCGCGCACCGCAGACTGGCGAGACCGTGATCGAGGATCAGGTTCAGGGCCGCGTGGTCTGGCAGAACGAGAACCTCGACGACCTCGTCCTGCTGCGCGGCGACGGCAATCCAACCTACATGCTCGCGGTGGTGGTCGACGACCACGACATGGGCGTCACCCACGTGATCCGCGGCGACGACCATCTGATCAACGCCGCCCGGCAGAAGCAGATCTACGATGCGATGGGCTGGACGCTGCCGAGCATGTCCCACATCCCGCTGATCCACGGTCCGGACGGCTCGAAGCTGTCGAAGCGCCACGGCGCGCTCGGGGTCGATGCCTACCGTGCCATGGGATATCTGCCGGCGGCGCTGCGCAATTACCTGGTCCGGCTCGGCTGGAGCCATGGCGACCAGGAGATCTTCTCGACCGAGGAGATGATCGCCGCGTTCGACCTCGCCAATGTCGGCCGCGCCGCCGCCCGCTTCGATTTCGCCAAGCTGGAAAACCTCAACGGCCACTATATCCGCCACGCCGACGATCAATCGCTCGTGAAGATGTTCGAGGACGTGCTCGACCACGTGCCGGGTCGGGCCGAGCTCAAGGCCAAGTTGAACGACACCACGCGCGCGCAGCTCGTCAAGGCCATGCCGGCCCTGAAGGAGCGCGCCAAGACGTTGATCGAGCTGATCGACGGCGCCTATTTCATCTTCGCCGACCGGCCGCTGGAGCTCGATCCCAAGGCGCAAGCCCTGCTCACGCCGGAAAACCGCAAGCTGATCGGCCAGCTTCATGCCGCGCTGGAGACAGTCGAGACCTGGAGCGGCGCCAGCACCGAAGCCGCGCTGCGCGCCTTTGCCGAGGAAAATAGTCTCAAGCTCGGCGCGGTCGCCCAGCCCCTGCGGGCGGCGCTGACCGGACGGACGACGTCGCCTGGCATATTTGAGGTTTTGGACGTCCTGGGACGCCAGGAAAGCCTTGGCCGGCTTAAGGATCAGTCTACGACGTAAGTCGACCATGCGTGCGGCGATCTTGCAGCGCACATAGCAATAATATACCCATCTGCCCCGTACCTTCTGGAACATCCGGCCCGCCCCCAGGACCTGCCTCGGGGGCCCCGGCTCCGGCCCGTTTCACCATACATCGGGGACCTCTGATGGACGCAAAACCAAGCCCAAAGACCGCTACGCTGACGGTCGGAAACAAGAATTACGATCTCCCGATCCACAGCGGCAGCGTCGGGCCTGATGTCATCGATATCGGCAAGCTCTACGGCCAGTCCGGCCTGTTCACCTACGATCCCGGCTTCACCTCCACCGCGAGCTGCCAGTCCAAGATCACCTATATCGACGGCGATGCGGGCGTGCTGGAATACCGTGGCTATCCGATCGAGCAGCTCGCCGAGAACGGTGACTTCCTCGAGACTTGCTATCTCCTGCTCTACGGGAACCTGCCGACCGCCGCGCAGAAGAAGGATTTCGACGACCGCGTGATCCATCACACGATGGTGCACGAGCAGATGGCCCGCTTCTTCCAGGGCTTCCGCCGCGACGCTCATCCGATGGCGATCATGGTGGCCGCAGTCGGGGCGCTCGCCGCGTTCTATCACGACAGCACCGACATCAACGATCCGAAGCAGCGCATGATCGCATCCATGCGCATGATCGCGAAGATCCCGACCCTGGCGGCGATGGCCTACAAGTACACGATCGGCCAGCCCTTCGTGTACCCGAAGAACTCGCTGAAGTTCGCCGAGAACTTCCTGCACATGTGCTTCGCCGTGCCGTGCGAGGACTACAAGATCAACCCGGTGCTCGCCGACGCGCTGGACAAGATCTTCATCCTGCACGCCGACCACGAGCAGAACGCCTCGACCTCGACGGTCCGCATCGCCGGCTCGTCCGGGGCCAACCCGTTCGCCTGCATCGCCGCCGGCATCGCCTGCCTCTGGGGCCCGGCGCATGGCGGCGCCAACGAAGCCGCGCTCGCGATGCTCGCCGAGATCGGCACCGTGGACAAGATTCCCGAATTCATCGCCAAGGTGAAGGACAAGAACTCCGAAGTCCGCCTGATGGGTTTCGGTCACCGCGTCTACAAGAACTACGATCCGCGCGCCAAGCTGATGCAGAAGATGTGTCACGCCGTGCTCAAGGAGACCGGCCACGGCGACGATCCGATGCTGAAGGTGGCGATGGAGCTCGAGAAGATCGCGCTCAGCGACCAGTACTTCATCGACCGCAAGCTCTACCCGAACGTCGACTTCTATTCGGGCATCACGCTGAAGGCGATGGGCTTCCCGGTCTCGATGTTCACCGTGCTGTTCGCGGTCGCCCGCACCGTCGGCTGGATCAGCCAGTGGAGCGAGATGATCGAGGACCCGCAGCAGAAGATCGGCCGTCCGCGCCAGCTCTACACCGGCGTCACCAAGCGCGACTACGTCGCGATGAAGGATCGCAAGTAAGTCCCGAGCCACTACGGCTCTCGAAACGGCGCCATCGCAAGATGGCGCCGTTTTTGTTTGCGCTCTTGTAGGGTGGGCAAAGCGCAGCGTGCCCACCACCTCTCCGCAACGGGTATGAAATCGTGGGCACGCTTCGCTTTGCCCACCCTACGAAACCGTCCCTTGCTCTTGCTGCCGCGCACAACAACAAGTCCATGACATGGCGGCAAGCGGCTTGACAGTCGAGCAGCCCCGCGCGCATTCTTACACTGAGTAAGAATGACGACAGGGATGGAAATGCCGGAGCAGCCGAGAAGTCGGCGGCAGACGCGCGCTGCCATTTTGACCCATCTGCTTCAGTCGGGCGGCTCGTTCCGTCCGCCGCTGGCCAAGGCCGTGCGCCTGTCGGAAGCGAGCCTGTCGCGCATCCTGTTCGACCTGAAGGCCGAAGGCCTGATCGAGGAGGTGCGGCGCCCTGCCCCTTACGTCGGCGGCCCGACCGGCCTCGTGTCGCTCGACGGCTCGGTCGCCCTCGCAGCCTTCGAGCTGACCGCGCAGCATCTCAGCGTCGGCGTCGGCGGCCTGTCGGGCGAGCTGCACTACGCCGAGCGCGTGAAACTGCCGAAGACGCCGACCGCCGAGACCGTCGGCCGGGCATTTCGCGAAGCCATGACATTGCTGCGCGACTGGACGCGGCGCCGCCGCATCATCCTCGCGCAGATCGGCGTCTCCATTCCAGGCCTCGGCCGTCTCAGCATCTCGGCCAATCCGATCATTCCCTGCGATGTCGGGCGCCTCAGCGAGATGTTCGACGAGATGTTCGCCGACGTGCCGCTCGAGATCACCAATTCGGTGGTCGCCCACGCCACCTTTCACCGCTGCCGCACCCAGAATTATCCCTTCAGCGACACGCATCTGTTCGTGCTCGTCAGCCACGGCGTCGCCGGCGCCTGGATGGATGATCCGGCGAAGGCCGAGGCGTTGCAACCGATCGAGCTCGGGCACATGGTGTTCGAGCCCGAAGGCCCGCGCTGCCGCTGCGGACATCATGGCTGCGTCGAGGCCTATGCGTCGATTCCGGCCCTGGCCGAGCTTCTCGGCGTTGCCGAAGCCGAACTGCTTCGGCTCGGCAACGAATGGGTGAACACGATTCCGATCTCATCGCGCGTGCGGCAGGAGCTGCGCCGGCGGCTGTTCCGCCTCGGCCTTGCGATCGGCAACACGCTGAACGTGAAACCGTGCGGTGGCGTTGCGATCAGCGGTTGGCCGTCGCTTCTCGCCGCAGACGATCGCAACGCCGTGATCGAAGGGATCGATGCCTGCCTGCTCGGCGGGCGCAAATTGGCGCAGGTGTCCATCGCCTTCGTGCCGTCGTCGACGGGCAACGATCCGCAGGCCGCGCTCGCCTTCGCCGCCTTTTGTCTCGCCAGCCGTGGCGGCATGCCCGCGGCCTCGACGGAGGCGGCCTGACATGCGCTGAACCTGAACGTCCTACACGCGCCGAAACTTCACACCGGGAGGAACTGCCATGCCGATCACCACAACAAGGCGCCGTCTGCTCGCTGGCTCCGTCGCTACGCTCGCACTGCCGGCCTTTGCCCGCGCGCAAGGCGCGGTCAAGCCGCGCCTGACCGCGATCTCGCAATGGTCCGCGGGCAGCGACGGCGCGGCCATCACCGCGCTCGGCAAGAAGTTCGAGGAGAAGGGCGGCGTTTGGCAGCATTCGCCCGTGCCCGGCTTCACCACCGAGATGATGAACAAGCTGCGCGCTCAGATCATGGCTGGCGATCCGCCGGCCTGCTCGCAGCTCAAGGGTCCCGAGATTGCGGCCTGGTCGAAGATCGCCCCGACCGTCGATCTCGACGCCGTCGTCTCTGCCGCCGGTTACGAGAAGGTCGTCGCGCCGGACCTTGCGAAATTGCACAAGCCGGGCGGCAAATGGATCGCACTGCCGCTACAGATCTACAGCACCAACATGCTGTTCCTGTCCAAGCGCGCCATGGACAAGGCCAAGGCCGACAAGGTCCCCGTCACCTGGGCGGACTTCAACGACCTTGCTGAAAAGATGAAGGCCGGCGGCGTCGCCCATCCGATCGCCAACGGCGGGACCCGCCCGGATGACGGGCAGAAATTCGAGGCCGCGCTGGCCGGCATCAGTCCGCTCGCCTACCGCGCCGCCATCATGAATCTCGAGAAGAAGGCTCTGGAAGGTCCCGAGATCAAGGCTGCGTTCGCGCAGGTGCGCAAGATCGCCGATTGGATGGATCCCAATGTCGGCGCCCAGCACTTCTCGACCAATCTGAAACGCTTCATCGACGGCGACATGGGCATGATGATCATGGGCGGCTGGGCCCAGGGCGTATTGCGCAATGCCGGCTTCAAGCTCGAGGACTTCGTGATTGCGCCAGGTCCCAGCGACAACAGCAAGCCGGTCTTCCTGCTGAATGCCGACGCCTTCATCTTCTGGCAGCGCAAGGAGGCAGACCTGCAGGCCGGCCAGACGCTGATGGCCCAGCTGGTCATGGATCCGGCGATCCAGACCATGTACTCGCAGATCACCGGATCGATCCCCGTGCGCACCGATGTCGATCTGTCCGGCGAAGGCTGGTCGGAGGGTCAACGCACCACCGCAAAGGCCCTGAAGGACGCCATCGCCAGCAATCAGGCCGTCCTCAGCATGGCGCACAACATGGCGCAGGAAAACGGCATGACCGCAGCGATGATCGACGTGATCACGGAGTTCGTGAAGAACAAGACCATCAAGCCCGAGCAGGCGGCGACCCGCCTCGCCGAGGCCGTCGAGGGCGCGCGTTGAGCAATGCCGCCGCGATAAGACCGGGCCGGCCGGCGCTTCCTGAATGGGTGCGCCGGCTGCCCGAATATCTGATGATCTGGGTGCCGCTGCTGCTCTCCGCAGCGCACCTCGTCTCGTTCTCGCTGTGGACGATCTGGATCTCGTTCACGCCCTCCACGCTGATCCCGGTCTCGGGCTGGGTGGGCTTGCGCAACTACACGGCCGTCCTGGCATCGCGGAACTGGCAGATCGCCTTCGACAATTTGCTGCTGTTCGGCATTGCGTTCGTGGTGTTGAGTGCGGCGACCGGCCTCGTTCTTGCGATCCTGCTCGATCAACGCATCCGCGGCGAGAACGTGCTGCGATCCATCTTCCTCTACCCCCTCGCCGTGTCGTTCGTGGTCACCGGCACGGTCTGGAGCTGGCTGCTCAATCCCGGCCTCGGGATTCAGAAGCTGGTCCACGATCTCGGCTGGACCTCCTTCAAGTTCGACTGGCTGATCGACCGCGACATGGCGATCTGGACCATCGTCGTCGCCGCGATCTGGCAATCCTCGGGCTTTGCCATGGCTCTCTTTCTTGCCGGCCTTCGCTCCGTCGACGCCGACATCATCAAGGCCGCACAGATCGACGGCGCCGGACCGGTCCGGATCTACCGGCGCATCATCCTGCCGTCGCTTTGGCCGATCACCATCACCGTCGTCGTGATCCAGCTGCAGTTCGCGATCTCGACGTTCGACCTCGTCCGCGCGCTCACCAATGGCGGGCCGGGAATTGCGACCCAGCTGCCAGCCCTCGTCGTCTATGACCTCATGTTCCAGCGCAGCCTGCTCGGCCGCGGCGCCGCGGCGGCAGTGCTGATGCTGCTCATCCTTCTCGCGGTGCTCGTGCCCTATGCGGCATGGCGATATCTCCAGCGACGGCGGGCCGTCCATGCGTGAGCGCAGCTTCACCCCGAGTCGGATCTTGATCTACCTCGTCGTTTCACTGATCGCCGCGGCCTGGCTCGCGCCGCTGGTGGTCGTCGTCCTGAACTCGCTGCGGACCAACGAGGAGATCGCGCAAGGTTCGATGATCGGCTGGCCGCAACATCTGGCCTGGAGCAACTACGCCGCCGCCTGGAGCGGCTTCTGCGTGGCCGAGACCTGCTCCGGCATCCGGCCCTACATGCTGAACTCCGCGCTGGTCACGATCCCCGCGACGATCTTCTCGACCTTGCTCGGCGCCATCGCCGGCTACGCGGTGTCGCTCTGGCGCTTTCGCGGCGACAACTGGATCTACGGGATCGTGACCCTCGGCCTTTTCCTGCCCCAGCAGATGCGTCTGCTTCCCTGGACCATCGTGCTGCGGGACATCGGTCTCATCAACACGTTGGCGGGCCTCGTGCTGATCCACACCATCCAGGGTCTCTCCTTCACCACGCTGTTCTGCCGCAATTACTACGTCGCCATTCCCCATGAATTGATCAGGGCCGCGCGGATCGACGGCGCCGGCTTCTTCCGCATCTTCTGGCGCATCATTCTGCCGCTCTCGGGGCCGATCCTGATCGTCACGGTGATCTGGCAGTTCACGCATATCTGGAACGAGTTCCTCTATGGCGTGACGTTCACGACCGGCCAGCAGCAGCCGGTCACGGCGGCTCTCATCGCGCTCTCCGCCGCAGTCGCCGACATCCCGCAGCATGGCGTGCAGAGCGCGGCGGTGATCATCGCCGCGCTGCCGACGCTGTTGATCTACCTGCTCGGCGGCAAGTACTTCGTCCGCGGCCTGACTGCCGGGGCCGTGAAATGATGGAGTTGTCATGGCAGCACTGAGCATTCGCGCCCTGTCCAAGCGCTACGCCAATCTGGAAGTGCTGAAGGACATCGCGCTCGACATCGAGAGCGGCGAATTCACCGTGCTGGTCGGACCGTCCGGCTGCGGCAAGTCCACGCTGCTCAACATCGTCGCTGGGCTGGATAGCCCGAGCGCGGGAACGATCGAGATCGGCGGCCGCGTCGTCAACGACGTCCCGCCCAAGGACCGCGACATCGCCATGGTGTTCCAGTCCTACGCGCTCTACCCGTCGATGACGGTGCGGCAGAACATCACCTTCGGGATGGAATGCCGTCACGTGCCCAAGGCCGAGCAGGACGCGGCGGTCGCCAATGTCGCAAAGCTGCTTCAGATCGAGACGCTACTCGGCCGCAAGCCGTCGCAACTCTCCGGCGGCCAGCGCCAGCGCGTCGCGATGGGGCGCGCGCTGGTCCGGGATCCCCTGCTCTTCCTGTTCGACGAGCCGCTCTCCAATCTCGACGCCAAGCTGCGCGTCGAGATGCGGATGGAGATCAAGCGCCTGCACCAGCGCATCGGCGCCACCATCGTCTATGTCACCCACGACCAGATCGAGGCCATGACGATGGCGACGCGGATCGCCGTGATGCATCAGGGCTGCGTGCAGCAATTCGCCGACCCCGATACCGTGTACCGTTATCCCGCCAACCTGTTCGTCGCGCGCTTCATGGGCTCGCCCCCGATGAACACGCTGCCGGCACGGCTCGAAGCCGAAACTGACGGTCTGGCGGTCGTGATCGGCGCCGGCCGGCCGGACCAGATCCGCCTGCGCCTGAGCGGCTATGACAGCGCAGCCTCCTTTGTCGGACGCGACGTGGTGTTCGGCATCAGGCCGGAATGCATCGCCGAGGGCAGCCGCGTGTTTTCGAACGATGCGCCCGTCCTCGTCGAGGCGCCCGTGGACATGGTCGAGCCGACCGGCGCCGAGACGATGGTGTCGCTGCGGCTGGGCGGCGAACCGGCGATGGCGCGCATCTCGCCCGATATCCGGCCGGTGCCGGGCACGTCCGCCTCCTTCGCCCTCGACACCCGCCGCATTTGCCTGTTCGACCCCAAGACGGAGCGACTGATCGTATGACCAAGACGAGCTATGCCGGCCTCGCCGACCGCGTGGTGCTGATCACCGGCGGTGCCAGCGGCATCGGTGCCGCCTTCGTGCGCGCCTTCGCCGCCCAGCGCGCCCGGGTCGCGTTCCTCGATATCGATGCAGCAGCCGGCAAGGCGCTGGCCGCCGAGGTCGCAGCCGCAAGCGGCACCGCGCCGCAGTTCCTGCCCTGCGATCTCCTCGACATCGAAGCCTTGCGCGCCGCCATGGCCGAGGTTCGGCGATCGCTCGGCGACGCCGCCGTGCTCGTCAACAACGCCGCCAACGACCAGCGCCAGGTGCTGGCCGAGGTGACGCCTGCCGAGTTCGACTGGATGATCGGCGTCAACTTCAAGCACGTCTTCTTTGCGGCGCAAGCGGTGGTGCCGCAGATGCAGGCGCGCGGCGGCGGCTCGATCATCAACATGTCCTCGATCGCCTGGATGCGCGGCGCCCCGGCGCTGCCGGTCTACGCCGGGGCCAAGGCGGCGATCGTCGGCTTCACCAACTCGCTGGCCCGTTCGGTCGGCCCGAACCGCATCCGCGTCAACGCGATCGCGCCCGGCATGGTCGTGACCGAGCGGCAGCGCCGGCTGTGGTATCCGGACGACAAGGTCATCGCCGAGATGCGCTCGCGCCAGGCCGTTCCGGATGCGGTCACGCCCGAGGACATCGCCAACATGGCGCTGTTCCTCGCCTCCGACGACAGCCAGCGCATCACCGGCCAGTGTTTTCGGGTCGATGGCGGATTGGCGTAGGGCATGGTCCCGGAAAAGTGTATCGCATCACGCTTTAGGGTGGGCGCCATGAAAATCGTCTACGGTCCGCCCTGCTTTGGATCATCTTTGATGAACCACGTTGAGGCCGGTGCCGTTCTCGCCGGCATACTCGGCAACCGCCCCTGACCGTCGTTCACGGGCTGGTTGCGAAAACGAGGATTGATCTAGTTGCGCGAGACAACCGCGGCTTGTGAAACCTGGGAAAACAGGCTTAGCTAGGGAGCAGCGTCCAAGCGGCGGCACGGACCTACGCGTCAGAGTGACCACGGATACAGCTATGGCCTCCCCCCGTGAACCCGATGCCAGCCCGGGACCCGCCTCCCTTGTAGCGCCGAACGCCTCGCGAGAGATTGCTCCTGGTCAGCGCAAGCTGGTCGCCGTGCTCGCGGCCGACATCGTGGGCTATAGCCGATTGATGGAAGCGGACGAGGAAGATACCCACAAGCGGGTCCTCGAGTTGCGCGCGACCATTATCGACCCGATGATCGCGAAGTACAGGGGGCAGGTGATCAAGAACACCGGGGACGGTTTTCTTGCGGTGTTTGACAGCGCAAATGACGCCTCCCGATGTGCGCTTGCAATTCAGCACGGCGCCAATGCGATGTCGGCGGAAGAACCGGAACATCGCTTCATCAGTCTCCGGATGGGGATCAACGTTGCGGATGCGATTTTTGAACGGGATGACATCTATGGCGATGGTGTGAACATCGCCGCCCGGCTTCAGACCTACTCCGAGCCCGGGGGCATCGTCGTCTCAGGTGCCGTCGCGGATCAGATCATTGAGCAGGCCGGCGTCTCCGTCGTCGACTTCGGCGATCTGCATCTGCGGAATCTGTCGCGCCCCGTCAAAGCGTTCGGGCTGCGCATCGAGCGTTCACCGCATCCGGTGGCAGATAGTCCGGTCACAGCACAGGGACGACCATCCATCGTCGTTCTGCCATTTCGCAATCTGGCCAGTCAGGATGATGCCTACTTTGCCGAGGGGATTGTCGACGAAATCATTCACGCGCTCTCCGCGCTGAAGGAGCTGTTCGTGATATCGCGCGGGTCTACGCTGGGTTATGGCAGCGAGATCATCGACGTCCGCACCATCGGTCGCGAGCTGGGCGTGCGCTATGTGCTCTACGGCAGCGTTCGCCGCTCCGGCGGGCGGCTGCGTATCAATACCGAGCTCAACGACACCGAGTCGGGCAATATCATCTACTCCGATCGTCATGAAGGCGAGCTCAGCGAGCTGTTCGCACTACAGGAGCAAATCTCGACGCGTGTGGTCACGACGATCGCGCCGCATGTTCGCGAGTGGGAACGGGCACGGGCTCTGCGCAAGCATCCACAGAATTTGACGGCCTACGATCTGGTTCTCCAGGCGCTGAGCTATCTGTACCGTATGGACTACGACTCGTTCTCGCGGGCGCGCGGATTGCTGCAGCAGGCCATCACGCATGATCCGAACTACGCGCCGGCCTATTCATACCTGGCATATTGGTACATGTTCAGGGTTGGCCAGGGCTGGTCCACCGACGCAGCGGCCGATAGCCTCGAGGCGTCGCGCAGTGCCTCCAAGGCAATCGAGCGCGATAGCAACGATGCGCTCGCTCTGGCAATCGACGGTCACGTGCATTCGTATCTGTTCAAGGATTTCGAGACAGCGACCCGCCTGTTGGACCGGGCGATCACGGTCGGCCCCAATTCGGCCATGGCGTGGACGATGAGCAGTGCGACCTGCGGTTATCTCGGCGAAGGATCTACCGCGGTCTTGCGCGCCGAGCACGGCCTGCGCTTGTCGCCCATGGATTCACACGTGTTCTGGCACGAGCACCTGCTTTCCCAGGCGCACTACATCAACGGCAATTTCGATGAAGCGGCCGCCTGGGGTTGGCGAGCCGCGAAGCATAACGAGCGTTTCACCTCGAACTTCCGCATCCTGGCAGCCAGCCTGGTGGCCATCGGAAAATTTGTAGACGCGCGCCAGATCGCGCAACGCCATATGCTGATCGATCCGCATTTCCGTCTGCAGGCTTGGGCGGACCGCACGCCCCTCAACGCGGCCACCCGCGACAACCTTCGGCAACGACTCAAGGCGGCAGGATTTCCAGACTGAGTTTTATGCAAGCGATAGGCGTCAAATCATTGGGAGGCTGCGATGGCAGGCAACGCCGGGAATGCGGGAAACGCAGGTAACGCTGGGAATGCGGGAAACGTCGCTAATGCAGGCTCGGGCGGCGGCGGCTGGATCTTTCCGGATCGCGTGGACTTGCCGTTCATTACGGAAACGGGCGTCAGCACCAACCGCACCACCGTCACCGAGTTCCCTGACCGGAGCTGGACTCCGGACTGGTACGCCTGGCGGCTGCTGGCCGAATTCGCCATTCACGGCGGGTGGAGCTCGATCACGGTTGCCCCACCAAACTTAGCGAACACCGGGGCTGAGATCGACGCGCTCGTGACAATGGCCAAAGACGAGCGGGCGGATGCGCTCGGCGAGATTTTTGCGCAGAACGACGAGTTTCTAAGCTACTTCATGGCGCTTCTCAGCGTCACGCCGAACTCGCATCCAAACACTTGTCGGGTAATCGCCACGGCAAGCCTGATCGCGCTTCAGGTCGCGATGCACTGGAAAGCCCACTACAAGCGGCCGCGACCGTCGCAAATCTGTCCAGCGCTATTGCCGCCGATCCAGGTTCCCGGCCACGCATCGTATCCCAGCGGGCACGCGACTCAGGCGCATTTGATCGCGCTCGGCCTGAAGTCGGTGATACCGGCGTCGGTGAGGCCAATGGCCGATGATCTCACCGTTCTCGCCGGCCGGATCGCGCGAAACCGCCAGATCGCCGGTCTCCACTACCAGAGTGACACGGACGCCGGCGTACGATTGGCCAGTGACATCTACAATATCTTAGTCGACACGACCTCGGTCCCGAGTTTTGATGCCTTGATCACAGCTGCTCAGGGGGAGTGGCCATGATCGCGCGCGCGAGTGGTGTCGAACAACACGAGCTTCCTACGCGGGACGATTTGAACGCGGGTCTGCGCCGGCAGATATTGTTGCCACCGCCACCGCCGCCCAAGGACTTCGACGCGCTGAGTGCTGATGCGCGGGCGCTCGAATTCTACCGGCTTCCGCCCAAGCCGCCCCTGCGCGCGGGACGCAGGGCCGAGTCACTATGGGCGAGGCTTCTTTCCAAGCCTATCGAAGTTCTGCCTATGATCTATCCGGGCTCCGCGACCGACTTTCGTGTCAACCGGGGCCGTTTGGGCTCGGGCTATCCCGGCCGTCACGAAACCAGCTTCAATTGGTCGGGCGCATGTATTGCGGCGACGGAGGGGACCCAGTTCACGCAGGTGTGGGGCGCCTGGGAGGTCCCCAAGCCGAGTGCTCCCTCGCCTGCGCCGGGCGATTATCGCTGTTCGACCTGGATCGGGATAGATGGTCATCGGCGCTTCGATAATTCGCTGCCGCAGATCGGGACGACGCAAAGGATTGTGGTTGCCGCTGACGGCAGCGTTGCTCCGCCTTCCGCGGAAGCATGGGTTCAATGGTGGTTTCGCGGTGACCGCGACACTGGCCCGTGGACACTCCCCAACTTTCCGGTGCAACCGGGGGACCACGTCAGATGTGTTCTGACCGTCATAGCGCAAGACCACGTCCGTTTCTTCATCAAGAATGAAACGCAGGGCGGAAAGTCGCTTTCGGTCGATCTCCTAGCGCCGACGATTCCGCTTCCATACCCGATTGGACTTCCGATCGAATTTCCGGCACGAGGCCGTACGGCAGAATGGGTCACGGAGCGGCCGACGATCTTGCATGCGACCGACCTTTATCGCTTGCCCAATTATGGCTCGGTAACGTTCGACGACTGCTTCGCGCTCGCGGGCACCGGCGGAATCGGCTATCAGCCTCAAGATCTGGGGAATGCCAGACTGATCAAGATGATCGAGACCCGCGACCATCCGCATCGGACCGCGCCACTGTCAAAACCGGAAAAACTGGACCAGCAAACCGTACAAACCAGCTTCGTGGGCTGAACACGATCTTTCCGGCACGTCACCCGGCCACCAAACTTGAGGACGCCGATTTATTCGGCGGCCTCCTCGAGAAGTGACTCGAATAAGGTCGCAAGCAGCCGACCTCAGCTCCCTCGCCGGCCCTGACGCATCGTGGCCAGCACGACGTCGGCGGCGAGCACGCTCGGTGACTTGTTGCCGGTCGACATAATCCGGTCGAGCTGGGCAAAGGCCTCGACCTGCTGCCGCCGCAGCGGGGAATCGGTCAGCACGTCATGAAGCGCGGGCGCCAGCTTCTCTGGCGTGCAGTCTTCCTGAAGATATTCCGGAATGACATCCCTGCCGAATACGAGATTGGCGAGAATCACCGAGGAGACGCGGATGGCGCGGCGCAGGATGAAGGCCTCGATCGCGCCGACGCGATAGGCCGTCACCATCGGAATGCCCGACAGCGCGAGCTCCAGCGTCACCGTGCCGGATTTGGCCAGCGCCGCATGCGCGATGCGGAAGGCGGCGCGCTTCTCGTTCTCGCCGATCACGATGCTCGGCTTGACCGGCCAGCTTGCGATGCCCTCGCGGATGGTGGCTTCCAGATGCGGCATGGTCGGCAGCATCAGCTCGAAGACACAGCCTTCCGCCTGCAGGCGGCCGATCGTTGCGCCGAACACGCCGAGATGATGCCTGACCTCGCTGCGGCGGCTGCCGGGCAGCACCAGCAGCACCGGTGGCTCGCCGTTGCGGCGCGCCTGCTCCTCGGCGCTCGGCCGCAGCGAGGACAATTGCTCGATCAGGGGATGGCCGACATAGCTGCATGGCGGTCCGCCGAGCTTGCGGTATTCCTCCGGCTCGAACGGCAACAGGCCCAGCACATGGTCGACATAGCCGAGCATGGTGCGCGCCCGTCCCGGCCGCCACGCCCAGAGCTGCGGCGAGACGTAATCGACGATCGGAATCGCGGAATTCTTCGCGCGCACGCGGCGGGCAACGCGATGGGTGAAATCGGGGCTGTCGATGATGACGAGCGCGTCCGGCGCGGCTTCCAGCACGGCATCCACGGTTTGGCGGATCAACCGCAATATCTTCGGCAATTGCTGCACCACCGCGGCGAAGCCGACGATCGACAGCTCCTCGATCGGAAACAGCGATTCGAGCCCCTCG
This sequence comes from Bradyrhizobium sp. WBOS07, assembly GCF_024585165.1. Classification (NCBI taxonomy): domain Bacteria; kingdom Pseudomonadati; phylum Pseudomonadota; class Alphaproteobacteria; order Hyphomicrobiales; family Nitrobacteraceae; genus Bradyrhizobium; species Bradyrhizobium sp. WBOS07. The sequence goes on from NZ_CP029008.1 coordinate 2,490,533, forward strand.
CGCGCCATGGTGCGGCCGCCGACGCCGACGAATTCGACGCCGTCGCCGAGGCGCTGGCGCAGCACCTTCATCAAGGCGCTGCCGAGCCGGTCGCCGGATTCCTCGGTGGCGATCAGGCAGATCCGGCGCTTAGGATCGCGCGACTGCATCACGCCGGCAGACCGATGACGAAGAGATATTTGGCGTTGGCCAGCGCGATCATCGCCTGCGGCTCGGCCGCGATGGTGTTGCCGGCGATGACGGCGATGCCGGCGAGCCCTGCGGCGGCCACGCCTTCGAGCGTGCGCGGGCCGATCGTCGGCAGGTCGAAGCGCAGGTCCTGGCCGCTCTTCGGCGCCTTCACCAGCACGCCGCGGCCGGCCGCCGCGCGAATGCGTCCCTCCTCGCGCAGCCGCGCCACGCGCGCGAGCAGCGCGTCGGTGCCCTCGATGTCCTCGACCGCCACCACATGGCCGTCGATCACCACCGCCGCCTGGCCGATGTCGAACGGGCCGAGCGCGGTCAGCACCGCACGGCCCCGCTCGATGTCGGCCTTGCTGTTGTCGTTCGGCCAGGCGCGGCTGATGCAGCCCTCCGGCATCAGGAGATCCGGGGCGACATCCTTGATGCCGACCATGCGAAAGCCGTCCTGCTCGAGGAGGCGGCCGACGCCGGACAGGAGATGATCGTCGCCGCCGCGAAAGGCGCGGATGACGTTGCCGAGCAGGCGCAGCGTCTTGACGTCGAACCGGATCTCCGCGAGCGAGGGGCGCACCAGGGTGCCGATGAAGATCAGGTCGCGGCAGCCCTCCTCGCGAAACAGCCGCATCGCACGGCCGAGCTGGCCGACCGAGATCCAGCGGTGACGGAATTTCTCGACCCGGGCCGGATCGCAGGCCCCGCGAAGCGGAAACAGCACCGGCGTGATACCGCGGGCGGCGAGCGAGTCGGCAACCGCGAACGGCATGGCGCCGCCGCCGGCGACGATGCCGACCGGCGATGAGACCTGCGAAGCCGCCGATGTCATGCCCGGGGCCATCCCAAGGTCACTTCGCGATGGCGGGAAGGCAGAGCGGGCGTTTGCCCTTGCCGATGAAGTCGAGGATTTCCGCGATCGCCGGATCCTCGCCCGCGAGCGGCCTGGATGCCTCCAACCGCTCGGCGAAGGTACCGGGGCCGAGGAAGAGTTTCTGGTAGAATCCACGCACCGTCGCCAGCCGCTGCTTGGTGAACTTGCGCCGCTTCATGCCGATCAGGTTGAGGCCTTCCAGCACCGCATATTGGCCGTTGACGAGGCCGAACGGGATGATGTCGTCGCGCACGCCACAGACGCCGCCGACCATGACCTGAGGCCCGATGCGGGTGAACTGGTGCACGGCGGACAGGCCGCCGATGAAGACGAAGTCGCCGATCTCGCAATGACCGCCGAGCGTCGCCGAGGTCGCGAAGATCACGTCATTGCCGACATGGCAGTCATGGCCGACGTGGCTGCAATTCATGAAGTAGCCGCGATCGCCGACCGTGGTGATGCCGCCGCCGGCGACGGTGCCGGCGTTCATCGTCACGGATTCCCGGATGGTGCAGCCCGATCCGATCTTGAGCTTCGTCAGCTCGCCCCGGTAGCTGAGCGACTGCGGCGGCGTGCCGAGCGAGGCAAAAGGATAGATGGTGCAATCGTCGCCGATACTCGTCTGCGCCGTGACATGCACATGCCCGATCAGCTTGCAGTTCGCGCCGATCACGACATTCGGGCCGATGATGCAATAGGGCCCGATCTCGGTACCCTCGCCGATCACGGCGCCGTCCGCGACCCGTGCGGTGGGATCAATCCTGCTCATCAAGCAATCTTACTCGTCAGGAAGTTCTGATTATGTGTTGAAGTCATTCGGTTTTCCGGTGGTTACCGCGTCTATGCCCGATCTGTCCAGTGACGTATCATCTCGCCGTGTTTCAAGTATCGGATGAGGCGGCCGTCCCGGTCCGCCCCGGAGTTCATGCGGAGCTTCAACACCCGTGGTCAGGGCCTTGGCACTTCTGCTCGCACAGCTCGCGGCCGCGCCGATCGTATCCGAGACGGTCGAGACCGGCGATCGCCGACCGGTCGACCTCGCGGCATTCGAATGCCGCGACATCAATCGCAGCACCGTGCTTCAGCGTGTCTGCTACGACCGCGCGCGGCACGCTCTCGTCGTCGCGACCGGCGGCTCCTATGTGCGCTATTGCGGCGTCGCCGCCGAGACGGTCGACCGCCTGCTCGGCGCGCCGTCCATGGGCCAGTTCTTCAACCGGCACATCCGGCGCGAGGCCGCCGGCGGCCGCTACGATTGCAGCGCCTGAGCCCCCACCGCTGGGCCCGGAGCCGCTCAGTCCGTCAGCATGGCCCCGACATCGGCCTCGGCGACGACGACGCCATTGACCTTGGCATCGCCGTGAAACCACCACATCGCCTTGCGGCGCCCGAGCGAGCGCATGTGATACTCGATGGTGTCGCCGGGCAGCACCGGCTTGCGGAACTTGCACTTGTCGATGGTGAGAAAATAGACCGCGCGCGGCTTCTCGGTGCCTTCGACCGACTTGATGCCGATCACGCCGGCGGTCTGCGCCATCGCCTCGATCATCATGACGCCGGGATAGACCGGGCGCTCCGGGAAATGTCCCTGGAAGGCCGGCTCGTTGAAGGTGACGTTCTTGATGCCGATACCGCTGTAGTCGGCGCGGATGTTGATCACGCGATCGATCAACAGCATCGGAAAGCGGTGCGGCAGGGTCTGGAGGATGGCATTGATATCCACCAGCTCGAACTTCACAGGTGATTCCGCCGTCATTCCCGTCCCTCGTCCTTCGCATCGGCCTTGCTGTCGCGCACCAGGCGCTCCACCGCGATGATCTCCTTGAACCATTGCTTGGTCGGCTTGGCAAAGAAGCCACCCCAGCGTCCCCCCGGCGGGATGTCGTCCTTGACGCCGCTCATCGCGGTGACCTGGGCTCCATCTCCGATCTTGAGGTGGTTGTTGATGCCAACCTTTGCTCCGAGCGCCACGTTGTCGCCGATGGTCAGGCTACCGGCGAGGCCGATCTGGGCCGCCAGCAAACAGTGCCGGCCAATGGTCACATTGTGGCCGATCTGGACCTGATTGTCGATTTTGGTCCCCTCGCCGATCACGGTGTCACGCAGGCTGCCACGGTCGATCGTGGTCCCGGCGCCGACCTCGACATCGTTCTGAATCAGGACCCGGCCGGTCTGCGGCACTTTCAGATGGCCCTCGGGGCCGAAGAAGATGAAGCCGTAGCCGTCCTGGCCGATCGAGCAGCCGGGATGGATCAGGACGTTGTTGCCGATCAGGGCGCACTGGATCACGGTCCGGGCACCGACGTTGCAGTCCCGGCCGATCTTGACCCCGGGACCGATCACCGCCCCGACGCCGACCACGGTGCCGCTGCCGATCTCCACATCCGGGCCGATCACCGCCAGGGGGTCGACGATCACGCCGTCCTCGAGCCGGGCCGAGGGATCGATGATCGCCGACGGTGCGATACCGTCATTGCCGACCCAGGATTGCGGCCTCAGCGCGTCCCCGTGCCATTCCCGCGCGATCCTGACGAAGGCCCGGAACGGCTGCGCCACCCGCAGCACGGCCACATGGGCGGGCACCTGGGCCTCGAAGCGCGGGCTGACCAGGCAAGCGCCGGCCTTGGTCGCCTTCAACTCGTCGGCATATTTGAGGTTGTCGAAGAACGCCAGATGCATCGGGCCCGCTTCGTCGAGCGAAGCAAGGCCGGTGATGACGTGGCCGCCCCTGCCGGGATCGACCAGCTCGGCCTTTGCCAGCGTGGCAATGTCGGCCAGCCCTAAGGCAGGCGGCTTTGTGAAGAAGATCGGCTGCGCCATTCCACCCCGTCGCGGTCCGGCTTCGGCATGAAGCGGTCAGGCCGCATCATGCCCCATCTCTTGGAATGGCACGATCCCCTTCGGAAACCGGCTCCATTGATCCGGATCGTGCCGTGCTGATCGAACTAGAACGTGGTGCCGCCGCCGAACCGGAATTCCTGCGTACGGTCGTACTTGCCCTTGCTGAGCGGCACGGCGTAGTCGAAGCGCAGCGGACCGAACGGCGACTGCCAGATCAGGCCGACACCAACCGACGAGCGGATGACCTTGCTGTCGTCATAGACGAGGCCGGTACAGGTCCCCGTCGTTGACGGGTTGATGCTCGACGGGATGCAGCCCGGCGCATTGACTTCGTTGGTCGTGGTCCAGCTCGTCGGTCCCTTATAGTCGTAGAGGCCGCCGGCATCGGCATAGACCGCGCCCTTCAGACCCACTTCCTTCGGCAGGAACCAGAACGGCATCTGCAGTTCGAGCGAAGCGCCCCAGTACTTGGTGCCACCGAGCGCGTCGCGCGAACCGAACGGGTTCAAGTCACGCGGGCCGATGCCGTTGGGAGCAAAGCCGCGGACCAGGTTCGGACCCATCTGGAAATGGTCGAGCATCCGCAGATCGTCGTTCATCTTGGTCAGAATGCCGCCCTGCAGACGGACAAGACCGACGATGTCGGACACCAGCGGGGCGTAGTACTTTCCGTCCGCCACGGTCTTCAGATAGGACACGTCGCCGCCGACGCCGGCGAAATCCTGCCGGAAGTCGATGAGCAGACCGTCGGTCGGGTTCTTGTTGTTGTCGAGCGTGTTGTAGGTGAGCGTGTAGCCCAGCGCCGAGGTCAGGGTCTTGCCGTTGGCAAGCTCCCTGCGCACTGGCAGCGAGGCTTCGCCATCGTTGTAGCAACCGAGGCCACTGGTCGAGCTCAGGTCGATGCCGTTGGCGGCCGCGTAGGCCGGGCTTGGATTGAACGCCCCGCTGGCCGGATTGTTGTTACAATTCGCCAGGTAGCTCGGCAGCGTGATTTCCTGCTGGTAGATCGAGTAGCGCAGCTGCAGCGACAGATCTTCACGCAACGAGAAGCCGAGGCGCGGCGAGAAGCCGAGCGTCTTGGTGCCGTAGGAGATGTAGTTGTTGGCGAGCTGCTGGCGCTGATAGAGGTCGAGGCCGAGCGCGACGCGGTAGTCGAGCAGATAGGGTTCGACGAACGACAGCGAGTAGCCTCGGGCATACTGGCCGTAGGTCACCGCCGCCTTGGCGAACAGGCCGCGGCCGAGCAGATTGCGCTCGGAGACCGAGACTTCGGCCAAAGCGCCGTCGGTGGTGGAGTAACCGCCCGAGATCGAGAAGTCGCCGGTCGATTTCTCTTCCATGTCGACGACCAGGATCACGCGATCGCTCGACGAGCCCGGCTCGGTCGTGATCTTCACGCTCTTGAAGTAGTCGAGGTTCTTCAGGCGCCGCTCGGCACGATCGACCAGGGCGCGGTTGTAGGCATCGCCCTCGGAGATGTCGAACTCGCGGCGGATGACGTAGTCGCGGGTGCGCGTGTTGCCGCGCAGGTTGATGCGCTCGATATAGGTGCGCGGGCCCTCGTCGATGTTGAACACGACGGAGACGGTGTGCGCCTCGAAGTTGCGGTCGCCGCCGGGACGGACCACGGCGAAGGCGTAACCGCGGCGCGAGGCCTCGATCTGCATCTCCTCGACCGATTTTTCGACCGATTCGACGTTGTAGAGCGAGCCGGCATGGACGCGCGAATAGCCGCGCATCGACGATGGATCGAAGTTCGGGATGCTGGAGCGGAAGTCGACCGAGCCGACGCGGTACTGCGCGCCTTCCTCGATCTTGAAGGTGACGTTGAAGCCCTTCTTCTCGGGGTCGTATTCGGTCAGCGCAGCCACCACCTGGACGTCGGCGTAGCCGTTCTTGAGATAGAAGCGGCGGATCAGGTCGCGGTCGGCTTCGACGCGGTCGGGATCGTAGACGTCACCGCTGCCGAGGAAGCTCAGCAGGTTCGTCTCGCGCGTCTTGATGACGTCCCGGAGGCGGTAGGACGAGAACGCGTTGTTACCGACGAACTCGATCGACTTGACGCCGGTCTTCACGCCTTCCTCGACGGTGAAGATGAGATCGACGCGGTTGTTCGGCTGCTCGATGATCTCGGGCGTGACGCGCACGTCGTAGCGGCCGGACCGGCGATAGATCTCGGCGATTCGCAGCGTGTCGGACTGCACCATGGCGCGGGAGAAGGTGCCGCGCGCCTTGGACTGCACCTCAACGGTGAGCTGCTCGTCCTTGATCTTCTTGTTGCCCTCGAAGGCGATCCGGCCGATCACCGGGTTTTCGACCACCGAAACGACGAGCTGGCCGCCGGGACCGCGGTTGATCCTGACGTCCTGGAACAGGCCGGTCTCGATCAGCGCCTTGAGGCCGTCGTCGATCGCGCCTTGATCCAGGCGACCGCCCGGACCCGGCTTGAAATAGGAGCGGATCGTCTCCACCTCGACGCGGCGATTTCCCTGGACGGAAATCGACTGAACGGTCTGAGCGAGCGCAGACGAAGACACAAAAACAGCCCCGACCGGGGCAACCACCGGCGCGCCGAACATGATCAGGGTTGCGAGCAAGCCCCCCCGGAGTCGCAGTCCAAACTTCATCGCGCAACGCGCCCTTATCATTCCGTGCCAGACCCAACCCCAACGCCGGTCCGGAGATTCCCCAAGTCGAGGCCGCTTGTAGCCAATTTCGCCGACGCCGCAAACGGCCGAAAGCGTCGTGATTTCAATTTCATTCCAAGACGTTGCTCAACAGCAACGCCACAAAAAAGCCTCCATCAAGATGCCGCCATCCGCAGGATGTCGTTGTAGGTCGCAAACACCATCAGCATCAGCACCAAGCCGAGCCCGATTCGGAACCCCATCTCCTGGGTCCGCTCGGACAGCGGCCGGCCGCGGAGCACTTCCGCCGCGTAGAACATAAGGTGGCCGCCATCGAGCAGCGGGATCGGGAACAGGTTCAGCAGACCGATCGACACCGACAGCACCGCGCACAGGTTGATCACGAACTGGAACCCGGCGCTGGCCGCCTGCCCCGACATCTTCGCGATTCCCAGGACGCCGCTGACCTCGTTGGGATTGCCTTGCCCGACGAACAGCGAGCCCAGGAACTTGAAGGTGCTGGTGATGATGAACCAGACCTGCTCGACCCCGATCTTGAGTGCCTCGCCGATGCCCACCGGCGCGGTCGAGGCCTCGCCGGCCTGCGCCTTGTGCTCGATGCCGAGCACGCCGAGACGGTGGCTGTTGCCGAACGGATCCTTGCGCTCAAGCAGCGCCGGGGTCGCCGTCAGCGAGACGATGGTACCGTCCCGCTTCACCTGGAAGGCAAGCGCCGAACCCGCGTTCATAGCAACGATTCGCTGCATGTCGGCAAAGCTCTCGATCGGCTTGCCGTCGATCTGGACGACCACGTCCCCGACCTTGAAACCTGCCGCAGCCGCAGCGCCGTCGGCAACGACGCCGTCGACGCGCGCGATCGTGCTCGGCTTGCCGTAATACAGCGCCATGCCGGCGAAGATCAGCGCACCCAGGATGAAGTTGGCGATCGGGCCGGCCGCAACGATGGCGGCGCGCGGGCCGACCTTCTTGTGGTGGAAGCTGCCGGAGCGCTCCTCGGCCGTCATGGATGCAAGCGTCTGCGCGGACGGGGTCGAGGCCTCGCTCTCGTCGCCGAAGAACTTGACGTAGCCGCCGAGCGGGATCGCCGACACCTTCCAGCGGGTGCCATGGCGGTCGTTGAAGCCGATCAGCTCGGGGCCGAAACCGAGCGAGAAGGTCAGCACCCGCACGCCTGCCCAGCGCGCGACCAGAAAGTGGCCGAGCTCGTGGAAGAACACGACGATCGTCAGGACGAACAGGAAGGGAACCGCGTAGCCCAGGACCCCATGGCTCAACGTATTGAAACTATGGGTGAAAAAATCGATCATCGAATTCCCTCTTCCAGCGCCGCAAGGCCCTGGTCCGAACCAACTAGGATGCCTTTAAGGCAATTTGAGGCAATAGGGCGGCAGCCCTATTTCGCGCAACATGGTCAACAGAGATTGCATCGTCGGCGGACGTCAGCGGTGCCTGGTTCCCGCTGCGGATCCAGTCGTCCAGCGTCGCCTCCACCAGCCGGGCGATCGCGCCGAACCGGATCTTGCCGGCGATGAAGGCGGCGACCGCGACCTCGTTGGCCGCGTTGTAGACCGTTGTCGCCCCCTTCCCGGTCCTGAGCGAATCGAACGCCAGGCGCAGGCCGGGGAAGCGCTCGAAATCGGGCGCCTCGAAGGTCAGCTGGCCGATCTTGGCGAGGTCCAGCTTGGCCGCCGGCCCCTTGATCCGGTCGGGCCAGCCGAGGCAATGCGCGATCGGGGTGCGCATGTCGGGCGCGCCGAGCTGGGCCACCACCGAGCAGTCGGAGAACTCGACCATGCCGTGGATGATCGACTGCGGATGAACGAGAACGTCGATCTCCTCGGGCGCGAGCGCGAACAGATAGGACGCCTCGATCACCTCGAGGCCCTTGTTCATCATCGAGGCGGAATCGATCGTGATCTTCTGGCCCATGCTCCAGTTCGGATGCTTCAGGGCCTGCGCGAGGGTCGCCTGCTCGATGTCCGCCGGCTTCCAGGTGCGGAATGGGCCGCCCGAGGCCGTGATGATGACGCGGACCAGTTCGTCGCGATTGCCGGAGCTCAGCGCCTGGAACAGCGCATTGTGCTCGGAATCGGCCGGCAGGATGCAGGCGCCCGCCTTGGCGGCACGCTGCATGAAGAAATCACCGGCGCAAACCAGGCATTCCTTGTTGGCCAGCGCCACATGCGCGCCGCGATCGACCGCCGCCAGTGCCGGCTTCAATCCGGCGGCGCCGCTCACGGCCGCCATCACCCAGTCGGCCGGACGGGCGCCGGCTTCGATCACCGCGCCTTCGCCGGCCCCGCATTCCGTGCTCGTTCCCGCCAGTGCGGCCTTGAGCTCGGCGAATTTGGAGGCGTCGGCGATCGCGACATAACGCGCGGAAAATTCCTTTGCGAGCTTCGCCAGCGCCGCGACATTGCCGTTCGCCGTCAGCGCTTCGACGCGGTAGCGCTCGGGCGAGGCCCGCAGCAGATCCATCGTGCTGTCGCCGATCGAGCCGGTGGCGCCGAGAACCGTGACGCTGCGGACGGATGACGCCGCAGCCTTGTTGTTTCGCAATGGGACCGCGCTCATATCCTCACCAAACCATAAGACCGCTTCCGGCGCTATGCACACCATGGCGGAGAAAGCCGATAATCCAAGCCGCCAGGATGGCGGCGACAAAGCCGTCCAGGCGGTCCATTAGCCCGCCATGGCCGGGAATTAAGTGACTGGAATCCTTGACACCGAAGCGCCGCTTCACGGCGGATTCGAAGAGATCTCCGAGTTGCGACACCACCGACAGGACGGCACTGACCAGGAGCAGCGGAACTGCCTTGCCGATACCGCAGGCGGCAAAACCTCCGGCCACCGCAAGGCTCGCCACGAAGCCGCCGAGCGCGCCGGACCAGGTCTTCTTCGGGCTTACGCGCGGCCAGAGCTTCGGCCCGCCGATGCTGCGGCCGGCGAAATAGCCGCCGATATCGGTCGCCCACACCACGAGCAGCACGAACATCAGCGCGGAGAAGCCGTTGACGAGGTCCTTGCGCAGCAGGATCGAGGCCAGCAACGCCGCCGCTGCGTAGGCAAAACCGGTCGCGGCCCAGACGAACTTGCCGCGCGCGATCAGCGTCACGATCGCGCCGCCGACGAGGCCGACGACGATGGAGGTCTTGAGCCCGCCAAAAGCGACCGCGGCGCCCATCATGGCGATGACGACCGTCCCTGCCCCGGTCAGCGCGACGGAGGCTGCGCCGACCACCGTCAGCCATTCCGCGAACAGCCCGATCGAGACCAGGGTCACGAGCAGCGCCCAGAGCCAGCCGCCGGCATAAGCGATCGCAATGGCGAGCGGCGCCAGCACCAGCGCTGCGAGGATTCGCATCACCAGATTGCTCGGGGCGGGCTTGGCGCCCACCGGTGCGGAATCGTGTTCGCTCACGAGGCGGTTTTCGCGACCAGGCCGCCGAAACGGCGCTCGCGCCTGGCGAATTCGGCGATCGCGCCTTCGAGCGCCGCCTTGTCGAAGTCGGGCCAGTGGATCGGCACGAACACGAGCTCGCTATAGGCGGCCTGCCACATCAGGAAATTCGACAGGCGCTGCTCCCCGCTGGTGCGGATGATGAGATCGGGATCCGGAATGTCGGGCGCATCGAGATGCGCCCCGAGCGTCTCGGCATCGATCGTGGCCGGATCGCGCATTCCTTCCGCGACCTCGCGGGCGAGCTTTTGCGCCGCCTTGGCGATCTCCTGCCGCGAGCCGTAGTTGAAGGCAACGACGAGCGTGAGGCGGGAATTGTCGCGTGTCAGCTCCTCGGCCTCGTTGAGCAGCGCGCAGATGTCGCTCTCGAGCCCCTCGCGCTCGCCGATGATGCGGACCTTGACGCCGTCGCGATGCAGGCTCGCCAGGTCGTTGCGGATGAAGCGGCGCAGCAGGCCGAAGAGATCGCCGATCTCGCTCGCCGGGCGCGACCAGTTCTCCGACGAGAACGAGAAGATCGTGAGATAGCGGATGCCGAGCTCGTGCGAGGCCCGCACGACGCGGCGCAAGGCCTCGACGCCGCGGCGATGCCCCTCCGCACGCGGCAGGCCGCGCGCGGCCGCCCAACGCCCGTTGCCATCCATGATGATGGCGACATGCGCAGGCGCCTCGGACCTGTCAGGTCCTTCCGTTGCGGGCGCGGCGGCGTTGGACATGAAGGCGATGCCTTAAACGGTGAGGATTTCTTTTTCCTTGGCGGCCAGCAATTGGTCGATCTCGGCGATGGTGCCGTCGGTCGCCTTCTGCACCTCGTCGGCGTGACGCTTCTGGTCGTCCTCCGACATCTCGTGATTCTTCTCCAGCTTCTTGAGCACGTCGAGCCCGTCGCGGCGGACGTGGCGCGCGGCGACCTTTGCGGCTTCCGCATATTTGTGCGCGACCTTCACCAATTCCTTGCGCCGCTCTTCATTCAGCTCGGGAATGCGCAGGCGCAGCACCTGGCCTTCGGTCGCGGGCGACAGGCCGAGATTGGAATCGACGATCGCCTTCTCCACCGCCTTGACCATCGACTTGTCCCAGACCTGCACCGAGATCAGGCGCGGCTCCGGCACGCTGACGGTGGCGAGCTGGTTCAGCGGCATGTGACCGCCATAGGCATCGACCTGCACCGGATCGAGCATCGAGGCGGAGGCGCGGCCCGTCCGCAAGCCGCCGAGCTCGTGCTTGAGCGAGGCGACGGCGCCCTGCATGCGGCGCTTCACTTCGTTGAGGTCGAAATTACCCGTGGGCATCACGTTTCTCCTTCAAAATCCCGGCGACCGCTCCCGCGCCTTCGCTTTCGGGCGCGCCAGACGAGCCTTCAGCCGGCGACGATGGTCCCGTGGCCGACGCCGCGCAGAATCGCGCCGATCGACCCCGGCTCCGCGATCGAGAATACGATGATAGGCAGCGACGTCTCGCGGGCAAGCGCGAAGGCGGTCGCATCCATCACCTTGTAGCCGCCCTCGATCGCCTGCGAATGGGTCAGCCGGTCAAACCGCGTGGCGGCGGGATCTTTCTTCGGATCGGCCGAGTAGACGCCGTCGACATTGGTCGCTTTCAGCACCGCCTGGGCGCCGATCTCCGCGGCGCGCAGCACCGCGGTCGTGTCGGTGGTGAAGAACGGATTGCCGGTTCCGCCGCCGAGCAGCACGATGCGGCCCTCGGCGAGGTATTTGTGCGCCGCAGTGCGGGTGAACAGCTCGGAAATCTCGGGCATGACGAAGGCCGACAGCGTGCGCGCCGGCGTGCCCTTGCGCTCGATCGCCGCCTCCAGCGCGAGGCAGTTCATCATGGTGGCCAGCATGCCCATGGTGTCGCCGGTCGGGCGCGACACGCCGCGGCTGGAGACCTCGACGCCGCGCACGATGTTGCCGCCGCCGATCACGACCGCAACCTCGGTGCCGAGCTTGCGGGCGGCGATCAGATCGTCGGCAACCCGGTCGACGGTCGGCTGGTCGATGCCAAAGCCTTGCTGTCCCGCGAGATATTCGCCGGACAGCTTGATCACGACGCGACGATAGACCGGATCAGTCATGAGCACTTTCCTCGTCCGGGCGCCGCTTCCGGCGGCACGCCGGAAGGAACGTTCCGGCGCTTACTTCTTGCCGCTGGCCGCGGCGACCTCGGCCGCGAAGTCGCTTTCCTGCTTCTCGATTCCCTCACCGAGAGCATAGCGCACAAAGCCGGCGATCTTCACAGGCCCGCCGACCTTGCCCTCGGCTTCCTTCACCGCCTGCGCCACCGACTTGCCGGTGTCGTGGATGAAGGCCTGCTCGAGCAGGCAGACTTCCTTGTAATAGGTCTTCAGGCCGGACTCGACGATCTTCTCGATCACGTTCTCGGGCTTGCCCTGCTGGCGATATTTGTCGGCGAGCACGTCCTTCTCGCGCTTGACGACCGCCGGATCGAGACCGGACGGATCGAGCGCGAGCGGGTTGGCGGCGGCGACATGCATCGCGATCTGGCGGCCGAGGCTGGCGAGCTCGTCGGCCTTGCCGGGCGATTCCAGCGCAACGATCACGCCCATCTTGCCGGCGCCGTCGACGACGGCACCGTGGACGTAATGCGCCACAACGCCCTGGCTCACTTCGAGCGCAGCTGCGCGGCGCAGCGTCATGTTCTCGCCGATGGTGGCGATCGCGTCATTGATGGCGGCTTCGACGGTGACGTCACCGACCTTGGCGGCCTTGATCTTCTCGACATCCGCGCCGACGTCGAACGCGACCTGGGCGATCATCTTGACCAGCCCCTGGAACTGACCGTTGCGCGCGACGAAGTCGGTCTCGGAATTGACCTCGACCACGACGCCCTTGGTGCCCTTGGTGAGCGCGCCGATCAGACCTTCGGCGGCGACGCGGCCCGACTTCTTGGCGGCCTTGGACAGGCCCTTCTTGCGCAGCCAATCCTGCGCCGCTTCCATGTTGCCGTCGTTCTCGGTCAGCGCGGCCTTGCAGTCCATCATGCCCGCGCCGGTCGACTCGCGCAGGTCCTTGACCATCGCAGCTGTGATCGTTGCCATCGTTGAAAATCCTTTGTGCCTGCCGGTTCGCCGCGGCGTGGCTTGGAGGCGCCCCGCCGCGGTCCATCTCAGGAATTCGCGTCAACTGAAATGGTGGCCGGATCTCGTCCGGCCAGCCCATCGCTCTCTCGACTATTCCGCTTCCGCGGTCAGCGCCTTGGCCTTGGCCACCCAGGCATCCGCACGGCTCGGCAGACCGACTTCTTCGCCGATCGTGTGCGCGGTGTCGTGGTCGAGCTCGGCGAGCTGCCAGTAGTGGAAGATGCCGAGGTCGTTGAACTTCTTCTCGATCGTGCCCGACACGCCCGGGAGCTTCTTGAGGTCGTCGGCGGTGCCGCGCGGACCTGCAAGGCCCTGGAAGCCGCTCGACGACGCCGCCGGCAGCTCCTCGGCGACCGGCTGAGCCGAGGCGCCGACGTCGATGCCCGAATCACCCTGGGCCCGCGAGATGCCGTCGATCGCCGCACGCGCGATGAGATCGCAATACAGCGAGATGGCGCGGCCGGCATCGTCATTGCCCGGCACCACATAGGTGATGCCCTTCGGGTCCGAATTGGTGTCGACGATCGCGGCGACCGGGATGTTGAGGCGCTGGGCCTCCTGGATCGCGATGTCTTCCTTGTTGGTGTCGATCACGAAGATCAGGTCGGGCAGACCGCCCATGTCCTTGATGCCGCCGAGCGAGCGGTCGAGCTTGTCGCGCTCGCGCTGAAGCGTCAGGCGCTCCTTCTTGGTGTAGGAGCTGGCATCGCCACCGGCCAGCACGTCGTCGAGGTGACGCAGGCGCTTGATCGAGGCCGAGATCGTCTTCCAGTTGGTCAGCGTGCCGCCGAGCCAGCGCGAATTGACGAAATACTGCGCGCAGCGCTTCGCCGCGTCCGCGACGCCGTCCTGCGCCTGGCGCTTGGTGCCGACGAACAGGATGCGGCCGCCCTTGGCCACCGTGTCGCTGACGGCCTGAAGGGCCTGGTGCAGCATCGGCACGGTCTGGGCGAGATCGACGATGTGGATGTTGTTGCGGGTGCCGAAAATGAACGGAGCCATTTTCGGATTCCAGCGGTGCGACTGGTGACCAAAGTGCACGCCAGCTTCGAGCAGCTGACGCATAGTGAAATCGGGTAGTGCCATCGTTCTGATTCTCCGGTTGGTTCCTCCGGAAACGTGTGAGCAAAACGGAGCGTTCGCCCCGGCTGCCACCGGACGGCCTTGTGAGCCATGTTTCCGTGTGAGATGGCGCGCTATATAGCGCCATTTCGGCCAGAAGCAAGGAAATAAGGCGGCCGTCGCGGCCGCCCGAAAGCTGCGGTCGTCACGCTCCTGCCGATTCCGGCGTCCTGCTCGACCGGCTAGCACCTCGGCTGGCCGGGCGGGCACGGCTTTGAGGGAGGCCCGGCGGGCCGCGGCGGCGGCGGCGGGGGCGGTGCCGCACGCGGCGGCGCGGCGGCCATCGGCGGCGGCGCCGACCGCGCGACAGGCGGTGGCGGCGGCGCGGGCCGTGCAACCGGAGGCGGAGGTGGCGCCGGCCGCGCCATTGGCGGCGGTGCGGGCCGGGCCACGGGCGGCGGTGGGGCCGGCCGTGCCACGGCCACCGGCGGTGGCGCAGCCCGGGGCGGCGGAGGCGGTGCGACCCGCGGCGGTGGCGGCGGCGTCGGTCTCGCCAGAGCCTGCGGAGGCGGCGGCGCCGCGACGGGCTTGGCGGCCTGCGGGGGCGGAACGGGCCGGCGATCTGGCACTCTGGACGGCTCCCGCGCTGCCACCGGTGGCGGCGGAGGCGCCGCCGGCCTGACCGCGCTCGGGATCCCCGGTCGGCCGGTGGCCGTGTTCGGAGGCGGCAATGCGCCCGGCTGGGGCCCGGTCGGCCTGCCCTGCCGGTCAGCCCCGGACGGCGGCTGTTTGGGCGCCGCCGCGGTCGGCGCGTTCGGCTGCGCGGGCGGGATGTTGCCGGCCGGCGGTGTGGTGGTCGCAACGGGTTTGCCGGGGGGTGAGGCAGCGCCGGTGGCGCGCCCCGCACCTGACGACGGCGGCGGTCCACCAGCGGTCCCGGGAACCGGCAGTGTGTTTGCCTGCGGATGCGTATTCGCCTGCGGCAGCTTGTTCGCCTGCGGCAGCTTGGCCGATGCGGGTGGCTGCGGCGTCGCCGCAACATTGCCAGCAGGGGCCGTCGCGGTCGGACTCGGCGCGGCGTTCGGCGCAGCAGCGCCGGGCGCAACCGCCGCCCCCGTCGGCGGAGCGCCCGCAGTCCCCGGCGCCGGCAGGGGATTGGCCGGAGGCAGCTTGGCCGCGGCCGGAGGCTGCGCTGTCGTGGTGGGAGCGACATTCGCCGGAGCAGGTGCCGGAATACCCGGCCTTGCCGCCGGCTGGATCGTCGCACTCGGCGGCATCGGTGCCTTGCCCTGCTGGATCAGCGCGGCGCGCTGCGCGACCGCCTGCGGCACGGCCGGGCCCGCCGGATTGGCACGGCCGGCAACCGCGGGCGCCAGATTGGCCGGACCAGGCCCCGGCCCCGCGACCGGCGCAGGTGCCGGCGGGCGATTGATCACCGTGTTGATCACCGTCGTATTGTGGATGTTCTGGTAAATGATGTTGTTCGGCGGCGGCGCGACATAGACCGGCGGCCGGACGAACACCGGGATCGGCACGAACACCGGCTGCGGCAGCACGAACAGGCCGATCACCGGCAGCGGCGGCGGCAGCACGACGAAATCCGGCGGCGGCGGCGGCAGGTAATAGACCGCCGGCGGCGGTGGCGGCGCGAAGCCGAAATCGGGATCGCTGAAATACAGCACCGGACGGTCGACATAGATCACCTCCTCCGGCGGCGGTGGCGGCACGTCGTAGTCCAGCATCGTGAATGTCGGCGGCGGTTCGAGTGGCGCGGTCAGGATCGCGAGCCGGCGCCGGGCATCGCCGGCATGCGGCCCGCGCGGATAACGGCGCAGATACGACCAATAGGCGTCCGGCGTATCGGCGCGATAGGTCCGCCTCCAGGTGATCGCCTCGCGGCGCGCCGCCACGATCGCCAAGACGCGCTTTGCGAGCGGATCGCCCGGATACGCCGCGAGAAATTCCTCATAGGCCGCCAGCGTGTCGCGCGCGAGCGCGGCGGCGTAGGCGTCCTGCACGCCGAGATCGCGGATCGGCTTGCTGCGGATCGCGGCGACCTGGTCGGGTGCGGCCTCCGGCGGCGCGTCGGGCCCGCGCTCGAAGAACGAGAATGGCGCCGAGATCTTCTGCTCGTGCCAGGGCACCTGCGCGCCCTTGCTGGCTTCGTTGACGCGCAGGCGCACGCGGTCGAACACCTCCGCCAGCGGCAGGCCGCCAGTGCGGATCATCTCGGCCAGCGATTGCGCATAGATGCCGTACGGCCCCGGCTCCTCCGGCGCCACCGTGCCGGGCGCCGCGTTGAACGCGATCAGCATGTTCGCCTCGGGCTCGACCAGCGCGAGGCCGCCCGCGATCGGCTGTCCGCCCTCGATGAAGGGCTGCGCGCGGGCCGAGTCGAGCACGACGATGTTGGCCTTGAGCGGAATGGCAGCGAGCTGACGCACGTAATCGCTGATGCGCAGGGCTTCGGTCGGAATGTCAGTATCGCGCGCGATGTTGGAATCGACCGGGATGAAATAGTTCTCGCCGGCAAGCTGCACGCCATAGCCGGCAAGATAGATCATCGCGACGGTTCCGGGCCCGGAGGCCTGGGCCTTCTGGATGAAGTCGCGAAGGCTCTTGCGCAGCGTGTCGCCGTCGAGATCGCGCGCTCCGACGACGTCGAAGCCGGCCGCCTGCAGCGTCTGCGCGATCAGGCCGGCATCGTTCGCAGTGGTCGCCAGCGGCGACTTGGCATAGGCGCCATTGCCGACCACGAGCGCAATGCGCTTTTCCGGCTGCTGCGCGCGGGCCGCGTCCGGCGCGCCGGCGGCAAGGGCCATGATCGGCAGGAGAAGGCAAATGAAGGCTCTGAACGTCCCGCGCATGGCTCGCCTGCCCGTTATTCTTGTTGAGGTGCCACCACGCATCAGGCGCGCGGCCGGCTGAACGGCGCTTGAACGAAAAGCTCGGATTGAGGCGGAGGCGTGGCCATGCCGCCGCGCGCGTCAGCGCCGCAGCAGCCTCACGGCAACCGCGGCGCAGCCTGGAAAACGCGCGAGGCTCGTTCAAGTCCCCAACATGCGATCAGACCGGACAATCGAGCCGGCCGAACGTCTGGCGGCCGGCCTCTCGCGGCTAGAGGCGCGACAGTCTGGCATCCGATGCGCTCAGCCCTGGGCCAGCAACTCGACGGCGCCCGTGCTCAGCCGATAGATGCCGCCGACCACCTTGAGCTTGCCCTGCTCGACCGCCGCATTGAGGATCGGTGCGGCCGATTTCAGCTTGGCGACGTTGTCGACGACGTTCTGACGGATGGCGTTGTCGAGCGCATTGCCGCTCTGCTGGGCCGCCGTCTTCACCGCCGGCGCGATCGCGGAGACCAGCGTCGGGATGTGCCCGGGCAGCGGCTTGTCGTCCTTCAGCGACTTGATCGTGGCGTCGACGGCACCACAATTGTCGTGGCCGAGCACCAGGATCAGCGGCGTGCCGAGCACAGCGACGGTATATTCCATGCTCGCGACGGTCTCATCGCCGGCAAAATTCCCGGCGACGCGGCACACGAACAGATCGCCGCGTCCGCTGTCGAAGGCATATTCGGGCGCGATGCGCGAATCGGCGCAGCTCAGAACGGCCGCATAGGGATTTTGGCCGCCGACCAGTGCCTCGCGCTCATGCTTGAAATCGTGACGGCGCGACACGCCCGACACGTAGCGCGAATTGCCCTCCATCAACCGCTTCAGCGCCGCATCGGGCGACAGCACGTTCTGGGGTTTCGGCGGCGCCTTCGCCTCCTTGGCCGACGCCGCCCCGCCAAGCGCGGCGGCTCCGAGCGCGGAGGCGGCGAAGAGCATCATCGAGCGGCGGGAGGGAGCGAGCGATTGATGCGGATTTTCAGAGCATTTGTCACACATGGTTGTTCTTTCTTGGTTGCGCGCCGGGAAGCAACTGATAGCTGTGCCCGGCAGACTTCGAAACCATGCGTGAGCTTGATAGTTAAGCTTTGGTTTGCGGCGATGCAGGCCGCGTCAGATCTGCTGCACGTCCACCACGCCCGCGACCGCCTTGATCGCGCCGGCGATCTGCGGCGAGACCTTGAAGCGGCCGGGCAGCTTCATCTCGACCTCGGTCTCGAGGTCGAGCATCATCACCAGCGAGACCTCGCCGTCGCCGTTTCCGCGTGGCGCGATGCCCGGACTGCCGACCTTCGGCGCAGCGCCGTTCGAGGCCGCCATGTCGGGGCCGACCAGACGCTTGGCGATCGAATCCAGCGACTTGGTGTCGCGCACGAAGATGCGCAGGCCCTTCTGCGTCTTGGCGGCGGCATCATCGAGCGGCTCGGCATGCAGCACGCGGGCGCGGACGTCCTCGCCCTGCAGCTCGGCGCCCAGTTGCAGCAGCACGGCGGCGCCGGGCTCCAGCACGTCGCGATATTGCGCGAGGCCTTCGGAGAACAGCACCGCCTCGAAATGGCCGGTGGGATCGGACAGTCCCATGATGCCCATCTTGTTGCCGGTCTTGGTGCGCCGCTCCATGCGCGAGACCACGGTGGCGGCGACCTTGCCGGCGGTGGCGCCGGTCTTCACCGCGCGGGAGAATTCCGCCCAGCTCTGCACCCGCAGCCGCTTCAGCACGGTGGCGTAATCGTCGAGCGGATGGCCCGACAGGAAGAAGCCGACGGCGTCGTATTCGCGGCGGAGCTTTTCGGCCGGCAGCCAGGGCTCGATCTGCGGCAGCATGATGGTCGGCGCATCCGCCGACATCCCGAACATGTCGTTCTGGCCGATGGTCTCGGCCTGATGCGCGCGCTGGCAGGCGGCCAGGATCGAGTCCGCGCCGGCGAAGACCCGGGCGCGATTCGGCTCCAGCGTGTCGAAGGCGCCGGCGGCGGCGAGACTTTCGATGATGCGCTTGTTGATCGCGCGCGGATTGACCCGTGCAGCGAAGTCGGCGAGCGAGGTGAACAATCCGCGCTTGGTGCGCTCCTCGATGATCTGCTCGATCGCCTGGATGCCGACGCCCTTGAGCGCTGCGAGCGCGTAGTAGATCGTCTTGTCGCCGACCTCGAAGGTCGCCCCCGAGCGGTTGATGTTCGGCGGCTCCACCTTGATGCCGAGGCGCTGCGCCTCGGAGCGGAATTCGGAGAGCTTGTCGGTGTTGTTGAGATCGAGCGTCATCGACGCCGCGATGAACTCCACCGGGTAATGCGCCTTCATGTAGGCGGTGTGGTAGGACACCAGCGCGTAGGCTGCCGCGTGGCTCTTGTTGAAGCCGTAATCGGCGAACTTCGCCAGCAGCTCGAAGATGGTCTCGGCCTGCCCCTTCGGCACGCCGTTCTTCACCGCGCCCGCGACGAAGATGTCGCGCTGCTTGTCCATCTCTGCGCGGATCTTCTTGCCCATGGCGCGGCGGAGCAGGTCGGCGTCGCCGAGCGAATAGCCCGACATCACCTGGGCGATCTGCATCACCTGTTCCTGGTAGATGATGACGCCGAAGGTCTCCTTCAGGATCGGCTCCAGCACGGGATGCAGGTATTCCGGCTCCTCGTCGCCGTGCTTGCGCGCGCAATAGGTCGGGATGTTCGCCATCGGGCCCGGCCGATACAGCGCCACCAGCGCGATGATGTCCTCGAAACGGTCCGGGCGCATGTCGACCAGCGCGCGACGCATGCCCTGGCTTTCAACCTGGAACACGCCGACCACCTCGCCGCGGGCCAGCATCTGGTAGCTCTCGGCATCGTCGATCGGCAGCGTGGCGAGATCGACGTGGATGTTGCGCGGCTTGAGCAGCTTCACCGCAACGTCGAGGACGGTGAGCGTCTTCAGGCCGAGGAAGTCGAATTTGACGAGGCCGGCCGGCTCGACCCATTTCATGTTGAACTGGGTCACTGGCATGTCGGATTTGGGATCGCGGTAGAGCGGCACGAGCTCGCTCAACGGGCGATCGCCGATCACGATGCCGGCGGCGTGGGTCGAGGCGTGCCGCGTCAGGCCTTCGAGGCGCTGCGCGATGTCGAAGGCGCGCGCCACGATGGGATCTTCGTCGCGGAACGCCTGGAGCTTCGGCTCGCTCTCGATCGCGGCCGCAAGGGTCACCGGTGCTGCCGGATTCTGCGGCACCAGCTTGGTCAGCTTGTCGACCTGGCCATAGGGCATCTGCAGCACGCGGCCGACGTCGCGCAGCACCCCGCGCGCCTGCAGCGTTCCGAAGGTGATGATCTGCGCGACCTGGTCGCGGCCGTAACGCTCCTGAACGTACCTGATCACTTCGACGCGGCGGTCCTGGCAGAAGTCGATGTCGAAGTCCGGCATCGAGACGCGTTCGGGATTGAGGAAGCGCTCGAACAGCAGGCCGAACTTGATCGGATCGAGGTCGGTGATGGTCAGCGCCCAGGCCACCAGCGAGCCCGCGCCCGAGCCGCGGCCCGGCCCGACCGGAATGCCTTGGCTCTTCGCCCATTTGATGAAGTCGGACACGATCAGGAAGTAGCCCGCGTATTTCATGCGCATGATGACGTCGAGCTCGAACGCCAGGCGCTTGCTGTAGTCCTCTTCGGTGGTGCCCTGCGACAGGCCGTGAACGCGGAGACGGTTGGCGAGCCCCTCCTCCGCCTGGCGCTTCAGCTCGGCGGCCTCCACCGACGCGGCGTCCGAGCTTTGCGCGGCACCGACGGTGAAGAACGGCAGGATCGGCTTGCGTGTCATCGGGCGGAACGAGCAGCGCTCGGCGATCTCCACCGTCGAGGCCAGCGCCTCGGGAATGTCGGCGAACAACACCGCCATCTCGGCGCGGGTCTTGAAACGGTGATCGGGCGTGAGCTGCTCGCGCTCGGTCTCGGCGATCAGCCGCCCGCCGGCGATGCAGAGCAGCGCGTCATGCGCCTCGTAATCGTCGGTCGTCGCGAAATAAGGCTCGTTGGTCGCGACCAGGGGCAGGCCCTTGGCGTAGGCGATGTCGATCAAGCCGCTTTCGACCCGCCGCTCCTTCTCGGTGTTGTGACGCTGCAATTCGATGTAGAGGCGATCGCCGAACAGGCCGGCCAGACGCTCGCAGCGCAAGGCCGCGAGCTCGGCATGACCGCCGGCAAGCGCCAGCGAGATCGGCCCGTCCGGTCCACCCGTCAGCGCGATCAGACCCTCGCTCTCCCCCTCAAGCCAGTCGAATTTGATGAACGGCGCATGGCTGTCCGGCGTCTCCAGGAACGCGCGTGAGTTCAGCCGCATCAGGCTGCGATAGCCGCGCTCCTGCGCCCCCAGCAGCACCACGCGCGAGGGCCCCATCGCGTTGCGGGCATTCGGATCCTGGTCGCCGAAATCGATCGCCAGCTCGCAGCCGACGATCGGCTGGATACCCGAGCCCGCCATCTTGTCGGAGAACTCCAGCGCACCGAACATGTTGTCGGTGTCGGTCAGCGCCAGCGCCGGCTGGTGGTCCTTCTTGGCAAGCTCGGCGAGCTTGGCGATCTTGATCGAGCCTTTGAGCAGCGAATAGGCCGAGTGAACGTGAAGGTGGACAAATCCGGCGCTCGGCATGGTCGCGTGACGGCCTCTTGCAGATGGAATGGAGCGGTCGCCGGCTCCTCAAGGCATCATGCGCCTGTCTGGCCGACTCGCAGCCCAATGGTGGGGTGCCGCGCCGCGAGAGTCCACGCCGGAGCGACGACTTCGCCCCGTCGTCCCGCTTTTCCCCAACCAGACACGCTTGAAGCCTCCGGACTCAGAGCTGCGGTATGACCTGGGCCCAGATCGCGATCATCCCGACGAACAGCGTGATCGACGCCAACGCGGCGGCTTCTTCAACGAAAACCCTGAACATGTCTCGCTCCCTTGCTAGAACGTATGAAGAACATTGTTCTCATTTCGTTCTCGGGAGTCAAGCTCAGCGAAACATCTCGAGGGCCAATGGTTAACTCGCTGAATCCACGCAACAAAAAAGCCCCGGCCAAGGCCGGGGCTTTCGACGACCACTCGAAGGAGAGCGGTCTATATCAGTAGCGACCCATCATCGGACCGCCGAACTTGTAGTTCAGGCGGACGAGGCCCATGTCGACGTCCTGACGGATGCGGTCGGTCGACGGCACCAGGGCGAACGTGACGTCCTTGTCCTGCAGGAAGATGTGGTTGTATTCGACGCCAACCGACCAATTCGGCGCGAAGCCGAACTCGAGGCCGGCACCGACCGTGCCGCCCCAACGGGTCTGGTCGTTGGAGGCCAGCAGCGCACCCGAAGCCGTGCTGTAGACGTCGTACTTGGCGCCGACCACAGCCGCACCGCCCTTGACGTAGAGCAACACGTTGTTCCAGGCGTAACCGACCTGGCCCGTGATCAGACCGAACGAGTCGATCTTCGAGCGGTTGCGGGTGGCGAACAGTGCGCTGACGTTGTCGCCCGTGAAGTCGGCCCAGTTGCCCTGGCCTTCGAGGCCGAACACGAACTGACCGGACTGCCAGCGATAGCCGATCTGACCACCGACCGTGCCGCCGGTCGCGTCGTGCGAACCTTCGCGGCCACCACCGACGAGATCCCAGGTGCTGTGCGCGGAACCGCCGCCGCCGTTGATGCCGATGTAGAAACCGCTCCAGTCGTACACCGCAGCGAGCGCCGCCGGCGGAGCCTTGGTGTAAGGCCGCGCCGCGAGGTCAGCAGCCAGCGCCGGCGCCGCCGCGCTCAGCGCGACGAGGCTCACACCGGCAAGCAACAAATTCTTTCTCATTTGATTCCCGTTCCAGTTTCTTCAGAGGCCCCCGGGCCGTGCCGTCGTCATATCAGCGATCGACAGAATTGCTGTAACCGCGACGCCACAGTTCGCGCCAAAGGGCCGCGCTTCGTTAGTGAAGATTTACCAGCACGCGTCCGAAAGCGTTTGAAACAAGTGTTTTTCCGTAGTTCGAGTATTTGCTGCGGAGCTTGGGCTGCGAACTCGCGCAAGATCGTCGCGCGCACATTCGCGTGATGCAGAGCTGAAAATGCGCGGACGAATTGCTCCCCATTGTCGCCACATTTTCGCTCGCACTCGCCCACATTTGCATTCCTGTCGAGCCTGCGGCGCGATGCGATAGCTCTTCAAACCTCGTCGAGCAGACTGCGAACCTTGGCAGCGAGGTCTTCGATCGCGAAGGGCTTGGACAGCAGATGCTTGCCGGCATCGAGCATGCCGTTGTGGACGATGGCGTTGCGCGTGTAACCGGTGGTGAACAGCACCTTCAGATCCGGGCGCCGCTTCGACAGTTCGGCAGCAAGTTCGGCGCCGGTCATGTCGGGCATGACGACGTCGGTAAACAGCAGATCTGGAACGAAACCGTCTTCAATCGTCTTGATCGCGTCCTTGGCGCTCGCCGCTTCGACGACCGTATAGCCAAGCTCACGCAGGCTTTCGGACGAGACGCTGCGGACCCGCTCATCGTCCTCGACGACCAGGATGGTCTCGCCCTGAAGGCTTGCACCGGGATGCGCCGCGCCTGGCGACGAAGTCGAGACAGCCTCCTCGCCCGCGAAGCGCGGAAGATAGATCTTCACCGTCGTGCCGACGTCGACTTCCGAGTAGATTTTCACGTGCCCGCCCGACTGCCGCACGAAGCCGTAGACCTGACTGAGGCCGAGACCGGTGCCCTTGCCCACGACCTTGGTCGTGAAGAACGGATCGAACACCTTTCCCAGCAGGTCGGTCGGAATTCCGGTGCCGTTGTCCGTGACCGCAATCAGGACGTACTGCCCGGGCGACAATGCAAATTCGCGGGCATATTTGCGGTCGATCGAGGCGTTGCTGGTCTCCAACGTCAACCGGCCGCCTTTCGGCATGGCATCGCGCGCATTGACCGCGAGATTGATAATGGCGCTTTCCAGCTGAGCCGGATCGGCCTTGACGCGCCAAAGGCCGGCCGCCAGCACGGTCTCGAGGCGAATAAGCTCTCCGAGCGAGCGTTCGAGCAACTCGCTCATCCCCCCGACCATCTTGTTGATGTCCACGACTTCCGGCGCCAGAGGCTGTTGCCGCGAGAACGCAAGCAGCCTCTGGGTCAAGGTGGCAGCGCGGTTCGCACCGTCGATGGCCCCCTCGAGAAAACGGTCGATGTTGACCTCTCCCTTGCCGAGCCGTCGCTTGGCGAGATTCAAGCTGCCGAGAATCACGGCCAGCATGTTGTTGAAGTCGTGCGCGATCCCGCCGGTCAGCTGCCCGACGGCCTCCATCTTCTGGGATTGCCGCAATTGCTCCTCGGCCTTCATGCGTTCGGCGATCTCGTCGGCGACGCGCTGCTCCAGATCGGCATTGAGCGCCTCGAGCCGGGTCAGAAGCTGGGCGTTGTCGATCGCGGTGGCGGCATGACCGGCAATTCCGAGCAGCGCGGCCTCATGCTCGGCCTGGAATTTGCCGGTCTCGGCGTGGCCGAAGAAAAGCCCGCCCAGGACCTCGCCCGTTCGCGAGATCACCGGCACCGCCAGATAAGATCGAACCGGAAGATGGCCCTCGGGCATGCCCTTCCGCGGCGCATTCTTGCCATAGCGCGGGTCCTGCAGGATGTCGTCGGACCGCACCACGCCCACGCCCTTGAACGTCGGCTCGAACACGGCCGTGCTGCGCGGCATCGGGAAGCTCTCGAAAGCGGATCGCGGCGCGCCCGATAGCGAATAGAGCATGTAGCTGCCGCCATCCGCCGTCACGACATTGTAGAAGAAGGCCCCGAACTGCGCGCCCGTCAGCTCGACGCCGGCATCCGTCACGATCTGCACGATCTTATCGAGGTCGCGCTCGCGGGCCACCGACGCGCCCGTGTCGTTCAATATCCTCAGGTGGCGCTCGGTTTTCTTTTGCGCTGAGATGTCCAGCACCGTCCCGATGAAACGAACGGCCTGGCCATCGGAGAAGAAGGCCTGCCCCGTCGCGGCGATCCAGCGCTCGATACCATCCTCGATGCCGACGGTTCGGTATTGGATGTTGTAACTCGTCGGAGCATGAGAATTCAGCGCCGCCGAAACGGCTTCGTGAGCGCGCTGCCTGTCATCGGGATGGATGCCCTTCAGGAACGATCCCTCATAGCTGACCTCGGCGTCGGGCGAGAGGCCGAACACCTCCTTGCAACGGCTGTCCCATCGCAAGACGTCGCTGACCGGGTCGTAGTCCCACGTGCCGATGCCGGCCGCCTTGTTCGCGAGGACCAGCCGTTCGGCCGCGTTCCGGGCCGCCTGCTCCGAGCGGACGCGCTCGATATGCGCCCATGATCGTTCGGTCACCTCGGAGAGCAAGGCGAGTTCGCGCGACGTCCAGCGGTGCGGGCCGCGGTGATGAATGGCCATCAGGGCACTGAGCCGGCCCTCCTTGACGAGGGGCATGCAGATCGTCGAACCGATCCCGATATTCTGGAACGCGGCAGCTTCCTCGGGCGCGATCTCCTTCAAATTGTCGTTGATGATGAGAGGCCTGCCGGCCCCAAGCTCTCGCACCGCCTTCCGGCCGAAATCGGCCAGGCTGTAATGCCCAAGGATGTGTATCGCACCGGGCGCGGCCCAATCGCCGCGAATGGTGAAGCCGTCCTGATCGGGATCCATGTCCGCGTAGGCGCAATTGGAAACGCCGAGATGCTTGCCGAGCATCCTGGTCGTCACCGCCATCACACCATCGGCATCTTGGATCTTGGCCGTCTCCTTGTTGAGTGCGTCCAGAAAGAGCAGCCGGGCCTCATTCTCCCGCACGGCCGTCTCCGCGCGGCGACGCTCGACCGCGGTGCGCGTGCGCTCGGCGACGTCGCGGATGAGCTCCAGCTCGTCAGGGCTCCATTCGCGCGGCGCCGCGTTATTGAGGTACAGCAGCGCGACGACCCCGTCGGCCTCGGAGATCGGCATATTGACGAGCGCGCGCGCAGAGATGGCTTCGAGCGCTGCGGCGCGGTCGCCGACGCGAGGATCTTTTTCCGCATCGGCACAGACGACGGTCTCGCCCCGCTTCAGATCTTCGATGTAGCTGCCATAGTCGCGAAAGTGCAGCACGCCAGCGAGGCTCGAAATGCCTGGTGCGTTCCAGTCGCGGACGATGGTGATGGTTTCGGCGGATGTATCGACCGTGCCATAGCCTGCCCGGCTGACCTTCAGACTCCGGCCGAGCAGCTCGGCCGCGGCGTAGGCAAGATCGTCGGGATTATTGATCTCTCGGATGTAGTCGCCAAGTGCAGCCAGGACGGCATTGCGATCGGTCGAGGTCCCCCCGGCCGCCGTTGTCATCTGCCTCCCCCCGACACTTGCTCGTTTCACCGAATAGCGTTCAAGGCAACCTCGCGACATCCGCTTCCGGCCACGACGACGCCAGCGAGAGGTCGACGCCCCGCGCGTCCTGATAACCTCATGAAGGCGCTAAGGTTCCGGCGAGGTCGCGGGCCGGATCGCAGCCGCGTCGATATTCACCGCGTGGTCCTCGCCGTCGATCTGGAGAAGCTGAAGCCTGCCGATCAGTCCTCACTCTCGACCGGCGTGTAGATCACCAGCTTCAGCGCGGGGTCGTCGTTGGCCTGGAAGCTGGTGTGCTCGAACCGGAGCAGGCCCCTGGTTGGGTGGTTCATGGTCTTGAGGCCGGACATCGTGCTGCGGATGTCGTGGGCCTCCCACCATTTGACGAATTCCGGGCTGCCCTGGCGCAGCCGCGTCAGCAGCTCCGTAAAGGCGGGATCGCCGGCCCAGACGTCGTGGGTGGCGCGAAACATCGCGACCATGCTCTTGGCGACGTCGGTCCAGCTCGCGCCGTAGAACTTTCGCGTCTGCTTGTTCGTCAGCACCAGCAGCAGCGTATTGCGATCCTGCTCCGGCAATTGCCCGAAGGCGAAGATATCCTCGGCGGCCTCGTTCCAGGCCAGCACGTCCCATCGCCGGCCGGTGACATAGGCCGGGTGTTGCAGGCTCGCGATCATCCGCCGGATCGACGCCGGCACGATCTCTCGCGTGAACGCACCTCTGGCGCCATCACGCGCTAATGCCTTGAGGTGCGCGTGCTCGGCCTTGCTCAGACGGAGCGCACGGGCCAGCGCGTCGATGGTGGTGACGGACGGGCTGACGGTACGGCCCTGCTCGAGGCGGATGTACCAGTCGACGCCGATACCGGCCAGCTGCGCGACCTCCTCGCGGCGCAGCCCCGCGGTGCGCCGGCGGCGCCCTGCCGGAAGCCCGACGGTCTTCGGCGACAGCTTCTCGCGGCGGGACCTGAGAAAATCGCCGAACTCGACGCGGCGTGGATCGGCCATCGCTGTCGCTCCCGCGGATGGAGGGTCTCCAGAATACTAGGATAATACCAGGCCTTCATGGCTCTTCCGAGGCGGCGCATATCGGCATCATCCGACTTCGAGGTAAACATCATGAAAGCTGCCGTGCTCAAATCCTTCGGTTCGCCACTGGCGATCGAGAATGTACCTGAACCGGTGCTCGGCACCGGCGAGATCATCGTCGATGTCGTCGCCACGCGCGTCTTGTCCTACATGAACGAAGTCTTCGACGGGACGCGCAATTACGCACTCGACCTGCCGATCATCCCGGGCCCCGGCGGCATTGGCCGGGTGCGCGCGATCGGCCCGGACGCAACCCGGCTCAGCATCGGCGACTGGGTGTTCTGCGATCCGACAGTGCGTTCGCGCGACGACGCGGTGGCGCCCGACATCGCGCTGCAAGGGCTCACTGCCGCCGGCCCCGGCGGCATGCGCCTGCAACAGCATTTTCGCCACGGCTCGTTTACCGAGCAAATGCGCGTACCGACGGAGAACGTCAAACCCCTCGGGCCGATCGCGTCGGAGGACGCGACACAATGGTGCGCGCTGGGAACGCTGCTGGTGCCCTATGGCGGCTTCCTCGCCGCAAACCTTCAGCCCGGCGAGACCGTGCTGGTGAGTGGCGCCACGGGTAATTTCGGCAGCGCCGCCGTCTCGGTGGCCCTCGCGATGGGCGCGGCCTGCGTGGTCACGCCGGGCCGCAACGAGAAAATCCTTGCCGACCTCGTCCGCCGCTTCGGCAGCCGCGTGCAACCGGTCAAGCTCACAGGCCATGAAGATCACGACCGCGAAGCGATGAAGCGCGCGACGCCCTCGCCGATCGATTGCGTGCTCGACATCATGCCGCCCTCGGTCAGCCCGACGGTGGTGCGGGCCGCGATCATGACGGTGCGCCCCTATGGACGCGTCGCGCTGATGGGCGGCGTCGGCATGGCCGGCGGCGCGGGGCTCGAGCTGCCCTATCCCTGGATCATGCGCAACTGCATCAGCATCCACGGCGTCTGGATGTACCCGCCGGATGCCGCGAGCCGTCTGATCGCGCTGGTCCGTGCAGGATTGCTGAGACTGGAGGAGTACCAGGCAACTTCCTTCGACCTCGACCACGCCAACGAGGCCGTGGCGCACGCCGCTGCCAATGGCGGGCCGTTCAAGATGACGGTGATCAGGCCTTGAGAACTTCAGGCGACGGAGTGCCCGTCGTCGCCGATTTTTTCGTCAGTCGGTCCAAGCACTTGGCTACTGTGCATGGGGTTGTTTTCGCACATTTTGCTAGTCGAGCTCGATGACCTGGCCGTTGGACAGCGAGACGCGTCGGTCCATGCGGCCGGCGAGCTCCATGTTGTGGGTGGCGATCAGCATCGACACCTTGGTCGCCTTGACCAGCTGCATCAGGGCCTGGAACACGTGATCGGCCGTGTGCGGATCGAGGTTGCCGGTCGGCTCGTCCGCGAACAGCACCCGCGGCGCGTTGGCCACCGCGCGGGCGATCGCGACGCGCTGCTGCTCGCCGCCCGACAGCTCGGCGGGGCGATGGGTGATGCGGTCGCCGAGGCCGAGATAGCCGAGGATCTCCTTGGCGCGGACGACGCTCTCGGACTTCTTCAGGCCGCGGATCATCTGCGGCAGCATGACGTTCTCGAGCGCGGAGAACTCCGGCAACAGCCGGTGCGACTGGTAGACGAAGCCGATATCGGTACGGCGCAGCTGGGTGCGTTCGATGTCGGGCAGCTGCGAGGTCGGCGCGCCGTTGACATAGACCTCGCCGGAATCCGGCGCCTCGAGCAGCCCTGCGATATGCAGCAGCGTCGACTTGCCGGAGCCCGAGGGAGCCACCAGCGCGACCGATTGACCGGCCCACAGCGCCAGCTTGGCACCGTCCAAGATCGTCAGCGGCACCTCGCCCTGCAAGTACTGCCGCTTTATCTCGTGGAGATAAATGACCGGTACATCGTCAGCCCCCTGCTGCTCCATCAGCCCCTCACTCGTACCGCAGCGCTTCGACGGGATCGAGGCGCGCGGCGCGCCACGACGGATACAGCGTCGCCAGGAACGACAGCGTCAGCGCCATGATGACGACGGCCGTGGTCTCGCCGATGTCGATTTCGGCAGGCAGCTTCGACAGGAAATAGAGCTCTGGCGAGAACAGCTCGGTCGAGGTCAGCCAGGACAGGAATTGCCTGATCGATTCGATGTTGAGGCAGATGACGAGGCCGACGAAGAAGCCGACCAGCGTGCCGACCACGCCGATCGAGGCGCCCGTGATCAGGAATATCCGCATGATCGAGCCCTGCGAGGCGCCCATCGTGCGCAGGATCGCGATGTCGCTGCCCTTGTCCTTCACCAGCATGATCAGGCCCGACACGATGTTCAGCGCCGCGACCAGCACGATCATGGTCAGGATCAGGAACATCACGTTGCGCTCGACCTGGAGCGCGTTGAAGAAGGTCGAGTTGCGCTGCCGCCAATCGACCAGGAACACCGGACGTCCCGCGGCCTCCGTCACCGCCTTGCGGAAGGCGTCGATCCTGTCGGGATTGGTGGTGAACACCTCGATCGAGGTGACATCGTTGCTGCGGTTGAAATAGGCCTGCGCTTCGGTGAGCGGCATGAACACGAAGCCGAGGTCGTATTCGGACATGCCGATCTCGAACACCGCGACGATCTTGTACGGCTTGATGCGCGGCGTCGTGCCCATCGGGGTCACCGCGCCCTTCGGCGCCACCAGCGTGATGCTGTCGCCGGCATGCAGCGAGAGCTGGTCGGCGAGGCGCCGGCCGATCGCCACGCCCTGCCCTTCGTCGAAGCCTTCGAGCGAGCCCTGCTTGATGTTCTTGGCGATCGAGGTGAGGTTGTTGAGGTCGTCGGAGCGGATGCCGCGCACCAGGACGCCCGAGGCGTTCCATGGCGAGGACGCCAGCGCCTGGCCGTCCACCACGGGTGCGGCGAGCCGGATGCCGCCGACCTGGCTGAGGCGATCGGCGACGTCCTTCCAGTCGGTCAGCGGCGATTCCAGCGGCTGCACCAGGATGTGGCCGTTGAGCCCGAGGATCTTGTCGAGCAGCTCCTTGCGGAAGCCGTTCATCACCGCCATGACGATGATTAGCGTCGCCACGCCCAGCATGATGCCGAGAAAGGAGAACCCGGCGATGACCGAGATGAATCCCTCCTTGCGGCGCGCCCGCAAATAGCGCGCCGACAGCATCCACTCGAATGGCGCAAAAGGCGCGGTCTGCACGGTTTCGGTCATGGTCTCATCCATCGCTCGATAATCCCATGATTCGGGGTCAATTGTGGCCGGATTGGCGGCCGCGATATCGCGCGATGAACAATATTCAGCCGACAGCCTTATCAGCCCACAAGTCTTGCGACCGCGTCCGCAGGCGACATGGTCTCGCGGGAGCCGTCACTTCGCCGCTTGATCTCGACCTTGCCGTCGGCGAGCCCCTTCGGCCCGATCATGATCTGCCAGGGAATGCCGATCAGGTCGGCGGCAGCGAACTTGGCGCCGGCGCGCTGGTCGGTGTCGTCGTAGAGCACGTCGACGCCCTTGGCGGTGAGCTCGGCATAGAGCTTCTCGCAGGCTGCGTCGACCGCGGCATCCCCCTGCTTGAGGTTGAGAATCGACACGCGGAACGGGGCAACGGCTTCCGGCCATTTGATGCCGGCATCGTCATGGCAGGCCTCGATGATGGCACCGAGCAGGCGCGAGACGCCGACGCCGTAGGACCCGCCATGGATCGGCACGTCGACGCCATCGGGGCCGGCGACCAGCGCCTTCATCGGTTCGGAATACTTCGTGCCGAAATAGAAGATCTGGCCGACCTCGATGCCGCGGGTGTTCACCCGCTTGTCTGCGGGCACTTCCTGCTCGAAGCGCGCGGCGTCGTGCACGTCCTCCGTCGCCGCATAGACTGACGTCCATTGCTTGATGATCGGCGTCAGGTCGCTCTCGTAGTCGACATCCTCGCCGGGCACCGGCAAATCCAGCACGTCGCGATTGATGAACACGCCGGATTCGCCGGTCTCCGCCAGCACGATGAAC
This sequence comes from Bradyrhizobium sp. WBOS07, assembly GCF_024585165.1. Taxonomy (NCBI): domain Bacteria; kingdom Pseudomonadati; phylum Pseudomonadota; class Alphaproteobacteria; order Hyphomicrobiales; family Nitrobacteraceae; genus Bradyrhizobium; species Bradyrhizobium sp. WBOS07. The sequence continues at coordinate 2,521,957 of NZ_CP029008.1, forward strand.
TCGTGGCTGAGGTCGCCGCCGATCGGGCCGGTCTCGGCGCGCATCGGGATCGCCTTCAGCCCCATCCGTGCGAAGGTGCGCAAATAGGCGACGAACATCTTGTTGTAGGCGACGCGCGCCGCGGCCTCGTTGAGGTCGAACGAATAGGCGTCCTTCATCAGGAACTCGCGGCCGCGCATCACGCCGAAACGCGGACGCTGCTCGTCGCGGAATTTCCATTGGATATGATAGAGATTGAGCGGGAGGCTCTTGTAGGACTTCACATAGGCGCGAAAGATCTCGGTGATCATTTCCTCGTTGGTCGGCCCGTAAAGCAGCTCCCGCTTGTGGCGATCGGCGATGCGCAGCATCTCCGGGCCATAGGCGTCGTAACGGCCGCTCTCGCGCCAGAGATCGGCCAGCTGGAGCGTCGGCATCAAAACCTCGATCGCGCCGGAGCGGTCCTGCTCCTCGCGCACGATCTGCTCGATCTTCTTCAGCACGCGGAAGCCGAGCGGCAGCCAGGCATAGATGCCGGCCGCCTCCTGCCGGATCATGCCGGCGCGCAGCATCAGCCGATGCGAGACGATCTCCGCCTCTTTCGGATTTTCCTTCAGGATGGGCAGAAAGAACCGCGACAACCGCATGGCAATACTCTGGGAATCAGTGATCGGTTGCAGTGAAACCGGATTAAGAGCGAAAACACAAGACCGGGAATGAGGAAAAGCCGCTAAGCAGCGGAATTCCTGTCATTTTTCCGTCGGACTTCAAGTTCAGCGCGAACTTCAGACGCAGGGAAGGACAGCAGCTTCACGTCCGGCGCTGCCGGCTTGCCCTTGAACAATGCCCTACCCCTCGACCGGATCTCGATCCAACGGCTGACGGTGTTCGCGAGCCCTCCGCAATGGAGCGAACAGCTTGTGGGACGCCGCGCCCACCTCCGCTCGCTTGGTGTCGAGGGACACGTGCGCCGCCGCCGGAAGGCGGCGAGCGCTGCAACGAGATAGTCTGGATCAGTTCGGCATATCAGGCCTTTCGAGAGCCCGGATCAGCCTCATTTCATCTTCATTCCCGAATGATCCGGCATCTTCTTCATGTCCATCCCGGAATGTCCGGCATCGCCGGGAGCCTGCGCGCCGACGCCCTGCACGTCGAGGGAGACGGCGACCTTGCCGGCCTTCTCGAATTGCAGCGTCACCGGCACCTTGTCGCCCTGCTTGAGCGGACCCTTCAGCTCCTGGAGCATCAAATGATTGCCGCCGGGCGCGAGCTTCACCGTCTTGCCGGCTTCGACCACCAGCCCCTTGTCGAGCGCGCGCATCTTCATCACGCCGTTGTCCATCGCCATCTCGTGGATCTCGGACTTGCCGGCGATATCGGCGGAGACGCCGACCAGCCTGTCCGGCGCCGTCCCCTTGTTCTCGATGACGAGATAGCCGCCGGCGACCTTTGCACCGCCCGGGGTCGCACGGCTCCACGCCTGCGAGATGACGAGATCGCCGGCCTTGACGTCGTCGGCGATTGCCGGCGCTGCGGAGATCGCGAGAGCGAACGCGGCGAGCAGCACGTTTTTCGAGATCGTCTTCATATCGGTATTCCCTTTGCAGATTTGAGGTTCAGTGTTTGGAGCGTTGTTGCGACGACCATTTTTCGAGATCGGCCATCTCGGCCGAGCCTTCGATCGTCGTGATGGTCCCTTCCGGAGAGATGAGCATGGTCCTGGGGATGTCGCCTTGCCACGTCGGGTCGATCTCGAACCGCAGGCGCTCGACGAAGCCGTCGTTGAAGATGAAGTTCTCGGTCGACGACAGACCCGCCTTGTCGAGCATCGCTTGCGTCGCCGCCGGCAGGTTCGGCACGAGATCGGCGCTGACCGTGACGACGTCGACGTCAGGATGATCCTTGGCAAACTGCCCGAGCAGCGGCAGCTCGATCTTGCAGGGGCCACAGGTCACGCCCCAGAAATGCACGAGCACGGGGCGGCCGGCGTGTCCCTTGAGGACGCTTTGCCAGGTGCCGCGTTCGAACGGCTTCAGGGCGGGAGATGCGTCCAGCGCCGCCGCTGACGCGATCAGAACGGCAAGGCTCGCAATGGCTGCGAATCGAAATCTCATGGCGTGTCCTCGATAACTGTCAGCCGATAGCCGTCCGCCTTCGTCATCCACGACAGGTAAGTCTTCTTGCCGTTGGAGACGAGCAAGGGGTGATCGGAGGTGTCGCTCGTGCTCGATATCGTCTTCGGCGGTGACCAGGTCTCGCCATCATCGCGGGAGATCGTCATCTGCACCGAGGTCTTCTCGCCGTCGAATTCCTTCCAGACCATCACCGTCCCCACAGGCCCTGCCAGCACGAAGGGCCGCGTCGGGTTGCGGCCCGGCTGCCCCAGCGCCATGGGCGCGGAGAAGTTGCGGCCTTCGTCGCGGGAATGCGCATAGAACACCCCCTTTCGCGCCTTCCCGTTCGTGTACCAGACCACATGATAGGTCCCGTTCGGCGCCACCGTGAGGCTCGGCCCATGATGCGGGCAGGCGTTGATCTGCCACTCGTCGGTGCTGACCCGGCGGATCTCACCCGGCGTTGCAACGTCGGTGAAGGTCATCACCGCATGATCGCGCACGCCACCGTCGAAAATGTTCCTGAAGATCACGGCCGGCCGCCCGGGCGCGGCGAATGCCAGCCCCAAACGGCAGCACTCGCAGGTGCCGTCGCGCGCGAGACTGGCCTCTGTGTAACCGGCGCCGCCGTCGCGCGAGGCGGCAAAGAACAGCGCCGCGCCCTCGTACTTCCGCCCCGCCTCTTTCGCAGGGACACGATTGCGCTTGTCGATCCAGGTTGCAAAGACCGTTCCATCCTGATCGAGCGCCAGCGCCTCGAACCGCTGGCTCTCGTGGTTGGCGGTGATGGGCTTCAGCTCCGCAAAGCTCTTTCCCCCGTCGGCTGAGCGCGTGTAGAGCACTTCTCCGTTGAAGGCCTCGTCCCTGAAGGTCGAGAATGCGAGCGCGACGCCGCCGTTGCGATCGACCACGATCTTCGGCCGCGCATCCGGCCCCCAATCGAGGTTCAAGCGCTTCGTCGTGACCTGCGTCGGCGCCGAAAAATTGCGCCCCTCATCCTGCGAGCTTGCGACAGAGACCTGCCCTCCCGCCATCCAGACCAGCCACAAGGTCCCATCCGGACCGAAGGCCGGCGTCGCCTTGGTCGCACAGCGCAGCGTCGGCTGCTCACAGGCCGCTTCAGATGCGGGCGGAGCTCGCATCTGTGCGAGCGCTGAACCATGCGCGAATGCGAGCGCGACGATGGAAATCAGGCCAGTTCGCATCATGGCCCTGTTCGCCGAGAGAGTCCGGATCATCTGAATGCCACCTTCATACCCGCAACGAATGTGCGCGGCGAGCCCGCATAGATCGATCCCGTCGTGTTTGCCAGCACGCTCGCAGGATTTTGAAGGCCTGCGCCGGTGACGGTGTTGGCAATGTTGTTGGCGGAGGCGATGTAGGTGCGATCGAACGCGTTCCTGACCTCGAGAAACAAGTTCAGGGATCTGAAGGTGTCGGACATCAGGTCGGTCTTGTAGTGAACGTTCACATTGACCAGTTCATAGCCCGGCGCCTTCAGCAGGTTTGCGTTGTCCATGTAGAAGGAGTCCTTCCACTGGACCTCGACGAAACCACCGAGGCCTGCCAGCGGCCCGGCGAACTCGTCGTAGCCAATTCGGGCCGTCAGCTCGTTGGGCGATATTCCTGGGATCTTGTTGCCGGCGCGGTTGAAGCTGAACACCGCGCCGTTGGTGATGTTCTCGACATATTCGGTATAGACCTCGTCGAGATAGGTATACGCCGCCATGAACCGCCAGCCCGGATAGAACTTCCAGTCGGCGGCGAGTTCGATGCCGCGGTGCTCCGATCGCGGCGCGTTGAACGTGTAAGTCGTGTTGGGTGAGCCGGCAGGCGTCGCCTGACTGACGATCTCGTTGCGAAAGAACTCGTAGAAGCCGGTCGCGCCGAGCTTGAGCGTATTGTTCGGGGTCCAGTCGAAACCGAGATCATAGCCGAGATTTTTCTGCGCCTGAAGCTGGGTGTTATTGCCTGACAAGCCGGTCGGAAGAACGAAGAGATCCGAAACCTGCGGCGTGCCGTATCCCGTCGCGACCCGTCCGCGGAACAGCCACTCGTTGTTGAGATTGTAGAGGAGTGCCAACTCCGGCGCAGCATTTTGGAACTGCCGGTCCGCCGTCGTGAGGGTCGTTGTGGTGATACCGGTGGGACCTGCATACGCGTAGGCCGTATTCGTCCCCTTCAGCAGGGTGGTCTCCCAGCCGACGCCGGCGATCGCCGTCAGCGAGGTCGTCAGCCTGACCTCCTGCCTGGCACGCACGCCATAATTGGTCGTCTCACTGAAGAGATTGCGCGAGAGCCTGCCGAGCGTCGCATTGCCCCCTGGCATCACGTTCCGCGTGTCACTCGACGCCGTCAGGGTGTTGTAGAACGCACCGAAGAACGTGGTCGACTCCAGGCCAAGAAACTCGCCGCGCTTGGTCAGGTCGCTCATGTAATTGTACGACGGAAAATCTCCGATCGAGCCGGTCGTACCGGTCGGCTGGCTGATGTTTCGGTCGTCGAAGACGAACTGGTTGCGCCACGTCATGGTGTTGTCGAAATCGTGGTCCCACCGGCCGCCGACAATGGTTCGGCGATCGTTGCGGCCGAGCCCGGCCTGCAGGGCCGTCTCCGTGTCGGTCCCGGCTGTTGCGTTGAAGCCGTTGTTGAACAGCCGGACCGTGCCGCATCCCGGCGCGGCGGTGGCACCGGTCGCACATCCCTGCTGGAACGGGTTGAGATGATACTGGTTCAGCGATTGTCGGATCGGCAGTCGCGCGCTGAGATCATTGTTGATGATCTTGACCGTGAAGCGGTCGTCCGGCGTCGCCCGGAGCGTGCCAAGAAAGTTGACGGTCTGGGTGTTGAACCAGCTGTTCCCGATATAGCCGTCACCCCGCACGTCGCTCGCGAACAGCGAGCCTTCGAAATTCCCGACCTTCTTGCCGGCCGCCAGGTAATTGTTGAGATAGCCATAGCTGCCGCCGTCCACACCATATTCGACGCCGTCGATCGTGCCGCCCGGGCGCGTCCGAAAATTGAGCGCGCCGCCGGTCGCGTAATTGCCGTAGAGCGCCGACGAGGGCCCGCGGATCACGTCGATCGCACCATAGGCGTGGGGATCGATCAGGTCGCTGCGCGACAGGCCGTCCGGCTGCGTCACCGGGAAGCCGTCCTCGAAGATCACGAGATTGCGGATGGCGAACCCGTTGCGCGCATTGGAGCCCCGAATCGAGATGCCGAAATCCCTGGGGCCGTTGCCCTGCTTGATCGAAATGCCCGGACTGTCCCGCAAGACGTCGCTGACCGAGAACGACGGGCGATTGTCGAACTGGCCGCGATCGATCGTGGTCGCGGTCTGTCCGGCCGGCGACTGGTTGAGGCCAGCCCGCACCTCGCCGGCGCTCCTCGTGTTGTTTTGCCCCTGGCTGCCATCGGTCGCGTTCTGCGCAACCGGCCTCGCTGTGTTGGCCGTCGCACTGGTGCGCAGTCGCGACGACCGGATGATGGGTTTGGGACGGGATCTCTGCGGCGCTTCGACCGTCACCGCGGGGATCGCTTCCGAGGCTGGCTGGGCCAGCGCGTCTGAACCGATCGGCGACACCAATCCGACAAGCACGGGCAAGCCCGCGCGCCCGATCGCACGAATGCGTAACATTTCCTGAATTCCTGACATCCGGCACGTCGGCCGGTCCATTGAGCACGCCGTCGGCACAGCAATGGCGCGCCAACGGTTCGGTTTGTCGCTACGTCAGGAAAATTGAGGCGGGCCGCGCGCCTGGGCACTCGAGCCCTCTGGGGCGGCGATGGCGAACGCATCGACCGGATGCCACACCACCCGCTCGGCATGGCGGACGGGAATCGAGAATGCCGCAGGCGTCGGCGAATCGAGCGAGGCGTTGGCCTGGGCCAGGCAGCACAGGGCGCAAGCGCCCGCATGCGCTGTCGGCACGCCGGTCTGACCGTTCAGGCCGCCCTGCGCGCTCGCACTATGGCAGATGACGGCGGCAGACAGCGGATCGGCAATGGCCAGGCCGGTCGCCCAGCAGGCGGCAATCGGCGCCAGCACCTGCATCGCCAAAGCGAGCAGGACCAGAGGCAGGAATTTTTGTAGCCGAGCGCGCATCCGCCGAACCGTTCGTTCGCCTGCTAACTAAACACCGCACCAAGCCCCAAGTCGAGGCCAGTTCCGCCTCCCTTCTTGGCCCAGCGCAAATTTCTCGGAAATCGTGACCTGGATAACCGCGCATCGGACCGAGGAGGCCATTTGAGGCAGGTCAAACGGCGCCGCCCTCCACAGATTTCTTTTATTTGTCATATACTTGCGCGCCGCGGCGCCCGATCATTTCGTCCACTGATCGAATTTTGAACATTCGTTGCCGAAAATGATGACAAGTGAGAAAAGTTGATCTAGCATCCCCCTCGCTCAGGCTGGCCGCGAGGTCGAAGTCTGGTGGTCCAAGTCTCGGGAGGAGCCCCTGACGCGCAAAATGCAGCGTCGCCCCGCCAATCAAGAGCAAATCTTAGAATCGGGGATAATAGGGTCGACACAATTTTTGAGCGGGGCCAGGGCCCCGCTCTTTTTTTGTCCGCAAGTTTTGTTGGCAAGGGGCTGACGCGCGGATGAATGCTTCGCCCAATCCGATCGAAATCAGTTTCGAACTGGCGGCCTCGCGCTGCGAAGATCTCACGCCCCTCGTCTACCGACGCCTGTTCGACGTCCATCCCGAGACACAGAGAATGTTCCGTATCGAGGGCCGCGACCTCGTGACGGGGTCGATGCTCGCGCTGGCGATCGAGGCGATCCTCGATTTCGCCGGTCAACGTCGCGGACATTTCCGGCTGATCGCCTGCGAGGTCGCCTCGCACGATGGCTATGGCACGCCGCGTCAGCTGTTCATCGCGTTCTTCGCCATCATCAGGGATACGCTGCGCGACCTGCTCGGCGATCAATGGTCAACCGAGATGGCCCGCGCTTGGGACCAGCTGCTCGTCGAGATCGACGCATTCGCCGACGCAGCGACCTGACTCTTTGCGCTGCACCAACGCGGCGTGCTGCCACGGTGCGAGTGATTGCGGATTGAGTGGCGCCAACTCTTGTGAGACACTTTCGGAGATCGGTAGCGCAACCAATGACGCACCGACGCTAAATTTTATGGGAGCGAGCGATGTCCGGGACGAAAGATTTCTCGACGACGAGGCGCGATCTTCTTCAGGCGGCCGCGACCGCCGGCGCCGGAGCTGCCCTTCTCGGCAGCATGGGCATAAACCCCGCATTGGCCGCCGCAGCCGGGCGAAGCGAGAAGCCGCTGAAGGCGGCGTTCTCCAACGCAGGCCTGCAGGCCACCTGGTGCGCGCAGGGCAAGCAGGCCGCAGAATTCTGGGGCAAGCTGTTCAACGTCGAGGTCACCTGGTTCGACGGCCAGCTCGACGCGGTGAAGCAGCGCGCAGCGATCGACAACATGGCTTCGCAGAAATGGGACTTCGTCGCGATCCAGGCCTTCGGCATCGGCACCCTCACCCAGCCCGTGCAGAAGATGATCGACGCCGGCACGCCGGTGATCGACATGGACACGCTGATCGCCCCGCTCGACCAGATCAACGTCCATTCCTTCCTCGCGCCCGACAACGAGTTCATGGGCGCCTCGGTGACGCAGGCCCTCTGCAACGCGATGGGCGGCAAAGGCAAGATCATCATGACGCAGGGCGCGCTCGGACATACCGGCGCGCAAGGACGCGCCAAGGGCTTCAACTCGGTGGTCAAGCAATTCCCCGGCATCGAGGTCCTCGACACCCAGCCCGCCGACTGGGACGTCTCCAAGACGGCGCGTCTGTGGGAAACCTACCTGACCAAATATCCGCAGATCGACGCGGCATTCTTCCACAACGACGACATGGCGCTTGCCGCCGCCAACATCATGAAGGCACGAGGCCGCACCAACATATTGATCGGCGGCGTCGACGCCATGCCGCCGGCGATTCAGGCGGTGAGCGAAGGCCGTATGTTCGCGACCGTGCGCAATCCCTCCTGCCGCATCCACGGCGGCGCCATCATCGCCGGCGTCTCGGCCGTGGTCGGCGGCGAGAAGAGCGGACAGGGCATTCCCAAGAACGTCGTCACCGACGGCCCGGTCGTGACCAAGGCCAATGCCGCCGGGATGCAGTGGATGCAGGATCACTTCCTGATCTGAACTTTCATGTCCGAGGGTCGTTCGCCCATCCTTGAACTGCAGGGCATCACGAAGAGCTTCGGCGGCGTCGAAGCACTTCGTGGTGTCGATTTCGCGCTCCATCCCGGCGAGATCCACGGTCTCGTCGGCGAGAACGGCGCCGGGAAAAGCACGCTGATGAAGATCATCGCCGGCGTGCACACCGAGTTCTCCGGCCGCTTCCTGGTCGACGGGAAGGAGATGCATTTCCGCTCGGCCCGCGATGCACATGCCGCCGGCATCGCCATGGTGCATCAAGAGCTCAGCGTTGCGCCCGACCTGACGGTCGCGGAGAACGTCTTCCTGGGCAACCAGCCCACCAACGCCCTCGGCCTCGTGCAATGGCGGCGGATGGCGCGGGAAGCGGGCGAGCAGCTCGCCCGTTTCGGCATCGACGTCGACCCGATGGCGCGGCTCGGCGATCTCCCGATCGGGCTGCAGCAGCTGATCGAGCTCGCGCGCGTGCTGTTCTCCGGCGCCCGCATCGTCATCCTGGACGAGCCGACCTCCGCGCTCTCCCCGCCCGAGGTCGAGCGGCTGTTCGCAACGCTCAGGCGGCTGCGCGAGCAAGGCACTGCCATCGTCTTCATCTCGCATTTCATCGAGGACATCCTGCTCGTCTCCGACACGGTGACCGTGTTCCGCAACGGGCGGAAGGTCGCGGAGACCGCGAGCGCCGCGACCAGCAAGGGCGCGCTGATCGAGGCCATGATCGGCCGCGGCGGCGAGGCGCTCGAGCACAGCTACACCGACGATCTGATGCTGCCGCGGCCGAGCGACAGCCAGGTCGTTCTCAAGGTCGATCAGCTCTCGCTGTCCCGCAGCCTGAAGGACGTCTCGTTCGAGGCGCGTGCCGGCGAGGTGCTCGGCATCTACGGCTTCATGGGCTGCGGCCAGCAGGAGCTGTCGCGCATCCTGTTCGGCAAGCTCAAGCCCGATAGCGGCACGCTTGTCGTCGGCGGCACGCCGAAAACCTTCGCCAGCACGGCGGCGGCGCGGCGCGCCGGCGTGGCGCTGGTGCCGGAGAGCCGGCGCGACATGCTGTTCCACCAGGAGCCGGTCTACAAGAACATCTCGATCAGCATCCTCGATCGCATCTCCGCGCTGCTGCTCAAGCCGGCGCAGGAGCGCGACATCGCCAAGCGTCAGGTCGAGCAGCTGCAGATCAGGCCGCCGGTGGTCGGTCTCGACCTCGGCATGCTCTCCGGCGGCAACCAGCAGAAGGTTGCGCTGGCGAAATGGCTGACCTATCCGCCAAAGCTGCTGGTGCTGTGCGAGCCGACCCGCGGCATGGACGTCGGCGCCAAGAACGACGTCATCAATATCGTCCGCGACCTCCGCGCCAAGGGGCTGGCGATCATCGTGCTGTCGACCGAGCCGGAGACGGTGCTGTCGCTGGCCGACCGCATCCTCGTGCTCAAGCGCGGCGCATTGGTGCGGGAATTCAAGAACGAGCCGGTTAGCAAGGACCGCCTGCTGGAAGCGGCGTGACGGAGAAGCACATGAGCAGCGAGACGGCCTTGGCGACAGGACGGCGGCCGCGGGGCCTTGCGCCCTTCCTGCGCTCGCAGATGCGCAACATCGCGCCGTTCCTCACCCTGATCTTCCTGTCTGCCTTCTTCGCCTTCGCCAGCCCCTCCTTCGCGACGCTGGACAATCTTGGCAACATCCTGACGCAGGTATCGATCACCGGCATCATCGCCGTCGGCCTCACCTTCGTGATCCTCTGCGCCGAGATCGATCTGTCGATTGCCGCCATCGCCAACGTCACCGGCATCGCGGTCGCCTACTTCACGCTGCAGGAATCCTACGTCAACATCGCCAACGTGCCGCTGCCCGGCGCGGTCGCGATCATCCTGTCGATCCTGCTCTGCGCCCTGCTTGGCCTCGTCAACGCGCTGGGGCTGACCGTGATCGGCATCCCCTCCTTCATCATGACCCTGGCGATGATGCAGATCGCCGCCGGCATCTCCGCGCTGCTGGTGCGCGGCCAGATCGCCTACAAGGTGCCGAGCCTGATCACGACGCTCGGCTCCGGCTCGATCGGCGGCATCCCCTGGCTCGTCATCATCGCCGCGCTGATGCTGCTCGGCGGTCACCTGGTGCTGACCTACACGCGCTTCGGCCGCTACGTCTACATGGTCGGGGGCAACCGCGAGGCGGCCGAATATTCCGGCCTCAACGTCAAGCTCATCCTCGGCGCCGTGATGGTGATCTCGGCGGTCTGCTCCGGCATCGGCGGCATGCTCGGCGTCGCCCATTTCGGCAGCGCGCAGCAGAACGAGTTCGACACCTATCTGCTCGATTCCATCGCCGCGGTCGTGGTCGGCGGCACCAGCCTGTTCGGCGGCCGCGGCGGCATCGGCAACACCATCGTCGGGCTGTTCGTGCTCGGTGTTCTCAACAACGGCCTCGACCACGTCAACATCGACAGCTTCCTGAAGATCCTGATCCGCGGCCTGATCCTGCTGGCGGCGCTGGTCATCAACGTCTACGCGCAGCGCTTGAGGGAGAAGGCGGCGGAGTAGACGACCGCCAAAGCAAAAAGTGCGAAAACAACCCCATGCACAGTAGCCGGGGCCAGTGGAATCAATGGCTTGCCGGCGACGCAGCGAGCTTGCGGATTTCACGAAGTCCGTTTGACGCGTCGGGCAAAACAGGCCACGATGTCATCAGAACCTCAGGGTGACGGTTCGATTTCCGCAAGGCGCGAAAATCTGAAATCGCAGTGGCTCGCACCGCAAGCCAATGTTTGCGTCCTTTCCAGACGGATGCCTCGCGTCGCATAGGCGTCGAAGTCGAGCCCGCAAATGTTCGGCAGGATGTCCTTGTCGCCGTGGCGCGCCGCGAGCTTGCAGAAGCCGCAGGCCTTGTAATTGATGCCGAATTCGAACCTGTCCTGCGGACCCGGCTCGACGAAATCGTAGACGAAGTCTTCCGGAAACTGCTGCTGATGGCTCTCCGTGACGCTGCTCGCCGCCTGCTCGCGCAACAACGCCTGGTTCTCCGGCGACATGAAATGGCGGCCCGCGGCGAGGCGCTCGGCTTCGGGCACCCCGAGCAATTGCGCCTTGTAGGTGTCCCGCTCGATCTCGCCGATCACGGCCACCGGCACGCCATGCCGTTGCAGCACCCGGCTGATGGCCATGAAGCCGGTCAGACGCATGAAGAAATCGCTCATGCGGCTTGCCGCGCCGCCGACATAGGGCATCTGGGTGAGCACGATCTCGAACTCGTCCATCACCTCCCGGCTGAGTCTGCCGGTCTCGGACAGGTGCCCGCGCTCGCGCAACATCGTTCCGGCAAGGTCGATGCGGTCGCGCATGGCGGCCTCCATGGCGCTGCGATGGGCCTCGTAGAAGGGATGGACGATCTCGGTCATTGGACCCCCATTTCGGTTCGTTTCATTGCGAGGCTGGCATGGCCCGGTTTCACTCCGCGGCGATCGCCTCGATCTCCAGCAGCCATTTGCTGTCGACAGTCTCGACGATCACGACCGTCAGCGCGGGCTGGTGCTCCCCGAGCATCGCGCGCCGAATGATGCGGTTGGGCACGACCTGGTTACGGTCGGTCAGGAACGTCGTGATCTTGACCAGATGCTCCACGCCAAGGCCAGCCGCGGCGAGCACCTCCTTGACGTTGCGCCAGGCCTGCTCGCATTGCGCCTCGAAACCCTGCGGCACGCTGCCGCCTGCGCTTTCAGGGACCTGGCCGCTGATGAACAGCAGGCGGCGATGCTGCCTCAGCTCGAGTCCCATGCTGTAGCCGCCCAGGGGCGCGTTGATCGTTGCGGGATTGTGGCAGACGAGGTGAGCTGGCGGCATGACGTTTCTCCGGATTGCGAGCCGACCCTACCCGCCGGACTCGCGGCCGCGCAAAGCATCATTCCTGCGGTTCAGCGCAAGAAAATCTATTGCAAGGCCGCCTGCCATCGGTGTCAAAGTGCGCGCAATGACCTACGCTCTTCCACCACTTAACGCGCTCCGCGCCTTCGAAGCCGCCGCCCGGCATCTCAGCTTCAAGCTGGCCGCGCACGAGCTCCACGTCACGCCTGCTGCGGTGGGGCAGCAGGTGAAGGCGCTGGAGGCGCGCCTCGGTGTGCAGCTGTTCCAGCGGCTGCACAAGCAGCTCATCCTCACCGCGGCCGGCCGGGCCTACCTGCCCGGCATATCCGAAGGCTTTCGCCACATTGCGGAGGCGACCTCCCAATTGAAACCGGCAGGCGCGGTGCAGCTTCAATTGGGAGTCCATGGCAGTTTCGACTTGCGCCGCCTCGATCTGGCGGCGTTCCGCAGCACGCATGCGGAGATCGGCTTGCGGGTGCTGCAGCCGGCCGGCCTGCACGAATTGGTCGAGGGCAAGGTCGACCTGTTGATCGCCCGCGGCCTCCGCCATCATCCGGGCTATCGCTGCGAGCGGATCAGCGAAGATGCGGGCCTGGGCGATTGGCTGATTGCCCCCGAGGGCACTGCGGATTGTCCTGAGATCGTCAGTTTTCGCGCATGGCTGCGGGCCCCGCCGACCGAGCTGCCGCGCGCCAACCGCCGCCCGCGCCTGGTTGGCGGCGTCGGAAGCTGAGGCGACCGCGCCGATCAAGCCTCGCTCCATCATGCTTTAGGGTGACAGCGATAGCGCGAGACTCGCTGCACCAATCTCCTCGCTCCGCCAGCACCGCACCGCATGTCCATCGGCGCGCGTCTCCAGCGCCGGGCCGGGCTCGCTCCGGCACACCGCTTCCGCATGACGACAGCGCGGGCTGAAGGCGCAGCCGTTCGGCGGATTGAGCGGGTTGGGAAGGTCGCCGCCCGTCGTCGCCAGCGGCGCGTGGCGCAGGGGATCGGGGATGGCTGATATCAGGGCTTGCGTGTAGGGGTGCGCCGGCCGCTCGAAGATCTCGCGCCAATGGCCGTTCTCGACGATGCGGCCGAGATACATCACGGCGACGCGGTCGCTCATGTGCTCGACCACGCCGAGATCGTGGCTGATCATGATGTAGGACAGGCCGAGCGTCTCCTTCAGCTCCAGCAGTAGATTGATGATCTGGGCCCGGATCGAGACGTCGAGCGCCGACACCGGCTCGTCGCAGATGACGATCTTGGGATTGAGGATCAGGGCGCGGGCGATGCCGATGCGCTGGCGCTGGCCGCCGGAGAACTCATGCGGGTAGCGGCCGGCCTGCTCGGGCCGCAGGCCGACATGCCGCAGCATGGTCGCGACGCGGTCCTCGATCTCGCTTTTGGCGGTCACGCCGTGCACCCGCAGCGGGTCTTCCAGCGTGCGGCGGACGGTCTGGCGCGGATTGAGCGAGGCGTAGGGATCCTGAAACACCATCTGCACGGTGCGCGCCAGCGCCTTGCGGTCGCCGGATTGCCTGGTCCTGACGACCTCCCCGTCCAGCACGATGCGGCCGCGCGTCGGCGTCAGCAGGCCGAGGATCGACAAGGCGACCGTCGACTTGCCCGAGCCGGACTCGCCGACGAGGCCGAGGCATTCGCCACGCTTCAGCTTGAGGTCGACACCGTCCACGGCACGAAGCAGCCGGCGGCCGCGGCCCAGCAGGCCGCCGCCCAGTTGAAAATGAACCGCGAGATCCTCGACGCTGAGAATGAGATCGTCGTCCGGCCGCCGCTCACCCGGCATGCTGTGCGGCTCATGCATGGTGATGACACCTCACCAGGCCGCCTGCCGCCAGCAAGTCCGTCTCCGGCACGACCCTCCGGCAAATCTCGGTCGCCTGCGCGCAGCGCGGATTGAACCGGCAGCCATCGGGGAAGTTGGTGATGGCGGGAACGACGCCCGCGATTTCCTGGAGCCTGGCGCGGCCGAGCGCGGCGCGGCTGCCGAGCCGCGGCAGCGAGTCGACCAGCCCTTGCGTGTAGGGGTGCGAGGGCGCCCGAAAGATATCGGCCGAGCCGCGCTCCTCGACGATGCGGCCGGCATACATCACCGCGACGCGGCGGCAGACATTGGCGACGAGGCCGAGATCGTGGCTGATCATCAGGATCGCGGTTCCCCGCTCGGCGCAGAGATTGCGCATCAGCTCGATGATCTCCGCCTGCACGGTGACGTCGAGCGCGGTGGTCGGCTCGTCGGCGATCAGCAGATCCGGACCGCAGGCCAGCGCGATGGCGATCATCACGCGCTGGCGCATGCCGCCGGACAGCTGGTGCGGATAATCCTTCACCCGCCGCTCCGGCGCGGGCACGCGGACGCTTGCCAACGCCTCGACCGCCAGCCGGTTGGCTTCCTGCCAGCTCTTGCCCTTGTGCAGCACGAACATCTCGGCGATCTGCCGGCCCACCGGTGAGACCGGATTCAGCGCCGTCATCGGCTCCTGGAAGATCATGGCGATCCGGTTGCCGCGCAGCTCCCGCTGCCTGGCTGCCGAAAGATGCTGGATCTCCCTGCCCTCGAACCGGATGACGCCGCCGCCGATCGCCAAGGGCGGGCGCAACAGGCCGATCAGGGCGAGCGCCGTGATGCTCTTGCCGCAGCCGGATTCGCCGACGAGGCCGAAGGTCTCGCCGCGATCGATGCGGAATGAAACGTCCTCAGCCGCCGCGACACGGCCCGATCCGACATCGATATCGAGCCGGAGATTCTCGACTTCGAGCAGCGGCGCGCCCGTCATGTGCGCCGGCTCCGCGATTGCGGATCGAGAATGTCGCGCAGGCCGTCGCCGAGCAGATTGAGGCCGAGCACCGTCAGGAAGATGGCGAGGCCCGGAAACACCGAAAGCCACGGCGCCGTCGTGATCTGCTCGCGGGCCTCCGACAACATGCTGCCCCAGCTTGGAAAGGGCGGACGGACGCCGAGGCCGAGGAACGACAGGGCGGCCTCGGACAACACCGCGCTGCCCATGCCGAGCGTGCCGATGACGATGATCGGCCCGAGCATGTTCGGCAGCAGCTGCGTCATCATGATGCGCAGATCGCCGTAGCCGAGCACGGTCGCCGCCTGCACATAGCCCTGGCTGCGCAGCGACAGCGCCGAGGCCCGCGCGATCCGGCAGGTGAAGGACCAGTTGGTCAGCCCGAGCGCGATCAACAGGCTGGTGAGGCCGGGGCCCAGCACGGCCATGATGGCCAGCGCGAAGATCAGCGAAGGGATGGCGAGCATGAGATTGGTCAGGGCGTTGACGAAATCGTCCCACCAGCCGCCGAAATAGCCGGCGCTCAGCCCCAGGGCCACGCCGATGACGCTGTTGATCAGCTGCGAGACGATGCCGACCGTCAGCGAGACCCGCGCGCCGTACACGACGCGTGAATAGATGTCACGGCCCTGATCGTCGGTGCCGAACCACCAGGTCCAGCTCGGCGGCTCTTCCGCGTTCATCAGGTTGGCGTCCATCACGGGATCGGTGTGTGCGAGCCAAGGCGCGAGCAGGCCGACCAGGATCGCCAGCGCGAACAAGACGCCACCGATGACGAGGTTGGGGCGGAGCTTCATGCGTATCTGATCCTGGGATCGATCACGCCGTAGAGCACATCGATCAGCAGATTGATCGCGAGAAAGGCCATCACCACCACGAGGATGGAGCCCTGGACCGCCGGAATGTCGCGCTGCAGAACGCTGTCGACCAGGAGCGAGCCGATGCCCGGCCAGGAGAACAATTTCTCGACGACGACCGCCTGCCCCATCAACCCGCCGAATTGCAGGCCGACGGTGGTGAGGATGATGACGAGCGCATTGCGCATCACATGCCACTTCACGACCCTGAATTCGCTCATGCCCTTGGAGCGCGCCGTGCGGACGAAATCGGCCGTCATGATCTCCAGGACCGCGGCGCGCGTCGTTCGGGCAAACAGCGCCATCGGCGAGACGCCGAGCGTGACGGCCGGCAGCAGCAGATAGTTCAATCCGCCGTCGCCATAGCCGAAGCTCGGCAGCCAGCCGAGCTTCAGCGCGAACAGGTACATCAGGACGAGGCCGAGCCAGAACTTGGCGATGGAGAGGCCCGACACCGCCACGACCATCGCGAGCGTGTCGACGATGCCGCCGGGTTTCAGCGCGGCGATGAAGCCGAGGGGAACGCCGATCACGATCGCGAACGCCATGGCCGCGAAGATCAGCTGCAGCGTCGGCCATGCCCGCTTGGCGATCATGGTCGTGACCGGCTCGCGCGTCCGGAACGAGGTGCCGAAATCACCGGTCGCCAGCTTGGCGATGTAGGTGCCGAAACGCACATGAACGGGATCGTCGAGCCCGAGCTGCTTCTTCATGCGCAGCTCGACCTGCGGGTCGCTGTCGTCGCTCATGGAGGTGACGATGCTGCCGGGAACGACGCTGAACAGCACGAAGACCAGCAGCACGACGGCGAGCGCGGTCGGGACGGTCTGCAGCAATCGACGGATCAGGAAGGAGAGCATCGGCACCATTCCTCGCTCCCTCCATCGCTTGAGGCGATGGAGGGAGCGCGCGAGCGTACGTCACTTCGCGGGCGAGGTCTCGTCGACCCAGAGATCCTCGACGTTCTGATGGGTCAGCTCCGTCGCGTTCAACTGGATCCCCTTCAGCCAAGGCTGCACCGCCATGACCGCCTTGTTGTAGTTGAAGAACCAGACCGGAGCCTCCTCATAGAGCAGCGCATTGGCCTTTTGCAGCAGTTCGCTGCGCTTTGCGACGTCGTCGGCCTGCCCTGCCTGATCGACGAGCTTGTCGAAATCGGCATTCTTGTAGGTCATGTAGTTGCAGGCCGGCTGCGGCGTCGACGAGTGGAAGCATTTGAGGGCGGCCAGCGGATCCGGCCCGCTGGCCTGGGAATAGATGAAGGCCTGGTAGTCGCCGGTGCGGACCACCTCCGCCAGCACGGCGGTCTCGACCTGCTTGACCTTGGCCTTGATGCCGACCTTGTCCAGCATCGGGATCACCGCCGACACGATCGGCAGGCCCCAGCTTTCATTCTGGCTGGCGGTCCATTCGAACTCGAAGCCTTGGGGATAGCCGGCCTCGGCGAGCAACTGCTTGGCCTTGGCGGGGTCGTAGGGGTAAGGCTTCATGGCCTTGTCGTAGGCGGGCGAGGTCAGCGGCAGCCAGCTGGTGGCGCGATAGGCCTTGCCCTTGACCAGCTTGTTGATGATCAGATCGGTATCGATCGCGTAATTGATCGCCTGCCGCACGCGCTTGTCGGAGAACGGCTTGAACGTGGGATTCATGCCCATGTAGCGGGTGAAGACCTCGGCGACCTCGACGATGGTGCCCTTGAGGGCGGCGTCGGACTGATAGGCGACGTATTGCGCTGGCCCCAGCACCGAGGTGTCGATCTCCTTGTTGCGGAAGGCGACGTCGCGCGCCGCGGCCTCGGCCATGATCGACACGATGACCTTGTCGGCGTAGGGCTTGCCGGGCTTGTAGAACCGGTCCCACCGCTCCAGCACGATGCGTGACCCCGGCACGTGCTCGACGAACTTGAACGGTCCGAGACCGATCGGCTTCTGGATGAAGCTCTCCTTGGCGCCCTCGTCGGCGGGATAGATCGAAGTCAGCGCGGTAAAGAAGTAGAAGCCGGGATCGACCTTGTCGGTCAGCTTCATCTCAATGGTGAAATCGTCGATCTTCTTCAGGCCGGAGATTTCCTTGGCCTGGCCCTTCTCCACCGCGGCGGCGCCCTCGATGACGCGGACAAAGCGCGCCCCGGGATAAGCCTTGGTGCCGTCCATGATGCGGTTATAGGACCAGATGACGTCGTCGGCCGTCATCTTGACGCCATTGTGGAAATAAGCGTCGTCGCGCAGCTTGAAGGTGTGAACCAGGCCGCCGCCGGAGACCACATCCTCCTTGGCGAGTTCCAGAACCGGCTTACCCTCCGCGGAATTCCAGATGTAGAGCGAGCGATGCAGCGCCTTGGCGTAGATCTCGTCCTGGGCGCGTTGCGTGGTGTGAATGTCGAGGCTGGTGAAGCTCGAGCCGTAAGGCGCCGTCATGCGGATGGTTCCGCCCTTGCGCGGCGTCTGGGCCTCCGCCGTTGCGGCGAGCGCCAGCCCCATCCCCGCGATGATTGCGATCATCCTGAACATCATGTGTCCCCCAACAACGCAGGTCGATGCCGATCAGAGATTTGATCATTCGCAGCCCATCGAATGCAAGCTTCGTTTTTGCTGGAGACCAATGTCAGTTCCTGGAAGTGGCGCTTCGGCGGAGATCCCGAGGATGGGGTTGCATCCCCGCAGCGATGCAATCCGCATTGACGCAGTGCGTCATCGGGCAGCCGACGCCCCCTTCCCTTTGCGACCGTTTTGGCGACCGTCCGAGCTCTCTCCGACATTGCCGGCGCCAGCGACTTGTCCGCCGAAGCCTTGGCGACGGCGGAAGTAACCCAGAGCCTTTGCGCGGCGACGGTCTGGATTGCTTCGTCGCAAGGGCTCCTCGCAATGACGGAGGGTGCGGCACTGCCCCTTCGCGATGTCTTCAGCCCGACAATTCCGGCATCCAGTGCCGCAGTTTTCGCGCAGCACCCGTGACGTCGGCGATCGTCCGGAACGTCGGCGTCTCGACCATCATGGCGCGTGCCAGCCGCACCGCGCGCGCTTCGCTGATGGCGCGCGTCTTCGGATCCTCGATCAGCTCGAAGTCGATGTTGTGGGCGAGACCGAAGATGCGGCGGATGATCTTTGCGGCGGCGAGGCCGATCGTGTCGGCGAACAGGCGTTGTATGTAAGCCTGCCGCTCGGCCTCCAGGCGCGCGGCGCCCTTCTCTCCGGCAAACAGCGAGGCCGGGTAGGCGTCGCCTGCCGCGCCGGCGCGCCAGAGCTCGAGGAATTTGCGAGCGAACTCGCTCCAGACCTGCTCGACCGTCTCCAGGACCCAGGCCTCGAACGCGGCCCGCCCGCCCGGCGCACGCTCGTGGCCGGCGGAGGCGAAATAGGCCATTAGGAGGTTGGCGAGCACGGCGCCGACGTCGAAGCCCATCGGGCCGTAGAATGCGAATTCGGGATCGATCACCCGGGTCTCGCTCTCCGTGACCATGATCGATCCGGTGTGGAGATCGCCGTGCAGCAGCGCTTCCGGGCTTGCCATGAACTTCAGCTTCAGCCGGGAGATCGCGACGTGCAGCTCCATGTCGTCGCGCAGCTCAGCGGCAAGGCCATCGAGATACGGCGCGGTCCAGCGGTTCTGCTCGGCGATACGGTAGGGATCGGTGAAGATCAAATCCTCGGTGATCTTGCACAGCGCGTGGTTGCCGGCGAAGGCTGCGATGCCCTCCTTCTTCTCGGCCGCGGACAGCGCGAGATCGGAGGTGAAGAACAGCGTTCGCGCCATGAAGGTGGTGATGTCGCCGACGAAGCCGGGATATCGCGTGCCGGCAACCAGCCCCTTGCGCATGATGATATGGGGCTCGAGCAGCTCCATCACCGTCAGCGCCAGATCCTCGTTGTGATGCAGCAAAGCCGGCACGAGGCCGGGCGCGAGCTGGGCCTGCTTCGACAGCGCCAGATATTCGTAATGGGCCCGCGACAGCGGCAACGGCCAGCTCTCGCCGACGAGGCGGACATAGGGCAGCGCCTGCTTGACGGCGATGCCGCCGCGCGGGCCCTTGACGATGAAGACGAGGTTGAGGTTGCCGTCGCCGACCTCGGTGATGGTCCAGGACGCCGGCTCGCCGCCCAGCCGGGCCGCAACATCGAAGACCTCGGCAATGTAATCCCGCAAATCGGCTTCATGGAGAATTCGATAATCCTGCCGCCGCGGATCGGCCAACGGTCGAGGCGCTGAACTCATGCCGGTCTCCCCCACTATGCCGGCGGGAGCAGCTGTTCACTCCCATGTCAGGATTTGAGCCGGCCTTCTTTTCGGATCATCATAGCCGCAAAGCGCCCTGGCGCCTATCGCCACGATCATTCGACTAAACCGAGCGTCTCGATGCGCTGTGCAAGCCAGATCGTGTGCCCGCCGCAATCGCGATCGTCGGCGACATGCGACACGACGCGGAAGCCGTTCCGGCCCAGGAGCGACCGATATTCGCTGGCATCCAGGCTCGCATGATACAGCGGCTCGCCGCCGAATTGTCCGATTGCCTCCCCGTGCGCGGGACCGCTCGTGAACATCAGCGCCGCATCCGGCGCGGCATGCTCGCGAAAGATCTGGAACATGCGGCGCTGGTCCTCAAAGGACAGATGAAAGAAGCTGTCCCAGGCCAGGATTCCGCAGAAGCGTCGCCCCAACGCAAGCTGGCGCATGTCGCCGACATTCCACTCCTGCTGCGGGAAACGACGTCGGCACTCCGCGATCATCGCCGGGGCGGAATCCACGCCCACGACGGGGTGACCAAGACCGATCAGATACCCGGCGATCGGCATGGCGGAGCCACAGCCCAAATCGAGGACCGGGCCGGCGGGAGGCAGCAGCGCGCGAAAGCGGTCGAGCCAGGCTCGCTCGAACAGGCGGCTCTGGGCGCGCTTCGCGATCCAGTCCGAGGCCTGGCGCTGGTAGAGATCGATGATCCGGTCGGCGGCTTCCGATGACGGCATATGCGTTCTCGCGCGGCGCTTGGTCCTGAGATCGTCCGGCTCCGCCGGGGTCGAGCTGAGATCGGGTTTACTACCTCCTGCCGCCATCTCCGGCCAGCCCCACCCCGTCCTTGCTTCTCTCCCCTCACGGCAGCGAGACGCTTCGCCGCGACTGATCATGTGCGATCTCGGGAACTCAGGCGTGTCGAGACAGTTTCGCTCTTCTCGGATCCCGGATCTCAAGGAGACGCCAATGGCGCGCGGAATGCCTTCCATGACTGCCCTTCTGGCAATGCTGGCCATAGCTGGCTATCAAAACCGCGACAAGCTGGCCGAACTGCTGAAGGGTTCAGGCGCAGGGTCTGCGGGCGGAGGGCGTGCCGGCGGGAGTGCTCAGGAGCCGCTTGGGGGAATGCTGGGCAATTTGGGCGGCATGCTCGGCGCGGGCGGCATCGGTGGGCTGCTCAATGGAGGAATTGGCGAGCTCCTGGAAAGGTTTAACCAGAATGGACGGGGCGAGGTAGCCGACTCCTGGGTCAAGCCCGGCCCCAACAAGGAGATTGCGCCGCCTGAGCTGAAAACCGCCGTTGGCGCCGACGTGCTCGAGAAGCTCGAACAGCAGACGGGGCTCTCTCAAGACGAGATCCTTGCAAGGCTGTCCCGGGAATTGCCGTCGGCGATCGACAAGTACACACCGGACGGGCGCCTGCCGCAGGCTTGACTGCCGCTGCCTAACTCGAAGGGGTTTGAAATGAGCATTCTCTGGACGATCATCATCGGCTTCGTCGCCGGCGTCATAGCCAAATTCATCATGCCCGGAGACAACGAGCCGTCCGGCTTCATCCTGACGACCATCCTCGGCATCGTGGGCGCATTCGTTGCGACCTACCTCGGCCAGGCCCTCGGCTGGTATCGCCCCGAAGAAGGAGCAGGATTGATCGGCGCGGTCGTTGGCGCGATCATCGTGCTGCTCGTCTACGGAATGATCGCGGGCCGCCAACGCCGAACGATTTGATGGTCTTGCGTGAAAAGCGCGACGAGGCTGCGCACTCCTGTCAGGAGCTGCGCAGTTCTGCGCCGCGCTCACGCAGGACACCGAACAATTACTCCCGCTCCAGGAAGCTCGAGCCGATCTCGGCCTTTCTCTTGATCGGATCGTAATCACAATAAACGAGATCTGCGACCAGCGTATAGCTGGCGCTGACGTTGTATTTGTCGAGCTTGACCGAGTTTAGGCCGATCACCGAGGTGCTCTTGCCGCCGTTCCATTTGAACGGTGTCGAACTCTTGGCCTGCTCGCAGGCCATCACCGCTTCGTTGAAGACGTAGCCTTCGACGAACGCCTTCAGCGTTCGCACCTGCACGGCCATCTTCCACTCGACATAGCCGATGGCGCCGAGCCCTGCGACGATCAGCACCAGAAGCGCAATGACGATGCGTTGAAAAGTCATTTGTGTCCCCCCGAAACAATGCGCCAAGCGAAAAAATCTAAGCACGCGGCGAGATGAAGCAAGCGCCTCGTCCTTCGAGACGACCGCTTCGCGGTCTCCTCAGGATGAGGCTAACGGACATCGCCGCCCGTTGAAACTGCGGCCGCGCACGCCGTCCTCATCCTGAGGAGCCCGCCCAAGGCGGGCGTCTCGAAGGATGGGCCGCACGCAGATAGACCTAGAACGGCATGCCCATCAGCTTCGACAGGCGCTCGATCGAGAGATAGCCGGCCTGATAGGCGACCATGCCGAGGCCGTAGACGATCGCAGAGATGATCGTGGTCCAGATCAGCTTGCGGCCCATCCGGGTCAGGATCGGGGCGCCGGGATCGGTGCCGGGCGCGCCGACGCCGTCCTCGTGCTGGCTGCGCACGCCGAACGGCAGCGTCACGAACAGCGCCACCCACCAGATGACGAAGTAGATCGCGATCGCGGTCGATATCTGGATGGCCATGGGACGGGCTTATGCCTGCTCGATTTCGACTAGCGCGCCGGAAAAGTCCTTCGGATGCAGGAACAGCACCGGCTTGCCGTGGGCGCCGATCTTCGGCACGCCGTCACCGAGCACCCGTGCCCCCTCCTTCACCAGGGTGTCGCGCGAGGCGATGATGTCGACCACCTCGTAGCAGACGTGGTGGATGCCGCCGTCGGGGTTGCGCTCGACGAATTTCGCGATCGGCGAGGCCTCCCCTAGCGGCTCGATGAACTCGATCTTGGTGTTGGGCAGGGTTGCGAATACGGTGATGACGCCGTGCTCGGGCAGCGGCACCGCGTCCGAGATCTGGGCGCCGAACGCGGCACCGTAGATCCTGGCCGCCTTGACGGCATCCTTGGTCGCGATCGCGACATGGTTGAGCCGGCCCAGCATGGTTCTCTCCCCTTAAGGCATGATCCGGAAAAGTGTGAAGCGGTTTTCCGAAAAGATCATGCCCAAATTAGACTGTCAGTACGTGTACCAGACAGGGGGGCTTCTTGCCCCAATGTTCGTTGATGACGGCCCGGACGGCGCGTCGCACCGACTCGGCCAGCGCATCCGCATCGCGGCGGCGCGCCTTCGGCAGACCCTCGATCGTCGACATCACGGCGTCGAAGACGATGTCGTCGAACGGCTCGCCCGCCCGGTTCTTCTCGGGGATTCCGACCAGGTCGACCTCGGGATCGTCGGCGAGCTCCCCCTGCTCGGTCATGGCAATGGCGACGAAGGCGCAGCCGGAGAAGGCCATGCGCCGCCGCTCGACCACGGCGCGGGACTTGGAATCCTCCAAGATCGAGCCGTCCTTGTAGAGGCGCCCCGACGGCACCTCGCCGACGATGCCGGGATCGCCGGGGCCGAGCTTGACGAGGTCGCCGTTGCGGCAGACCAGCACGCGCGGCACGCCGGCGGCCCGCGCCAGCTTGGCGTGCTCGTGCAGATGCAGGGCCTCGCCGTGGACGGGGATCAGGAGCTGTGGCCTGGTCCAGGCGATCAGGTCGCGCAATTCGTCTCGGCGGGGATGGCCGGAGACATGAACCAGCGCGTCGCGGTCGGTGATGATCTCGACGCCCTGCAGCACCAGATTGTTGACGATCGAGCTGACGGCCTTCTCGTTGCCGGGAATGGTGCGCGAGGAGAAGATGACGCTGTCGCCGCGGTTGAGCGTGATCTCGGGATGGTCGTCATTGGCGATGCGCGCCAGCGCGGCGCGCGGCTCGCCCTGGCTGCCGGTGCACAGCGCCAGCACCTTGTCCTGCGGCAGATGGCCGTAGACCTCGGGCGAGCGGAAATTCTGCACGCCGTCGAGATAGCCGGTCTCGCGCGCGACCTGCACCACGCGCTCCATGGCGCGGCCGACCACGACGACCTCGCGGTCGGCGGCCTTGGCGGCGGCGGCAACCGCCTTGATGCGCGCGACGTTGGAGGCGAAGGTCGTCACGGCGACGCGGCCCTTGGCAGCCTTCACGAGATCGATGATGGTCCGGGCGACCTCGGCTTCCGAGGGCGAGCGCCCGTCGCGCACCGCGTTGGTGGAATCGCCGATCAAGGCGAGCAGGCCCTCTTCGCCGAGCTCACGCAGCCGCTTCTCGTCGGTGGGAGCCCCGAGCGTCGGGGTCGGGTCGATCTTCCAATCGCCGGTGTGCAGCACCGTGCCGGCCGAGGTGTGGATCGCCAGCGCGTGCGCTTCGGGAATCGAATGCGCGACGGGGATGAATTCGACGTTGAACGGGCCGACGTCGATGCGCCCGCCTGACGGCACCACCGTCACCGGGATTTTTGGCGCGTTGCGCTCGGCGGCGCATTTGGCCTCGAACAGCGCGGCGCTGAACTGCGTCGCATAGATCGGGCATTTCAGCTTCGGCCAGAGGTCGATGATGGCGCCGAAATGATCCTCATGGGCATGGGTCAGCACCAGGCCCATCAGATTCTTGCGCTCCTTCTCCAGGAAGGAGATGTCCGGCATGATCAGGTCGATGCCCGGCAGATGCTCCTCGTCGCCGAAGGAGACGCCGAGATCGACGGCCATCCAGGCGCGCTGCTGGCGGTTGCCTAGGCCGTAGATCGACAGGTTCATGCCGATCTCGCCGACACCACCGAGCGGCGCAAAGACCAGTTCCTCGGGCTTCGCCATCATGCAGCTCCCACCGAGCGGACCGGGCCGAAGAACACCTCGCCTGCCGCCACCGGCAGGCGTCGGCCGTCATCGGTGCGCACGATCAGGCAGCCGGTGTCGTCGATGGTGTCAAAAATGCCTTCCAGCGTCATCGCCCCCGTGTGGATCGAGACTTTCTCGCCGAGGCCGGCGGCGCGCTCCAGCCACAGTCTTCGGATCTCGACAAAGCCGCTTCCATTGTCCCAGATCCCGCGGAACTCGACCCAGGCATCAGATAGGGCCGAGAACAGCTCCTCGGCGCTGATCTGGACGCCGAGCGCCGCCAGCGACACCGCGGGCGTCGGTGTGCCCTCGGGCGCCGCGACGACATTGGTGCCGATGCCGACGACGATGGCGAGGCGGTCGCCGACGGCCTCGGCTTCCAGACCGATGCCGACCAGCTTCTTGCCGTTGGCCAGCACGTCATTGGGCCATTTCAGCGCGTAGCGGGGACGGCCCTCGCCGAGCCGGAGCGCGGCCTCGAGGCTGACCTTCTCCAGGGCGGCCTCCTCGGCCAGCCCGGCGGCAAAGCCGATGGTGGCGGCAATTGCCGGCGCGACGTCCAGGACTTCGAGGACGCTGGCGGCGAGATTGCCGCGCGGCGCGATCCAGGGCCGCTGACGGCGGCCGCGGCCGGCGGTCTGCTCGGACGTGACGAACCACATCGGGCCGCGTTCGCCGGCCCTGGCGCGCTCGATCGCCTCGGTGTTGGTCGAGCCGGTCCGCTCGAACGCCGCGAGCTTGTAGCCCGCGGATGAGGCGCGAGGACCGAGCGCGAAAGCCATCCTAAAACAGCGACTTTGCCGCGGCGGAGGCGACGCTCACCACGGGACCTGCGAACAGCGCGAACAGGATGTTGAAAAGGCCGGCAACCGCCAGCACCGTCTTCACCTCGACGCGCACCGGATCGACCTGTCCGGCCGGCTCGTCGAAATACATCGTCTTGACGATGGCGAGATAATAGTAGGCGCCGACCACGCTGGTCAGCACGCCGACGACGGCGAGCGTGAACAAATTCGCCTTGATGGCGGCGACGAAGACGTACCATTTGGCGAAGAAGCCGGCGAGCGGCGGAATGCCGGCGAGCGAGAACAGCAGCATCGCGAACATGAAGGCGAGCAGCGGATTGGTGCGCGACAGGCCGGCGAAATCGCTGATCTGCTCGACGGCCTGGCCGTTGCGGCGCATGGCGAGGATGATCGAGAACGAGCCCAGCGTCATCGCGACATAGATCACGATGTACATCAGGACGCCCTGGGCGCCCTCGACCGTGCCGGAGGCAAGACCGACCAGGGCAAAGCCCATGTGGCCGATCGAGGAATAGGCCATCAGGCGCTTGATGTTGGTCTGGCCGATCGCGGCGAAGGAGCCGAGCGCCATCGAGGCGATCGAGACGAACACCAGGATCTGCTGCCACTGCGAGACGATGCCCGGGAAAGCGGTCAGCGTGACGCGGGTGAACACGGCGAGTGCAGCGACCTTCGGCGCCGAGGCGAAGAAGGCGGTGACCGGGGTCGGCGCGCCCTCGTAGACGTCGGGCGTCCACATGTGGAACGGCACCGCCGAAACCTTGAAGCAGAGACCGACCAGCAGGAAGACGAGACCGAACACCAGCCCGACATTCGAGACCGTCGCGGCCGCGGCGATGCCGGTGAAGCTGACCGTGCCGGTGAAGCCGTAGACCAGCGAGGCGCCGTAGAGCAGCATGCCCGAGGACAGCGCGCCGAGCACGAAGTACTTCAGGCCGGCTTCGGTCGACTTGGCGTTGTCGCGGTTGGAGGCCGCCACGACATAGAGCGCCAGCGACATCAATTCGAGGCCGAGATAGAGCGAGATCAGGTCGCCGGCCGAGATCAGCACCATCATGCCGAGCGTCGAGAGCAGCACCAGGATGGAATATTCGAAGATGCGGCGCGACGGGTCGGACAGGAACTCGGTCGACAGCACGAGCGTCACCGCCGAGCCGATCAACGCCAGGATCTTCATGAAGCGGGCGAAATCGTCGACGATGAAGCTGCCGCCGAAGGTCACATGCTTGCCGGCGGGCAGCATGTATTCGAGCACGCCGACCACGACCAGGAGCACGACCGCCAGGGAGGTGATCGCACCGGTCGTCCCCTGCCCGCGATAGGCGCCCAGCATCAGCAGAGCCATGGCGCCGATCGCGAGCACGATCTCGGGCAGCACTGGCGCCAGTTGATAACCTGCAGTCTCGAAGCTCATGGCGATATCCTGACCTGCCCGATCAATGGAGCAGTGCGGCGGCCTTCACGGCCGTCACAGCGTTGTTGTAATTGTTGACGAGTTGCTGGACCGAGGCGGCCGACATGTCGAGCACCGGCTTCGGATAGACGCCGAACAGGATCGTCAGCGCGATCATCGGGAACAGGATCACGCACTCGCGCAAGGTGAGATCCTTCATGCTCGCCAGCGACGGCTTGGCCAGCGCCCCGAACACGACCTTGCGGTAGAGCCACAGCGCATAGGCCGCCGACAGGATCACGCCGAAGCTGGCGAAGAACGCCGTCGGGATCGAGACCTTGAAGGTGCCGAGCAGCGTCATGAACTCGCCGACGAAGCCGCTGGTGCCGGGCAGGCCGACATTGGCCATGGTGAAGACCATGAAGGTCATCGCGTAGAGCGGCATCCGGTTGACGAGGCCGCCATAGGCCGCGATCTCGCGGGTGTGCAGGCGGTCGTAGACGACGCCGACGCAGAGGAACAGCGCGCCGGAGACGATGCCGTGCGAGATCATCTGGAACACGCCGCCGGCGACGCCCTGCATGGTGCCGGCGAAGATGCCCATGGTGACGAAGCCCATATGCGCCACCGAGGAGTACGCGATCAGCTTCTTCATGTCCTCCTGCATCAAGGCCACCAGCGAGGTGTAGATGATGGCGATGGCCGAGAGCGTGAAGATCAGCGGCGCGAAGTCGTGCGAGGCCAGTGGGAACATCGGCAGCGAGAAGCGCAGGAAGCCGTAGCCGCCCATCTTCAGCAGGATCGCGGCCAGCACCACCGAGCCCGCGGTCGGCGCTTCGACGTGCGCGTCCGGGAGCCAGGTGTGCACCGGCCACATCGGCATCTTCACCGCGAAGGAGGCGAAGAAGGCGAGCCAGGCCCAGGTCTGCAAGTTCCGCGGCACGGCGGTATGCATCAGGGTCGGGATGTCAGTGGTGCCGCCGTTCCAGTACAGCGCCATGATGGCGAGCAGCATCAGGACCGAGCCGAGCAGCGTGTAGAGGAAGAACTTGAACGACGCGTAGACCCGGCGCGGGCCGCCCCAGACGCCGATGATCAGGAACATCGGGATCAGGCCGCCCTCGAAGAACAGGTAGAACAGCACGAGATCGAGCGCCGAGAAGGTGCCGATCATCAGCGTTTCCAGGATCAGGAACGCCATCATATATTCGCGAACGCGGTTGTTGATCGCCTTCCAGCTCGCGATGATGCAGAACGGCATCACGGCAGTGGTGAGGATCACCAGCGGCAGCGAGATGCCGTCGACGCCCATGTGGTAGGTGATGCCGGTGGCGAGCCAGTTCGCCTTCTCGACGAACTGAAAGTCGGGATTGGCGGGGTCGAAGCGCATGACCAGGATCACCGACACCGCGAAGGTGATCAGCGTGGTCCAGAGCGCGATCCAGCGCGAATTGCGCTTGGCCGCCTCGTCGTCGCCGCGGCTGAGATAGACGATCAGCGCGCCGACCAGCGGCAGGAACGTCGTGACCGAAAGGATGGGCCAGGTTGTCATTTACTGGCCTCCAAAGCCGAACATGAACCAGGTGATCAGGCCGGCGGCACCGATCAGCATGGCGAACGCGTAGTGATAGAGATAGCCGGTCTGGATCTTCACGACGTTGCGGGTGACATCCAGCACGCGGGCCGAGACGCCGTCGGGACCGAAGCCGTCGATGACGAAGCCGTCGCCCTTCTTCCAGAGCTGGTAGCCGAGCCACTTCGCCGGACGGACGAAGATGATGTCGTAGAGCTCGTCGAAGTACCATTTGTTGAGCAGGAACTGGTACAGCATCGGCTGCGTGTTCGCGAGCTCGACCGGCAGATAGGGCCGACGGATGTAGAACAGGTACGAGACCAGGAAGCCCAGCACCATCATGACCGTCGGCAGGAATGCGATGGTCTGCGGGATGTGGTGCATCTCCTCGATGATGTGCGGGTTCATCTTCACGGACTCGCGGAAGAATTCCTCGACGCCGTGACCGGCGAACAGCTCCTTGAACGGGAACCCCGCGACGAACGAGCCGACCGCGAGCACGCCGATCGGGACCAGGATCCAGAGCGGAGCTTCATGCGCGGCCTCGTAATGATGCTCGTCATGCGGCTCGCCGTGGAAGGTCTTGAAGATCAGGCGCCAGGAGTAGAACGAGGTCAGGCCGGCGGCGACGATCGTCATCAGGAAGCCGTACATCCCGAACGGATTGTGCGAGGCGTAGGCCGCTTCGATGATGGCGTCCTTGGAGAAGTATCCGGCGGTGAGCGGGAAGCCGGTCAGCGCCAGGGTGCCGACCACCATCACTGCATAGGTGTAGGGGATCTTCTTCCAGAGCCCGCCCATGTTGCGGATGTCCTGCTCGTGGTGCATCGCGTAGATCACCGAGCCGGAGCCTAGGAACAGCAGCGCCTTGAAGAAGGCGTGCGTGAACAGGTGGAACATGCCGACCGAATAGGCCCCCGCTCCCATCGCCACGAACATGTAGCCGAGCTGCGAGCAGGTCGAGTAGGCGACGATGCGCTTGATGTCGTTCTGGACGAGGCCGATCGTGGCCGCGAAGAACGCCGTGGTGGCGCCGAAAAACATCACGACGGCCTGCGCGGTCGGGGCGAGCTCGAACAGCGGCGACAGGCGCGCCACCATGAACACGCCCGCGGTGACCATGGTCGCGGCATGGATCAGCGCCGACACGGGGGTCGGGCCTTCCATCGCGTCGGGCAACCAGGTGTGCAGCAGGAACTGCGCCGACTTGCCCATCGCGCCCATGAACAGCAGCAGGCAGGTCAGGGTCAGCGCGTCGGCGTGCCAGCCGAGGAAGTTGATGGTCTTGCCGGTGAGGCCAGGTGCGGCATGGAAGATCGTCTCGAAATCGGTCGAGCCGACCAGCATGAAGACGGCGAAGATGCCGAGCGCGAAGCCGAAGTCGCCGACGCGGTTGACCACGAAAGCCTTGATGGCGGCCGCGTTCGCCGACGGCTTCTGGTACCAGAAGCCGATCAAGAGGTAGCTGGCGAGGCCGACGCCTTCCCAGCCGAAGAACAGCTGCACGAGGTTGTCCGCGGTCACCAGCATCAGCATCGCGAAGGTGAACAGGCTGAGATAACCGAAGAAGCGCGGCCGGTTCGGGTCCTCGTCCATGTAGCCGATGGAATAGAGGTGCACGAGCGAGGACACGGTGGTCACCACCACCAGCATCACGGCGGTGAGCGTGTCGACCCGCAGCGTCCACCAGACCTGGAGGTCGCCGGAGAAGATCCAGGGCAGCAGCTGAATGCGGGCGTCATGGTGCATGAAGCCGACATCGACCAGCGTCATCCAGGACAGCGCGGCCGAGACGAACAGCAGCGCGGTCGTGATCAGCTCGGCAGCGCGCGAGCCGGCGGCCGGCGGCTCGGCCGGGCCGTGAGCGTGATCGTCGTGGCCATAGTCGTCATGGCCATGGGCGTCATGGGCATGGGCGTCATGGGCCGTCGAGGCGTGAGCGTCGCCATGTCCGTGGTCGCCGTGATGATCGAGCTCGTCACCCGAGGGGTTGCGGGCATGCGCGCCGACGAGCGCGATCAGGCCGGCCAGAATGGCGCCCAAGAGAGGCAGGAAAACGATTGCCTGAACCATTTGAGAGCTCAGCCCTTCATCAGATTGACGTCCTCAACCGCGATCGAGCCGCGGTTGCGGAAATAGACCACCAGGATGGCAAGACCGATCGCAGCTTCAGCCGCCGCGACGGTGAGCACCAGCAGCGCGAAGACCTGGCCGACGATGTCGCCGAGGAAGGTCGAGAATGCCACGAGGTTGATGTTGACCGAGAGCAGGATCAGCTCGATCGACATCAGGATGACGATGATGTTCTTGCGGTTCAGGAAGATGCCGAGGATGCCGAGCGTGAACAGGATCGCGCCGACCGCCAGGTAATGTCCGAGCCCGATCGTCATTTCACCCACTCCGCCGCATCGGCATCCGAGAGCCCCTGCCCCGGCGCCACCTTGCGCATCGCCATCGCCATCTCGGGCGTGCGCGCGTTCTGAACGTTGATGTCCTGCCGCTTCACGCTCGCCTTGTGGCGCAGCGTCAGCACGATGGCGCCGATCATGGCGACCAGCAGCACCATGCCCGAGAGCTGGAAGTAGTGGATGTACTTCGTATAGAGCACGAGCCCGAGCGCCTCGGTGTTGGAGACGTTGGCCGGGATCGCCGCCGTGATCGTCTTGGAGACGCCGGGATTGATGACCCAGAAGCCGACGGTGAGCAGCAGCTCGAACAGGAAGATGCCGCCGATCACCAGGCCTACCGGCAGGTACTCGATGAAGCCTTCGCGCAGCTCGAGGAAGTCGACGTCGAGCATCATGATCACGAAAAGGAACAGCACCGCGACCGCGCCGACATAGACGACGATCAGCATCATGCCGAGGAATTCGGCCCCCATCAGCACGAACAGGCCGGAGGCGTTGACGAAGGCCAGGATCAGGTACAGCACGGAGTGCACGGGATTGCGCGAGACAATCACCATCACCGCCGAGGCGACGCAGATTCCGGCGAAGAGATAGAAGAACAGCGCGGGAAGGATCATGCCCTCACCTCACCGGTACGGCGCGTCGAGCTCGATCGCTTTCGCGATCTCGCGTTCCCAGCGGTCGCCGTTGGCGAGCAGCTTGGCCTTGTCATAGAACAGTTCCTCGCGGGTCTCGGTCGCGAACTCGAAGTTCGGGCCTTCGACGATGGCGTCCACAGGACAGGCCTCCTGGCAGAGGCCGCAATAGATGCACTTCACCATGTCGATGTCGTAGCGCACGGTGCGGCGGGTGCCGTCGTTGCGGCGCGGGCCGGCTTCGATCGTGATGGCCTGCGCCGGGCAGACCGCTTCGCACAGCTTGCAGGCGATGCAGCGCTCTTCGCCGTTCGGATAACGGCGCAGCGCGTGCTCGCCGCGGAAGCGCGGCGAGATCGGGCCCTTCTCGAACGGATAGTTCAGCGTCGGCTTCGGCTGGAAGAAATAGCGCATGGCGAGGAAGAACGCCGAGACGAATTCCGACAGCAGAAGCGAGCGTGCAGTGGCGTTGACGTTGATACCCATGACAGCCCTCACTTCGGCGCGATGCCGGCGAAATGCAGCACGCCGGCCACCACGATCACCATCACCAGCGACAGCGGCAGGAACACCTTCCAGCCGAGGCGCATCAATTGATCGTAGCGGTAGCGGGGCACGATCGCCTTCGCCATCGCGAACAGGAAGAACATGAAGAACAGTTTCAGCGAGAACCAGATGATCCCCGGCACCCAGTTGAAGGGCGGCAGGTCCACCGGCGGCAGCCAGCCTCCGAGGAACAGGATCGTCGCCAGCGCGCACATCGTGACGATCGCGACATACTCGCCGAGCATGAACAGCAGATACGGCGTCGAGCCGTATTCGACCATGAAGCCGGCGACGAGCTCGGATTCGGCTTCGACGAGGTCGAAGGGCGGACGGTTGGTTTCCGCCAGCGCCGAGACGTAGAACACCACGAACATCGGGAACAGCGGCCAGACGTACCAGTTCAGGATGGTGAGCTGCGGCAGGCCGATCAGGCTGGCGAGACCGCGCGCGTGCTGGGCCTCGACCACGCCGGTGAGGTTCAGCGTGCCGGCGCAGAGCAGCACCGTGATGATGACGAAGCCGATCGAGACCTCGTAGGACACCATCTGTGCAGCCGAGCGCAGCGCGGCCAGGAACGGATATTTCGAGTTCGACGACCAGCCGGCCATGATGATGCCGTAGATCGACAGCGACGAGATCGCGAAGATGAAGAGGATGCCGACATTGATGTCGGCGATCACCCAGCCGAGATTGGTCGGGATCACGGCCCAGGCGGCGAGCGCGAGCACGCATGAGACCAGCGGCGCCAGCAGGAACACGCCCTTGTTGGCGCCGGCCGGAATGATCGGCTCCTTCAGCACGAACTTCAAGAGGTCGGCGAAGGATTGCAGCAGGCCCCAGGGGCCGACCACGTTCGGGCCGCGCCGGATCTGCACCGCCGCCCAGATCTTGCGGTCGGCGAGCAGGATGTAGGCGATCGCCACCAGCAGGACGACGAGCACCAACACGCTCTGCGCGACCATGATGATCAGCGGCCAGAGGAAACCGGTCCAGAATGCGCTTTCGAAGAATTCCATCAGATCACGCTCACTCCGCTGCGGTCAGCATGTGCCCGGAGGCGAGGCGCGAGCATTCCGCCATCACGGCGGACGCACGCGCGATTGGGTTGGTCAAATAGAAGTCCTCGACCAGCGGCTTGAACGGCGCCTTCTCGGGCGAGCCGCCCTTCCCAGCCAGCTTCCTGACCTGGTCGGCGGAGCCGGCCTCGATCTGGTCGAGACGGATCAGGTGCGGCACGGCCTTGAAGATCGCCTGGCGCAGCTGCGCGAGCGAGTCGTAGCCGAGCTTCTTGCCGAGCGCCTCGGACAATGCGCGGACGATCGCCCAGTCCTCGCGGGCTTCGCCCGGCGGGAACGCGGCGCGGCCCGTCATCTGCGCGCGGCCCTCGGTGTTGACATAGATCGCGGACTTCTCGGTGTAGGCTGCCGCCGGCAGGATGACGTCGGCGCGGTGCGCGCCGCGGTCGCCATGGGTGCCGATATAGACGACGAAGGTGCCATCAGGCGCGTTGATCTCGTCGGCCCCCAGCAGGAACAGCAGGTCGAGCGTGCCGAAGGTCGTCATCTGCGCGGCGTTCAGGCCGCCGCCGGTTGCGGAGAAGCCGATGTCGAGCGCGCCCACGCGCGAGGCGGTCTCGTGCAGCACGCCGAAGCCGTTCCAGCCGTCCTTGAGCACGCCGACGTCGAGCGCGAGCTTGGCAGCGGCGGCGAGGATGGCGGCGCCGTCGTGGCGCGAGGTGGCGCCTCCGCCGACCAGGATGATCGGATTCTTGGCGTTCTTCAGCACGTCCATGAAGGAGTGCTTGCCGGCCGCAAGCTCACCGAGGGTCTCGGTGCCCGCGCCGAGATGATCGTAGTCGTAAGTGAGATCGACTTTGGAGCCGATCACGCCGACCTTGAAGCCGCCGGCGCGCCAGCGCTTGCGGATGCGGGCGTTGAACACGGCCGCCTCCTTCCGCGGGTTGGCGCCGATAATGAGCAGCGCATCCGCCTGCTCCACGCCCGCCAGCGTCGGGTTGAAGATATAGGAGCCGCGGCCGAGCGCGGGATCGAAGGCATCGCCGCCCTGCACCGCCAGATTGCCGGAGCCGAACTTGGCGAGCAGGTCCTTCAGCGCGAACATCTCCTCGACACCGGCGAGGTCGCCGGCGATCGCGCCGATGCGCTTGCCGTCGGTGCGCGCCGCCTTGGCGGCGATCGCGGCAAAGGCTTCCTGCCAGCTCGCCGCGCGCAGCTTGCCGGCCTCACGGACATAGGGGCGGTCGAGCCGCTGCGTGCGCAGTCCGTCGACGACGTGGCGGGTCTTGTCGGAGATCCACTCCTCGTTCACGGCCTCGTTGATGCGCGGCAGGATGCGCATCACCTCGCGGCCGCGGGTGTCGACGCGGATCGCAGAGCCCACGCCGTCCATCACGTCGATCGACTGGGTCTTGCCGAGCTCCCACGGACGCGCCGCGAAGGCATAGGGCTTCGAGGTCAAGGCGCCGACCGGGCAGATGTCGACGAGGTTGCCCTGCAATTCCGAGGTCAGCGCGTGCTCGAGATAGGTCGTGATCTCCATGTCCTCGCCGCGGCCGGTGGCACCCATCTCGGGCGCGCCGGCGACTTCCGCCGAGAAGCGAACGCAGCGCGTGCACTGGATGCAGCGGTTCATCGAGGTCTTGACCAGCGCGCCGAGATATTTGTCTTCGACCGCGCGCTTGTTCTCGGCAAAGCGGCTGGTGTCGACACCATAGCCCATCGCCTGGTCTTGCAAATCGCACTCGCCGCCCTGGTCGCAGATCGGGCAGTCCAGCGGATGGTTGATCAGCAGGAATTCCATCACGCCTTCGCGCGCCTTCTTCACCATCGGCGAACGCGTCGAAATCTCCGGCGGCTCGCCTTTGGGGCCCGGACGGCAGTCGCGCACGCCCCAGGCGCAGCTCGCGACCGGCTTCGGTCCACCCTTCACCTCGACGAGGCACATCCGGCAATTGCCGGCGATCGACAGCCGCTCGTGGTAGCAGAAGCGCGGAATCTCGGCGCCGGCCGCCTCGCACGCCTGAAGCAGCGTGTACTCCGGCGGGACATCGATCTCTTTGCCGTCGATGATGAGCTTGGTCATGTCTCTTACTCCGCCGCGACCATGTTCACGGGATCGCGGACGCCGATATCGTCAATGTCTGCCCTGTGCGAATACTGGTCGATGCGCGCTTCGATCTCGTGACGGAAATGCGCGATCAGGCCCTGGATCGGCCATGCCGCCGCATCGCCGAGCGCGC
Organism: Bradyrhizobium sp. WBOS07; assembly: GCF_024585165.1. Classification (NCBI taxonomy): domain Bacteria; kingdom Pseudomonadati; phylum Pseudomonadota; class Alphaproteobacteria; order Hyphomicrobiales; family Nitrobacteraceae; genus Bradyrhizobium; species Bradyrhizobium sp. WBOS07. The sequence goes on from NZ_CP029008.1 coordinate 2,557,427, forward strand.
AGATGGTGTGGCCTTCGACCTGCTTGGTCACCTCGAGCAGCATGTCGATCTCGCGCTTGTGGGCGCGGCCCTCGGCCATGCGGGTCAAGACGCGCCACATCCACCCCGTGCCCTCGCGGCACGGCGTGCACTGGCCGCAGCTCTCGTGCTTGTAGAAATAGGAGATGCGGGCGATGGCGCGGATCAGATCGGTCGACTTGTCCATCACGATCACGGCCGCGGTGCCGAGGCCCGAGCGCAGCTTGCTCAAGGAGTCGAAATCCATCGGCGTGTCGATGATCTGCTCGGCCGGCACCATGCGCACCGACGAGCCGCCGGGGATCACGGCCTTGAGATTGTCCCAGCCGCCGCGGATGCCGCCGCAATGCTTCTCGATCAGCTCACGGAACGGAATGCCCATGGCCTCTTCGACGTTGCAGGGCCGCTCGACATGGCCGGAGATGCAGAACAGCTTGGTGCCGACATTGTTCGGGCGGCCGATGCCGGCGAACCAGGCCGCGCCGCGGCGCAGGATATCAGGCGCAACCGCGATTGACTCGACGTTGTTGACGGTGGTCGGGCAGCCGAACAAGCCGACATTGGCCGGGAACGGCGGCTTCAGGCGCGGCTGGCCCTTCTTGCCTTCGAGGCTTTCGAGTAGCGCGGTCTCCTCGCCGCAGATATAGGCGCCGGCGCCGTGCGCGACATAGATGTCGAACGGCCAGCCGTTGACGTTGTCCTTGCCGACCAGCTTGGCCTCATAAGCCTGGTCGATGGCGGCCTGCAGGCGCTCGCGCTCGCGGATGAACTCGCCGCGGACGTAGATGTAGCAGGCATGCGCGTTCATCGCGAAACTGGCGATCAGGCAGCCCTCGACGAGAAGATGCGGGTCGTGCCGCATGATCTCGCGATCCTTGCAGGTGCCGGGCTCGGACTCGTCGGCGTTGACGACGAGATAGCTGGGACGACCGTCGGTGGATTCCTTCGGCATGAAGGACCATTTCAGGCCGGTCGGGAAACCGGCGCCGCCGCGGCCGCGCAGCCCTGAGGCCTTCATCTCGTTGATGATCCAGTCGCGGCCCTTGTCGATGATGGCCTTGGTGCCGTCCCAGGCGCCCCGGCGCCGCGCGCCCTCGAGACCCCAATCGTGGAGGCCGTAGAGGTTCTTGAAGATGCGGTCCTTGTCCTCGAGCATGTCAGTGCTTTCCGATCAACGAGTGGACTGCTTGTAGGCAAGTCCGGCGGCGCAGACTGCGAAGAACAGCGCCCAGAGCAAGCTGGTCTCCTGCGACGCGTTCAGGAAGAAACGCTGCAGCAGGAACATGAAGGAAGCCGCGATCGCGGCGTGCATGGCGACGAAGCCCCATTTCTTCACGACCTCGGTCCCTCCGATTGCGACGAGATCACGCATCAGGTGATCTCCTTCAATGTGGTCGGCCCGGTGATCGGCGCCGAGAACTGGCGGCCGTTCTGCGGACCGGGCTTGGGCGGATTGCCCGAGGCGAAGCCGTCGAGCACCTTGCCGAAGCTTTCCTTGGTCAGGTCCTCATAGGTGTCCTTGCCGATCAGCACCATCGGCGCGTTCACGCAGGCGCCCAGGCACTCCACCTCTTCCCAGCTGAAATTGCCGTCCTTGGACAGATGGAACGGCTCGTGATGGATGCGGTGCTCGCAGACGTGGATCAGATCCTCGGCGCCGCGCAGCCGGCACGGCGTGGTGCCGCAGACCTGGACGTGGGCCTTCTTCCCGACCGGGGCGAGCTGGAACATGGTGTAGAAGGTCGCGACCTCCAGCACCCGGATATAGGGCATGTCGAGCATGTCGGCGATGACGCGGATCGCGGCCTCGGACACCCAGCCCTCGTTCTGCTCCTGCGCGCGCCAGAGGATGGCGATGACGGCCGAAGCCTGCCGACCGGCCGGATATTTCGCGATCTGCTGCCTGGCGAACGCAAGGTTCTCCTCCGTGAACGCGAAGCTCGCGGGCTGGACTTCCTTCGGTGCTAATCGACGAACGGACATCTCTTCAATCTCTCACTGCATACGGCGCGCGGTCTTCGCATTCAGGGCTTCGATCCTGTCCTGCCAGAATGCGCTTGCGGTGCCGAAAACGTTGTAGCCGACGTGAGTCGAGACCTTGATGCGGTCGAGGATCGACAGCTCGGTCACGGTCTCCATCCGTCTGCTGCGCGGATCGAACACGATCAGCTTCAGCGGGGTCTGTTCGAGGATGTAGCGCGACACCGAGTGATTGCGGTCGCTGCCGTGCTCCTCGCACATGATGACGCTGTCGGCCTGGAGCAGCCGCGCGCCGCCCTTGATCGCCTCGATCTCGACGCCCTCGACGTCGAGCTTGATCAGATACTTGCCTGATGCCGCGACCTTGCCGTCCTCGATCAGATCGTCGAGCGAGATGACCGGCACCTCCTCACCGCCCGCCGAGGGATCGCCGGCGATGCTGAAGGCCTCGTGCTTGGTGCCGGACAGCCGCGCGGTGCCGCGGACGGCACCAATCGCGCATTTCATGGTCTCGAAGCGATTGCCGTTGACGCGGGCGTTGTTGACGAGCTTCGGGTAGTTCTGCCTCGACGGCTCGATCGCGATCGCCTTGTGCGCGCCGAACGGCTTGCTCGAGACCAGCACCGACCAGTAGCCGTAATTGGCGCCGCAATCGAGCAAGGTGTAGTCGACGTCGATGGAATTGGCGAACAGCAGCTCGAGCTCGTCCTCGTAATTGTAGGAGCGGTTGAGCAGCTTGCTCCAATAGCCGTCGCCGTAGGGGAATTCGAACACGGCGTCGGGGTTGAGCCTGATCGCGATGTTGCGCTCGGGCAGCGTCTTGCGCAGCAAATTCGCGCAGGCGATGTAGCCCATGTGCGAGAAGTGCGAGGAGATCTTCGATCCCGTCACCAGCGCCAAGGCAGCCGTCCGCTCCCACAGGTTGGCCCCTTCCAGGGCCCCCGAGGCACGGTCGAACTGGATCGGCGCCTGTTGCCCCATCAACGATCGACCTCTCCGAACACGATGTCGAGCGAGCCGAGGATCGCGGAGACGTCGGCGAGCAGATGGCCGCGGCAGATGTGGTCCATGGCCTGCAGATGGGCGAAGCCCGGCGCGCGGATCTTGCACTTGTACGGCTTGTTGGTGCCATCGGAGATCAGATAGACGCCGAACTCGCCCTTGGGCGCCTCGACCGCGGCGTAGACCTCGCCGGCCGGCACGTGCACGCCCTCGGTGTAGAGCTTGAAGTGATGGATCAGCGCTTCCATCGAGCGCTTCATCTCGCCGCGCCGCGGCGGCGCGACCTTGTTGTCCTCAACGACGACCGGACCCTTGCCGTCAGGCGCGTTCAGCTTCTGGATGCACTGCTTCATGATGCGCACGGACTGGCGCATCTCTTCCATGCGGATCAGATAGCGGTCGTAGCAATCGCCGTTCTTGCCGATCGGAATGTCGAAATCCATCTCGGCGTAGCACTCATAGGGCTGCGACTTGCGCAGGTCCCAGGCCGCGCCCGAGCCGCGCACCATCACGCCGGAGAAGCCCCACTCCCAGGCCTCCTTCAGCGGCACCACGCCGATGTCGACGTTGCGTTGCTTGAAGATGCGGTTGGCGGTGAGCAGGCGGTCGAGATCGTCGACGACCTTCAGGAACGGATCGCACCAGGCCTCGATGTCGTCGACCAGCTTCTGCGGCAGATCCTGATGCACGCCGCCGACACGGAAGTAAGCTGCGTGCATACGGCTGCCCGAGGCGCGCTCGTAGAACACCATCAGCTTCTCGCGCTCCTCGAAGCCCCACAGCGGCGGGGTCAGCGCGCCGACGTCCATCGCCTGCGTGGTAACGTTGAGAAGGTGAGAGAGAATGCGGCCGATCTCGCAATAGAGCACGCGGATCAACTGGCCGCGGCGCGGCACCTCGATGCCGAGCAACTTTTCGGCCGCGAGGCAGAAGGCGTGCTCCTGGTTCATCGGCGCGACGTAGTCGAGCCGGTCGAAGTAAGGGATCGCCTGCAGATAGGTCTTCTGCTCGATCAGCTTTTCGGTGCCGCGGTGCAGCAGGCCGATATGGGGATCGACGCGCGCGACGACTTCGCCGTCCAATTCGAGCACAAGGCGCAGCACGCCGTGGGCCGCGGGATGCTGCGGTCCAAAATTGATGGTGAAGTTGCGAAGCTGTTCAGGTTGCTCGTTCATGATCAGGCCTTCGGTCCTGCTTTCTCATCGCCAGGCAGCGGGTAATCCGCACCCTCCCAAGGCGACAAGAAATCAAACTTGCGGAATTCCTGGTTCAGACGCACGGGCTCGTACACCACCCGCTTCTCCTGGTCGTCGTAGCGGACCTCGACGAAACCGGTGGTCGGGAAGTCCTTGCGCAGCGGATGCCCTTCGAAGCCGTAATCGGTGAGGATGCGGCGCATGTCGGGATGGCCGACGAAGAATACGCCGTAGAGGTCATAGGCCTCGCGCTCGAACCAGTCGGCGCCGGGGAAGACGTCGATCAGCGACGGCACCTGGGTGGTCTCGTCAGCCTGTGCCTTGAGCCGGATCCGTGCGTTCAGGGTCGGTGACAGGAAGTGATAGATCACGTCGAAGCGCTTTTCGCGCGACGGATAGTCCGCGGCGGTGATGTCGGTGAAGTTGACGAAGCGGCAGCCGGGGTCGTCGCGGAGGTACTTGACCACCTCGACGATCTTGCTGGCCTCGACCTCGACCGTGAGCTGGTTGAAGGCGACCGAATGACCGGTGGCGGCGCCCGGAAGCGCGCTAACGATCGTCTGCCCCAGGGCGTCGAGCTTGGCGTCGTCCATGACGTAAAACCTTAGCGTTCGATGGTGCCGGTACGCCGGATCTTCTTCTGCAGCAGCAGCACGCCGTAGAGCAGCGCTTCCGCCGTGGGCGGGCAGCCCGGCACGTAGATGTCGATCGGCACGATGCGGTCGCAGCCGCGCACGACCGAGTAGGAATAGTGATAATAGCCGCCGCCATTGGCGCAGGAGCCCATCGAGATGACGTAGCGCGGCTCTGGCATCTGGTCGTAGACCTTGCGCAACGCCGGCGCCATCTTGTTGGTCAGCGTGCCGGCAACGATCATCACGTCGGACTGGCGCGGCGAGGCGCGCGGCGCGAAGCCGAAGCGCTCGACGTCGTAGCGCGGCATCGACACCTGCATCATCTCGACCGCGCAGCAGGCGAGACCGAAGGTCATCCACATCAGCGAGCCGGTGCGCGCCCAAGTGATGAGGTCGTCGGTCGCGGCAACGAAGAAGCCCTTGTCGGACAGCTCGGAATTGACCTCGAGGAAGAACGGATCATTGGCCCCGACCGGCTTGCCGGTCGACGGGTCCAGGATGCCCTTGGGGGCCGGCGCGACGACCGGACCCGTGGACGCTGCAGGGGTCAATCCCATTCCAGTGCTCCCTTCTTCCATTCATAGGCGAACCCGACCGTCAGCACGGCGAGGAACACCACCATGGACCAGAAGCCGGTCGCGCCAAGCTTGCCGAACGCCACCGCCCAGGGAAACAGGAACGCCACCTCGAGGTCGAAGATGATGAAGAGGATGGCGACCAGGTAGAAGCGGACGTCGAACTTCATGCGCGCGTCGTCGAAGGCGTTGAAGCCGCACTCATACGCCGACAGCTTTTCCGGATCCGGCTGCTGGAACGCCACGATGAACGGCGCGATCAGCAGCACGAGGCCAATCAGGCCCGCTACCCCTATAAAGACGACGAGTGGAAGATAGTTCTGCAGAATGCCGCTCATTGGCGAGCCCTTTTTCCCGCAGCCTCGGGACAGCCACGGATTCGTCCGATTTGGAATTATTCTGAGCCTTAGCGCAGTGCACCAATGGGCGCAAGACACGCTCTTTTCAGGCCCTTTGCCGCTGCCAGAATGGTGAAAATCCCGGAATCACCCCGCGCTGGTATGGAGCAGATCGCAGGGCCCAGCAAGGGCAGCCGCCGGTTTTGCAGGGGAGCAACGCGGAGATTGCGGCGCGCGGGCCACGGCAGCGTCTTGCCGTCGATCGCCTGAGAAAAATACCGGCTTTTCGGCTGCGGCAGCACAGGCAACCCGGGATAAGACCCACTTCAGGAACCTTCGCCCTGCCCCCCGCCGGTGACATCTTGGCTGGCCTTATCGGCTTCAACGCCCGAGGGCCCGGGGGTTGTGCAGCCGCGAGCCAAAACAGGTCCAGGTCAAGCTGGAGCAAGGACACCTATCCACAGGCGCAGGCCATCAGACGAGCCATGCATCGCGGTAGGGACGGAGCCGGCCGGGGCCCCGCCGCGAGCGCGGCGACGGCGACGTGGAGGGCCGTCGCGCGTGCCGCGCTCGGATGAGCTTCGGGCCGGAGGCATGGCCCGGGAGCTCATCTATCTCCTGAGGGAAGCGTTGCGGCAGGCCAAACAGGGACGGAAGGACCGTTGAGATCAGGCCGGCCCGACCGATATCGCCCCTCGCCCCTCCTCACCATTTGTAGGACACGCTGGCGGTCACGCGCCGGCGATCGCCGTAGAAGCATGACGCGGCAGACGCGCAGCTCGCGACGTAGATCTTGTCGGTCAGGTTGATCACGTTCAGCGCGGTACGCCAGTTCTGCCATTCGTAGTGGAGCGCGAGATCGCCGAGCACGACTGCGGGGACCTCGAGCGTATTGGCTGTATCCGCCCAGGACGCGCCGATGTAGCGCACGCCACCGCCGAAGCCGAATCCTGCGAGCGGTCCGTCCCGGAATGTGTAGTCGGCCCAGCCCGAGACCAGAAGTTCGGGCGTGTTGGTCGGCGTCTTGCCGATCAGCGTCGGATCGAGATCCTTGCTCACAAAGAGATTGTAGGACGTGAAGGAGCCGATGAATTTCAGCTCCTTGGTGGCATTGGCCACCGCTTCAAGCTCGATGCCGCGCGAGGTCACCTCGCCGGTCTGATTTTGCAGAATCGGGACGCTGCCCGGCAATGTGGTCGCGACATTCTGACGGACCAGATCGAAAGCCGAGACCGTGAAATAGCCGTCGAATCCCACCGGCGCGACCTTCACGCCGATTTCGGCCTGCTTGCCGGTCTCCGGCAGGAACAGCTGGTTCGCCGCGTTGAGCCCGATGATCGGATTGTAGCTCGTCGAATAAGAGACGTAGGGCGCGATGCCGTTGTCGAAATTGTAGATCAGGCCGGCGCGTCCGCTGAACCTGCTGTCGTCGCGGCTGCTGACCAAACCGCCGGTGTCACGGGCTTCCTGTGTCGTCTCGACCCAGTCGTTGCGGCCGCTCAGCACTAGGGTGAAATTGCCGAGCTTCATCTGGTCCTGGAGATAGGTGCCGGCCTGCTTCTGCGTAATGAGGAAGTTACGGAACGGCGCGCTCGGCAAGGAAACCTCGGCTGCCCCATAGGCCGGATTGAAGACGTTGATCGAGGGCACACCGAACCCGAAGGCCTGGTAGTCGTCGATCTGATAGCCCTTCAGGTCAACCCCGAACAGCATCGTGTGCCTGACCGGACCGGTGTTGAAGCGATACTCGAGCTGGTTGTCGAGATTGGCCTGATTGGCCGTGTTCTTCGCATACCAATTGTAGCGATTGAGCGTCGCCGTATTGATGTTGGCCCAATCGTTACCGACGTAGCCGCGATAGCTGATATCGACATGCGCAAAGCGAGCGTTCTGACGGAACGTCAGGTCGTCGGTGAGGTTGCGCTCGAACCGATAGCCCAGCATCTCCTGCTCGCGCGTGAACTTGTCGACGGTGGGGTCGCCGACGAAGAAGCTGGTGGGTATCTTGCCGAAGGGTGCGGAGGTCACCGTGCCCTGGTAGGGCAGGAAGTTGATACCGCGGGTATCCTGCTTCGAGGCCGAGGCCAGCACCGTGAAGGTGGTGTCGGCATCCGGCTTCCACGTAAACGACGGCGCGATGAAATAATTGTTGTCGGGCGTGAAGTTGACCTGGGTACCACCGTTCTGGACCTGGCCAACGACGCGATAGAACAGCTTGCCGTTCTCGGGCGCGACCGTGACCGGTCCGCCGAAATCGAAGCCGACATAGGCGTTGCCGAAATTGTTGACGCCGGTCTCGACGTAGCGGATCGGCTCGGCCGGCGGCATCTTGCTGATGACATTGACGATGCCGCTCGGGCTCGATCCGCCGTACAGCACCGCCGACGGACCGCGCAGCACCTCGACGCGCTCCATGTTGAACGGCTGCAGCTTCCAGCTGGCATAGGAGGTGTAGAACAGCTGCATGCCGTCGAGGAACAGCCCGATATCCTCGGACTTGAAGCCGCGGATCAGCCACCAATCGTTGCGGGTGTCGGTGCCGAACGTCCCTGCCCGCACGCCGGCGGTGTAGCGCAGCACCTCGTCGAGCTTGTTCGGCTTCTGGTCACGGATCTGCTCGGCGCCGATCACCGACACCGATTGCGGCGTCTCGATGATCGGCGTGTTGGTCTTGGTGCCGGACGAGCTGCGCCCGGCGACGTAGCCGTTCACCGGACCGCGCGGCGTCTCGACGAAGCCGACATTGCGCTGCGGTTGCTGCGGTCTGTTTCGCGTGGCGACCTGGTCCGACGCCCGCGGCGCACGGCGCTGCGAGGTCGTGGCTGCGCGGCGACGCGCTTCCGGCGCGGTGACGGTCACCGCCGGCAAATTTTGCGCCCCACTCTGCGCGGACGATTGGGCAAGCGATGCCTGCGGCATCAACACCAAAGCGGATGCGGTCGCCAACACGGCCGACCGCAGCATTCCAAGACTGTTCAACGCGCCACCCCAAAGCTGCATGTTCGCTACGACATGCCGCCTGTCCCCCGACGGCATGCGCTTGGAGGTCACGCTTATGGGAGGGCGCGCAAATTCCCTAATTGAAAGCTTCTTAGAAAGACTCTTAGAACCGATCCAATTGCTCCCAAGATTGCGGCCGACGCACTCTTCGGATTAGCCGATCCACGGGTCCGCTAGCGGAAGCCCGGGCGCTCGCCAGGCGCCGGCGGAGCCGGACGCGACCAGCGGGCTCCCGGCTTCAGGCTGCCGAGCGACGAAACCAGCCGGGCGGCAAGATGAAACCATTTTGCGGAACCCGCGAAACCATCCGGAAACAGATGGTCCTTAAGACAAGAGCCATAGACGGCGGCAAAGCCCGTCGGGAGGCTCAGATGAACCACTCAATTCACTCTGCTGATCGTGCGACCCACCTGAAGATCGTGGTGGTGGCGCTGGTTGCCGGCATCATGGTGGCCGGCTTCGGGATCGCGGCCCGCACCAATGCCGATTACAGCCAGACCGCCCAGTCCAGCCAGGTGATCAAGGCCGGCAAGCCGGTGGTGGTGACCAGCGCCGGGACGTCGGCGATCCGCTAAACAACCGAAAAGGTCCGATTTGGTACAAAAAGGCCGCCTTTGGGCGGCCTTTCCGTTTGGCTACGGCGGGCATCCGTCTTGGAAATCGCCCTACCAGGTATAGCGAAGGCCGGCCTGAGTACCGGCGATCGAGGTTCCGAGTCCGCCAACGCCAGGCAGAAGCGGGTTCGGCACGTTGATGCTGCTGCCATGAACTTCGAGGTAGGACGACAGCTGCGGCGTCCAGAGCACGTTGACCTTTGCGGAACCGCGAAGGCCATTGGTACCGATCACGCCGGCCGCAACGGGAACCGCACCTCCAAGGGCGCCGGCGCCGCCCGCATCCACGATCCTGTAGTACTGACCCGAGATCGACGGCTGGATCTTAAAGCCCAGCAAGTCCGCCTCGAATCCGACGCGCATGCCACCGTGAAATTCGGTTGAATCGCCCGCCTTGGTGCCGAAATTGGCGGTATAGCTCTCCGAATAGGTCAACCCGACGGTGGGCTCCATCCACACCGTGTACGGGAAGTCGAACCGATATTGGCCGTTCCAGGTATAGGCCATGCTGCTGCCGTCCGCGGGCGCAACAAGGGCCACGCTGGACGTGTTGCGCGTCCAGCTCGCGAGCGCCGTGAAGTCGGTCGAAAAACCACCGTTGAGATAAGAGAGGGTGCCGGAGGTCGATGGAATTGAGCCATCGGTCGTCACTCCGCCCGTCGTGAAGGTGTGCGCCCATGAATGGGAGCCGGTCGCAATGAAGGTCAGCGCGTCGGTTGCGGTGAAGATGCCGATCCTGGTCACATCGACCGCGCCGGTCATCGTCGCGACGCTGACTTCGACCCCGGACGCCTGCGCCCTGTCGCCGCTGCCGACCAGGTTCGCGCCGTAAAGCCACGCGGCGGGGGGCGGCGCCGCAAGGGCCGGAGCCTTGACGTACGGATCCTTGGCGTAGGCCAGCGCGCCGAACGGATTGCTGACCCCTCTGGACGCGAAGGGGTCGCGGCGGTCGAAATCCGACTCCTCTCCGCTGAAGCGCAGCATTCCCGGAGGCGCAACGACCCTGCGCTTCTGGATCTGATCGCGAACGGTCTGGATGATGTTCTGGACGGTGTTGTTGATGACTTGCTGCGGAACATTGACCTCCTGTGCCGAGGCCGATCGCGTCGCAAACAGACTAAGCAAAAAAGGTACGGCAACGGCAAAGCCGCGGCGGAGAATTCCTGCCTTCATGGTATTCGATCAGCCCCCTGCTTGGTTCAGCCCGAGCCTTGGCGGGAGAAAAATCCCGCAAGCTTCTGGTGCAGAGTTTTATGGGCAGACCACCCGCCGCGTCTTCACCCGATTGGCTGAATTGTGGGGGCGGGTGCATCAAGCGCGCTCACCTGATACTCATTTGCAACACTTTCCCCGGGCCACGGGGGCGCGCGCCGATCTCCGTCTACTCCGCCCCCGCACGGTTTCGCTTCTTCGTGGCGCGAGCCTGCGTTGCCGCTTGGCTCTGTTCCGGACGTTTCGTGGCCTTGCCTGCTTCCCGTGATCGGATGTGTCGCCGCACGTCCTCACGCACGTTCTGGATGATCGTGTCGCGCGACGACTCGGCCGGATCATTGCAGCGGGCCACGCCGCACAAAGCGACGAGCAGCGGAAGGGCGAGCATCGGCGCACGGGCGAAATTGACGGTCCTGATCATCGGAGTCTCCGAACATGTCGCCGGCTTGGGCCGCCCTGCTCGCCCTCAACACAGCGCAGCACGGTTGGTTTCACCGCTCGCGACGGGCAGCATTTGGTCGAGGCGTCGCCGGACCCGGTTCACGAAGCGCTGAACACCGGGGCCTTTGATGTCGTCATCCCGCATCCCTTGATGTAGAATCCCGGAACGAGCCACCCAAGCGCGTTTCTTCGCTTTTTTCATTTTCTGAGTTTCCACTGATGCCTGGTCATTTCGGGATCTTCGTTCTCGCAAGCGCGCGTCCCGTCTTCAAGTTGCAGGATCTGGCGCGCCGGGTCGCCGTTCTCGGCTGCGTCGCGCTGTCGATCCTGGTGTCGACGAAACTGCAGGCCGCCGCTGGCGACAGGATTGCGCTCGTCGTCGGCAACAGCGACTATCGCAAGGTCCCCAAACTCATCAACCCCGCCAACGACGCCGCGGACATGGCGGCTTCGCTGGGCCGGCTCGGCTACTCCGTCAGGCACCTCGCCGACCTCGACTACAACCGCTTCCGGCAGGCCCTCATCGAATTCGGCAACGCGGCGAAGACGGCCGACAAGGCGGTGATCTTCTTCGCCGGCCACGGCGTCGAGTTGGACGGCAAGAACTGGCTGATCCCGGTCGATGCCGAAATCAAGTCCGAGATCGACGTCTATGCCGAGGCGATCAATCTCGAGACCCTGATCGACATCTCGGTGATGCCGAAGACGATCGGCCTCGTGGTTCTCGACGCCTGCCGCAATGATCCGTTCGAAACGACCAAGGTTGCCGCTGCGGGGCGCGCGCTGTCGCCGCGGCCGCCCAAGACGGCATCCGGCCCGTCCGGTGCCCCGACGCCGCTCGCGGCCGGCGCACGCGGCCTCGCCCCTGTCGAGGTCAGCGACAACGTGCTCGTTGCCTTCGCGGCCGCTGCCGGCACGACGGCGAGCGACGGCGCCGGGCGCAACAGCCCCTACTCCGGCTCGCTGCTGCGTCATGTCGAAACGCCGCAGCTCGAGATCAACTATCTCTTCCGGATCGTGCACGACGAGGTCTGGAAAGAGACCGGGACGCAGGAGCCCGCGATCTATGGGACGCTCCCGAAGGACGACATCTATCTCTACGGCGAAGCCGCCGTGGCACACGGCGATGGCGGAGCCGATGCCGAGCAGCTCGCCTGGGAATTCGTCCGCTCGACCACCGAGATCGCGACCTTGCGTCGTTTCGTCCAGCAATTCCCGGCGAGCCCCCATGCCGCCGCAATCGATCAGCGCATTGCGCAGTTGCAGACCGCCGAAGCCAACGCCTGGACCGTCGTCGAGCGACAGAAGTCGCCCGCGGCCTACCGCGCCTATCTGGATCTCTATCCGTTCGGCGAGCATGTCGAAAGCGCGCGGGTGACGTTGGCCGCGCTCGAGAAGTCGGCGAAGCCGGGCCAGGCCGGCGGCCAGATCGACATGCCCGCGCCGCCGCCCGCGAGCTATCAGCTCGCATCGGCCGCAACGACCGCCGGCAATTCGGAGGCGATCGAGAAGGCATGGGACGTTCTGAAGGAGTCGCGCGACAAGAGCGTGGTCGGCCGGTTTGCCGAGCGCTACCCGAGCTCGCGCCACAACCGGCTGCCGCCGGGCAGCGACCTCGCATTGCGCCCGGTCAGTTCCACCGAACTGATGCTGCGATCAGCCCAGGACGGCGACGTGAACGCCTGCTTCGACGGCGATGCCGCGGCTTGCGTCAGATCCATCAAGACATACCCCGACTACGTCCAGCTGCAATTCCAGCTGTGCCGGTCCAAGGGCAATCCCAGGGGATGCATGGCCAACGCGGTGGCCGAGGCGCGCAGGCGCGGGCTCCTGGTTTCCGCGTATACCCGGTCGGAACAGGAAAAGGTTCGCAATCGCGAATATCGCCGCGTCGTTGCCCGCGTGAATCAGAATGTCGGCAACGTGGTCAGCGGCGTCGTCAGCAATGTGGTCGGCAACGTCGTCAGCAATGCCGTTTCGACGGCGGTCAGCAACGCCGCATCCAGCGCCGCCAGCCGCGCAGCATCGCAGGCCGCATCAAATGCAGCCAGCCGCGCCGCGTCGTCTGCCGCGTCGAACGCCGCCGGCCGCTCGGCGTCGAGTGCCGCATCGAGCGCGGCCGGCAGAGCCGCGTCTGCGGCCGCCTCGAATGCGGCGAGCCGTGTCACCATTCCGTCCGACGTCCGGCTCAAGGAGGACATCACTGCTCTCGGCCGGACGGCCGGCGGTCTCAACCTCTATCGCTACAGATACAAGGGCGATGCAACGTTCTATGTCGGCGTGATGGCGCAGGAGGTCGCTCGGCTGGCTCCCGCCGCGGTGTCATCGGGAGTGGACGGGTTCCTGCGCGTTGACTATGGTCTGCTCGGCCTCGATTTCCTGACCTATCGCGACTGGATCGGGCGGCAACCCCATTCCGACATCGACTGAGGGACGCGACTTGATTGTGCGCTGGCTGGCCCTGTTCATCGCCATCGGGCTCCTCTTCGACGCCGAAGCAGATGCCTCCAGCAGCCGCATCGCCCTGGTCGTTGGAAACGCGAGCTACGCGCATGCGCCGCGGCTCGGCACTCCCGTCAACGACGCCGAGGACATCGCCGCAGCTCTCGTCGGCCTCGGCTTCGACGTCGATCTGCGCAAGGACGCGACCATCGGCGATCTGCGCGCGGGACTTGGCGCCTTCACCGAAAAGTCCGCCGGCGCGGACATCGCGATTTTCTATTTTGCCGGATACAGCGCAGCTGCGGGTGTCGGCGGTTACCTGATCCCTGTCGATGCGCATCTGGCGACGCCTCAGTCCGCGATCGCGGAGACCGTTCCCTTGGCTGCGGTGACGGCCGCCGCGGCGCGGGCCCGCAAGCTGGGCCTGGTGATCCTGGATGCCATGCGGGAGAATCCGTTTCCTGCCACGCCGGATGGCCGCCGCAACGGCGCTTCCGTTGCCTCGGCCGCACGAGCACCGATCCGCAACACGCTGATGTTCTTTCCGGCGGAGCCGGGTCGGACGGTGGAAGAAGGCGAAGGCCGCAACAGTCCTTTTGCTGCTGCGCTGCTCAAATACCTGCCGCAAGCCGACCTTGAGATCAACTTCATGTTTCGCAACGTTCGCGACGACGTCCGGCTGGCAACGCGGCGCAAGCAGACGCCGTACATGTATGGCCAGCTCTCCAAGGAGAGGATCTATCTCAATCCCGTCAAGCAGGTCGCGCACGGTGATCCCGCCGTCCTGCAGCGCTGCGACAATTCCGTTGCTGGCCTTGCGGAAGCTAGGGCGATCGGCGCCGACCAGGACGAGGCGCGAGAGAATCCGATCGCGGTCGCAGCGGTTGCGGCGTGCTCGGATGCGGTCAAGCTGTCTCCGGGAGCGGACCGGCTGCACTATCAGCTCGGGCGCTCACTGCACGCCGCGCGCGACTACGCCGGGGCGATGGCGAGCTACAAGGCGGCATCCGAACTCGGCAACGCGCGGGCGCTCTACGAGCTCGGATTGATGTACGAGAGCGGCAACGGCGTCGAGAAAGATCCCGCCCGCGCCCGCTTCTACTACGAGATGGCCGCCGAGAAGAAGATTGCGCCGGCGCTCGTCAGCCTCGGCCTGCAACAGGAGCGCGGAATCGGCACGGCGAGCGACCCTGCACGAGCCTATGCCCTGTACCAGCGGGCCGCCGAGCTCGGCGATGCGACCGCCCTCAACAGGATGGGCGAGCTTGCCGAGAAAGGACTGGGGACCAGGCAGAACCTGAAATCGGCTCGGGCCTTCTACCAGAAGAGCGCCGCAATGGGCGACCTCGAAGCCATGGTCAATCTCGCCCGATGCTACGCCAATGGGATCGGCGGCCCGCGCGACCTAGGCCAGGCCAGACGGCTTCTGGCCAAGGCGGCGCAGGCCGGCAGCGCGGACGCCCGGCGCATCCTGGCTCATGTCGAGCCCAAAGCGCGATAGGCGAAATCCGGCGGGGGTGGCGGCCAAGGTGCAACAGCCCCAGAGGCGGCTGGGAGCTCAAATAACAACTGCTTGATTTATTTGCCAAAAATGGCGCGAGAGACGGGGCTCGAACCCGCGACCTCCGGCGTGACAGGCCGGCGCTCTAACCAACTGAGCTACTCCCGCGTGACGCGTATGTGTCCGCGCGGAACGAGGGGGGAATTAAAGGCGGGCCCGGGTGAAGTCAAGGACGTTGGCACCCAAAGCCGGAATACTCCCGTCTCGTCACGATCGCGTAGCGAGGCTGCCCCCTCCATGCGCGCGACGTAGTCAATTCGGGCCCGAATCGTCTACGGCTTCCGTGACTTGTGCGGTTCCCGGGCTCGCGCCTCATGGTCGCCAGGAATCGAGGAGGCCAGACATGTCCAAGAAGGATTTGGCTAAGAAGGATACGGCGAAGAAGGCGGCCACTCCCGCCACGATCACGCTCAAGCACCTCGCCGCCGATATCGCCGAGAGCCAGGACCTCTCGAAAAAGCACGCCGAGGCGGTCCTGACCGACATGGTCGACCTGATCGCCAAGCACCTGCGGAAGGGCGACCGTGTCCGCATCGTCGGGCTCGGCATCCTCCAGGTCCGCAAGCGCGCCGCCCGCACCGGCCGCAATCCCTCAACCGGCGAGGCGATCCACATCAAGGCCAGCAAGAAGGTCACCTTCCGTCCGGTCAAGGAACTGAAAGAGGCGATCTGAGGCAAGGTTTCGTTAGGCCTGATCTCATCTCGATCCAGCCGCGACGCGGCCCGCTTTCTGGTATACCGCCTGTCATCCCCTGACCCCGGTGGATTGACCAGAAATGTCTTCCCTCACCTTTTCGCATACCGTGACCGAACGCTTCCTGCGCTACGTCACCATCGACACCCAGTCCGATCCGGACTCCCCCCGCTCACCCTCGACCGAGAAGCAGAAGGATCTCGGCCGCGTGCTCGCTGCCGAGCTGAAAGCGATGGGCGTCGCGGATGCGCATCTCGACGAGTACGGCTACGTCTACGGCACCATTCCGGCCAACACCGACAAGAAGGTGCCGGTGATCTGCTTCTGCTCGCATATGGACACCTCGCCCGACGTGACCGGCAAGGACGTCAAGCCGCAGATCTGGAAGAATTATCGCGGCGGCGACATCGCCCTGCCCGGCGACCCCAGCCAGGTGATCCGCTTCAATGAACATCCGGCGCTGAAGAACCAGATCGGCAACGACATCATCACCACCGACGGCACGACGCTATTGGGCGCCGACAACAAGGCCGGCGTCGCCGAGATCATGGATGCCGCGCATTTCTTCATCAACAATCCCGAGGTGAAGCACGGCACCATCAAGATCCTGTTCACGCCGGACGAAGAGATCGGCCGCGGGGTCGACAATGTCGACCTGAACAAGCTGGGCGCCGATTTCGGCTACACCATGGACGGCGAAAGCGCCGGCTGCGTCGAGGACGAGACCTTCTCGGCCGACGGCGCCACCATCACCATCAACGGCGTCAGCGCTCATCCCGGCTACGCCAAGGGCAAGATGGAGCACGCCATCAAGATCGTGGCCGCCATCGTCGAGCGGCTGCCTCGCGAGGGCTGCTCGCCGGAGACGACCTCGGGCAAGCAGGGCTTTCTGCATCCGATCGGCATCGAGGGCGCGCTGGAGCAGGCGACGCTGTCCTTCATCGTCCGCGACTTCACCGAGGAAGGGCTGAAGGAGAAGGAGGACCTGCTCGAGACCATCGTCAAGGACGTGATGAAGGACTATCCGCGCTCGACCTACAAATTCGAGGTGAAGGAGCAGTACCGCAACATGAAGCAGGTGATCGACCGTCACCCGCATGTGCTCGAATACGCCATCGAGGCGATCCGCCGCGCCGGACTTCGTCCGATGCGCACCGCGATCCGCGGCGGCACCGACGGCTCGCGCCTGTCCTTCATGGGCCTGCCCTGCCCCAACATCTTTGCCGGCGAGCACGCCTTTCACTCCCGGCTCGAATGGGTCAGCCGGCAGGACATGGAAAAGGCGGTGCAGACCATCGTCCATCTCGCGATGATCTGGGAGGAGAAGGCCTGAGGCTTCTCGACGGCGTCCGTCATGGCCGGGCTGGCGCCCGGCCATTGGTTTTCGAGCTTACGGCACCGGCATCGCGCGTGGATTGCGATGGAAGCGATTTGAGCTCGCCATCCAGTTCGGCAACGGCTCGCCATCGCGGTGCCGTCCGCCGGCAACCGCCGCCGCCCAGGCCACCGCAGCGCCGATCAGGGTCGCGGCGGCGACCGAGAATGCGACGATGATCGAGTTGCGCCGCGCACGGTTGATCGCCGTCTTCGAGTCCGCGATCAGCGCATCGACGCGCCGTTCGGCGTCGGCGGCCTGCAGCCCCGTCAGACCAGCAACCTGTTGTATCAAGTAGGTCCGGTCATCGGTGCTGACGCCGCTGTGGCTGGACGAGGTCATCAGAATGCGTCCCGCTTCGGCACGCGCCTCCCTCAGGTCGATGTTCGGCGCGCGGCGGGGTGCGCGGAACAGCTTATCGAGCTCATAGCTCAGCAGAGGCTCGGCTGCGGACATATTGCTGGCCGAGCTTCGCATCGGCGAGCGGTCGAGCGCAGCAGCGCCGAGAAGCGCAAGCAGAGCCGCGCCGGCCAGCACGGCCAGGGCCCAGGAGGTGAGCCCGTGCAGGCCGTCCCGCCGCTCGCCATCATCCTCGATCGTTGCCAGCGCAGGCGCCGGTCGGGTGGTCCGGCCCGCGATGTAGCCGCCGAAGCCGAAGCTGACGATTGCCTGGATGATCAAGTAGAGCCCGGAGAGCAGCGCCAGCGCGGCCGACGCGTCGCGCCAGGTCGGCGAGGCCGAACTAACCCCCAAGCCGACCGCGACACCAAATCCGACCAGGATGAACGACATTGCGCCGGCGGCGAGAGCACCCGCGAACACCGAGCTCCACTGGATGGTTCGGGGAGCTTCGCCCTCCAGGCCGCCTTCGATGATTTCTTCCCGCATGAGCGTTTCAACCGTCATTGCGGCTCTCTCAGCGCAGGCCGAAGAACGACAGGATCGCCATGATGACGACGATCAAGCCGATCAGATAAATCAGTCCGTCCATTGTCCGTCCTCCTCAGTTTCTTCTGACCGCTAATCGCGGCGTATGAGGAACGTTCCAAATTAGACAGATCGGCGGAACGAATGGGCGAGATCCGAATTGAGTGCTGGAGTCCCGAGGATGAAGATTGTGAGCACAAGGCCTCAGTCGGCGAGTCCGGCTGGGGCCTTTCCGCGTCTGAGACCCCCGCCTCCTGTCCTATGTTAACGACGCCGGCCTTTAGATCATCAAAGATGCTATCGGGGCGGAGCCTGTAGATCGGGAGAGGCCCGTGGACCGCAGAACGGCGTGCCTGCACCAGGCGGACGCATTCCGGGAGAAGGCCCTTGCCGATCCCGAGCACCACGACCAATGGATCGACGAGGCCATCAAGTGGCTGGAACGAGCAATGGAGGCCAGTTGTCGCGCCGCGATCACCGTGGAGGCCGACGAGGGCAGCCACGCTCCGGAGGCGAACCGCACGCCTCTCATCGAAACCGTGGCCTCCCACCGCCGCATCATCGCCCGCCAGTAAGAGGCGATCACGACGGACGCGCCGCTGCGGCAATTGTTCCAGGGACGTAACAATGTTGCGGGTCGACACTGTTCCGGCCGCCATGCTAGGCCGGGCATCGACCGCAACGAGAGTGACGTCGTGCTCGCCAACCGCCAGCCCTCAGGAACCTGCCGCCCGCGCCATTGGCGCGGAGTGCTGTCCGTGCTGATCGCGGTGATCTATCTGCTCGCGGGCGCGCTGCACGGCTCGCACGATATCGACGTCACCACGCCCGGGGGCGGCTCGGAGATCGCCGCGGTGCTGGACGGCCCCTCGGACCATGGCGACGACAGGGCCATCGCCGGACATCATTGCCATGGCTGCTTCTCGCTGACGGTCACCCAGCCGGTGCCATCGGCGGCATTGGTCGCGCCTGCGCCGGCAACACGCCCGCAACATGCCTCCCGGCTCGCCGGCATTATCCCCGAGACAGATTCTCCGCCTCCCAAACACATTGCCTGAACGGATTGGTCGGGCGTTCCGCGCCCATTGAGTTCATCCTTCACAGGTCGGTTTCATGTTTCGCAGGGGAACGGCTGCGCGCCTGGCGTGCGCGGCAGCGTGCCTGATTGCCGGAGGGGCGCTTGCGCCGCCGGCGCAGGCCCAGACTTTGACGATGCGCAGCGCACTGTCGCGCGCGCTGGCCGCGAGCCCGCGGCTGACGGCGGCGGAGCGCGACGTTGGCATCGCCACGGGCCAGCGCATCCAGGCCGGCGCGCTGCTCAATCCAGAGCTGTCCTACGAACAGGACGATTCACTCGGCTCGGGCAAATATCGCGGGACGCGATCGGCCGAGACCACGCTGCAGATCAGCCAGGCCTTCGAGCTGTTCGGCAAGCGCGACGCGCGGATCGCGGCCGGAGCGGCCGGTGTCGAAGTCGCGGCGATCCAGCGCAAGGCCGTCAGGCTCGAGGTGCTGTCGGAAACCGCGATCGCCTTCCTCAGCGTGCTCGGCGCGCAGCGCCGCATCCAGATCCTCGACGAGCAGATCGCCGCCATCGACCGGCTGACCCCGCTGCTGCGCCGCCGCGTCGAGGCCGGGGCCTCCTCACCGGCCGAGACCGGCCGCGCCGAGGTCGCCTCCGCCCTGGTGAAGGCCGACCGCGAACGCTTCAAGGCGACGCTGGCCAGCGCCCGGCGCGAGCTTGCGGTGCTGATGGGCGATCCCGCCACGCAATTCGGCGAGGTCTCCGGCCGGCTCGACACCATGGGCAAGCCGCCGACGTTCCAATCCGTCGTCGCCGCGATCGACGCCAATCCGCAGCTGGTGCGCTGGACAGCGGTCTTTGCCCAGCGCAACGCCGAGCTCTTGCTGGCGCGGCTCAAGCCCTATCCGGACGTGCGGATCGCGGCCGGCTGGCGTCATTTCAACGAAACCAATGACGATGCCGTGCGCTTCACGCTTTCGGTGCCCATTCCCGTGTTCGACCGCAACCAGGGCAACATCCTCTCGGCGCAGGAGAGCCTCGCCAAGACCAAGGCCGAGCGCGAGGCCAACCGCAACACGCTGATCGTGATCGCCGGGCGGGCCTACGACTCGCTGCAGGGCTCCCTGCGCGAGCTCGCGGTGCTGCGCGAGATCGCCATTCCAAAGGCGGTTGAGGCGTCCGAGGCGATCTCGCAAGGCTACGGCCAGGGCCGCTTCACCCTGCTCGAGGTGCTCGACGCCCAGGCCAGCGTCACCCAGGCGCGGCTGCGCGAGCAGGAGGCGCTGCAGAATTTTCATGTAGGGGTGGCGACCATCGAAGGCCTCGTCGGCAATCCCTTTACGCTGGCGCGGGAGAGCGCACGATGAAGATGTCCTCCACCGTTCTCGTCGCACTCGTTGGCGCCGCGCTCGGCGCTTACAGTTACGCCCTGCTCGCGCCGGCCAAGGTCGCGCACACCGAGCATGCCGAGCATTCCGAACACAAGAAGCCGAACGACCATGTCGAGCAGGACGAGCACGGCGCCGACCGCATCCGCATCTCCGACGTCAAGCTGGCGGCGGCCGGCGTCACGCTGGCGGAAGCCGCAAGCGCGACGCTGACCGACACGCTCGCCTTCAACGGCATCCTGCGCGCGAACCAGGAAGCCGTGGTCCAGGTGACGCCGCGCTTTCCGGGCCTCGCCAAATCGATCCTGAAGCGCATCGGCGACAAGGTCGCCAAGGACGACCTGCTGGCCGCGATCGAGAGCAACCAGAGCCTCACCGTCTACGAGCTGAAGGCGCCGATGGCCGGAACCGTCATCGAGCGGCAGATCTCGCTCGGCGAATACGCCTCCGAGCAGAAGCCCGCTTTCGTCGTCGCCGACCTCTCCACTATCTGGGTCGACCTGTCGATCTACCGGCAGGACCTCCGGCGCGTCCGCCTCAACGACGAGGTGCTGATCGATCCCGACGACGGCCGCGGCGAGATCAAGGGCACGATCTCCTACATGGCGCCGATCGGATCGAGCGAGACCCAGACCGCATTGGCACGCGTGGTGCTGCAAAACCCGGACGGACGCCTGCGCCCCGGCCTGTTCGTCACGGCGCGGCTGATCCTCGCCGCACGCAACGTCGCGGTCGCGGTGCGCCGGAGCGCGATCCAGACGCTGGAAGGCCGGACCATCGTGTTCGTCCGCGAGGACGGCGACAAGATCGAGGCCCGCCCGGTCGAGCTTGGCGATTCCGATCCGAGATTCGTCGAGATCAAGGCCGGGCTCGCGGCCGGCGAGCACTACGTCGCAGAGAACAGCTTCGTCGTGAAAGCGGAGATGGGCAAGGGCGAGGCCGAGCATGATTGAGCGCCTCATCGCAGCCTCGCTTGCCCAGCGCTGGCTGGTCCTCCTGCTCGCACTCGGCGCCGTCGCCTTCGGGGCCTGGAACTTCCAGCGCCTGCCGATCGACGCCGTCCCCGACGTCACCAACGTTCAGGTCCAGATCAACACCCGCGCGCCCGGCTATTCGCCGCTCGAGACCGAGCAACGCATCACCTTCCCGGTCGAGACCGCGATGGGAGGGCTGCCGAAACTCGACTACACCCGCTCGCTGTCGCGCTACGGCCTCAGCCAGGTGACGGTCGTCTTCAAGGACGGCACCGACATCTTCTTCGCTCGCCAGCTCGTCGGCGAGCGGATCCAGCAGGTGAAGGACCAGCTGCCTGTTGGCGTCGAGGTCGCGATGGGCCCGGTCTCGACCGGGCTCGGCGAAATCTTCATGTACACGGTCGAAGCCAAAAGGGACGACAAGACGGGCGCGAAGACGCAAGGCGGCCACGATTATTCGCTGACCGATTTGCGCACCGTCCAGGACTGGATCATCAAGCCGCAGCTCCGCAACGTGCCCGGCGTGATCGAGATCAACACCATCGGCGGCTTCGAACGGCAATTCCACGTGCTGCCTGATCCCGGCAAGCTGATGGCCTACCGGCTCGGCTTCCGCGACGTGATGACGGCGCTGGCCGCCAACAACGCCAATGTCGGCGCCGGCTATATCGAGCGCAACGGCGAGCAATATCTGGTGCGCTCGCCGGGCCAGGTCGGCAACATCGCCGAGATCCAGGACGTCGTGATCGGCTCGCGCGGCGGCAATCCCGTCAGGATCAGGGACGTCGCGACCGTCACCGAGGGCCGCGATCTGCGCACCGGCGCTGCGACACGCGACGGCGAGGAAACCGTGCTCGGCACCGCCATGCTGCTGATCGGCGAGAACAGCCGCACGGTGGCGCGCCGCGTCGCGGCCCGGCTCGAGGACATCGCCAAGTCGCTGCCCGAAGGCGTCGTGACGCGCACCGTCTACGATCGCACCGACCTCGTCGAAGCCACCATCCGCACCGTCAGGAACAATTTGCTGGAGGGCGCGGCGCTGGTGGTGGCGGTGCTGTTCCTGATCCTCGGCAACATCCGCGCGGCGCTCGTCGTGGCCTGCGTCATTCCGCTGTCGATGGCGATGACGATCACCGGCATGGTCGAGACCAAGGTCAGCGCCAATCTGATGAGCCTGGGCGCGATCGATTTCGGTATCATCGTCGACGGCGCCGTGATCATTGTCGAGAATTGCCTGCGCATGCTGGCGGCAGCCCAACGCGAGAAAGGCGGCCTGCTCACGACCACGGAGCGGCTGCGCGCGATCCTGCGCGGGTCGGGCGAAGTCATCAAGCCGAGCCTGTTCGGAACGCTGATCATCGCGGTGGTCTATCTGCCCGTGCTGACGCTGACCGGCGTCGAGGGCAAGATGTTCACGCCGATGGCGCTGACCGTGCTGATGGCGCTGGGCGCCGCCGTGCTGTTCTCCGTCACTTTCGTGCCGGCGGCGGTGGCGATCTTCGTCACCGGCAAGGTGTCCGAGCACGAAAACCTGTTCATGCGGATGGCCAAGCGCGGCTATCTCCCCCTGCTCCGCTGGGCCATCGACAACCGCGCGGCCGTCGCCATCATGGCCGGGCTCATCGTCATCGCCAGCGGGATCGCCGCTTCGCGGATGGGCGGCGAGTTCATTCCGAGCCTGGACGAAGGCGACGTGGCGCTCGCCTCGATCCGGATTCCCGGCACCAGCCTGACGCAATCGCTGGATCTGCAGAAGGCGCTGGAAAAGCGCGTCACGCAAATTCCCGAAGTGAAGGAGTTCTTCACCCGCATCGGCACCGCCGAGATCGCGACCGACCCGATGTCGCCGGCGCAGACCGACGGCTACATCATGCTCAAGCCGCGCAGCGAATGGCCCGACCCGGACAAGCCGAAATCGGAGGTGGTCGAGGCCATCGATCATGCCGCGGACGACATTCCGGGCAGCGCCTATGAACTTTCCCAGCCGATCCAGTTCCGGGTCAACGAGCTGACCTCCGGCGTGCGCAGCGATGTCGGCGTCAAGATTTTCGGCGACGACCTCGACATCCTGCAAGGTGCCGCAAAGCAGGTCGAGGCCGCGATCCGGGGTATCCGAGGCGCCAGCGACGTCAAGATCGAGCAGGTCGCAGGCCTGCCGATCCTCACCGTCCGCCTCGACCGCCAGGCGCTCGCCCGCTACGGCCTCAGCGTCGCCGAGGTGCAGGGCATCGTCGAGATCGCCGTCGGCGGCAAGTCCGCGGGCAAGCTGTTCGAGGGCGATCGCCGTTTCGACATCGTGGTCCGCCTGCCCGAGCATTTGCGCGGCAATCTCGAGGCGATCCGGGCGATCCCGATCCCGCTGCCGCCCGGCGAGGACGCCGGCTCAGGCCCGGCCATTCGAACGACATTGGCCGCCTCTCCCCTCGCCCAGATGCGCTACGTGCCGCTGTCGTCGGTCGCGACCGTCGATGCGACGCCCGGGCCCAACCAGATCAGCCGCGAGAACGGCAAGAGACGGATCGTCGTCACCGCCAATGTCCGCGCCCGCGACCTCGGTTCCTTCGTGGCCGAGGCCGAGGCGGCGGTGGCCGAGAAGGTCAAGCTGCCGCCGGGCTATTTCATCGGCTGGGGCGGCCAGTTCGAGCAGCTGGTCTCGGCGACCAAGCGGCTGACCATCGTGGTGCCGGTGGCGCTGCTCATGGTGTTCCTGCTGCTGTTCATGAGCATGGGATCGGCGGCCGACGCCGCGCTGGTGTTCTCCGGCGTGCCGCTGGCGCTGACCGGCGGCGTTGCGGCGCTGTTGCTGCGCGACATCCCCCTGTCCATCAGCGCCGGCGTCGGCTTCATCGCGCTGTCGGGCGTCGCCGTGCTCAACGGGCTCGTCATCATCGCCTTCATCGAGCGGCTGCGCAGCGAGGGACGATCCGTTATCGAGGCTGTTCGCGAAGGCGCACTGACGCGGCTGCGACCGGTGCTGATGACGGCCCTCGTCGCCTCGCTCGGCTTCGTGCCGATGGCGCTCGCCACCGGCGCCGGCGCCGAGGTGCAGCGGCCGCTCGCGACCGTGGTGATCGGCGGCATCATCTCGTCGACCATCCTGACGCTGCTGGTGCTGCCGGCGCTCTACGTGCTGTTCCGCCGTGACGGGACGCGGGAAGCGCCTACAATGACGCCGATTTGGCGGCGTCCGGGGAGCGCTAGAATTGGACCACGACCATCACGGTCATCACCACCACCGTGATCATGCCGGCCATTCGCATGATCATGGCCATGGGCATGATCACGGGCACGGCCATGTCCATGCCCCCGCCAATTTCGGCAAGGCGTTCGCGCTCGGCATCTCGCTCAACATCGCGCTGGTCGTGGCCGAGGCGATCTACGGCTACATCGGTAACTCCACCGCCCTGCTCGCCGACGCCGGCCATAACCTGTCCGACGTGCTCGGCCTCGTCATCGCCTGGGGCGCCTCGATCGCGGCGCGCCGCGCGCCGCGCGGCCGCTTCACCTACGGTTTTCGTGCCTCCACCATCCTGGCCGCACTGGCCAACGCGGTGTTTCTGCTGGTCGCGACCGGCGCGATCGGCTGGGAGGCGATCCTGCGCCTGCGCGAGCCGGAGCCGGTCGCGGGGATCACCGTGATGGTGGTCGCCGGCATCGGCATCGTCATCAACGGCTTCACCGCGCTGCTGTTCGCGCGCGGACGCCAGGACGACATCAACATCGAGGGCGCGTACCTGCACATGGCCGCGGACGCCGCGGTGTCGCTCGGCGTCGTGATCTCGGCGGCGCTGATCATCTGGACCGGCTGGCTCTGGCTCGATCCGGTCACCAGCCTCGTCATCTGCGCCACGATCCTGTGGAGCACCACCAGCCTCTTGCGCGGCTCCATCGACATGTCGATGGCCGCGGCGCCCAAGGGCACCGACCTCGCCGCGATCAGGGCGTTCCTGCTGGCCCGCCCGGGCGTCTCGGCGATCCACGATCTCCATGTCTGGCCGATCTCGACCACCGAGACGGCGCTGACCTGTCACCTCGTCATGCCCGCCGGCACCGGCGATGCATTCCTGATGGAGACCGCGCAGCTCTTGAAGACGTCGTTCCGCATCGGCCACACCACGCTTCAGGTCGAGACCCTTCCCGACAACGGCTGTGCGCTGGCGCCGGATGATGTCGTTTGAGCCATTGCGCTGCCCGCGCCAATTCCCGCGTGCGAAGGAACGACACCGATGGCGCGAAGGACGTCGGCTATGTCACCGCATCGGGGCGCTGTCCGCCGGCGACGACACCGCTGGTCCTCGAGCGCTGCGCCAGCCAGCGCGCCGCCCAGCGATTGATCGGGCGCTCGAAGCACATCCAGGACGCAGACGCGATGGCGAGGAGAAGCGCGAGCAGAATCCAGCGCCACATCTCGCCGGTGCCAGGGTCGAGCTGCTTTCGCAGCGCCA
Source organism: Bradyrhizobium sp. WBOS07 (assembly GCF_024585165.1). Lineage (NCBI taxonomy): Bacteria > Pseudomonadati > Pseudomonadota > Alphaproteobacteria > Hyphomicrobiales > Nitrobacteraceae > Bradyrhizobium > Bradyrhizobium sp. WBOS07. The sequence goes on from NZ_CP029008.1 coordinate 2,583,268, forward strand.
GCCAGGGCAGGATCAAGAACAATGGCCAGTGCCAGATGTAGAGGCCATAAGAGATGTCGCCAAGCTTGACGCCGAGGCGCGGCGCAGCCGGCAAGAGCGCAAGCCCGGCAACGGCGAGCCAGCATGCGACCGGTGTCATCCATGACGACAAGGGCAGCCCGAATGCGTAAACCCAGATCGCGAGCGTCAGCAATGCCAGACTGGAGCGCCAGCTAGGCTGAAGCCGCGAAACCGTCATGTAGGCGAACACCCCTGCGGCAAAGTCGGCGTAGTGATCGTCACCGAAACGCGAGATCTGCGGAGGCTGTGGCGCTATTTCGGTTCCGATGGCAGCAGCCGCAATGCACCAGAGCAACAACAGCCTGACGCCGCCGATAGGGATGAGGATGGCGGAGACGATGTAGAAAATGACTTCGTATTCGAGTGTCCAGCCCACCGCATTCATCGGTGTCTGTTGCGGGATGATCAGGAGCGACTTCAACACCCGGCCGAACTCGATCTCATGCGGCGGGGCACCAATGCTGCGGCTGAAGAGCACGATCATGACGAGCGTGGCCAGGGCATTGAGAGGATAGATCCGGAAGAATCGTTTGGCGAGGAAGCTGGTGGGCGTATAGCCCGGCGCCTTCGAGACGTAGCAAACGATGAAACCGGAAATCGCAAAGAAGAGATCGACGCCGGCCGCACCGCGATCGGCCAAGAACCGCCATGTATAGAGCCCGGCGGGATCAAAGTATTTCAGCGCGAGATGCGTATGGAAGTAAAAGACCGCCAGGGCGGCGAATGCGCGCCCGAGCTGGATGCCTGGCAGCCGCCCATGAAGCTGATGATCGGACATTTGAGGCTGCGCTTAGCAGAATGCACGGTCTGGCACAACCACACCGCTTTCACCTCTGATCGCGCAATTCAGCTCATTCTCCTCGCCCGTCCGTCACGATCATAGATCGGCACCGCCGCGGCAGCCTCACCCCGCCTTTGCCGTCACGATCCAGATCGCGCCCTGCAGCTCAACGCGCTGCCCCTTCAGGAACGGCGCGAGCGCCTCGCGGATCGAAGCCTTGGCAGCCTCATATGTCTCGGGCGGATGGCCCTGCAGGGCACGGCTGGCCGGGCCGATCTGCAACGCGCCGTCGACCGCCGCATCGAGGCCGCCGCCGATCGCAACATCCATCGGCAGATTGTGCGGCTCCATCGCCGCGTCGACGAAGCCGGCCGCTTTGAGGATTCGCATCACGCGCTCCTCCGAGGCGAAGGCGAACGGGCCGGGCTCCTCCGGCCCGACCGGCGGCATCTTCGGCACGTGCTTGTAGACCGCCATCAGCGGCGCCATCATCCAGGGATTCTCCTTCGGCTCGCGCCAGCAGGCGAAGGCGAGCCGGCCGGACGGCTTCAGCGCTCGGCGGAGGTTGGTGAAGGACGCAACGGGATCGGCGAAGAACATCACGCCGAAGCGTGAGGCGAGCAGATCGAAGCTGGCCGGCTCGAACGGATGGACCGTCGCATCCGCCAGCACGAAATCGAGCGGCAGGCCTTTTGGTGCCAGCGCACGCGCCTGCGACAGCATCGGCTCGGACACGTCGAGGCCGAGCGCGAATCCGTCAGGCGCAACGGCTTTGGCGAACGCGAACGTCGTCGCGCCGGAGCCGCAGCCGACGTCGAGGACGCGCTCACCCGGCTTGGGCCGGGCGCGGTCGATCAGCACGTCGGCAATGGGTCCGAGCAGGTTTTCCTGGGCTGCGTGGCGATCGGCCCAGCGCTGCCCGCTCGGGCCGTTCCAATAGGCGATCTGGTCGGCGTTTTGCTCGTGGCCAGGCTGTTGCATTGCATTCTCCCTCGGAGCGCCGGTCGTCCGCCAAACCAGAAGACGCATATCCGCATGCAGTTGCCGGACGCAAGACCAATTCCGGCGAGACGATCTAAGTGCCGCCGCCGTCGCGCGCAGTCGGCACCGGACCGGCGCGAGCACGGGGTCCAGAGTTGACACAATGGGAAGCCACTGTTCTAACTTTGGAAACCTGAGGAAACCCTTTGAAATCCGAACGATCGGTCGGCATCGATTGCCTGCGCGCCATCTCCATCATCTGGGTGCTGCTCTACCATTTTGTCCCGCTGCAGGCTTTCAACCGGGGCACGTTCGGCGTGCTGCTGTTCTTCATCATCAGCGGCTATTGCATCGCGTTCAGCGCCGAGACATCGCAAACGGCCTGGCACTTCTATGCCAAGCGGCTCGGCCGCCTGCTTCCCGCGCTGATCGTCTGCGGCTTCCTGACGACGCTGTTCAAGTTTCTGGCGCCCGAGCTGGTCGAGCCCGGCCGCGGGCTGAAATGGATCCACTACGTCTATACGCTGATCGCGCTTCCGACGCTCAACGTCCTGCAGGTGAACTATAACCTGCCCGACGGTGCCTATTGGTCGTTGCAGATCGAGTTTCAATTCTACTTCTTCTGCTTCCTGATGATGGTGCTGGGGCTCAAGCAGCGGCTGCTGGCACTGCTGTGCGCGGTGACCATCTTCCGGACGGTGACCACCAGCACGGACTATTACACCTCCAACGACTTCTTTCCGTTCTTCATCGCCGGCATGAGCGTGGCTGCCCTCGTCAGGGGACGCACCAGGGAGGCGATCGCGGGCATCGTCGTGGCGTTCTCGGTGGAGCTCTATCACCTGAAGATGGGCGTCAAGCAGCCGTCCGCCCAGATCGAGCTGTACCGGTCGCTGCTGCTGTGGTTTGGCACGGCCGCCGTCTATCTTGCCGCGCGGTATGACCACCTTCTGCCACGGTGGTCGAGCGCCCTCGCCTTCATCGGCGTCATCAGCTATCCGCTCTATCTGATTCATCAGGACGTCGGGATGATGATCCTGCACTGGGCGCAAGTGGGCCGTGACTCCGCGGGCGACATGCTGATCCGCGCGTTCGTGCTTCCCGCATTCCTCGCTGCCGTCGCCTGGCTGGTCTACGCGCTGGTCGAAAAACCCACCATCAAGCCGCTGACCCGTTTCCTGACCGATCCGATCGGCTGGCTTCGGCAATGGCAGCCGGCAATGGCACGAGGCGGATACAAGGCCACAGAGCGCAGCGGCGACGTCGCGCGCCAGGATTTGCCGATCGGGTGACCCGACGCAACGGGATGAATGCTGGTGGGCGGTCACGGATTCGAACCGCGGACCCTCTCGGTGTAAACGAGATGCTCTAACCAGCTGAGCTAACCGCCCTCGCCGCCTCTTTAGCCTCCCAGGCCCCGGACGGGCAAGCGCGGAACGTCATTCCAGGCTCAATCCTGCGGCCGCCCCGGCAGCAGCGGCACCGCGTCGATCCACACCGCGGCCGACTGGCACCAGATCTGCCGGACCGGGCGCAGCTGGTCGCGCTGGCGGATCGAGCCCCAGCGGATGCCCCAATCGTCGGCCTGGTCGCCCTCACCGCTGGTGAACAGCGGGGAACCGCAATCGGCGCAGAAGTGCTGGAAGCGCATCCGGCCGTTGTCGCCGCGCTTGCCGTAGATTTTTGGCGTGCCGCGGGTCAGGCGGACGTCGGCCCCCGCACAGATGGCGGTCACGCGGAACGGCGAGCCGGTCAGGGTCTGGCAATCGGTGCAATTGCAAACCGATACGGCTTCGGGGTCGATCTCGGCTTGATAGGCGATCTTGCCGCAATGGCATTGCCCGTCGATCTGCATCGCCCCTCTCTCCTTGCCCCAAATAAAAACGGCGCCCGAAGGCGCCGTTTTATCATCTTTTCGAGCCACACACTCAGTGAGCGGTCAGACCGCCGGCGGCCTCGTCGCCATCGGGCTTCACCGTCACCTTGGTGTCCTCTTCCCAGACGATTGGCGTCGGCTTCTTCACCAAGGCCTTGGCGATGACGTCGTCGAGGCGGGAGACCGGGATGATCTCCATGCCGCCCTTGATCGCATCGGAAATCTCCGTGAGATCCTTGGCGTTGTCCTCGGGGATCAGCACCGTCTTGATGCCGCCGCGGGCCGCAGCCAGCAGCTTCTCCTTCAGGCCGCCGATCGGCAGCACGCGGCCGCGCAGCGTGATCTCGCCGGTCATCGCGACATCGTGCCGGACCGGGATGCCGGTCATGACCGAGATGATCGCGGTGGCCATCGCCACGCCCGCGGACGGACCGTCCTTCGGTGTCGCGCCTTCCGGCACATGCACGTGGATGTCGCGGCGGTCGAACATCGGCGGTTCGATGCCGTAGTTGATCGCGCGCGAGCGGACATAGGATGCCGCCGCCGAGATCGACTCCTTCATCACGTCGCGCAGATTGCCGGTGACCGTCATCTTGCCCTTGCCGGGCATCATGACGCCTTCGATCGTCAACAGCTCGCCGCCGACGTCGGTCCAGGCAAGGCCCGTGACGATGCCGACCTGCGGCTCGCTCTCGATCTCGCCGAAGCGATACTTCGGCACGCCGAGCAGCTCTTCCAGAGTCTTCTCGGTGACCTTGACCGACTTCTTCTTGGAGATCATCAGCTCCTTCACCGCCTTGCGGGCGAGTGTGGAGAGCTCACGCTCCAGGTTGCGCACGCCCGCTTCGCGGGTGTAGCGGCGGATCAGCAGCAGCAGCGCGTCGTCGTCGATCGAGAACTCCTTGGAGTCCAGGCCATGCTTGGACACCGCGTTCGGGATCAGATGCTTGCGCGCGATCTCGACCTTCTCGTTTTCGGTGTAGCCCGCGATCCGGATGATCTCCATGCGGTCCATCAGCGGTCCCGGAATATTGAGCGTATTCGCGGTGGTGATGAACATCACGTTGGACAGATCGTAATCGACCTCGAGATAGTGGTCGTTGAACGTCCCGTTCTGCTCGGGGTCGAGCACCTCGAGCAAGGCGGACGACGGATCGCCGCGGAAATCGGCGCCCATCTTGTCGATCTCGTCCAGCAGGAACAGCGGGTTGGACGACTTCGCCTTCCGCATCGACTGGATGATCTTGCCGGGCATCGAACCGATATAGGTGCGGCGGTGACCGCGGATCTCGGCCTCGTCGCGCACGCCGCCGAGCGAGACGCGCACGAATTCGCGCCCCGTCGCCTTCGCGATCGACTTGCCGAGCGAGGTCTTGCCGACGCCGGGGGGCCCGACGAGGCACAGGATCGGGCCCGTCAACTTGTTGGCGCGCGACTGCACCGCGAGATACTCGACGATGCGTTCCTTGACCTTCTCGAGCCCGTAATGATCGGAGTCCAGGATGGCTTGCGCCTGCTCCAGGTCCTTCTTCACCTTGGACTTCTTGTTCCACGGGATCGACAGCAGCCAATCCAGATAGTTGCGCACGACGGTCGCTTCCGCGGACATCGGCGACATCTGGCGCAGCTTCTTCAATTCATGCTGCGCCTTCTCGCGCGCTTCCTTGGAGAGCTTGGTCTTGGAGATCTTCTCTTCGAGATCGGCGAGCTCGTCGCGACCGTCGTCGTCGCCGAGTTCCTTCTGGATCGCCTTCATCTGCTCGTTGAGATAATACTCGCGCTGGGTCTTCTCCATCTGGCGCTTGACGCGCGAGCGGATGCGCTTTTCGACCTGCAGCACCGAGATCTCGCTCTCCATCAGGCCCAGCACCTTCTCCAGGCGCGTGGTGACGGACAGCGTCTCCAGGATGCCCTGGCGATCGGCGATCTTGACTGCGAGATGCGAGGCAACGGTGTCGGCGAGCTTGGCGAAATCAGTGATCGCCTGCACGACGCCGACGACCTCGGCCGAGATCTTCTTGTTGAGCTTCACATAGCTCTCGAAGTCGGACACGACCGAGCGGGCCAGCGCCTCCGCCTCGACCGACTTCGCATCAGTGTCGGCAAGCGCGACGGCCGTCGCTTCGTAATAATCGACGCGATCGGTGTATTTCGACACGCGCGCACGCTCGAGCCCTTCGACCAGCACCTTCACGGTGCCGTCGGGAAGCTTCAAGAGCTGCAGCACGCTGGCGAGCGTACCGGTCTCGTAAATGGCGTCGGGCGCCGGATCATCGTCGGACGCGTTCTTCTGCGTCGCGAGCATGATCAGCGCGTCGTTCTTCATCACCTCTTCGAGCGCGCGGATCGACTTCTCGCGGCCGACGAAGAGCGGAACGATCATGTGCGGGAAGACGACGATGTCGCGCAGCGGCAGCACAGGATAGGCGTGCGTTTCGCCATGGACGATGGTTGGCCGGGGTTTTGGATTAGTCATGGCCTTTTCCTTTTGCTTTGCCCCCTTGCACGCAGCCCGCCATGCCTATGCGCAACCGCCACAAGGTGCCGAGGTGATCCGCAAGGCCGGTCGGTCCTGTTACGAGTTGGACCGGCTCGCCGGATCGGAACTGAGGCGAATCTGGAAGAGAATTTTCGCTCGCCGCCGACATTAGGTGGCTATCGACCCGGGGGGTGTCAAGTCATTGAAAAACGCGCGCCATCAGGCGCTTACGCAACGCGGTAAGCGACGCAACACCGGCTGCGGAGATATTCTTCCGCAGCCCGACTTGAGGAGACGATTGGAGCGTTCAACGCCTAGATCAGGCGCTGGCGTTCTCGACGGCGCGATCGGACCGATCGGCGTAGATGTAGAGCGGACGCGCCGTGCCTTCCACGACCTCGCGGGAGATCACGACCTCCTCCACACCTTCCAGGCCCGGCAGGTCGAACATGGTCTCGAGCAGGATCGCTTCGAGGATCGAACGCAGGCCGCGCGCGCCGGTCTTGCGCTCGATCGCCTTGCGGGCGACCGCGCCAAGCGCCTCGTCGGCGAAGGTCAGCTCGATGTTCTCCATCTCGAATAGCCGCTGGTACTGTTTCACCAGCGCGTTCTTCGGCTCGGTGAGGATCTTCTTCAGCGAGGTCTCGTCGAGATCCTCGAGCGTCGCCACGACCGGAAGACGGCCGACGAACTCGGGGATGAGGCCGTACTTCAGCAGGTCCTCAGGCTCGACGTGACGGAAGATCTCGCCGGTCCGGCGGTCTTCCGGCGCCATCACCTGGGCCGCGAAACCGATCGAGGTTGACCGTCCGCGCGCGGAGATGATCTTCTCCAGGCCCGCGAACGCGCCGCCGCAGATGAACAGGATGTTGGTGGTATCCACCTGCAGGAACTCCTGCTGCGGATGCTTGCGGCCGCCCTGCGGGGGAACCGACGCCACCGTGCCTTCCATGATCTTCAGCAGCGCCTGCTGCACGCCCTCACCCGACACGTCGCGCGTGATCGAGGGATTGTCGGACTTACGGCTGATCTTGTCGATTTCGTCGATGTAGACGATGCCGCGCTGGGCCCGCTCGACATTGTAGTCGGCAGCCTGGAGCAGCTTCAGGATGATGTTCTCGACGTCCTCACCGACATAGCCGGCCTCGGTCAGCGTCGTCGCATCCGCCATGGTGAACGGCACGTCCAGGATACGGGCGAGCGTCTGCGCGAGCAGCGTCTTGCCCGAACCGGTCGGACCGATCAGCAGGATGTTCGACTTCGCGAGCTCGACATCGTTGTGCTTGGTCTGGTGGTTGAGGCGCTTGTAGTGATTGTGCACCGCGACCGACAGCACCTTCTTCGCATGGCTCTGGCCGATCACGTAGTCGTCCAGGACCTTGCAGATTTCCTTCGGCGTCGGAATGCCGTCGCGCGACTTGACCAGCGAGGATTTGTTCTCCTCGCGGATGATGTCCATGCAGAGCTCGACGCACTCGTCGCAGATGAAGACCGTGGGACCCGCGATCAGTTTGCGGACTTCGTGCTGGCTCTTGCCGCAGAACGAGCAATATAGCGTGTTCTTGGAGTCGCTCGTGCCGACCTTACTCATTCATGTCTCCGTCCGCGGTTCGATCCCGTTCCGCTCGATCGCTTCATTCCGACACGATGGTCGGCATGAAGCTTAAGTAGAGCAAATTCCGTACCAAAAAAGACCCTACGCATTACATCCCGTGCGAATCACGGTCGTTCGATTCCCCGCGATCATAGCCGATCAATCGTAGCCAACCATGCTGTCACCCGACTATCAAGAATTCGCTAATCGGGGGTCGCCGGCTACCCGTGACAATACCGTGATTTCCGGTCTTGGCATGGGCGAAGTGACCGAAATCACCACGGCGTTGCTGGATTGCCACGAAAAACAGGCACGAAAGCGGAACCTTCTGCCTGTCGCAGGGCGGAAAAACGCATTTTGCAGCGCGCATATGCGTCCATAGCGTGAACGCCACCTGAAGGCGACAGGCGATCTCCTCAGGGGTTGCCGAGGGATCGCCGTCACCCCGGTAGTGTTACTGTGTCTTCGCCGGCGCGGCTTCCTCGGCGCGCTTGTCGATGACCTTGTCGACCAGGCCGAACTCCTTGGCGTCGTTCGCCGTCAGGAACTTGTCGCGTTCCAGCGCATCCTCGATCGACTTGTAGGTCTGGCCGGTGTGCTTCACGTAGATCTCGTTGAGCCGCTTCTTCAGGTTCAGGATTTCCTGGGCGTGCAGCATGATGTCGGTGGCCTGGCCCTGGAAGCCGCCGGAGGGCTGGTGCACCATGATGCGCGCGTTCGGCAGCGAGAAGCGCATGTCCTTCTCGCCGGCGCAGAGCAGCAGCGAGCCCATCGAGGCGGCCTGCCCCGTGCACAGCGTCGAGACCGGCGGGCGGATGAACTGCATGGTGTCGTAGATCGCAAGGCCCGACGTCACCACGCCGCCCGGCGAGTTGATGTACATCGAGATTTCCTTCTTCGGATTTTCCGCTTCGAGGAAGAGGAGCTGCGCGACGATCAGCGTCGACATGCCGTCCTCGACCGGGCCGGTCACGAAGATGATGCGCTCCTTGAGGAGGCGCGAGAAGATGTCGTAGGCGCGCTCGCCACGGTTGGTCTGCTCGACCACCATGGGCACGAGGTTCATGTAGGTTTCAACCGGATCGCGCATGAGTCACCTAGGGTTTTCGGAGACGGCCATCGCCGGGCAAGGCTTGCCAGCTGGAACTGCCGGAAGGGCGAATGGACGTCCTGTGATGCAGGAACTTGGTAGGGTAGAAGGCGTACCGACAGATATAGCCCAATTCGCTTCTGACAAGTGCGGCGCGCATTAAGGCTTAATCCGTCGGGCAGTTGAAGCTGATTCGCACAAAGAGGCCCAGCCGGCCATCTGGCTAGCTGGGCCCCTTCGCTGATCATCCTTAACAGATGGCTGTTTCAGAGCCCCATCCCGATGACGTCGGAACGGGACTCTGGGTTTGGTTTTGACGCGTTTTCTCGACGCGAACCGGTGTCCACTTCGCTTGAAAACGCTTTGGAGCCCTCAGGCCGCAGTCTTTTCCGCCTCGTCGTCCTTGTAGAGATCCTCGCGCGAGACCTTCTTCTCGGTCACGTTGGCGAGCTCGAGGATGAAGTCGACGACCTTGTCCTCATAGATCGGTGCACGGAGCTGGGCCAACGCCTGGGCGTTGCTGCGGTAATAGTCCCAGACCTCCTTCTCGCGGCCCGGCATCGAGCGCGCGCGCTCGATCACGGCGCGGCCGACCTCGTCATCCGTCACGGTGATCTTGTTCTTCTCGCCGATCTCGGAGAGCACAAGGCCAAGCCGCACGCGGCGGTCGGCGATCTTGCGGTACTCTTCCTGGGCCTTGTCTTCAGTGGTGTCCTCGTCGGCGAAGGTCTTGCCGGCGGAGGCCATCTCGGCCTTGACCGAGTTCCACATCAGATTGAACTCTTCGTCCACCAGCGAGGGCGGCGCCTCGAAGCGATGCGCTTCGTCGAGCCGGTCGAGCAAGGCGCGCTTGACGCGCTGGCGCGTCGCGGTCGCGAACTCGGCAACCAGACGCTCGCGCGCGGCTTCCTTCAGCTTGTCCAGCGATTCCAGGCCAAGCGTCTTGGCGAACTCGTCGTCGATCGCAACGTCCTGCGGCGCCTCGATCAAGGTCGCGGTGGTCTCGAACTCGGCCGGCTGGCCGGCGAGCTTGTCACTCATATAGTTCTGCGGGAACGACACCTTCAGCGTGCGGGTCTCGCCGGCGCCGATGCCGATCAGCTGCTCCTCGAAGCCCGGGATGAAGGTGTTGGAGCCGATCGCGACCTGGATGCCCTCGCCGGTGCCGCCCTCGAAGACTTCGCCGTTGATGGTGCCCTTGAAGTTGATGGTGACGCGGTCGCCGGATTCGGCCTTGGCGCCCTCGGCCTTCGCGGCATAGGTACGGTTGCTGTCGGCGATGCGCTTGATCGCCTCGTTGACGTCGGCCTCGGTGACTTCGGCGACGGGCTTCTCGACCTCGAAGGTCTTGAAGTCGGCGAGCGCGATCGCCGGCACCACCTCGATCGCGACCGTGTAGGTCAGATCGGTCTTGCCGCTCAGCAGCTCCTCGACCTCGGCCTGCTCGCTCGGCATGGTGATCTTCGGCTCGGTCGCAAGGCGGAAGCCGCGCTCGGAGAACAGCTGCGTGTTGGTGTCGCGGATGGTCTGGTCGATGGTCTCGGCCATCACCGAGCGGCCGTAGACCTTCTTCAGGTGCGAGACCGGTACCTTGCCGGGACGGAAGCCGTTGATGCGGACCTTGTCCTTGAGGTCGACGAGCTTGGCGCCGGCCTTGGCGTCGAGATCAGACGCGGGAACGCTGATCTTGAACTCGTGCTTCAAACCTTCCGAGAGGGTCTCTGTGACCTGCATGGCGTCCAATCTTCTTCTCGTTCGGTCCCGGCGCGCATGCGTCGGGACGCTGTCATTAATCGATCCGGCGCGAGGCAAACCCTCGACGCCGGTGCTGCATCGGACCGGCTTCAGCGGACAGACATCCGCGCGAAAGCAGGCCCTCGTAATCCGTGCAAACGCGATAAGCGCTTGGTGCGGGCGGAGGGACTCGAACCCCCACAACTTTCGTCACTGGAACCTAAATCCAGCGCGTCTACCAGTTCCGCCACGCCCGCGTGAAGTTGCATCAAGACCGGCCGCGATGCCGCGGGCGGCCGGGCTTATAGCATGTGCCTGACTGTTCGCAGCAAAAAAATGGTCTGATGGAGGCAGGCTTCAAGTAGGCACGATGGCTGGACTTATCCAGCACGGCGTGGTCCGGATTGCCGCATGAAACCGCGGATCTTTGACCCCAATCGGCGCGAGGTTCTGGCCGGGCTTGGCGCCTCCGCGGCCGCTTTGATCGCAGGCGGAGCAACCCCGCCAGTGACTGCCCAGCTTGCCCTCCAGGCTAGGGCGTCAACGCTGGCTCTCAGATCGGGGCAGCCGGCCACACCGGTCTGGGAGCTCGCCGCCGTCAGCCATCTCCGGGACGTCCGGCTCAAGCGCGGCGACCGCTGAGAAGTGGTGTTTCGAAACGACCTTGCTGTGCCGCTTGCGCCAGTCTGGTACGGCCTCAATGGTCCCGTTCCGGCCGATCCGCTGCGGGGACGCGCGCCCGCGCCCCCGAACGCGGTCGAAACATCAATTATTTCAATACCTCATGCCGGGACCTTGCTGGCCGACTTCCGCCTGTTCGAGGACGGCTTGAAGCAGCCGGCACGCCCGCTCGCGATCGTCGCGGCCGAGACCAGCCCGGCCGTCGTCGACCGTGACGAGGTGCTCTTGATCGAGGAATGGCGCCTGCGCCCCGATGGCACCGCCGTCCCGCCGGGCCAGGACCCGAAGGACGCGACGCCGGCCTATACGATCAATGGTCAGACTTCATTCGAACTCTCAGCCCAGGTCCACCAACGGCTGCGGCTGCGCTTTATCAACGGCTCGCAACGCACTGTTCTGGCTATCAAACTGGAAAGCCACGACGTCCGCGTGCTGGCCTTGGACGGACAGCCCGCCGAGCCGTTTTCGGCGCGCAACGGCGCCCTGGTGCTGGCGCCCGGCGCACGCGCCGACGCCGTCGTGGATGCGGCTGCATCAGCCCAGTTCCTGCTGCACGACGGCAAGGCGGCGCACCGGGTCGGCAGCCTCAAGATCTCAGACCAGCTGGCGCGGCGCGTTCCGCTGGCGCCGCCGCAGCCGCTCGCTCCGAACGACCTGCCCGAGAAGCTCGATCTGAAAGGCGCCCTGCGGTTCGATGTCGCGCCCGGCGCCGCCAATGCCGGCTGGGCCCGGCCGGCGAACTTCTCCACGGCTTCCGCACCCGCCTTCAGGGCCAGAACCGGCCGCACCGTCGTGCTGGCCCTGAGCAACCCCGGCGCTGTCACCAACGTGTTCCACCTGCACGGCCATCCCTTCCGCCTGCTCGACAGGCTCGACGACGGCTGGAAGCCCTATTGGCTCGACACGCTCGCGATCGAGCCCGGCAAGACCGAGCGCGTCGCCTTCGCGGCGACGGCGCCCGGCCGATGGTTGCTCGAATCCGTCGCCACCGACTGGGCCGCGCCGCGGCTAGTGCGCTGGTACGCCGTGGAGTGAACGCTCAGTACTCCACCCCCAGCGCGGAGTAGATTCGCCGGTGCACCGCCGGCAGCGTCTCGGTGAGATCCTCCGCGATCAGTCCCGGCCCGGCTTCGCTTGCCGCCTCGCCATGCATCCAGACGCCCATGCTCGCGGCCTCGAACGCCGGCACGCCCTGGGCCAACAGGCCTGCGATGATGCCGGACAGCACGTCACCGGCGCCGGCGGTGGCGAGCCAGGGCGGCGCGTTGGCGGCGATGGTGGCGCGGCCGTCGGGGGCAGCGATCGTGGTGTCGGGCCCCTTCAGCAGCACGACGGCGCCGGACCGCTCGGCGGCGGCGCGCACTCGCTCCAGCTTGGAACGGCCCGGGAACTTGTTGCTGAGGTCCGAGAACAGGCGTGGAAACTCGCCTTCGTGCGGTGTCAGCACCACGGCATTGTCCTGTGAGGACTTGATCGATTCGAACAGGCGCTCGGGGGTCGCGGCAAAGCTGGTCAACGCATCGGCATCGAGCACCAGATGGCGCTGCGCGCTCAGCGCGGTATGGACGAGATCGCAGGTGCGCTCACCGATGCCCGCGCCGGGACCGATGATGCAGGTGCCGTAGCGCTTGTCGGCGAGCAGCTCGCCGAATTCGACGACGGTGTCGACGGGGCGAACCATCACCGCAGTCAGCGCCGCCGCGTTGATCGCGAGCGTATCGCGCGGGCTCGCCAGCGTCACCAGGCCCGCCCCTGCCCGCAGCGCGCCCCGCGCGGCGAGCCGCGCGGCCCCGGTCGCGGCCGCATCGCCGGAGACTGCCAGCACGTGCCCGCGCGCGTATTTGTGGCCGTCGATGCGCGGCAGCGGAAAGGCGGCGCCCCAGACCTCCGGACTGTTCTCGAAGGTCTGCGGGGCGATCTCGTCCAGCACCTGCGCGTCGATGCCGATGTCGGCGACGCGCACGCGGCCGCAATGCATCCGGCCCGGCAGCAGCAAATGCGCCGGCTTCTTGCGGAAGAAGGTGACGGTCTCGGTGGCGTTTACCGCAGCGCCCATTACGGCCGCGCTGGTGCCGTTGATGCCGCTCGGCAGGTCGACCGCGAGCACCGGGGCACCGTTGGCGTTGATCGCCTCGATCATCGCGCGCGCCTCGCCATCGACGGGGCGGCTGAGTCCCGCACCGAACAGCGCATCGATGATCAGCGCAGGCCTTCCGATCGCCTGCGGATTGAACGGGAGCACCGGGTGCTTCCAGCCGCGCGCGGCGGAGGCGGCATCGCCCTGGAGCTGGTCGCGCTCGCACATCGGGATCACCGAGACCTCGCGGCCCTGGGCGGCGAGCTCGGCGGCTGCGACAAAGCCGTCACCGCCATTGTTGCCGGGACCGGCCACGATCAGGATCGGCCCCTCCTCCACCAGTGCCTGGGCGGCCTCGGCGACCGCCTGGCCCGCGCTCAGCATCAGCTTGAAACCGGGCGTGCCGGCCGCGATGGTGAGCTGGTCCGCGCGCTGCATTTCGGCGTTGCTCAGAACTTCCATGCCACTTCCCTAGTACAATCGCCTTTTCAGCAGGCACCTTCGGCGCGGATGCGACGTGGGGAACAACGATCTGCACACATATTGAACCGTTTGCCTATTTCGTAGTCTTCGGTATTTTGTGCAAGTCGGCGCCACCATTCAGAGATGCTCGTTAAAAGGCTGATAACGCTCCAATAATCAGGGCATTTGCAACTTGGCATAGACCCTGCTTTCGAGGAAGCCGCTTCGGTTCGTCGTGCTCACTGGCATTTTCAGGGTGTCGCCGGCCGTTGGTGCCGGACAGGTCAGGACTTCCGGCATAGCGAAGACAAGATCGTGCGTTAGAGAAGCGCATCCTGACGAAGACGTTGCGATTTGATCGAAAGGCCGGAGGCGCGCAGTGAAGAAAATCGAAGCCATCATCAAGCCATTCAAGCTCGACGAGGTGAAGGAAGCGCTGCAGGAAGTCGGCCTTCAGGGCATCACCGTGACCGAGGCCAAGGGCTTTGGCCGGCAGAAGGGGCACGCCGAGCTGTACCGCGGCGCAGAATACATCGTCGACTTCCTGCCCAAGGTGAAGATCGAGATCGTGATCGGCGACGATCTGGTCGAGCGCGCCATCGACGCGATCCGCCGCGCCGCGCAAACCGGGCGCATCGGCGACGGTAAGATCTTCGTCTCCAACATCGAAGAGGCGATCCGCATCCGAACCGGCGAATCCGGGCTGGACGCTATCTGAGCCGGGTGCTATCCCGAATTTTGCGACACTCCGACTAGAATGAAGGCTGCTTCGGCGGCCTGATTTCGTTTGTGCGGTCGCGCAAAACTCGCCCTCAGCGAGAACAATTTGCTCATCTGGAAACCGACCCGCAGAGCCAAAAGGGGTATGCATGAAGACCGCCAAAGACGTCCTGAAATCGATCAAGGACAACGACGTCAAGTACGTCGACCTGCGCTTCACCGATCCGCGCGGCAAGTGGCAGCATGTGACGTTCGACGTCAGCATGATCGATGAAGACATCTTCGCCGAAGGGACGATGTTCGACGGCTCCTCGATCGCCGGCTGGAAGGCGATCAACGAGTCCGACATGTGCCTGATGCCCGACCCGGTCACCGCGACGATCGACCCGTTCTTCGCCGAGACCACCATGGTCATCACCTGCGACGTGCTCGAGCCGACCACCGGCGAGCCCTACAACCGCGACCCCCGCGGCATCGCCAAGAAGGCCGAGGCCATGGTGAAGTCGATGGGCGTGGGCGACAGCGTGTTCGTCGGCCCCGAAGCCGAGTTCTTCGTGTTCGACGACGTGCGCTATTCCGCCGAGCCCTACAAGACCGGTTTCCGGCTCGACTCCTCGGAGCTGCCGACCAATTCCGACACCGAATATGAAGGCGGCAATCTCGGTCACCGCATCCGCACCAAGGGCGGCTACTTCCCCGTTCCGCCGCAGGATTCGGTGCAGGACATGCGCTCGGAGATGCTCGGCGCCATGGCCAAGATGGGCGTCAAGGTCGAGAAGCATCACCACGAGGTCGCTTCCGCCCAGCACGAGCTCGGCATGAAGTTCGACACGCTGACGCTGATGGCCGACCACATGCAGATCTACAAGTACTGCATCCACCAGGTCGCGCACATCTACGGCAAGACCGCCACCTTCATGCCGAAGCCGATCTTCGGCGACAACGGCTCGGGCATGCACGTGCACCAGTCGATCTGGAAGGACGGCAAGCCGGTGTTCGCCGGCAACAAATATGCCGACCTGTCGGAGACCTGCCTGCACTACATCGGCGGCATCATCAAGCACGCCAAGGCGATCAACGCCTTCACCAACCCTTCGACCAACTCCTACAAGCGTCTGGTCCCGGGCTATGAGGCTCCCGTGCTGCTCGCCTATTCCGCGCGCAACCGCTCGGCCTCCTGCCGCATCCCCTACACCGCTTCGCCCAAGGCCAAGCGCGTCGAGGTGCGCTTCCCCGATCCGATGGCCAATCCCTATCTCGGCTTCGCCGCGATGCTGATGGCCGGCCTCGACGGCATCAAGAACAAGATCGATCCGGGTCCGGCGATGGACAAGGACCTCTACGACCTGCCGAAGGAAGAGCTGAAGCAGATCCCGACGGTGTGCGGCTCGCTTCGCGAGGCGCTCGAGAACCTCGACAAGGACCGCGGCTTCCTCAAGGCCGGCGGCGTGTTCGACGACGACTTCATCGACGCCTATATCGAGCTGAAGATGACCGAGGTCGCCCGCTTCGAGATGACCCCGCATCCGGTCGAGTTCGAGATGTACTATTCGGGCTAAGCGGCCCGAACTGTCCGCGACAAGCAAAAGGCGCTTCCGAAAGGGAGCGCCTTTTCGTTTCAGCGACATTGAACTCAGGCACGAGCTGAAGCCGGACGCTCGGCTGGCGCGCCTGCGCTTCGTCCGCGTCGCAGCCGTGCAGCTCGCATCTCGGACGCGTCAGCTTTCGTTCTGCATCTGACTCCACTTCGTTCTCAAAGAACAAATCAGAGCCGCAAAAATCAGGGCGGACCAATTCCTACCGATTGGTTTACTCGAAACACATGGCGCAGTCCCGTAGGGCGGATTAGCCGAAGGCGTAATCCGCCGACTGTTCGCAACGCTCACGCAGATTCGCCAAAGTCACCGCCGCTGCTGCGATCTCCTGCCCAATCCCGAGGAAACAACCCTGCCTCGGCGAGTAGGTAGCCTGTTCAACCGGCCCCGGTACAACTGCACATCATCGCAGCCCGGTGAAGCAATCGCAGATCGCGAGCAACCGAGCCACGGCGATGGCGCGCAAGCGTCGTTGCCGGCTTCCCGCCGACGGACTACGATGCAGGGGACTAACTTCGGGCGATCGAACGAGAAGTTAGATGTCGGACCCCAGGGACAAACAGGATCGCAACGCATTCTGGCAGCAGATGCTGTCCGGCGAGCACCCCTCACTCCGTCGCGGCCGCGCGGTGATGCGCATGCTGTCGCCGACCGCGGACAAACGCTGCCGGCTCTGTTGCGTGGGTTTCGACGGCTTCACCGCGCCGGCCTTGCGGCTTGCGGGCTTTCGGCCGTGGCGGCGCAATCCGCACATCTGCGAGCAGTGCGAGACGGTGCTCGCCAAGGAGCGCGGCGGCGCCGAGATCGAGATCGCGATGCTCTATGCCGACGTGCGCGGATCGACCGAGCTGGCTGCGCGCATCGGTCCAACCGGCTTTGCCGCGCTGATGCAGCGCTTCTTCCGGGTGGCGACCGACGTGTTCGCCGAGACCAATGCCGTGGTCGACAAGATGGTCGGCGACGAGGTGATCGGAATTTTTCCTCCCGGTATTTCAGGCAGCGACTACCGTCGGCTCGCGGTCAAGGCCGGGCTTGCGCTTCTGCGCGCGACCGGACATGACGATCCCGCGGGCCCGTGGCTGTCCATCGGCGTCGGCGTGCACGCCGGCAAGACCTTTGTCGGCTCGATCGGCGTGGAGGACGGCAACTACCAGTTTGCCGCGCTCGGAGACCCCATGAACTTCTGCGCGCGGCTGGTGGCAGCGGCAAAAGGCGGCGAGATGGTCGTCAGCCCGGCGGTCTGGGACGACGCATCGACGGGCATTTCGGCCGAGCAGCGCAGCTTGCGTCTCAAGGGTTACGCCGATCCGACCAAAGCCTATGTCGCAACGCTCTCGCATTGATGTCCAGCCCGCAGGATACCCCAAACACGCGAGGCGTCGGGCAAAACACCCGGGTCAAGCCCTCCCTTCAAAAATATTCCACTTTCCCGAATTTCGGTTTTGTGGCATAGAGCACTCATCCCGGCCCTGCCAAAGGGGCGCTTCGCGATCGTCACGAGATGCGGGTTGGGGTGCGGTGGACGCGGTAGCGCCGGCGCGACAGGCGGTGACAGGGACGGGCGACCGTTGAGTCATGCGCAGCACGCTACGACACGGCGCGGTCACAGCGTTTCTGTTGATGGTCGGGGGCGCGCACATCGGGCCCCAGATGCTGAGGCAGGAACGTCCGCGGACGGAGAAGTCGTGTGGTCCCGACGCCCGGGGTTCTGGCGTCAAATCTCGCGGTGATGCGGCGCCAACCGGCGCGCGCATCGATCAGCCGCAAGGCAACGGGGGCAATAGTGCAACGCTCCCCGAGGAGAGCACGAAGGACACCGTTAAAACCATCCGCGCAGGGAAGGCCGGGCGACCGGCACACCTGTGGTCCACCCCGTGTGCGTTCTTACGCCCACGGACCTGCGGGTGCGCCGGCGCCCGGCATTCCCTGCGCCCTTTGGCCTTTCATGGGGCGAAACGAACAGCAAAGCTCGGGCGAAAGAAGCCGCGGGGATGCGAAGGCGCGTCTGCAACCACGCACTCGCTGTCATAGCCCGCGAAGGCGGGCGATCCAGTATTCCAGAAAAGCCCGTGATCGAACCGAGAAGCCGCGGCGTACTGGATTCCCCGCCTGCGCGGGGAATGACCGCGTCAGTTGGAGAGGCAAGTTGTCACCCATATTCCGTCATTGCGAGCGCAGCGAAGCAATCCAGAGTCCCACCGCAGAGGCAGTCTGGATTGCTTCGCTGCGCTCGCAATGACGGCGCGGCGGGAGTGCGCCCCTTTCCCGTCGAGCGTCCGCTACGCCGCCGCCTTCTGCCGCGCGACCAGGGCCTCGCCGAACGCCTCGAACAGCTTGCGGTTGATCGGATTGTGCTGGGGATCGTATTCGGCATGCCATTGCACGCCGAGCGCGAAGCTCGGGGCTTCCGCGATCCGGATCGCCTCGATGGTGCCGTCCTCGGCGACGCCCTCGATCAGAACGCGCTTGCCGGGATCGAGAATGCCCTGGCCGTGCAGCGAATTGACCCTGATCTTCTCGCAACCGAGGATTCTCGCGAACGCCCCGCCCGGCGTCAGGTCGACATCGTGGCGGTCGGCGAACACGACGGTCGGATCGGGATGGATCTCGCCATTCTCGAGCCGGGGCATGCGATGGTTCATGCGGCCGGGAATTTCGCGGATCTCGGGATGCAGCGAGCCGCCGAAGGCAACGTTCATCTCCTGCAGGCCGCGGCAGATGCCAAACAGCGGGATGCCGCGGGATACGCAGGCGACCGAAAGGGCCAGCGCCACCTCGTCGCGGTGGATGTCGTAGGGCTCGTGCTTCTCGCAGGGGTCGACGTTGAAGCGGGTCGGATGCACGTTGGCCCGGGCGCCGGTGAGGATGATGCCGTCCACCGTGTCGAGCAATGCCGCGATATCGGTGATGTCGGGCGAGCCCGCGAACATCACCGGCAAGCCGCCGGAGACCTCGGCCACGGCGCGCAAGTTTCGCTCGCCCACCATCTGGACCTGAAATCGATTTTCGACGCGATGGGCGTTCCCGATCACGCCGACGACCGGCTTTCTCATCTGTCGTTCCGCGCCTCTCCGTCAGAAGATTCCCGTAACATGCCCCCCGGATGTAACAAATTCAACCGAAGGGATCGCGGGACGGCAATGCTATTTTCGCGCAAATGCCGCCGCCCCGGCCGCCCGGCCACCTCGCAGATGCTTCCACGCTCCAGCGACGAAAAGCCGGATCCGGTCAAACAGAACCGCCGCCAGAATGGCGCTCGCGCCGCCCAGAAACGGGACGGCATAATAGGCGTAGCGGTTGAAGCCGTAGACCAGAAACGCCGGAAACGCGAGGCTGACGAGTGCGAGCAGGATCATCAGGCTGCCGCCGGCGACCAGACCAGGGGGGAGCGGGCGCAAGAATCCGTAGCGGGCGCCGATGGCGCCTGCAAACAGGACGACCGCGAGGATCAGGGTTGCCGCGGACACCCAGCGGATCGGTCCCGGAAGCTCATCATACTCGCTCGATATGGTCAGCCCGTACCAGAGATCGGCCAGATCCGGCCGCGGCTGGTAGCCGAACGTCAGGAGACGGTCCAGTTTCACCTGCACATAGTCCGGCGACGGCAAGAGCCACCGCTCGAGCCGCCAGTGAGGCTTGTAATAGTCGTAGATCAGCCGCCGATATTTGAGCCCGGTTGGGCTTCCAAACATGGGATAGGCGTCCCGGCGCACGAAGAATTCGTAGCCCTGCGGATTGACGGCGCGCCGCGCCGCGCCATTGCCGTCAAACAGAAGGAAGTACATTTCGCGCAGAAAATGCTTGCTGATGTGCCGGTACAGCGTCGACGGTGTCGTCAGCGTCTCGATGAAGATGTCGCGAACCACCTTCTCGAATTCTTCCGGGGTGTCGCCCGGCTTCTTCAGCTCCTCCAGAGCGCCGAAGGGCCATTGATAGACCACGATGTCGGACCAGCCGGTGGGCGTATCCAGTGCCCGCATCCGCTCGACATAGGCCCGCGCCTTGGCTTTCCGGTCGAGATGGACCCCGTGATCGAAGTCGCCGGAATAGCCGACCACGAATGCCATAACGGCCACGCTTTCGCTGCCGGCCGGACGTTTTCCAATCGCGTAATTCACCGCCGTGGGGATCAGGTACACGGCCGTGGCGAGGCCGCCTGCGAGCGCCACCACGCTCAGTCGGCGGAGCCATCCGGCATCCAGCACCACGACCAACCAGAGCAGGATGACCGCAGCTTGTCCGACCGCGGCCGACCGGCACGTCATGACGGCCCCCAGGCTTGCCCCGAGCGCCGCTGCGGCGACAAAGGGCGACCAGTTCCTGAAGACGATGCCTGCGGCGAGGAAGGCCGCAAGGCTGACCAGAAAGTTCGAGATGCTCTCGGCGCCGATCGTGTTGTCGTAGTGAACCGTGCGCGCGTAGAGCGCGGCGATCAGAAAGGCCAGGACCGACAGGATCCGGGGCGCACCGGCAAAGCGCACCGTCGCGGCGACGAGAAGAGCCGTGCCGATGCTCATCAGATGCTGGACGATGACGAAGACCACGATATGCGGCCCGAACAGCTTGGACAGCAGCACCAGGAACACCGCCAGGCCGTACGGCCGCTTCCCGGTATTATCGATGTAATGGCCGTTCAGAATGGCCTGCGCTTCGTCCAGATAGGCATCGCTATCCTCGTGGACGAAATGATCCGGCCAGGCCACCAGAAACGCCAGATGAACCATCAGGGCAAGACCGATGGCCCAGACCCAGATCCCGAGCCACGTGATACGGCTCGCCCGTGCGAGGAGCGCCTGCCACTTCCGACTTGGCCCCCACCCACCCCCGATGTCGCTAGCAGGCAAATCGATTCTCCAAATGCACTGGCGGCGCGAAGGCGGCAGCGGCCCCGCGCCAGGAAGATCAGATCACGCCGGGCGGGTGCCGGACACCGTCCAGCTATAGCCGTGGCGATGGTAGAGCCTGACGTCACCAAATCCGCCATCCGACAACAGCGCTTCTGCCTCGGCGCGGGTATAATATTTTGCGTAAGCGGGATTGAGCTGGTCGTAGATGGTCAAGCGGCGGACGCTGCGGGGAAACTTCGCAAGCACCGAGCGCATGTAGGACCGCATCGGCAGCGGCAAGATCCGGCACAGCCCGATATAGGCCGTGAGTGCCCATTCAAGGCCGTGGGACAGCACCACGAGCAACCGGTGCGGCAGCAGCACCGTGAGCTTGCGCAGCGGGATCGCGAGCGACAAATAGGTCTCGTTGCCTTCGTAGCCATAGAGCCAGACGATGCAGCGTCCTCCCGGACGCAGGGCCGCGAATGCGGCGCGAACCACGGGGGCCGGTTCGGGGATGTGATGCAGGACCCCCATCGAAACCACGTAGTCGAGCCCGAGATCGGGCGGCAACCGGTCGCCTGGTGCCTGCAAATACTCGATGCGGTCGGCTCGCGCCGCCGTATTGTCCTTCAGGACCCGCATGGCGTCGGACGGCTCGACCGCAACGACGCGGGCCGCCCCCGCATCGAGCAGCATGTTGACGATGCGTCCGGTACCGCTTCCGATGTCGGCGATCCGCTTGCCCGCGACGTCTTCGAGGGCGAGCAGCGGACCGAACAGATCGGCAAGGAGATCGGCCGAGCCGTAATAGCCGGGATTGTCGCGGAAGGCGGTCCACTGCTCGCCAAAATCGCTGATCGTCTGATCCTTCAGGTCCGGCATGCGTCCACCTAGCCGCTCATGCCTGGCGCGGCGCCGGCGCTGCCAGCCCCGTCAACCAGATGCCCAGCGTCAGGATCGGCCAGAGCGCAAATGCGTTGTCGCTGCTGGCTTCGCGATGCGCGTTCCACAGCTGCCGGATTGCGTCCGGCTTCATCAAGGGCGCGAAGACGTCAGCTTCGCGGTCGAGCACCCGTTCGCAGATCGGCCGCAATCCGCCGCGCCGCATCAATTGCGCGATCGGCACGTTGAAGCCGCGCTTGCGCGACCATGCGGCCTCGGCCGGCATGCCCAGGCGCTCGGCCAGCTTGCGCAACACGTATTTCGGCGCGCCCTTGGGCCAGGGATTGAGCAGCGAGACGTCGAGCCTGCCGGCGAGGTCCATGACGCGCCGGTCGAGGATTGGAACGCGCACCTCGAGACCATGCGCCATGCTCATGGCATCGACCTTGGTGAGAACGCTCTGGAGGTGGAAGCGCTGGTCGGCGATCAGCGCCCGATCCAGCACCTTCTCGTGCGGCTCCGCATAATACTCGGCGTATTCCGCGAACGGGTCCGCCGATGCAAGATCGGCCATCCCGCGGCCATAGATTCTCTCGGCGAGAAACCGGGGAACGAGCCGCCGCCATTGCAGATGCGGGCTGCTGCCGCCGTCGCCGAGACCGAGCGCGAAGCGGGCGAGTTGCGCGGCTACCGGAAGCCGCTTCTCGTTGCCGCGCACGGACGCATAGGCAAGGCGACCGGTCAGGCCTGCGACGCGGCGCGGCACCAGGTGACGCGCGCCCTCCGCCATCATGGTCGCGGCGTAGGTTTCGTATCCCGCAAAGAACTCGTCGCCGCCATCGCCCGAGAGCACCACGGTGGAATGCCGCCGGACCGCACCGGCGAGGTGATAGAAGCCGAGCGCGCCGGTATCGGCGCATTGGCCGTCGAAATGATAGACCACGGCCCGCAGCGCAGCCTCGGCCCCCTCGCCCGCTTCGCCATCGATGACGTTGAGCGGCAGGCCGGCGGCGGCGGCGATCTGCCGCGCGACCGACGTTTCGTCATGGCTCTTCTCGCTGAAGCCTGCCGTGAACAAGGGCGGCTTCAAGCCGAGCCGCCCGAGCGTGAGGCTGATCAGCGAGCTGTCGATACCTCCGCTCTGGAGCACGGCGAGCGGCACGTCGCTCACCATCTGGCTCTTCACCACCGTCTCGATGGTCGATTGCAGCCGGACGACCGCTTCGTCGAGGTCGTCGATCTCCGGCGCGCGCACCGGCCGCCAGAAGCGCCGCTCGGTCCGCTCCCGGTCGGTGAAACAGATCGCCGTGCCGGGCGGGACCTGCTTGATGTCCTGAAACAGGCTCTGCCGCGTGCCGGTATGGCCCGCGGCGAGATAGGTGTGGAGCGCGACGGGATCGATCTGCGCCGAGACCTCGCCACTGGCGGTGATTCCCTTGATCTCGCTGGCAAACAGCACGCTGCCGTCGCTCTCGAAATAATGCAGCGGCTTGATCCCGATGCCGTCGCGCGCAAGGATCAGGCGGCGTTCCCGGCGATCCCACAGGCCGATGGCGAAAAAGCCTTCGAGCCGCTCGAACATCGCTTCGCCCCAGGCGAGGTAGGCGTAGGGAAGGATTTCGGTGTCGCAGCTGCTGCGAAAGCGGAAACCGAAGGATCGCTCGAGCTCGCTGCGCAGCTCGCGATCGTTGTAGATCTCGCCGTTATAGGTGACGACGATGCGACCGGAGGCATCGAGCATCGGCTGATGGCCGCCCTCGGAGAGATCGCGGATGGCGAGGCGGCGATGAGCCAGGCCGACGGGTCCTTCCAGCCAGGTGCCCTCCCCGTCCGGACCGCGATGGACCAGCGCAGCCGACATCGCCGCAACCGCCCGCGGATCTGCGGCGCGGCCGTCACGATGAAAGATGCCGGCTACGCCGCACATTGCGTTCCCCTGCCGAGGGAGGTCATGGCCGCTGATTCATGATCTGCTTCAGAAGCACCGCGAGCAGCCCCATGGCGACGACGAGGATGCTGAGCAGGATCGCGCCGACGCCCAGGACGAAGGCACTGACGAGCTGCAGCGCGATGCCGCCGATCAGGGAAACCACCGCGAGCGCCGTGCACATCATCGCCAGCAGCACGAAGATCTTCAGCGGATTGTAATAGGTGCAGGCCTCCAGGACGTATTGCAGGGTCCGGATGGAGTCGCGGAACAGGTTCACCTTGGAGCGGCCGATCCGCTCCCTGTAGTCGATCTCGACGTAGTCGACGAACTTCGCGTTCATCATGTAGGCAAGCGTCAGCGACGTCGTGAAGCTGAAGAGGTCGCTGACATGCTCGAAATAGGAGATGGCAACCTTCCTGTCGAACACGCGAAGGCCGGAATTGATGTCGGGAATGTCGCGGTTGGCGGTGAACTCGACGATCGCCTTCAGGATTGCGCGCAGCGGCGACTTCAACATCGACTCCCGGTAATTGGGCCCGGTCCGGGCGCCGACGACCATGTCGAAACCCTGCTTGTAACGGGCGACAAGTCGGGGGATCGCCTCCATCGGGTAGGAGCCGTCCGCGTCGCTGATGACGATCGTGTCGTAGGACGCGGCGCGAATTCCGTCCTTCAGCGAGCGGCCATAGCCGATGTTGTGGGGATGCCTGATCACCCTGGCGCCCGCCTGTTCGGCGAGCGCGCCGGTGCCATCGACCGACCCGTCGTCGACGATGACGATTTCGTAGGGGGTGAGTTGAGCGCCCTCGAGAGCCGCCCTGCCCCGATCGATGGTTTCAACGATGCCGTTGCGCTCGTTGAGCGCGGGAATGATGACTGAGATCATAAGCGACGTGCGATACAGGTAACGGATTGCCCGAAGAAACTTCGCGAAAGCGGATCGAGCGCCCGCGACAGCGGCACGATGTATTTGTCGAACAATGCAATCTGCCCATTCACGGCGTCGTCGTTGAGCGAGTGATGCCGCTTCAGGCGATTGGCAAGCCAGCCCAATCCGCCGATGGGATTGAAATAGCTCAGCCGGACGAGCTCGACCGGCTGATCCTTGAGCAGATCGGCCAGACGCGTCGTGGTGTAGCGACGGCAGTGTCCCGCCAGGCGATCGAGGTCGTTGTAGAGCAGCATCAGGGCCGGCACGCTGATCAGGAGATGACCTCCCGGCTTCAGCACATCGACCAGGTTGGCAATCGCGGTCGCGTCGTCCTCGATGTGCTCGAGCACGTTGATGGTGAAGACCGCATCGACGCCTTCAGGAAACAGCGACCGCAACTGATCCCGGACCAGGATATCGCAGACCGCAAACTTGCGGCCGGGCATCTGCCGCGTGGCCTGCTCGACGCTGTCGCGGTCGTGGTCCACGCCGCAATAATCCCCGAGCTCACCCAGCGCCTTGCTGTAGTGCCCGTGACCAAATCCAATTTCGACGATTTGTCCCCGCAGATAAGGGCGGAACTGGTCGATGACCCAGTTCATGTAGTTCTGCGCGTCCGCAATCGCGCTCGAATAGGTATCTGCCCCAGTCTTGAGCGCGTCGATCGGGACAGGCCGAAGCGGACGAGAGATCTGGACCATGAAACCTGCCCTTTCCTACAGGCGAATTAGCAGGACGAAGCCTGTTTCTCAAGGGCGTTCGGCCTCCACATCGCGCCCAGGTTGATCGTTCGGAATGATCCGCGCCGAACACTTCGTGCCGGTGGCCCAGCGGGCGCCTTGACTTTGGTTCCACAAAAACGCTTGGCTCCCGGGCGCTCTTCCGGCAAATCCCTTCCCCAGTCGATCATCCCAGGCATGGCGCAAGGCCAGAAACCAGAAAGTAGATGTGACGTGACGAGACCCGCAGACGGACGCTCCCTTTCCCGCGGCGACCTCGCCTGGGCGGTCTCGGTCGGGGGCATCGGCGTCGTGCTGTTCACCGCGCTGCTCGCCTTCACCTGGTATTTCGCCGCCACCTTGCTGCTGATCTTCACAGGCATGCTGCTCGGTCTCGGCCTCAACGCACTGACGATCGCGCTCGGCCGCCGCGTGCCTCTGCCGCATGCTGTGCGGCTCGCCATCGTCTGCACCGCGCTGGCCCTGATGCTCGCCGGCGTCGCCTATCTCGGCGGCGCCACCATTGCCGAGCAGGCTTCGCTGCTGAGCAAGACCCTCAAGTCGCAGCTCGCCAATGTCAGGTCGTTCCTGGACAGCCACGGCTTCGACACCAGCTTCTTCGATCTCGGCAACGGCGGAGCCGAGTCCGCGGTCAGTCCGCCGGCGGAGACGAGCCCCTCGCCGGCGACGCCCCCGCGCAGTGCCTTACCCGGCGCGGGCGCGCTGGCCTCCAGCGGCGGGGCGATCGTGAGCCAGACCTTCAAGCTGCTGCTCGGCACCATCCACGGTGTCGGCAACATCTTCATCGTGCTGTTCCTGGGCTTCGCCTTCGCGGCCCAGCCGGCGGCCTATCACGATGGTCTGTTGTTCCTGGCGCCGGCCAGGCACCGCACCCGCGTCACCCTCGTCATCGACCGCATCGCCGAGACCCTTGAGCGCTGGCTGATCGCGCAGATCATCGTCATGCTCGCGGTCGGCGTGGTGACCTGGGTCGGGTTGGCCCTCATCGGCATCCCCGGCTCGTTCATCCTGGGGATTCAGGCCGGCCTGCTGGCCTTCATTCCGACCGTCGGGGCCATCATCGCCGGCGTCATCGTGGTGCTGGCAAGCCTCGCCTCGGGCTGGATTCCGGCCCTGTCGGCCTTTCTGCTCTTCATGGGCGTGCACGCCATGGAGAGCTATGTGCTGACGCCGATCCTGCAGCGGCAGGCGCTGGACATCCCGCCGGCCACGCTATTCGCGTTCCAGATCCTGCTCGGCGTCGTGTTCGGAATCTGGGGCCTGGCCCTGGCGCTGCCGCTGGTCGCCATCGCCAAGGTCATGATCGACCATTTCAAGACCTATGAGGCGCCGCCGCTGATGGAGGCGGCGTGAAGCCGCCTCACTCAGCTCAGCTCGTCAGCACGGTCTCGGTGTGCTCGACCTCCGGGGGCGAGGCGAAATACTGGCCGACGAGGCCGCGCCATTCGGCGAAATTCTCCGAGCCGCGGAAATCGACGGTGTGGTTCTCCAGCGTCGCCCACTTCACCATCAGCCGGTAGCGCTGCGGCTTCTCGATCGATTTGTGCAATTCGAAGCCGTGAAAGCCCTTGGAGCGGCCGAAAGCGGCCTTGGCCTTGGCGACGGCGGCCTCGAAGTCCTTCTCGCTGCCCGGCTTGACGTCGATTTGCGCGATCTCGGTGATCATCGGTTTCCACCCTTTTTTGCTCGATGGGCGTGTCTACCGCAACCGGCGAAAAAGAAAAAGGCGCCGAAGCGGCGCCCTGGTCGGTCCAAAAATGCAGATCTCTCAGATCAGCAGCAGGACCGTGCCCGCCACGATGAGGGCGCAACCGACGAACAGCGCGAGCGGCCAAGTGCTGCGGCGGCTCTGCGTGTAGCGCCCCTGCGCGCGGCGCTCGCTGATCAGCGCGCTTTCGTATTCGTCCGCGGTCGAGAACAGGCAGGCGAAACCGCTGCGCGCCGAGGCCGCGGCGGCTTCGAGCGACATCAGGGCGGCTTGCGGGTTCTGTCGGCGGATCGATTCCATGACCGCGATGGTAGGGATCGAATGGTAAACAGAGCATTACCCGCAGCGCCGCCTTCGTCTCAGGCGGTGACCGGCCGCGCCTGCGATGCGCCGATCCGCGCGGCGCTCTGGCGGCGCCAGTTCTCCAGCGACAACGGCAGCTCCTCCGCGGCCTCGACGCGGTTACGGCCGCCGCGCTTGGCCTGGTAGAGCGCGGTGTCGGCGGACGCCAGCAGCACCTCGAGCTCGGTCCCGGCGGGCCCGCCGGCAACGCCGATGCTGACCGTGGTATCGACCGGCCCCTCATCGACCACGACGCCGGAGGTCTCGAACGCCTCGCGCACGCGCTCGGCGACCAGCACGCCCTCTTCCAGCGAGCACGGCAAGAGCGCTGCGAATTCCTCGCCGCCGATGCGGCCCGACAGGTCGGTGATGCGGAGATTGCTGACGACGACGGTCGAGAACAGCTTCAGCATCTCGTCGCCGGCGGGATGGCCGAAGCGGTCGTTGATCGACTTGAAGTGATCGATGTCGAAGATCATCACGGTCACGGGGCGCCCGGCCTTGGCCTCGCGCTCGATGACGCGGCCGCAGGCCTCGGAGAAGCCGCGGCGGTTGAGCATGCCGGTCAGCGGATCGGTGGAAGCCGCGGTCCGGTGCGCGGTCACCGTGCG
Organism: Bradyrhizobium sp. WBOS07; assembly: GCF_024585165.1. NCBI lineage: Bacteria > Pseudomonadati > Pseudomonadota > Alphaproteobacteria > Hyphomicrobiales > Nitrobacteraceae > Bradyrhizobium > Bradyrhizobium sp. WBOS07. The sequence continues at coordinate 2,611,371 of NZ_CP029008.1, forward strand.
CTCGGACACCAGCATGAAGATCACGAAGACGGTGCCGACGGCATAGAGGATGAGCTCGACCGCGAATACGGTGACCCAGATGCTGCCGGAGAAGCCCGCATCGTTCGGGCGCAGGAAGCTGCCGATCAGGATCGGCAGCATCAACACGCAGCCGTGCATCACCGGCATCACGAGGGCCGGCCAGCGTCGTTGCACGCTCTTGCGCCGTTCGGTCCAGAGCTCGCTGGCGGTCAGCGCCGCATAGACCGAGACGATGCCGGCACCGACGATCATGCGCAGCATGGATGCCGCGGGATCCAGCAATGTCACTGCGGCGACCCAGGCGAGCGCGCCGAGCACGAGGCCCGGCCAGTTCGGCTTGCGGCCGTGGAAGACGCGCGCGGCGTTCCACACCATGCCGCAGGCGACGAAGCCGGCGGCATTCAGCGCAAGGTAAAGATGTGGGCCGAGCCTGTCGCCGGCAGCGGTCCATAGCGCGACGGATGCGGCACCGAGCAGATAGGCGGTGCCCCACCATTTCAGTGCAGGGCTGTTTTCCTGCCTGCCGAAAAACACCATCATCGCGCCGAGCAATGCGGCGACCATGGTGGCGACCAAATAGAGCGTGATGCTATCGAGCGACATCATGTCGGCCCCCTCTAGAACATAGCAGTACGCGATCGGTAGATCCGATTTGCGCGCCCTTCCGAAGGCGACGCTAGGTCTGACGGGTTCCATTCAGGTTTTCGCGGGAGGCCAAGTTTTCCGGAAACACGCCATCAATTTGCATACAAACGAACAGCAAAAAGGGCGCTGGAATCAGCGCCCTTTTGCATCTCATTGAAGCCGCTTTCGCGGCGAATGCGGCAGAAGCGATTAACGCTTCGAGAACTGGAAGGAACGGCGGGCCTTGGCCTTGCCGTACTTCTTGCGCTCGACCACGCGGGAGTCGCGGGTCAGGAAGCCGCCCTTCTTGAGCACGCCGCGCAGCTCCGGCTCGAAATAGGTGAGCGCCTTGGAGATGCCGTGACGGACCGCGCCGGCCTGGCCGGACAGGCCGCCGCCGGCGACGGTGCAGATCACGTCGTACTGGCCCGAACGCTGGGCCACCGAGAACGGCTGCTCGATCATCATCCGCAGCACGGGACGGGCGAAATAGACCTCGACCTCGCGCGAATTGACGGTGACCTTGCCGGCGCCCGGCTTGATCCACACGCGGGCGACCGCGTCCTTGCGCTTGCCGGTGGCATAGGCGCGGTTGAACTTGTCGACCTTCTTCTCGTGCTTGGGCGCGTCGGGCGCGGCCGCCGTCTTGAGCTGCGAGAGCTGGTCGAGCGACTGGATGGATTCGGCCATGTTATGCGGCCCTCGTGTTCTTGCGGTTCAACTTGGCGATGTCGATCTTCTCGGGCTGCTGCGCCTCGTGCGGATGATCGGCCCCGCCGTAGACACGCAGGTTGCCCATCTGCACGCGACCGAGCGGGCCACGCGGAATCATGCGCTCGACGGCCTTCTCGAGCACGCGCTCGGGATGCTTGCCTTCGAGGATCTGGCGCGCGGTGCGCTCCTTGACGTGGCCGACATAGCCGGTGTGCTTGTAGTAGGTCTTCTGCTCGCGCTTGCGACCGGTGAGGACCGCATGCTGCGCGTTGATGATGATGACGTTGTCGCCGCAATCGACGTGCGGGGTGTAGGTCGGGAGGTGCTTGCCGCGCAGGCGCATGGCGACGATGGTGGCGAGACGGCCGACGACCAGACCCTTGGCGTCGATCAGCACCCACTTCTTCGTCACCTCAGCCGGCTTTGCCGAAAAGGTTTTCATGTCAGAGTTTCCGTGGACGGGGAGCATCGGCGCGAACACCGCACCGGACTGCGCGGGTTCTAGAGAAGAGACGCGCCACGGTCAATGCCAAGCAACGTAAATTACTCGTGCAATATCAATCTCTTATAAATATGGTGCCATATTACCTGCAAAAAGCTCAAACATTTGGAATGGAATAGGTCGAGGTGACATGGGCGATCGGATCGGGCGAGGTGCCGGACAACAGCTTGACCTCCCCGACCGCCAGCCGCTTGCCGAGCTTGAGCAGCCGCGCCTCGGCCAGCACGTCTTGGCCAGGCTGGCCCTTTCGCAGGAAGTTGATGTTGAGATTGGTGGTCACGGCGAGCCCGACCGGCCCGATCGCGGACAGCAGCACCACGTACATGGCGAAATCGGCCAGCGCCATCAGCGTCGGACCGGACACGGTGCCGCCGGGCCGCAGCATCCTTTCGCTGTAGCGCTGCCGCAGGAGGCAGGTCTGGCCGTCCGCGCTTTCGATGGTGATGTCGTCGCCACTGAAGGCCTGGGGAAACTCGAGACGGAGGAACTGCTCGACCTCTGCCACGCTCAATTTCGCTAACGCCATGCTGTTCCCCACACTCGCTTCACTTGTCCTGTTACATTAAGTTATCTGCGTCATTCAAATGCAATAATCCAACGGAAACGCTTCGATGTCCGCCCAGGCCGCCCGCGCCCCCTCCCCGCAACCGCCGATCCTGCTGCGCGAAAGCGCAGGTCCCATCGCGGTCCTGACGCTGAACCGCCCGGCCGCGCGCAACAGCCTGTCGGCCGCGATGATCGCCAGCCTGCATGCGCAGCTCGACGATATCCGCGACGACAGGGCCGTCCGCGGCGTCGTGATCGCCGCCACCGGTTCCGCCTTCTCGGCCGGCCACGACATGAAGGAGCTCACCGCGCGCCGCACCGATCCCGATCGCGGCCGCGCCTTCTTCGCCGAGATGATGAATGCCTGCAGCGCCATGATGCAGGCCATCGTGCATCTGCCGAAGCCCGTGGTCGCGGCCGTCCAGGGCATTGCGACCGCGGCCGGCTGCCAGCTGGTTGCCAGCTGCGATCTTGCCATCGCATCGGAGGACGCGAAGTTCGCCACGCCCGGCGTCGATATCGGCCTGTTCTGCTCGACGCCGATGGTGGCGCTGTCGCGCAACGTCCCGCGCAAGCAGGCCATGGAGATGCTGCTGACGGGCGAGCCTGTCACGGCCGAGCGGGCCCGCGAGATCGGCCTCGTCAACCGCGTGGTGCCGGCCGGCACCGAACTCGGCGCCGCGATCGAGCTCGCGCAGCAGGTCGCGCTGAAATCCGCCTACACCGTCAAGCTCGGCAAGGAGGCATTCTACCGTCAGGCCGAGATGAGCCTTGCGGACGCCTATCGCTATGCGGCAGAGGTGATGACCGAGAACATGATGGCACGCGACGCCGAGGAAGGCATCGGCGCCTTCATCGAGAAGCGCACGCCGACATGGCGGGATGAGTAGAATTCGTCATTGCGAGCGAAGCGAAGCAATCCAGAATCCCTCCGCAGTGACAGACTGGATTGCTTGGTCGCTTCGCTCCTCGCAATGACAGCAACAAAGAAGATCCGATGAACCACGACTCCTATCCCGACAATTACATCCGCGGCATCCTCAACGGCGTGAAGTCGATCGCGATGGTCGGCGCCTCGCCCGTCAACGTGCGACCGAGCTATTTCGCGTTCAAATATCTGGCGCAGCGCGGCTACGACATGATCCCGATCAATCCGGGCCATGTCGGCAAGGAGCTGCTCGGAAAACCCTTTGTCGCCTCGCTCTCGGACATCGGGCGTCCCATCGACATGATCGACATCTTTCGTAGCTCCAGCCACATCATGCCCGTGGTCGAAGAGGCGCTCACGCTCGATCCGCTGCCGAAGGTGATCTGGATGCAGCTCGGCGCGCGCGACGATGCCGCGGCGGCGAAGGCGGAATCTGTCGGTATCAAGGTGGTGATGAATCGCTGCCCCAAGATCGAATATGGCCGCTTGTCGTCCGAGATCTCCTGGATGGGCGTGAATTCGCGCACGCTGAGCTCCAAGCGCGCGCCGGCGCCGACGCAAGGCATGCGGCTCTCCCTCAATCGGATGAGCGTCGGCGGCGGCGACACCGCGGCATCCGATCGGGCCGCCAAGAACAAGAGCGAGCAAAGCTGACGCAATCGCGAAGGATTCGTTTCGCGAACGAGGCAATGCGTAGCAAGATCATTCCGAACTGACGTGGCGCCTTGACGGCGAGCACGGCGCCCATCAGCATGCCGCGCGATTTCAGGCCACAAGAACAGGACGCCCTCAATGAGCGATCGCCTTCCGGGATTTTCAACTCTCGCCGTGCATGCCGGTGCACAGCCCGACCCCACCACCGGCGCGCGCGCGACCCCGATTTATCAAACCACCTCGTTCGTCTTCAACGACGCCGACCACGCCGCCTCGCTGTTCGGCCTGCAGGCCTTCGGCAACATCTATACCCGCATCGGCAATCCCACCAACGCCGTGCTTGAAGAGCGTGTCGCCGCGCTCGAAGGCGGCACGGCCGCGCTTGCGGTGGCCTCGGGCCATGCCGCGCAAGTCGTGGTGCTGCAACAATTGCTGCAGCCCGGCGACGAGTTCATCGCCGCGCGAAAGCTCTACGGCGGCTCGATCAACCAGTTCACGCACGCCTTCAAGAGCTTCGGCTGGAACGTGGTGTGGGCCGATCCGGACGACATCGCGAGCTTCGAGCGCGCGGTGACGCCGCGCACCAAGGCGATCTTCATCGAATCCATCGCCAATCCCGCCGGCAGCATCACCGACATCGAGGCGATCTCGACGGTGGCGCGCAAGGCGGGCGTGCCGCTGATCGTCGACAACACGCTGGCTTCACCCTACCTGATCCGCCCGATCGACCACGGCGCCGACATCGTCGTGCACTCGCTGACGAAATTCCTGGGCGGTCACGGCAATTCGCTCGGTGGCATCATCGTCGACGCCGGCACCTTCGACTGGTCCACGGGGGGCAAATATCCGATGCTGTCGGAGCCGCGCCCCGAATATCACGGCATCCGCCTGCAGGAGACCTTCGGCAATTTCGCCTTCGCGATCGCCTGCCGCGTGCTCGGCCTGCGCGATCTCGGCCCCGCGCTCTCGCCCTTCAATGCCTTCATGATCCTGACCGGCATCGAGACCCTGCCGCTGCGCATGCAGAAGCACTGCGACAATGCCAAAGCGGTCGCCGAATTCCTCGCGGGACATCCGGCTGTGGCCTCGGTCAATTATGCGGGTCTGCCGAGCGACAAGTACCACCGGCTCGCCCGCAAATACGCGCCGAAAGGCGCAGGCGCCGTGTTCACCTTCAGCCTGAAGGGCGGCTATGACGCCGGCGTCAACCTGGTGTCGAAGCTGCAGCTGTTCTCGCACCTCGCCAATGTCGGCGACACCCGCTCGCTGGTGATCCACCCCGCCTCGACCACGCACAGCCAGCTTGACGACGCCGCCAAGACCAAGTCCGGCGCCGGCCCCGACGTGGTGCGGCTCTCGGTCGGCATCGAAGACAAGGAAGACCTGATCGCGGATCTGGAGCAGGCGCTGGGGGCGTAGTCGCTGGCGTTCCGGGGCGCGCGAAGCGCGCGCCCCGGAGTGACGGCGGCCGTTTCGGCCACCGTCAGTTAACAGTCGTTAACCATATCTGCCGCATATATCGCCTTTGGATCACTCCTTTGATTCGGAGCCGACGATGCTGCGCTGGACGGTACCTGCTCTTGCGGCGATGCTGACGGTTTCAGGCGCGCTTGCCGCCGACTTGCCAGCCAATCCGAAGCGGCGGGCCGCCGCGCCGCCGCCGCAGGTCTATGTCGAGACCGATCCAGATGCACTGATCTCGCCGGCCTATGGCATCGGCAGCTACATCCGCAACCTGCCGGGCACCCCGCTCCTGCCCGGCTCCCACACGCTGCCCGGCTATTACGGCCGCCCCTGGAGTTACGATTATCAGGGCGCGTATTATGGCGGGAAGCAGGTCGACTATTTCTGGCGCCTGCCCTATGCGTGCGGCGTGTACGGCTATTGCTGATCAGCCGGCCGATGTGATCAGCCGGCCTGACCGAGCGGAACCGCGCGCGGCTGCGCGTGGCTCTGCTGGCGCGAGGCGAGCCGTTCCACCTGCATCACCGCAAGCGTGAGCACTGCGATCGCGACCGCCTGGTGCGACAGCGCAAGGTCGATCGGCACCTGGTTGAGCAGCGTGAGAATGCCGAGCACCGCCTGCACGCTCACCGCGGCGAGCAGCCACAGTGCACCGCTGGCGGCCGCCCCTGCGCGCGAGCGCACGGCGTCGATGGCGTGCAGCAACGCCAGCACGAACAGCGCGTAAGCGGTCATGCGGTGCTCGAACTGCACCGTCAGGACATTGTCGAACATGTTGCGCCACCACGGCGTCTCGAACCACAGCCGCTCGGCCGAGGGAATGAACGCGCCGTCGATCTGCGGCCAGGTGTTGTAGGCGCGCCCGGCGCGCAAGCCTGCGACCAGCGCCCCGAAATAGATCTGCACCAAGGTCACGGCCAGCAGCAGCACGCTCGTGAACCGCAGCCGCGCCGGTGCTGCAATCTGCGGACGCTCCTCGAGCCGCCGCACCGTCCAGACGATGCCTGCGAAGATCAGCAGCGCGAGCAGCAGATGCGTCGCCAGCCGATATTGCGACACCTCGGTGCGGCCCGCCAGGCCCGAGGCGACCATCCACCAGCCCACCGCGCCCTGGAGCCCGCCGAGCGCGAACAGCAGCCACAGCCGGCGCTTCAACTCACCGGACAGACCGCCGCGCCACAGGAAGAACAAGAACGGCAACAGATAGGCGACGCCGATGAAGCGGCCGAGCAAGCGGTGGCTCCACTCCCACCAGAAGATCTCCTTGAACTCGGACAGGCTCATGCCGGCATTGAGCTCGCGATATTGCGGGATTTTCTTGTAGGCCTCGAACGCCTCGATCCACTGCGCCTCCGACAGCGGCGGCACGCTGCCGGTGACCGGCTTCCACTCGACGATCGACAGGCCGGATTCCGTCAGCCGGGTCGCACCGCCCACCAGCACCATCAACGCAATCAGCGCGGCGACGGAGATCAGCCACCAGCGCACGGCGCGATGCGGATTGTCTGGAACGGAATTCGTCGTCATGTCAGGGGTTGAAACCAGGGCTTGAACCGGACTGCGTGCCCCTTATAGTCCCCCGCTCCCGCAGCGCAAGTTACGCGACAACGGCAAGCTCACGTCATGACGATCCGCACCCGTAAGTTCCTCGGCGCCATCCTGCTCCTGGTGCTGGCCACGGTCTGGGCCCTGCTCGGCATGGCCGCGGCACAGATGCCGTGGATCGCCGAGTCCGGCTGGCGGCAGGCGATCTACTACGTGGTCGTCGGGATCGGCTGGGTGCTGCCGGCGATGCCGATCGTGAGCTGGATGCAGCGTCCCGACCGCGTCAAGTCTGGCCGGTAGCGCTGCCGGTCGGTTTCACCGGCGCAAAGGCAACGCCCGACACCAACACGCGCAACATGCGCAGCGAGTCCACACGGCCGTCCCAGGCGATCCGCGGCAGCGCGCGCAAATTGGTCCGGCCCTCCGCATCCACGATGCCCGGGATGGTCGACACCGCGCTGACGAAGCCGGCCTCCTCCGCCATGACGACATGACTGCGCCGGAACGAGGCGCGATCACCGAACGGAAAGGCGAAATGCCCGACCTCGCGGCCGAAGGCCGCTTCCGCAACGGCCTTGCCCATCGTCATCTCCCGCAGCGCCGCACCGTCCTTCATGTTGGCGAGAACGGGATAGTTCACGGTCGCGCTGCCGATCGTGACGAGCGGATCGGCTGCGAGCTTCGCCAGATCCTCCCAATCCATCGACGCCTCGCGCGAGAGCGCGGCAAGATCTATCCGGTAGCGCGTGCAGAGATCGGCGATCGCCGCCGCCAGATCCGCCGGCGGCAGCGAGCGCAACCAGCTCTCGATATGCGAGAACAGCGCCTGCTTCTCGGCGGGATCGGTGACGACGAAACGCTGCTCCTTCTCGCCCATCATCAGGCTGATGCGGCTCTCGCGCGCGATCACCTGTTCGAGCCCGAGCCACCAGGCCTGTCCGACGCCGTCGGGAAACGCGGTCGGCACGTAGACCGTGAAGGGCACCGCGTGATGTGCCAGCACCGGGTAGGCAAATTCGATGAGGTCCTTGGGCGCGCCGTCGAAGGTGAGCGCCACGAAGCGCCGCGGCTCCGGCAACGTCACCGCGCGCCGGCAGACCTCGTCCATGCCGATAAAATCGTAACCCCAGCGCTTCAGCGCGCCAATGGCGCGATCGAGAAATTGCGGCGTGATCTCGTGCGCGCGCAGCGGCTGAAACCCGCCGCGCCGCCGCGGCCGCACCCGTTCAAAGCGCAGGATGGCGCCGGCACCGCGGCTGCCCAGCGCGGCCCGGCCCGTGAACCAGGCCAGCTCGAGGCGCAGCCGTTCCAACCATCTGCCGTCGGAGGCCAATATCCCCACCCTTGGCACCAGGGTAAGGACAGGGGGAGCGGGAACGGGCGCCCTCGAGGCGCCCGTTCCCGCTCCCCCTGTCCTTACCCTTTGTTGACCTTTCTTTGCAAAGGTCGGCCACAGGCCGATTGACGTCTATCTCTGATTTCTCGACAGGTTTCGCGAATGACCATGGCTGCGGCGATGCAAAGCCGGACGGCAGAAGCGCCAGCGCGGTCGAAAGCGAGCCGTATCGCGCAGGTCGACATCGTCACCGATCTCGACGCCGCCGAAGCGGTCTGGCGCAGCTTCGAGGAGCCCGGCCACCTCTTCACGCCTTATCAGCGCTTCGATCTGCTGAGCCCCTGGCAGCGGCTAGTCGGCACGCATGAGGGCGCGCGCCCGTTCGTGGTGATCGCCCATGACGCCGATCGCAATCCGCTGCTGCTGCTGCCGCTCTCGCTGCGCCACAGCCACGGCGTGCGCACGGCCAGCTTCATGGGCGGCAAGCATACGACCTTCAACATGGGCCTGTGGGACGCCGCCTGCGCCGCGCAGACCAATGCCGCCGATCTCGAGGCGCTGATGATGCCGCTGCGCCAGCACATCGACGTGCTCGCGCTGACGCAGCAACCGCTGCACTGGCACGACCAGCCGAACCCGTTCGCGCTGCTGCCGCGACAGAGCGCCATCAACGGCTGTCCGCGGCTGGTGATGGAGCCGGGCGGGCCGCCGGCATCGCGGATCAGCAATTCGCTTCGCCGCCGTCTCAAGAGCAAAGAAAAGAAGCTCCAGGCGCTCGCCGGCTATCGCTACCACCTGGCCACCACCGACGCCGACATTATCCGCCTGCTCGACTGGTTCTTTCGCGTCAAGCCGGTACGGATGGCGGAGCAGAAGCTCCCGAACGTCTTTGCCGAGCCCGGCGTCGAACAATTCGTCCGCAGTGCCTGCCTTGCGCCGCGCGGCGAAGGCCGGGTCATCGACATCCATGCGCTCGAATGCGACGACGAGGTGATCGCGATCTTCGCCGGCGTCGCCGATGGCGAGCGCTTCTCGATGATGTTCAACACCTACACGATGTCCGAGCACGCCCGCTACAGTCCCGGCCTGATCCTGATGCGCTACATCATCGACCGCTACGGCGAGCGCGGATGCCGCTCGCTCGACCTCGGCATCGGCACGGACGAGTACAAGCGGATGTTCTGCAAGGACGACGAAGACATCTTCGACAGCTTCGTCCCGCTGACCTCGCGCGGAACACTCGCCGCGATGGCGATGTCGTCGCTAAGCCGCGGCAAGCGGCTGGTGAAGCAGAACCAGATGCTGTTCGACCTGGCCCGCCGGCTGCGGCAGGCCTTCGGGTGAAACTTCGCCGCAAAGAATTGTAGGGTGGGCAAAGCGAAGCGTGCCCACGTCCTGTTACTGCATTGGACAGGTGGTGGGCACGGCGCAAATGCGCCTTTGCCCACCCTACGATTCTGCGTGTGCGGAGAGCACCTACGCCGCGACCACGCGCGGCGCTTCCGCCGCGTTCGATGGCTGCACCGGCTTGGTCAGCATCGTCACCTCGTTGAAGCCGACCGCTTTCAGCTGCTCGCACATCAACGTGCGCGCATCGCTCGCCATCGACGCATCGGGCACCACGACGGCGCGGGCATGCGCCGTCAGCAGCTCGGCCGGAAGATCAGAAGCGCTGCCGGCATCGATCAGCACGTGATCATAGGCGCGCAGCAGCGCGTCGATGGCGAGCGTTACCCGCGGCGATTGCAGCAGGCTGCGGTCGAAGCCTGGACGGCCGGCCATGACCAGATGCAGCCGCGACAGCTTGTCCCGGGTGATCACTTGCGCGAACGACGCCTCGCCCTGCATCAGCTCGGCAAGGCCCGGCGCCGACGCATCGACGGACACCGCGGCGATCGTCGGCGAGGACGCGGCGAGATCGACCACCACGACACGCGCCTCGCGCGCCAGATGCCGTGCCAGCGTCAGCGTCGACAGCGTGATGGATTCTCCCGGGGCGGTGCCGAGCACGGTGACCTTCTTCGCGGCCGCGCCGGCGGCGCGCAGGTCCTCGGCCAGACGTTCAATCTCGGTGAATTCGGTGAATTCGGTGACGTCGCTATCGGCCGCCATCTCCGGCTGGAGCGGTGTGGGCTCCGCCACAGCGGGCTCGATGCCGGGATCGAAGGCCGGCTCGACCGCCGGTCGGACTACCGGCGCTTGCCGCACCGGGGCCTGTGCCGGGAAAACCGCCGCCACCGCGCGCGGCGCGGTCTGGCGCAACAGCTCGCCGGTGACGACGACGCCAGACGAGAGCAGCAGCGTCGCGATCGTCGCGATCAGCACGATCGGCAGCTTCTTCGGGTAGGCCGGCGTGTTCGAGACGATGGCACGCGAGATGATGCGGCCGTCGGTCGGTGCCGTGTCGATGGTCTCGCGGGTGTTGGCCTCGCGGTACTTGGCGAGATAGGTCTCGAGCAGATCGCGCTGCGCCTTGGCCTCGCGCTCGAGCGCGCGGAGCTGGACGTCCTGGCCGTTGGTCGAGGCCGCCTGCTTCTTGAGCTGCTCCAGGCTCACGATCAGGCCGTCGACCCTGCCGCCGGCGATCCGCGCGTCGTTCTCCAGCGAGCGCGAGATCTTGCCGGCTTCGTCGCGGATCTGGTTGTCGAGATCGCCCAACTGGGCTTTCAATTCCTTGATGCGCGGATGGTTGCCGAGCAAGGTCGAGGATTGCTCGGCAAGCTGGGCACGCAACGTCACGCGTTGCTCCGACAATCGCCGCACCAGCTCGGAGTTCAGCACCTCCGAGGCCTCGATCGGCTTGCCGCTCTGGAGCATCTCCTTGATCAGCCGCGCCTTGGATTCCGCATCCGCCTTCATCGAGCGCGCATTGTTGAGCTGGGTGTTGACCTCGCCCATCTGCTGGTTCGACAGCGTGGTGTTGTTGGTGCCGATGAACAGGCTCGACTTGGAACGGAAGTCCTCGACCCTGGCCTCGGCCTCGGACACCTTCTTGCGCAGATTCTCGATCTCCCCGGCGAGCCACTGGCTGGCGTTCTTGGCCTGGTCCTGGCGGACCGCCTGCTGCAGCACGAGATAGCCCTCGGCGATCGAGTTGGCGACGCGCGCCGCGAGCTCGGGATCGGCGGATTGGAATTCGACCACGATCACGCGCGACTTGTCGACGGCATAGGCCTGCAGACGTTCGTAATAGGCATCGAGCACGCGCTCTTCCGGCGTCATCGCGAACGGATCGCGGACGATACCGATCAGCGCGGCCAGCGACTTCAGCGGCGAGATGCCTTGCAAGACCGGGTCGAATTCGGGACGCTCGGCAAGCTTGTTCTTCTTGATGATCTCGCGCGCGAGATCGCGCGACAGCACGAGTTGCACCTGGCTGGTGACGGCCTCGGGATCGAGCGCCTGGCGCTCCTCGGTGCGGTCGCTGTTCGGGCGCAGGAACACGTTCTCGCGGCCGTCGATCAGGATGCGCGATTCGGACTTGTAACGCGGCGTGACGAGACTGACGGCGGCAATCGAGGCGACGAGCGCCAGCACCGTCGGCACGACGATCCAGCCGCGCTTGCGCGCCAATGCCGCGCCGAGCGCGTGCAGGTCGATGTCGCCGGATTCGACTTGCGCCTGCTTCGTGACGATCGGCGCAGGCGCTGCTTCAATCCTGGGCTCGGCCTTGACTTCAGCCTTCTCGGCCTTGTCAGTCTTCTCGGACTTGGGCGCGACGTCGGCCTTGGGCTTCGACACGGCCCGCGCGACCACCGCCTTGTCCTTGCCGGCACGCCAGAACGCTAAACGCATCGAACACTCCCGCAGGGGCAACGCCACCAAGCTACCTCAACCGGGGCGATTACACTCCATTAAGGTTGCCGCTGGGTTAATCGCAGCGTCGGCGACGGCCGCACGCGCGCTCGTCACCGTTTGTTAACCACGAGGGCTCTTAATCCGTCTCGATATTTCCAAGGAATTGTTCGGCATTCGCCGTCGAGCGCTGGTTTTGATACATGCCCCCCTCTCCTGACCGGCCGCTTCGTATTCTCCACGCCGTGCGCGCTCCGGTCGGCGGCATCTTCCGCCACATCCTCGACGTCGCCAACGGCCAGGTCGACCGCGGCCATCATGTCGGCATTCTCGCCGACAGTCTCACCGGCGGCGAGCGTGCCGACAAGGCCCTTGCCGAGCTCGCGCCGCGCTTGAGCCTCGGCGTGCACCGGCTCGCGATCCGCCGCGAACCCTCCCCGGACGACGTGCTGGTGTGGCTTCGCATGCGGCGCCTGATCGCCACGCTGAAGCCCGACGTCATGCACGGCCACGGCGCCAAGGCCGGCGCCTTCATCCGGATGCGGCGGCGCTCCGACGACACCATCCGCATCTACACGCCACACGGCGGCTCGCTGCATTACCCGCTCAACACCCTCAAGGGCGAGTTCTACGCGCGGCTGGAGCGCGCGCTGATGGATTCGACCGACCTGTTCCTGTTCGAGAGCGCGTTCGCCCGCGACACCTATCAACGCATCGTCGGCACGCCCAAGGGCGTGGTGCGTTGCGTCTTCAACGGCGTCACCCCCGAGGAGTTCGAGCCTGTCGTGACCGCCGAGGATGCCACCGACCTCTGCTATGTCGGCGAGTTCAGGCACATCAAGGGTGCGGATCTGCTGGTCGATGCCGTGGCGCGCCTGCACGAGGGCGGCAAGAAGGTCACCTTGACGCTCGGCGGCGACGGCGAGGAAACCGCGGCGCTGAAGGCGCAGGTGGAGACGCTCGGCCTCACCCACGCGATCCGTTTCATCGGCCACGTCAAGGCGCGCTACGGCTTCTCCAAGGGGCGGCTCCTCGTCGTCCCCTCGCGCGGCGATTCCATGCCCTATGTCGTGATCGAAGCGGGCGCTGCCGGCATCCCGATGATCGCGTCCAGAATCGGCGGCATCCCCGAGATCTTCGGCGCCGACAGCCCCGCTCTGTTCGCGCCCAGCAATCCCGAGGCCATGGCGGAAGCGATCGCGGCGGCGCTGAACGATCCGCAAACCACCGCGCAGCGCGCCGTCACCCTGCGCGAGCGCATCTCCGCGCATTTCTCGCAAGCCGCGATGGTCGACGGCGTGCTCGCCGGCTACCGCGACGCATTTACCGACCATTAAGCATCCTTAAGCGCCGCTTTAGAGAATCTTCCGATTTGTTCGATAATCGAAGGTCCAGGGGATGCTCGCCCGGGCGCTCGACGCCGTGCCGCGGGCTTTGGAATGGACGTGGACGCCCGTGGAACCGCTCAACGCACGCTCGATGCTCGACGCCGCGGCCAGCGCTGCGGCGAAGCCCGCTGACCGATCTTTCGTCGAGCGCCGTCGCCGGCTCTCGCCCGCAGCGCTCGAAGTCGTCAACCAGAAGGTCGCCCGCGCCTATTCGCCGATCGTGATCGCCGGCTTCGTCCGCCTCGCCGACTTCGCGCTGCTGTGCCTCGTCGGCATCGCGCTCTATGTCGGCTATGTGATGCCGCTCTCCGGCTTCAGCTGGCTGTATCCTGTTGAGGTCGTCGCCGTCGCGGTCGCCGCCGTGGTCTGCTTCCAGGCCGCCGACATCTATCAGGTCCAGCTGTTCCGGGGGCAGCTCCGGCAGATGACGCGAATGATCTCGTCCTGGTCGTTCGTCTTCCTGCTGTTCATCGGCATCTCCTTCTTCGCCAAGTACGGCAGCGAAATCTCCCGGCTGTGGCTGGCCGCTTTCTACGTCCTCGGGCTCGCCGCGCTGCTCGCCGAGCGCCTGGTGCTGCGCTCGCTGGTGCGCGGCTGGGCGCGCCAGGGCCGGCTCGATCGCCGCACCATCATCGTCGGCTCCGACAGCAACGGCGAGCAGCTGGTCGAAGCGCTGAAGGCGCAGGAGGATTCCGACATCCACGTGCTCGGCGTGTTCGACGACCGCAACGACAGCCGCGCGCTCGACACCTGCGCCGGGGCGCGCAAGCTCGGCAAGGTCGACGACATCGTCGAGTTCGCCCGCCGCACCCGCGTCGATCTCGTGCTGTTCGCGCTGCCGATCTCGGCGGAGACGCGCATCCTGGAGATGCTGAAGAAGCTCTGGGTGCTGCCGGTCGACATCCGCCTCTCCGCGCACACCAACAAGCTGCGGTTCCGGCCGCGCTCCTATTCCTATCTCGGCGAGGTGCCGACGCTCGACGTGTTCGAGGCGCCGATCACCGATTGGGACCTGGTGACGAAATGGCTGTTCGACCGCGTCGTCGGCAGCCTCGCGCTGCTCGCGGCGCTGCCGGTGATGGGCCTCGTCGCGCTCGCGGTGAAGCTCGACAGCCCGGGACCGGTGCTGTTCCGCCAGAAGCGCTTCGGCTTCAACAACGAGCGCATCGACGTCTACAAATTCCGCTCGATGTACCACCACCAGGCCGATCCCACCGCCTCCAAGGTCGTGACCAAGAACGATCCGCGCGTCACCCGCGTCGGCCGCTTCATCCGCAAGACCAGCCTCGACGAGCTGCCGCAGCTCTTCAACGTGGTGTTCTCAGGCAATCTCTCCCTGGTCGGCCCGCGCCCCCACGCGGTGCAGGGCAAGCTGCAGAGCCGGCTGTTCGACGAGGCCGTCGACGGCTATTTCGCCCGCCACCGCGTCAAGCCGGGCATCACCGGCTGGGCCCAGATCAACGGCTGGCGCGGCGAGATCGACAACGAAGAGAAGATTCAGAAGCGCGTCGAGTTCGACCTCTATTACATCGAGAACTGGTCGGTGCTGTTCGACCTCTACATTCTCCTGAAGACGCCGATCTCGCTCCTGACCAAGAACGAGAACGCGTATTGAATTGAGTTCTCCGTCATGCCCCGCCTTGTGCGCCATTGCGCACTGGGGCGGGGCATCCAGTACGCCGCGGCGCCGACCGTTTCGTGCAGTTGGAGCCGCGGAGTACTGGATCGCCCGGTCAAGCCGGGCGATGACAGCGGAAGTTGTGGCGTACGAGTTGCGTAAGCGTATGAGCATGTGATGGCGTATGCGGCGACAGCCGATGGAGTGAAACTGTCCGCACCGGCCGCGCCCGGCGTGCTGGCGCTGCAGCGCGCGCTGGTGTGGCTGGTCGGCGCCTCCGGCGCGGTCGTCTTCATCGAGCCGAGCCCCTACGAGATCATGACGCTGCTCGCAGCCGTCACGTTCTTCGCCACCGGCCTTCGCTTGCGGCTCGCGCTGATGCCGCTGATCGCGCTGCTGGTCCTGCTCAATGTCGGCTACACGATCAGCGCGATCCCGCTGTACGAGCAGCCGGAGGTGGTGAGCTGGATCGCGACCTCCTGGTACATGGCGGTCACGGTCGTGTTCTTTGCCATGGTGATGTCCGAGGACACCGCGGCCCGGCTCGACATGCTCCGCCGCGGGCTCGTGGTCGGCGCGATGGTGGCATCGCTCCTGGCGGTCGCGGGCTATTTCCACCTCGTGCCTGGCGGCAACGACCTCCTCACGCTCTACGGGCGCGCGCGCGGCACGTTCAAGGACCCCAACGTGCTCGGCGCTTTCCTGATCCTGCCGGCGCTGTTTGCGCTGCAGAGCGTGGTTTCGGACAAGCTGGCCAAGGCGTGCCGCAACGTCATCGCCTTCGGCGTCATGTCGCTGGCGATCCTGCTCACCTTCTCGCGCGCCGCCTGGGGCGGCCTCGTGCTGACCTCGGCCTTCATGCTGGCGCTGATGGTGCTGACCGGCCGCACCAACGCGCAGCGCTCGCGCATCATCGTCATGGCGATCGTGGCCGCGGTGCTGGGGCTGGCGCTGATCGCGGTGCTGCTGTCGTTCGAGTCGACCGCGGAGATGTTCAAGCAGCGCGCAAGCTTCGGCCAGAGCTATGACGAAGGCCGCTTCGGCCGGTTCGGTCGTCACATCCTCGGTGCGGAGATGGCGCTCGGCCTGCCGTTCGGCATCGGTCCCTTGCAGTTCCACCGCTTCTTTCCCGAGGACACCCACAACTCCTATCTCAACGCCTTCATGTCCGGCGGCTGGCTGTCCGGCGTGTGCTATCCCGCGCTGGTCTTCACTACCGTGATCATGGGCTTCCGCCACGTCTTCGTGCGGGTACCCTGGCAGCGCGCCTATCTCGCGGTCTTCTCCGCCTTCCTCGGCACCGTCGGCGAAAGCTTCGTGATCGACACCGATCACTGGCGGCACTTCTGGATGATGCTGGGCGCGATGTGGGGCATGATCGCGGCCGCACAGATCTACAGGATCAGGACTGGCGAGGATGCTTCTTCAGCTTGAGCGCGGGCCGCTTTTCCGGTGGCGTGTCGAGCAGACCCTTCAGCGCCTCCGTCGCCGCGAGCACGCCCTTGTAGCCCTCATTGGCGAAACGCAGCAGCAGGCGCAATTCCTCGTCTGAGTAAGCCGCCAATACCTTTTCCATCGCCTGCTGCATCGGCACGTAGAACTGGCCGATCTTCATCGCCGCCTCCGGCACGACGGCGATGAAGACCTTGCGGCGATCTTTGTCGTCGCGCTCGCGGCGCACCAGACCGGCCTTCTCGAGCCGGTCGACCACGCCGGTGATGGCGCCGGTCGTCAGGCCCGTGACCTCGGCGAGCCTGCCTGCGGTGACGCGGCCCTCGAGATAGAGGATGTCCATGCATTCGAGGTCGGAATTGGCAATTCCGGCAACGTTGGCAACGGTTTGCCCGTAGAGCACGCCCTGCGCGGACGACCGGCGCATCGCCTCCTCGAGCTCCTGCAACAGCGCCGCGCGCGCCTTCGTCCTTGACAAGGTCGGCCTCATATCTTAGGCGATATATATCTTAGCCACTAAGAGATTTAGTGGCCGTAATTTCTCCTAGCACCACGGAAACGTCGGGAGCAAGCCATGTCCTATCGTCCCCGCAAGGCGCTGATCATCGGCGCCGGCATTGCCGGGCCCGTGGCCGCGATCCTGCTGCGGCGCGCCGGCATCGAATCGGCGATCTACGAGGCTTGGCCCTATTCGAAGGGCATCGGCGGCGGCCTTCAGATCGCGCCGAACGGCATGCAGGTGATGAACGAGATCGGGTTGGCGAACGAGTTGACCAGCCGCGGCTCGGTCGCCGAGGCCTTCGACTTCTATTCTCAAGGCGGCCAGAAGCTCGGCTCGATCAACCGCGACATGGCGCGGCGCTTCGGCCAGCCGGCCGTCAACATTTCCCGTGCGACGCTGAACGAGATCCTAATCGACAAGGCCTGGTGCGCTTGCGTCTCGCTCTATTTCGAGAAGCGCCTGATCAAGATCGAGGATCGCGGCGACCAGCCGATCATCGCCTACTTTGCCGACGGCACCACCGCCGAAGGTGACTTCCTGATCGGCGCCGACGGCGTCCATTCCGTCACGCGCCGCCAGGTCGTGCCGGATGGGCCGCAGCCGTTCGACACCGGACTGATCGGCTTTGGCGGCTTCGTGCCGCACGCTGTCCTCAACGGCCGGTCGATCGGCCGCCACGTCGAGACCACCTTCGGCCAGAGCGGCTTCTTCGGCTACGGCTATTGCAGTCCGGATCCGAACGACGGCGTGATGTGGTGGAGCACCCAGCCCGCGCACGGCATGGACGCGGCAATGTTCCGCGCGCTCGACCACGCGACGTTGAAGCAGCACCTGCGCGGCTTCCATCGCGGCTGGCACGATCCGATCCCCGCGATCATCGAGGCCGCCGAGAACATCGTGGTCACCGACACGCTCGACGTCGCGACCTTGCCGGCCTGGTCACGCAAGCGCTCGCTGCTGATCGGGGACGCCGCGCACGCGACCAGCCCGCATGCCGGCCAGGGCGCCTCGCTGGCGCTGGAAGATGCGATGCGGCTCGCCCGCCTGATGAAGGAGGGTCAGGAGCTCGGCGCCACGTTCCAGGCCTTCGAAGTCGAGCGCCGGCCGCGCACGGAAAAGATCGTCGCCATCGCTCGCCGCAACGGCAACAACAAGCGCGAGTTCAGCGCCACCGGCGCGTGGGTCAGGAATCAGATGCTGAAATGGCTGCTGCCGCTCGGAGCCAAAGGCATGGATTTCATGTACGCCTATGATGCGCGGGCGGTGTAGCTGCACGATTGGTGCCGCAGGGTGGGCAAAGGCGCAGCGCGCCGTGCCCACGACCTCTCTATGATTGCGAAAGAACGTGGGCACGCTGCGCTTTGCCCACCCTACGAGAGCTACGAGAGCCGACCTAGCCTTCCACCTCGAACCTCAGCCCGGCGTGATCGACCAGCCGCTTGATCAGCTTATGCTGCATCGCTGCGCCAGGCGTCCAGAAGCCGGCGGGAACGTCGCTCGCATCGCGCAGCAGGCAGATCGCGCATTCGGAGATCATCTTG